>NZ_LGEN01000001.1 GCF_001507855.1 Halomonas sp. 54_146
GGTCGTGTCGACATAGCCAGTATAGCACTGTGCATACAGCCAGCAAGGGCATAAGGGCATCCGATGGATGCCGCGCTTATATCCTCTCCCTTCGCGCTACGCGACTCAGGAAGAGGTATTACGCGCTTTTTGGATAAATAATATGACTGAGGCCTTCTGTGAACTTACTCGAACTGTTTGCTCGCACGCTAGATGTCACGCTGCCAGTTTTTGCCATGGTTTTTGTGGGCCTGGGGTTAAAACAGCTGAAGTGGATCGATAGCGCATTTGTTTCTACCGCCTCAGCATTAGTATTTAAAGCAACGCTCCCCACCTTGATTTTCCTCAGCTTAATAAAAGCCGACCTGAGCGTTGCACTCGATGTATCGCTCTTGGTGTTTTTTGCCGCCGCGACATTAGGACAGTTTCTATTCAGTTGGGCGTGGGCGCACTACCGCGTGCCGCGCTCCGATCGCGGTGTTTACGTGCAAGGGGCGTTTCGTGGCAATTGCGGCGTTGTAGGGCTAGCACTTGCCGCAGGTATGTACGGCAACTACGGCCTTTCAGCGGGCAGTTTGCTGCTGGGCGTGGTGATTGTGATGTACAACGCACTTTCAGTGGTGGTGCTGGCGTTTTACCAGCCGGGGCAGTCGACGGATTGGCGCAGTCTGCTAAAGAACGTAGTGACGAACCCGCTCATTATTTCCGTGTTTGCCGCACTGCCGTTTACCGCGCTTTCAATCCCGCTACCCAGTTGGTTGATTACCTCAGGGGATTACTTTGCCTCCTTAACGCTACCGCTGGCACTAATTTGTATCGGCGCGACGCTTTCTGTATCCAGCATGCGTAATAGCAGCCAAGTAGCATTAAGCGCTAGTTTAATGAAAATGGTGCTGCTTCCGGTGGTAGCAACGGCCGCCGCGTGGCTGCTGGGTTTTTCAGGCGCGCAGTTGGGCTTGCTGTTTCTCTTTTTCGCCAGCCCATCTGCCGCCGCCAGCTTTGTAATGGTGAAAGCAATAGGCGGCAACGTCGCGTTAGCGGCCAATATCATTGCCATCACCACCCTGATGGCGAGTATTACTGTCACGCTGGGCGTATTTACGCTGCGTTTACTTGGCTGGATCTAGGAAGTAGCTTGAAGTAAGCCAACCCGGTTGGCCCTGCTTAAGCGGACGCGTTATACTACGCCCCCGCAAGTTTTAGACGATGTCTAAGTCCCTGTAGCTCAGTAGGATAGAGCAGCCGCCTCCTAAGCGGCAGGTCGCAGGTTCGACTCCTGCCAGGGACGCCAATTAAATCAATGGCTTATTGATATAGCTTTCCTAGATTTTTGGCTTTTTTTCTTTTCGCCCCCACAGCCGCCCCCGCAGAAATCGCTTGTTTAGTATTGCCGCCTGTCTACGCCGCCATATCAGCCGCCTATCTATTAGTGCCCGCTATTTCAGCCATTTATTGGATGAACAGCGGAGTAATTGTTGGTGATGTGCCGGAGTAAACGGCAGCGGATGAGAAATTTTCTCAGGGTGAGAGTAAAGGTAAAGACGTTAGGCGACTCAGTGAACCATTGTACAGGCTCGCGATCCCTGTTATATCTGGCATTTCATCATTATGATGTTGTTAAGTCATCTTTTTGATGTATATTGAAGAAACAAGATGTTACATGCTACCGGTGCTAAACCAGGTGGTTCACGGCAGGAGGTAACGATGGATATCATCGAGAAGAACAGCACGACTAGCAATGGCATTATGGCTGAGGTCAGTCTGCCGCGTGATGTGTATACCGACCCAGTCGCTTTCATCAGGACTGTCAGGGAAGGCTTGTCTGGTCGTGTTCTTAAACAAGCAATCGATGCTCTTTCAGCTGACCGAGATCTGTTTGTTCGTCTCTTGGAAACGGACTCTGGTAATTTGCATCGCTTCTATAAGCGTAAGGCGCTAGGGCGAGCGCAGAGTGAGGAAGTGCTCGATACGCTGAAGCTGTACGTTGAGACCGCCAAGGTGTTCGGTGATCGCGATATTGGCCAAGAATGGTTGCACACTGAAGTGCCAGCATTGTCTGGGTCGCGCCCTGTTGAATTGCTGGATACATTCGCCGGTCGTGAAATGGTACGCCAGGTGCTGCGTAAGATCAGCTACGGTGAATTTAGCTGATGAACCTGTATCGCATCGCACCTGAACGCTTCATAAGCAATCTTTCAGGCCATGGTGGTAGCTATCGCGATAGAGCCCGATGGAACAATGCTGGCCACCCCGTTCTTTATTTTGGTACGAGTGCCTCCGTGGCCATGCTGGAAATGGGCAACTACATTCCAAACCCGCGTTTGATACCAAAAGACTATCTGCTGGGAATATTCAAAGTGCGAACTAATGCCATCGAAACAGTAGAGCTAGCTGATTTACCCGATGGTTGGGATCTGTCCCCCCCTCCTAGTTTCACAAGAAGCATTGGAACAGAGTTTTTGTCATCAGCACGCAACTTAATCCTTCTTGTTCCGAGCACTGCCGCTGCTGGCATTGATCAAGTTGCTGTTGTTAACCCAATGCACCGCGATATCGAAAAGCTCACACTTGTTAGCACTCAGTCTCGAATATACAACCCGAGATTATTTCAAGGTATTCAGTGAGAAGGAAATCCTCCACGGCTTCCTCAATCGGGCGAGGGGTTTATGCGGTTTTCGGCTAAACACTAAATTTAAACCCGAGCATCACAAATCCTACCGCATGGCTTACTCTTTTGGGGCAATGCCTCATTAAAAATCAGGTGCTTATTGCTGGCGTTGATTCCCTAAACGCTAAGACGAATGATACTGTAATGGTGCTACCTGCTTGGCTGTCTACGATAATAAATTTGAGCGTTCTATGACCTCTATTCGCCACCTGCTTAACGTCAACGAACTCGGTCATGGCACTACACCGTTACTGCTGATTCACGGTTTAGGCTGTGACCAAACGGTATGGCGTCGCCTGCTCCCCATGCTTGAGAACGACTACCGCCTGATCCTTGTCGACCTGGCTGGCTTCGGCTATTCCGCGCCACAAGCCTATGACGCCAAGCGCCATGGCACGCCTTCCGGGCACGCCGATGACATCGCGGCCTTGTGCGATGAGTTGAACCTGGAAGACGCCGTGATGCTTGGCCATTCTATTGGCGGCACCATTGGTATGCTTGCCTCCATTCAGCGACCTAAGGCCTTTCGGCGTTTGGCGATGGTCTGCAGCTCAGCCCGCTACCTTGATGATCCGCCTGACTACCGTGGAGGCTACACCCGCGAGCAGTTAGAAAGCCTGATGCAGCTAATGGAGCAAAACTATCAAGACTGGGCCGGTACTGTCTCGCGGGTGGCCTTGGGCGATGCTGCCACTGAATCCCGCCAGTTGAATCTTCAGCAGCGCTTTCTTGAAGTATCGCCCGATGTGCTGCGCCCCCTGGCAAACAGTATTTTCTTGGGCGATACCCGCCATCACCTAGCCCATGTCACGGTGCCCAGCCTGATCGTTCAAGCCGCACGGGACGCCATGGTGCCCCTTGAAGCGGCTCAATACCTGCAACAGCACCTTTCTGAGAGCGAGTTAGTGGTGTTAGATACAGGCGGCCATTACCCCCAGCTAACCGCCCCCGATATCCTGGCGAAGGCGCTTCAGGCGCGGCTTGTGATGCAGGGAGGTTGACACAATGGCCCCGAGGGGAGCAGATCTCGCCCACTGGTGGCAGTGCGCACCGTCTGGTCAGGTCGTCGTCGACGAGCAGGGCAGTATGCTGCAGGTTAACCAGACCCTTAGCGACTGGTTGGGGCGGCCGGTGGAGCAGCTGATTAACCGCCCCGTCAGTGAGCTGTTTACCGTTGAGGCACGCATGCTCTACCAGGGGGCGCTAGCCTTTCAGCTAATAGATGTAGGGGCGGTCGATGAAGTCCATCTCAGCCTGCGCCTTGAAAACGGTGAAGCCCTGCCGGTGTTGTGCAGTGCGCGCCTTGTGGGGGCTCAACATGCACCCATAACGCTGCTCTCCCTGTTGCCTATTGCGCGCAAAAACCAGCTGGAGCGCGAACTGTTGCAGGCTCGCCAGGCAGCCCAGCAGGCGCTGGAAGAGAAGCAGGCGGTGATCGCTGAGCTTGAAGCCATGCGCGCCTTATTAGAAACGCATAACCACTCATTAAAAACGCATAACAGCTCATTGGAAACGCATAATAAAGAGCTGCAGCACCTCACCTTGAAACTGGGGCATGAGGCTAGAAGCGACCCGCTAACGGGCTTGCCTAACCGGCGCCATTTCGATCTCGCCCTGCAAGAGCGGCTGGCTCGCGTTGCCGTTAATCGACACTCTGATATTTTTAGCGTCGCCATTTTAGATATTGACCACTTTAAGCCGATTAACGACCTTCACGGCCATGGGGTTGGTGACCAAGTGCTGCAACAGCTTGCGAAGCTGCTTGCCTCGCAGCTGCGCGGGCGTGACATTGCCGCACGCATTGGAGGCGAGGAATTCGCCTTGTTGATGCCAGAAACGTCACTCGACGAAGCCTGTAACGCCTTAGAGCGCTTGCGCCGAGCCATTGAGACCTACCGCTGGCAGCCAGTGCCGATTACCGCCAGTTTGGGCGTGACGGGCTATCTGCCCGGAGACACCAGCGAAAGCATAATGGCACGCGCCGACCGCGCCCTCTACACGGCCAAACATCTTGGGCGTAACCACGTTGCCAAAGGATGAAAGGAGCTTGCCATGCGAGCCAGAGCGGCTGAAGTAAGCGCACGTGACGATACTGATTTGCCTTATCGAATACGCGATATCGCCATGGATGTTGGCCTGCTGATGGCCGCCGCTACCTTTACCTTATTAGGGGGAACGGGGCTTTTAGGTCACCTTGCGGGTATTACCTATCCGCTGAGCAAGTTGATGGTGGCCGATGCGGCTGTGGCGGGCTTTCTGGCTGGCCTGTGCCTGCTGGGCTGGCTGTTTAATCGGCGTTGGCTGAGATACTTCGCCGCCATACCGCTAGCATTAATCACTCTATATACCCTGCTGCACAACGGCTTGGCAGGCGGCCCATGGAGTGGGGAATCGTGGCTGTCGGGTGGGCCGAGAATCCTCTCAATAGCTGCGCTTCTGCTGTTCTTGGTCGCCCTGTGTACTGCGCTAGGCATGAAGCGGCCTTGGTATCGATTGGTCTGGGCAAGTAGTGGGTTATTGGCACTGGGAGCGGGAGGGTTTTCGATACTGCTAATCCTGCTTCCCGCTAGCCGCCTCAGTTGGGTAGAAAACTTTGTATCATCCCCCATACTCGCCACCCTTTACGCCTTGCTGGGTGGGTTGGCCTTCTTGGTCGCTGCTTGGCGCGGCAGCCGCCGCTTACTGCCTTTGGGGAGGCTAACCCAGCTTGCTGCAGTGGCCGGTGTAATGGTGAGCTGTTTGGCCTGGTACACCCTTAACTGGAGTGCCCAGAGCAACATGCAGCGCCAGGCTGCCACCTTGATGGACAATGCAGCGCTCAACGCACGCCACGCGATTAAAGTGCAGCTGGATTTGATCCAGCGGCTGGCCTGGCGACAAGGGCTGAACGATCACCAGCGTCAAGCAGGAGGCTGGGAGCATGATGTACAAACCTACTTCCAGCACGCCCCTTATCTAAAAACGCTGGCCTTACTGAACCCCGATGGCGAGCTTGAGGCAATTCGTGCTTCATCTGAGCAATATCAGCGCCGCCTCGTTGAAGAGATGGATCTATCGCACCTTCGTGATTCACAGGCACTGGAATGGTCGGAAACAACGGCTTTCACCGTGCCTAACAGCCCGCGCACGCTGCTGCTGGTGGCACCCCTGGGCAACGCAGGCGGGCAACTGATTGCCGAATTAGACCTGGCAGAACTGCTTGAGCGCGAACTCAGTGTTCAATTGAATCAGTTCCGGCTCTCGGTAGGAGGAGACACCCCCTACCTGGTCTTGAGGCAAGCTGAAAGCGCCGCCCAAGATCACCTTGCCCGCCCGCTGCCGCATCTGGAGCGCCGTGAAATTGGGCTTCCCGGTGGTTCCCGGCTGGTGCTTGATGTTCATATGGATTCGGTTTCAGGCTTACTGCGCGCCGGTATTATGCCGGCCGGTTTTGCGATCGCAGGCTTAACGCTTAGTTACCTGCTGGCTCTGAGCTTGGGGCTGGTGAGGCTGGTGCTGTTGCGTTCGCGGGAGCTAATGGCGGCTCGGCAGCGCATTGAAGCGCAGTACGATCTTGAACAGCGATTTCGTTCGCTCTATCTCTACCATCCTGACGGTGTCTTCTCGCTCGACTGCGAAGGCCGCATCGTCACCGCTAACGATGCCTGCAGCCACATAACCGGGCGCCCGAATGAAACGTTTCTGGGCAGCCATTTTTCTACCCTGCTGCAGCCACAAGATATGAAGCCGATGCAGGAGCTGTACGCCGCCACCCTGATCGGTCACCCAGGCCAGGTAATCTTGCGGGTAATGCACCAAGACGGCCACCTGCGAACCCTAGACGTAACCAGCATGCCCATCATTGTTGACGGCGTGACCCAAGGGGTTTTTTGCATCGCGAAAGACATCACTCAACAGCATGAACAGGAAGCCCAGCTGGCTTACCAGGCGACGCATGACCTGCTAACCGGTTTACCCAACCACGCCACCTTTGATACACGCTTGAGAGAAGCGTTTGAGCAAGCGCAGCAAAAGGGGAGCGTACTGGTGGTGATGCATCTCGACCTAGACGGTTTCAAAGCAATCAATGACGGGTTGGGCTATCACATTGGCAACCAGCTGCTAGTAGCGGTGGCCGACAGGCTGCAGCAGGTTATTGGGCAAGATGCGACTCTGGCACGGCTCACCGGCGATGAGTTTGCCTTACTGTTCACCCACCTTGATGGCTGTCAGGCTGGCATCAATATTGCCGAACGGATGCTAGACGCCCTGTCAGCGCCGTTCCAAATCGAAGACAAGCCTGTTCATGTAAGTGCCAGCATCGGCATTGCCTGTAACTGCTCTGTCGTCGAAAATGCCTATGAGCTGATGCAGCGCGCCGACCTCGCCATGAGCGGTGCCAAGCAACAAGGCCGCAATACCTGGCAATGGTACAAAGGCAACGACCAGCAGATGACCGAAGCATCGGTGCTGCTACGCCATGACTTGCATACCGCGCTGAAAAATAACCAGTTTGAACTCTACTACCAGCCAATCGTAGAGGCGGTGAATGGTCGCATCCGCGGCCTGGAAGCGCTGATCCGCTGGCATCATCCCGAGAAGGGCATGATCTCTCCTGGCGTATTTATCCCGCTAGCTGAGCAAACTGGGCAAATCATTCCGCTGGGGCGCTGGATTCTGCAGCGAGTTTGCCAAGACGCCGCCACCCTGTACGCCGCGGGCAAGCGCGTAGTGCCGGTCGCGGTCAATATCTCTTCCCTGCAGTTCCGGCGGGCAGGCTTCCTGGAGGATGTTCAGCAGGCGCTGAGTGATTCGGGGCTGCCACCTAAGCTATTGGAGATTGAAGTCACCGAAAGTGTGCTGCTAGATGGAGCCGAGCAAGCCATCGAGCTAATCAACCAGCTTAATGCAATGGGCATCAACGTAGCACTCGATGATTTTGGCACGGGTTTTTCTAGCTTGAGTTACCTGCGCGACCTACCGATTCACAAGGTCAAACTGGATCGCGCCTTCATTAAGGACATCACCACTAATAGGCGTAATGCGGCAATCGTGCAGGGGATTATCACCATGTCGCACCACCTAGACCTGGTGGTTGTCGCTGAAGGCATCGAAGAGCGCGACCAACAGCAGGATCTGGTTCGCCGTCACTGCAATCTATTGCAAGGGTTCCTCTTTGCCAAACCCATGCCGCTGGCAGCCGTCATGGCACTGCCTGATCTTTTGCCCTTCGGCGAGACGACCGCCGCCAAACGCTGAGTGAACGTGATAAATTTAACCTGCCCATCCCACGGCTAATTATTGACAGCTAACTATCCTTATTGACAGATAACTATCCTACGACTAACCATTTTAAAGAGTGCTACCCATGTTTTTCTCAAAACACCTGGCCAGCAGGTCACTCATTGTTGTGTTGGCGCTGCTTCCTCCTGTGCTGTTTGCTCAAGATGCCCATATTGGCAGCGTGCGAACGGAGTTCAAGCTACTGGGCCCGAACAACACCATTGAGGTAGAACGCTTTGATGACCCAGAAGTGCAGGGCATCTCTTGCTATATTTCTTACTCGCAAATCGGCGGACTTTCAGGGGCAGTAGGGCTTGCAGAAGAGGCCAGCGAGGCTAGCGTGGCCTGCCGGCAGACAGGTGAGATTGTCTTCGACCCTGCCGATGTTGAGGGGCAAGAGGTGATTTTTTCTCAGCGCCGTTCGGTGCTCTTCAAGAATATGCGCGTTGTGCGTATGCATGACGAAGAAACAAAAACGTTTGTTTACCTGACGTACAGCACCAAGCTGGTCGACGGTTCACCGAAAAATGCAATCACGGCGGTTCATTACGGCGATTTGTAGCCAGCCGCTGCGTCAAGCTGGCTGAATAGCAAGGGAGCTAGAATGTGTTGGGAGGTTTTATGCACCGCTTTTGTTTAATCGCCGCTGTGCTGTTGCTCGTTGGGTGTACCGCGGGCGCAAGCGGCCCTGATTCTCAAAACCAGATGACACAATATGCCGCTGAATACTGTAGAAGCATCGGCGGTGAGAACGAGCTTCGCGAAAGCCGCCTAGGCACCGGCCGCTATTGCCGCCTGCCTGATGGCCGGGTCGAAAATGAGTGGCAGCTTTACCGGTCAGAGCGGCTAGACAACCGCTAGCGCTTCGTTCTAGCGCTTCGTTCTAGTGCTTCGTTCTAGCGCTTGGTTTTTGTGTTAAGTGGTTTGGTATTGATGTTGGGGGGCGTATCGGCAAGCTCCTTCTCTTTGGTGCGCCATTTAATCTTCACTTCCACTTCCTGTTTATCGCCTTCATCGCTGGCGCGCAGGGAAACTTGCAGCAGCTGTTGGGGCGAAAGCACCAGATCACCTTCGCTTTCCTGGAACGCTAGCTCACCCTTCTTGAAAGCATTGGCCAAGGTAACCAAAAGCTCTTGGGTGGTCTGGCGATCCAGCAGCGAGTCGTGACTGAACTTGGTTTTAGACTTCATTTAGTAGCTCCTGCCCGTTTTCCCTTGCGGCGGGGTGTGAACACTTTTGCCTGAGGGTAGTCGCAGCTTAGGCCGATCACGCCGCGTTTTTTGTCGATTAACGTTACCCCTACACCGTAGCCATCGAGCCCTTCATTTTTACGCGAGTGAGCGTCTAGGGTGATGTCGGCTTCGATATGGATAAGGCCATTTTTAAGCGTGACCCGTTGGCCAAAGTGTTGGTTGATATGGCCGTGAACCAGTACCTGAATACCCGCCCGCCGGGCGGTATTGGCCCCTTTAGGAGTCAGCGGTAGGTCGGCTTTACGGTATTTCGTTCTAAAGGTATTGGCCAGAGAACCGTAATAAAAACTGAACAGGTTTTGGTTCATCAGGTTGTTTTTGAAAGCACGGTTGGCATATTTCACGCCGTATTTGGCCAGCAGCTCGGCCATATGGTCATCCAGCCCTGCATGCAGAAACAGGAAGGAACCGCGCTTTTTAACCAGCTGCATTTGACGGAAAAACCAGCCAAATTCCCCCGACTTTTTCAGAAACAGCGAACGGCATTTCATGGCGGCGGCGTAAACTTGAGAGAGTGACAGGCCGTTTTTTGCACAGTGCGCCTCAAAGCTCTGTGCTTTCGTTGTCATTTTGCTGATTTCACGCTCAATGCCCTCAGGGGTGAGAAACCCTGCGGCATAGAAGGGAAAGTTCTCGAACCATGCGTTGCCTGGAAACAGCGCCTGACGGCAGGCCTCTTCTGACGGCAAGCCTTTTTCCCACTGGGTATCGGCTAGGTATTGATCGAATACCTCTTTGAACAGCGGTATCACCTTCTTGCCCATGCGCACAAAAAGGTGCTGGCTGCCGGCATCTGTCTCGCGTTCCAGCGAGAGCAGCCCCATCAGCAAACGAAGGTCATGATTACCGGCCAGCAGAGTGACATCCGCCTTGAGACGGTATAAATGGGCTAAGCTGCGCAGCATCATCAGGTTGCTGGGCCCTTTGTCCAGGCAGTCCCCGCCGACGACGATTTCGGCTTTTTTGCCGAATTTCGTCAGCGCATATTCACAGAGGTGAGAACCTTCGCGTTCAATCACGCCGGCGGCAATCAATGAGGCTTCAAATGCCTCGGCATCGGCGTGGGGGTCTGAAATAAACACCACGGGCTTTTTGGGCCAGGCGAAGCTTTTTTTCTGCGAGCGCTTAACAAATGTGCTTAACGCCTCGTCATGATTGACCGAGCTTGCATCATCAGGCCAGGGTGCCCACTCCGTTGGCAGGCGAGCCAAGATAGCGTGGTGATACGGTTGTTCGCTGATCTTTGGAATAACAGTTAACGCAGTCATAGAAGTCATCTTGTATGTTGCTATTGTTTAATCGAGTGGGTCTGCCGTTTGGCGCTGTTTCCAGTTTCCGTACAGTCGGCTCCAGCCGGCGTGATGCCGCTCGAAAACGACCGGATGACCATGAAACATACTTAACCGTTTAATATCGCTAAAAGAGATGACATTTAAATGATAGCCCGCGTGGCGAATAGAGGCGCCGTGGCCTACCACTAGCTGTAGGCGCTTAGTTGCTTCATGCTGCGGGTGCGGCGCTAACAGTGTTTGTAAATGTTCGGCAACCCGTTGGCCTGCTTCTAATAGAGATTCCGCGCCATCGAAGGGCAGCTTAAAATCGCTGGCTGATTTCCAGCCCTTGGGTAAAGGCGCAAGGCGAGGGTCGAGAGCGACGATCCGTTCTATTTCCTGAACGCTAAGGTTAGCCAACGCCCCAACGCTGCGTTCACAAAGTGCTGAGAAGCTGCGCAAGCAGGGCGGCTCAGCAAAGAACGGTGTTAGCACTTCGCGGTAGATATCAGCCGTTTGCCACGCTCTTAACAGCGTCGAGCAGTGTATGTCTGCATTGAGCTGGTAGCCTGAAGAAGCTAGCCACTCGCCGAACCGCTGCGCTTGTTCTCGAACGTCGGCCGCGCCTTTTTCCGTGAGGGGGTAAGGCTGCAGGGCGCTGGGGGTATCCGCCCGCTGGGCGTATTCCCCGTGCCGAATCAGCGCCAGTGCCACCATTAGAGAATCCCTTTAGCGTGGAGTAGCTCAATGGCACGCTCAAAATCGATAGCGCCGGTGAGGCGCAGCACTTCAACGCCTGAAAGGTACTCGGCATAGCGCTCGGCGGGTGGCGTTTGCTCGGCGGGAAAGCGGCCGTCGGCGTGTTGAAAAAACGGCCCTGGGCTTTTGCGCAAGCCGTCAAGTGCCTCGGGTGTGGTGGTGATATCCACGGGGCTTAAGGCGGTAGGCGCTGTGGTGTCTAACGCCCAATCGAGCAATATCAGATGTTTTAGCGTGCCGGAAAGCGCTGTTTTATGCTCGCCGTAAGCGGCGGGAATCAGCACATCGTATTTTTGCTCAATATCCCAAAGCTGGCGTTTGGGCATATCGCTAAACCGTTTGTGTTCCTCGGCGGGCAGTAGGTTGGCCAAACGCTCTGAGTTGATCAACGTGCCTGGGTTAACACGCGGGTGTTTGGCAACACCAAGAACGCCTATGTGGCCGTTTTCGGGTTTAAACAGAATGCGGTCATTGGAGAGAAAACGCGCCTTTGCGGTTTCCAGTGCTTTTAGCATCAGTGTGGATTTACCACCACCGGAACTGGCAGCAATGGCCGTGGTGCTGCCATTGATATCAAAGGCAGAAGCGTGGCCGAGCAGATAACCGCCGCGCTGGTGGTGGTTGAGAAACTGGTTGTTGATAAAATTGATAACTTGCGATGAGTGCTGGTTTAAATCGCCTATCGCGAGCGGCGACGTTACTGATTGAAACAGCACCATGCCGGTGCGAACTTTATGAATCCAGCGCCCGTTGGGCGTATCCACGTAGGCCTCTTTTAGCCCCAGCGCGCTGGTTTTGGCCCGCTTTACCGGTGTCCAGTGGCTGCCGCTGGTGTCTGGTTGCCTATTGACTAGAAACACCTGCTGTTCAGCTTGCTCAGCATGGGAGTCTGCGTTCGTGGTTAAACCTGTGTTCGTGGTTAAACCTGTATAGTACGCGTTAAGGCAATCCACAATGACAGGGTTATCCGCCAGTACGTGCAGGGTTAAGCCCTTGAACGTCAGCAATAATTCAGAGGTGCAGGTAGCCTTGGCCTGGGCGATTTGCTCAGCGTCAAATAGGTTGATCATTCTGCTGCCTCAAGCTCGCTCAGTACATAATCACATAGCTTTTCAGCGGCATCGATACCGCAGCCTTTTTGTGCACCGCTGAACCCGCCAAACGCAGAGACTTCAAACACCACAGGGCCTTCATCGGTCAAGGCAATGTCCACGGTGGTGAAGCTTAGCTCAAAGCAAGACTGGGCTTTGCGGCCAAGCTCAATGAGTTCAGGGCTGGCATCAAAGGCTTGATATTTACCCCCGCTGTGTATCGTTGTGTTCCAGGCATTGGCATCGCCTACACGCGCATAAGTGCACAGGTATTCACCGCCTAGAAACACCATGCCGAGATCTTGCCCGCCGAGATTGACGAATTTCTGAAGGTAAAAAAGGCCGTGGGCTGCCTTAAACTCGTTAAGTTTTTGCGTGTTTATTGCGATACCGTCGGCTGCTTCTAACACCACCATGCCGCGGGCTTTGGTCGAGTAGAGCGGCTTTAAAATCGCTTTGCCGAATGCCTGGACAGCATCCAACGCCGCCGCAGTGCTTTCCGTTACCCGTGTTGCGGGTAGCGCAACGCCGCCAGAGGCCAGGGTCGCGGTGCCTTCAAGACGATTAATTAAGCGGCCTACTTGGCCTGGGCTGCTGAAACAGCGCACCCCATCGGCTTCAAGCGTTTTGAGCATGCGTATCCGGTCGTCTGCCGCGGGGGAGTAAGTTTCGCTGATTTTTTTGATGATTACCCCGTCAAGCGCGTTGAGTACGGTGTCCTGATAACGCAACTCGCCTGTTTTGAGTTCCAGCACTACCTCCGCCATATCGACAACGCAGCGATAGCCGGTGCGCTGTTCCAAGTGATCCGCCAATACCTCGGTTGACCATTTGCCAGGTGTCCCGATCACGGCAATCCGCTTATTAATCACTAAAAATATCCTCCAAGGGAAGCCTGTACTTTTCAAGTTGCTTGGGGTCTAGAAGCGTTATTGCTTCCAGCAGGTAGCGCGCTCTAAGCGCCAGCCTGTTGGCAAAAGGCTTGTCATAAATAAATCGTGTGGATGTAGCAAAGGAGCGACCTAAGGCGATGGCTAGCCGCGCATCAAAGCTTGCATCGTTATGCTCTTTGGCAAACCGGCGGGCAAACTGGTAAAGCTGCCTGATCAATGCCATTAATTCGGCCCTAGGGGCGGCATCCATAATCGGCAGCCGGTAAATGGATGCCATCAGTACCGATAGGTCCTGAACGTAGTCAGAATAGCTAGCGCGGTGTAGGTCGATAAAATAGATACGATCTTTGAGCTCGTCATAGATGAGGTTATCGACGTTAAAATCACCGTGGATCAGCACTGAAAAGGGTGCACCGAGCGCTCGCTCAAGGGGCTCAACGTGATCAATCAGCTGATCAAAACTAGGGCGGGAAAGCCCGCAAATGGTCTGCTGGGCAGTAAACAGCGTCGGGTGGGTGTGGCGGGTTTCCGGCAGGCGTTTACGCAGCTGCTGCATGTACTCGGGATGAGCTGGTTCTGCGGTGCGTGAGCTTTTCCAGATTTTTCGCAATGTCCTACGCAGCTTATCAATAAGGTGGTTGGCTTCTTTCCATTGGCTGTTTAATAGCAGCGATTCGAGCGTGCGCCCGGGTAAATGCTCAATCACCATTGAGCCCAGTTCGTTGCCAGGTTCGACATGGTGTGAAAGCACCGTAGGTGCCACTTTGGGGTAGACCTGTTTCCATTGATCGACCCCGGAAAGCTCTTCAATCACTTTCTGGCTTTCACCTTCTTTATAAACTGCCATCACGTCACCGGATTCGGCGTGCTCGGCTTTTAAGGTGGCGATGGTACTGCCGCTGCGGGTGAGTGCTAGTCGCTCAACGGTAAAGGCGCTGCTTTGCGCGGTCATCGCATGGGCGGCACTTTTCAGCTGCTTGTAGTTCTGCAGCCTGACAGCGGGGCCAAAGTTGGCGGCGAGCAGGGCATCGGCAAGTTCTGAAAGCAGCTGGATCATGCGCTGAAGCTGAAAATCCACCACGGCGCTGTTACTGATGCCTGAACTGCCAGGGGCAAAAGCAGCCGCTAAACGGTCGGTTATCTTGGGAATTCGGCGGCCTATTTTCAGGCCTTGGCGGGTGTTTGCATCATCGATATTAATCATCACCAGCTTCAAGGACTTACCGACCGACCGCAGCAGTTTGGCGTACTCTTTTCGCGATTTATCGGGAAGCTGTTGCAGCGCCTTGATAGCGGTGAATTCAAGGCAGGCTTGGCCAAGCTGATCAAGCAACCTGGCTAGGCGTTCAAGAGATTTGGATTGCTGAAAACCCTGGCCATCGACTTTGCGCCTTTGCACGTCCAAGGCAATGGCAAGCTCAACTTTTTCCAGCAGCGTATTTCTATAACCTTTACGATTGGTCAGGCGCTGGGCAAGCGGCTCACTTGGCTTAGTCACATAAACTTCAACTAACGCAAAGTGATTTTCAACTTCAAATCGTAGAAAATAAAAATGCTCCAAAATTGCCGTATTGATATGCTGCCTCACCATCTTTAAGTGCGCTGGTTTAAGTGCGCTGGGGTGTTTTCTTAATTTTCGGGTTAGGATTATAAGTAATCGCGCCTTGTTTTATGTTACATGTTTATTACATTTAAAAGAGTTATGTGAAAAGAGTTATATGAAAAAAAGACGTTTTACTTGCACTTTTGTGAGCCTGCCCCGTGAATTTACTAAGGGGAAAAGTCTGCGCTTAGCGAGGTATCGAAAAGCGCCCGAGCTCGGGCCAAAGATACTTTTCTTTAGTGGTGGTACGGCACTCAAACAGTTTTCTGAAGTGTTGACAGACTACACGCACAACTCCATTCACCTTGTGACGCCGTTTGATTCTGGGGGCAGTTCCGCTGAGTTGCGCCGGGTCTTTGCGATGCCGGCCGTGGGTGACCTAAGAGCGCGCCTGCTTGCCCTGGCAGACGATTCGGTTACCGGCCACCCTGAAGTGGCCGCGCTTTTTTCCCACCGGCTAATGGCTCATGAGCTGGAAGGCGCGGCAGCCAAGGCGGCGCTTGAGCAACAGCTGCAGGCGCTTGTTAGCGTTAAGCACCCGTTAATCAAGGCGATAACCGAACCCATGCGGTCGTTGATCCAGAGCTATATCGCCGCGTTTTATAAACACATGCCTGAGGATTTTAACCTTGCTGGTGCCAGTGTTGGGAATCTGATCTTGACCGGGGGCTACCTTATTCATGACCGCTCCCTAGACCCGATAGCCTTTCTATTTGGCCAGCTGATCAAAACACGGGGCACCGTGCGGACAACAACCGACGCCGATCTTCAGTTGGAAGTAGTGCTAGAGAACGGCCGAACGATTATTGGCCAGCATTGCTTTACTGGCAAAGAAACGGCAGGCATTGACTCGCCTATCAAGGCGATAAAATTATCCGGTGAGGCCGATGATATTGATACGTTGGATGCCTCTAAAGTCTGCAAAGAAACCCGTAATCTCATCGATTCCGCAGAGCTGTTAGTTTTTCCGCCGGGCAGTTTTTATAGCAGTATTATTGCCAACCTGCTGCCTAAAGGGGTTGATAAAGCGTTGGCTAAAAACCCGTCGCCTAGGGTATACGTACCCAGTTTGGGCACTGATCTTGAAGCCCTTGGCATGACACTGGTGGACCAGGTTAAAGTGCTTAATAAACATTTATCGGGAACACTCCAAGCCCAACCTTTCAGGCGGTCGCCAATTGATTTTTTGCTGTTTGATTCACAGTTATTAAATGTGTCAACCGAACAGATTGAGACAATAAGAGATGACATGGGGATTCAAATTATTGATGTAGACCTTGCGCCCAAGGAGGCTAACACCGACCGTTATGACGACGTTAAGCTGGCTGAAGCGCTGCTTGAGCTCACTTGATGCCGCTTGGGCAGTGGATAAGGATCAGAGGTTTCTTAATACCCCGTCATCTCAAGATACCCCTCGCCAAGCGGCTCGCCGCTGGCGCGGTCGCTGACATGCACTTCGCCTTCCCAGTAGGGCACGCTGGTGGTCATCCAGCGGTTGGCATGGGGCGCTTCAATGTTGATGTCGATCTCCACTGAGGGTATTTCCAGTCGCCAGCGGGTGGGTACATCGCGACCGGCAACCGCCGACGTTGCCAGCGGTGTCAGCGTGATCTCGCCGGTGGCCAAGGGCGTGGCATCGCCTTGCGGGGTAATCCAGGTGCCGGAGCGGTAGTCGGCATTGCGTTGTCTATCAGCGCTACTGTTATCACCACCACCGCTGCCATCGCTGCCGCCACCGCGTAGCTGAAACGCCATTAGCTTGTGGCCATCATTAAGGTGAATCGAGAACCAGTCCCAGCCTGATTGGCGGGCATCCAGCAGCTGGCTGCTCCATTCACGGTCTAGCCAGCCGCGGCCGTTGACGGTTTTGGTATCGCCGTTGAGGGTGACCTCGCCGGTTATTCGCCAGAAAGGCTGGCTGTAGTACATCGAACCTTGGCCGTTGGCGGCTTTTTGGCTGAAGCCCTCAACACCATGCAGCACCAGCGGCCCTTCAGCGGTAAGTTTTAAACGATAACCAAAGCGCGCATCGCCTTCGCCGCTATAGGCGGTGAGGGTTAGCGAGTTGAAATCGGTGCTATCGGTTTCTTCGTTGGCTTTAAGTTGCCAATCATCCAGCCAGGCATGAAAGGGGCTAATCATGACACCTGCTTGGTTGTCTTGGGGAGTCTTCAATGGTGCCTGTGAATGACTACGCCCGAAGCGTTCGGCCACCTGATGCTGCTCGCCTTGCGAGATCGCCATGTGGGCCATCCACAGTTGGTCGGCAGCCCAGGGCGTTGGCGCTGGGCGTTCGCTGGGCGGCATTAGCGCCTGACGAAATAGCGTCCACTGTAGCCCCAGCGGCTCACCGGCGGCATCTTTCAAGTTGGCGGTTAGGTACCACCATTCGATGCGGTAATCCGGGTGGGCGGCATGTTGTTGTGGAAAATCGTCTGGGAGCGTGAGCGCCTGATCGGGTTGTGCGTGTTGGAAGCCTTCGGCGTCCTGACCCAAACCGGCAAAGCCTGCGCTATCCGCTGGGTTATCATCGCTACAGCCACTTAAGCCCCCAAGCGCTAGGGTTAATACGATACTGCGTAGCAAAAGCCGCGGTAATTTCATTGGTGAGCCTCTTCAGACAGCAAGGCCCGCGGCGAGGCGCGCCAGAAACGTAGCGCAGGTATCGCCGCTGCCAGCAGTGCCACGCTAACAGCGGTGGCGAGCGTTAGCGCTATTTCCCAGGGGAATACATACAGGGGCAGCCGCCAGCCAAAGGCGGCGACATTGATAATCGCCACTAACCCCCAGGTAATGACGATACCCAGTGGAATAGCCAGCAAGCCGGTTAGCAGTGCGGCACCACCGAGCTGCGCCAGGTTCAGCCATGCCAGCTGTGCTCGCGGCACGCCAAGCGCCCAGAGTGGGGCTAACTGTTGGCGGCGGCTGCGCGCTTGGGCGAGCAGGGTGGCTAACAGTGCCAAGGCCGCGACCGCCAGGGTGAGCACATTGAGGGCGCGGGTAATGGTAAACGTGCGCTCGAAAATCTCCGTGGCGATGCGTTTGATCTCGCCTTGATTGCTCAGCGCGTCGCTGCTTAGCCCAAAGCGGGTAGTCAGTGCGTCACGTAGCGCATCCACATTAGCGTTGTCATGAACTACCACGCCCATTGAGTTTGCCGGCGCTTGAAAACGTGCGGCTAGCTGGTGCGATGCCATTAATACTTGGCCGCTGGGGTTGCCGTAGTCGGGGTAGAGGGCGGCGAGCAATACCGTTATGTTACCGTTCGGCGCGCTTAGGGTTAAGCGGTCGCCGGGTGAAAGCCCTTCTGCGGTGGCGAGCTGTTCGTTGACGAACACCGCGCCCTCGTCAAAGGCCGCCCAAGCAGACGGCCGGTCTTTGATAGTGGCGAGTAGCGGCCAATGCGGGGTGAGTGATGCGCCGGGCGTAATGCCATAAAGTTCAACCAGTAACGTTGTTGAGCGGCTCTCGCTTGGGCTATTGCTGGCGTTATTGCTAGGGCTGTTACTGGGGCTGTTAATCGCGAGCAGCGTTGATTCGCTACGCCGGGTGAGTAAACGTTCAGACACCTCGGGGCGCTCCGCAAGCCACGCATCAATATCGTCGTATTGAGTGGAAGGGGCGTTTAAATAAAGCGGGGCGACCAGGCGTTGATCAAGCCAGTCTAAAAACGTGAGACGAAAGCCGCCGACCATGCTGCTAACACCCAGGTTTGTCGCCAGCGCGACCAGCAGCGCCATCATGGCAAGTGAAAGACGAGGGAGTTGCAGCTGCATGTCCGCCAGCGCCCAGTGGATAAGCGGACGACGCCTGGCGAGGTGTGTCAGCCCCTTAATGACCATGGCTAAAAAGGGCGGTAGCCACAGCGCGCTGGCCAGTAGCAGGGCGGCGATTAGCCCAAAGCCTGCCACTAAGCCATCGCCCGGGGGCTGAACGTGCAGCCAGCTGTATAGCGCGAAGGCAATACTCAAAACGAGTGCGCCGCCAATGCCCATGAACGTTAATTGGCGGTGGTAACCGTTACGCCAGGCCTGCATCTGGCCTAATTCCAGCAGGTTTAGGTGGGCAGCGCGCCACAGCACACCACCGCCGGCCAGCAGTAGCCCCGCAAAGCTAACCGCCAGCCCACCGGCCCAGTAATGCCAGGGCAGGTTAAGCTCCTGCCCCACGCCTGCGCCATACAGTGAGCCTAAAGTTGCCGCCACATCGGGGAGTAACCGGCGTGCCAGCCATACGCCACTGGCAATACCGGCAAGCGCGCCGATCAGGCCAAGCAGAAGCAGCTCTATGCTGAGCGCGACGATTAAACTGCGCCCTGAAACACCCAATACCCGTAGGGTGCGCAGCATCCCCAGGCGCTGCTCTAAGGCTAGGCCTAGCGCTGCCTGAACAATAAATAACCCGACCACCAAGGCGAGTAGCCCTAACGCGGTAAGGTTGAGATGAAAGCTCTCCGTCAACTGGCCGGGGGAGGCAGGGCTGCTGGCGCGGGTGAGCGTTAATCCAACCGGCGGTTCAGAAAGCGCCCCTGCTGCCGTCACAATGCGGGTTATCTGTTCACCGCTGGCGGGCGCTTCGCTATTGGCCAGCAGCTGTGCCGCTGCGGCAATGTCCATCAACAGCGTATTGGGCGGCAGCGCTGGCGTTAAAATGAGTGGGGGTAGCGTTTTACCATTCGCCAGGCGTGGGGTAGCACCCGGTGCGTTTTCGCGTTTTATACCCAAAGCTGCCAAGGTGTCAGGGGCGACGCGGGTTTGCCACGGGGGTGTGAGAAAGTGGGTTAACGATGCTGACGTATCGGCTTGGGCCAGCGGGTTATCACTGGAAAGGGTAAGTGGGTCAATGCCGATCAGCGTTAGCTTGGTGCCGTCTTGTGTAACGACTTCACCCTCTAACATGGGCGAAACGGGCAAGCCTGCTTGGCGTAGGGCGTGATAGTCGGCACGGGTGAGGGGCGCGCCATCGCGGCGCTCAAGTTGATCAAGCCGGGTGTCAAACAGCGCGTCGGCGCGGGCGTAGCTATCGCGAGCGGTGGCGTTAATCGCTTGGATACCACTCCACAGGGCGCTGGCTACCCATAGGCCGAGCAGCAACATGGCTAATTGGCCAGGGTGTCGCCGGTAGTGGGCGAGCAGCGTCGCCAATACGGTAGGTAGCGCTTTTATCATAACGCTGAGCTTACCAGTTGGCCGTGGCGTAGGCGCAGGCAGCGATCTAGCGGCGCGGCCACCTGTGGGCTATGGGTCACGACCAACAAAGCGCATTGGGTTTCGCGGACAAGATTCAGCAGCAGTTCCAGCACTTCGCCCGCGGTGGTTTCATCCAAATTGCCCGTGGGTTCATCGGCCAGCAGTAGCGGCGGGCGCGGTGCAAGGGCGCGGCCAATCGCTAAGCGCTGCTGCTGACCGCCAGAGAGCTGTTCCGGGTAGCGTTTTTCTAGGCCAGCAAGCCCAAGCCGCTCTATCAAGTGTGCTGTCCAAGCGACATCGTCGCGGCGAGCTAAGCGTGCCTGCAAGCGCAGGTTGTCTATCACGTTCAGGCTCGGTATCAGGTGAAATTGCTGAAAGACCAGCCCCAGTTGTTCACGGCGTAGTGTTGCCCGGGCGGGCTCAGGTAGCGTCGCTAGGTTGTGCCCGGCGAGGGTAATACTGCCGTGGTCGGGCAGGTCTAAACCGGCGGCAAGGTGCAGCAGAGTGGATTTGCCGCTGCCTGATTCACCCATTAACGCTAGGCTTTGGCCCGCTGCCAGGCGCAGGGTGACATCTTCAAGCACCCTAAGAGGGCCTTGGGGCGTTGCGTAGGTTTTATGTACCTGACGAAATTCCAGCATAGGGTGCTCTTTTCCAGCAGAGGTGCTTTTTTTTCCAGCACAGGCTTTTTATAACTAACAGGGGCTTTTTATAACTAACAGGGACTTTTGTGACTATTTTGCGACTGATTAGCGCCCGTCAGCCAGAATGCCGTTCGGCTGGGGTGGGCGAATCAGGTAAACTGCGCGTTTCCTTTACAGTGATGCCCGTGGCATGCCCTCAAACTTTGTATTTTCAGATCCCACATTAATAAATTCTGAATCAACAAGCTATCAATCCACAAGCTATGAATTAACCCAGGCTGGCGATCGTTACTTCGATGGCTTGGCCGATAAGTTCTCACGTTCGCTCTACCAAGCGCCACGGGGCGAGCTGCGTCTCGCTATGCTTGATTATCTGCTGCCCAACGTCTTGCGCCTGGAAGGCCAAAAGGTGCTGGATGTGGGCGGTGGCTTAGGCCAGCAAGCCGCCTGGTTTGTTAAACGTGGGCATGCGGTGACCATGGCGGAGCCTTCAGAAGATATGCTGAATCACGCTAAGCAATGGCATCAGAATGAAAGCGCGCTACCCCATGAGTCAATTACCTACCTTCAGGCGCCACTACAAACGCTTCCTCAACAAGCTTCAGGGCCATGGCCGCTGATTACCTGCCATGCCGTATTGGAGTGGTTGGGGGACCCGCAAGCGGCGTTGGCGACGTTGAGCCAGTTAATGGCGCCTGGCGGCCAGCTTAGCTTAATGGTGTTTAACCGCGATGCGTTACGCTTTTCTAATGTGGTAAAAGGCAATCTTGAGAAAGCACTGAGTGACCGCCTGGCGGGCAAAGGCAAGCGTCAACGGTTAACGCCTATTTCGCCGGTGACGCACGCAGAAATTACCCAATGGAGTGCAGAAAACGGCTTGCAAATAGAGGCCGTTGCCGGCATTCGCGTCTTCCAAGACTATTTGCGCCATCCGCCCGCGTCGCCTGCAGAAAGTGAAACGCTGCTGGCGCTAGAGAAGCAGTATTGTCGCCAAGATCCGCATTGGCGCCTGGGCCGCTACCTACTTTATACCTTAACTAAACCCTATATTGACTAGCCCACGCATTAACTAAACCGGAGTCCGCTGAATGAGTGCCCAAACACCCGCATGCCAGTTATTAGAGCGCCAACAAGATAAGTATTCAGCACTGTGGGCCATTGGCCCGCCAATCGATAGCTGGCTTATTGACCAATCAGCAGGCGTGGTAAGCGGTGATCACACGGTGCTGGGTGAATGGCAGGCGAAAGGCAAACAGGCCCGAACGCCTTTTGATGGGGCAGCAGGCGAGCCATTTGGCAAAAAGCCATGCAAAGAGCCATGCAAAAAGCCATGCAAAGAAATTGAAATCGTGCTGTTTTGGCCGAAAGCGCACCAATTAGGCATTTGGTGGCTCACGTGGTTATGCGAGCAGCTGCCCACCGGCACACCCATTAGCATTGTTGGTGAGCACCAAGGGGGCATTAAACGCGTTCCCAAGATACTTGAAGAGTTAGGGATGACCTGGGACAAACTCGATAATGCGAGGCGTTGTTCGCTATTCGTGACGCAAACCATGGCGTTAGCATCCACCAGCGATAGCGCTTGGCAAAACGTTGAGGCATTAGGCTTAACGCTGGTGAGCCACCCCGGCGTATTTGGTCATGGCAAAGTCGATGAAGGCACGCTGTTGATGCTGGAAAGTCTGGAAAATATAAAAAGCATTGAGAGCAGTTTGCCGCCGGGCAAGCCGTTAAAGGTGCTGGATATGGGCTGTGGCGATGGCATTATCAGCGCCTGGTTAGCAACGCGTGGCCATCATGTCACGGCAGTTGATATCAGTGCTTTTGCGGTAGAGGCGTGTAAGCGCACGTTAGCGGCCAATGGGATTGAAGGCCGCGTGCTTCCGAGTGATGTGTTCAGCGCGCTTGAAGGCGAGCAGTTTGATTGGATTATCAGTAACCCGCCTTTCCATAAAGAGCGCGATATTAGCTACGGCCCCAGCCAGCGCTTGATTAGCGCAGCGCCGGAGCACCTAAACACGGGCGGGCACCTGGTTATCGTGGCGAATGGCTTTTTGCCCTATCCCGACCACTTGCAGCGCGCGTTTCAAGATTTTCACACGCTGGCGGATAATCGCCGCTTTAAGGTGTATGGCGCGATCAAATCACCGCCTGAAAGCGCCCAGCGCCGCGCAAACGTTAGCCGGCGTAGTCGATCTCGGTGATGGTATAAAACGTCTCGCCGTCGGGGGTCAGTACTTTTGCTTCATCGCCCACTTGCTTGCCGAGCAGTGCCTTGGCCATGGGGGCATCGATACTGATCCAGCGCTTTTTGGTGTCGATTTCGTCGTGGCCAACAATTCTAAGATGCACCTGCTCGCCGTTTTCATCTTCCAGGTTCACATAGGCACCGAAAAACACCTTACTGGTGTCGGCGGGACGGCGGTTAACCACTTGCAGTTCATCTAAACGCTTGGTCAGGTAGCCAATCCGCGCAATAACGCGGTTTAACTCTTTTTTGTTATAGGTGTAATCGGCATTTTCACTGCGGTCGCCCTGGACGGCTGCTTCGCCGACCTTCTCTGAGATAGCAGGGCGTTTAACTCGCGACAGGTGATCTAAAACAGCGCGCAAGCGAGCCGCCCCCTCTGGCGTAATCAGGTTGCTCTTAGGGGCTTGACGCGGATCTTTTGCTGGATCGCGCCAGCGGGTCATATTGCGGCCTTTCATTACCTGTTCCCTATCGTGTTTTGAGCTATCTACCTTACGTTAATTGTGGGAAGCATACCAAGCAACATGCCGTTAGCGAATCATTCAAACGTTTGTTACATTGTTTGCTATATTGGCAGACAGGCCTGCTGATAGTAGATCTAAGTGACAGCAGGTCTACGCTGAACAACAACAATGTTAGGAGCAATTATGAGAACTCATTCTTTAACAAGCACGTCTTTATCACGTGTGTCCTTTTCACGTCTGCCTTTATCACGTTCATTTATCGCTGCCGCTATCGCCACCACGCTTGCGCTGTCACCGTTAACCGCGACCGCCTTTGAAGGCGAACTCTTCTCGCTTAAAAATCGCTGGGAGCATACCGTAACGGACATGCCCGCCAACGAGCGTGAAAGCACGTTGAAAGCGCTTGCAGGCGAAGTGGAACAGCTGGCCGATCAACATAGCGATGAAGCCGATGTACTGGTGTGGCAGGGTGTTATTCTGGCTTCTTATGCCCGTGAACGCGGTGGTTTAGGTGCGCTAGGCACCGCAGGCGATGCGCGGGACGCATTAGAAAAAGCGATTGAAATCGACCCGCAAGGGTTGAACGGCTCAGCTTACGTGACGTTAGGGGCGCTTTATGACCGGGCACCGGGTCGCCCGCTTGGTTTTGGCAATAGCGATACCGCTGAACGTATGTTCCAGCGTGCCTTGGAAATCCGCCCAGACGGTATTGATGTTAACTACTACTATGCCGCTTTCCTAAAAGAGGAGGGCAACGAGCAGGCCGCCCGCGAGCACGCCCAGCGGGCGGTTAACGGCACCGCTCGCGACAATCGGCAAGTCTCTGATGAGGCGCTGCGCCGTGATGCCCAGGCAATGCTAACCCCGCAGTAGCCTACCCGCTGCATTGGCATTCCCGGTGGCTAACATTGATAATGGAGCGATTATCACCACCGGGAGTGCCTCATGGCGTCCAGTCCCAAGAATGATTCTGATCAGAGTCCTTGTTTTCAAAATTCGTCTCTTCAAAGCTCGTCTTTTCGAAACCCTTCTTTTCAAAACGCCCCTTTTCGTAGCACGGTGCTTAGTGTTCCGCAGTTAACCCGTGACGATGTTGAGCTGCTCAAGCGTGAAACGCTGTACCAAGGGTTTTTCCGCTTAGAAGGCTTAGCGCTTCGTCATCGCCTTTTTGAGGGCGGTTGGAGCGAACCTATGCGTAGGGAAGTGCACAGCCGCTTTGATGCGGTGGGTGTGTTACTTTACGACCCTGCGCGTGATTCACTGGTGTTGATCGAACAGTTTCGTGCCGGTGCCGTTGATGACCCAGTGACGCCCTGGAAGCTAGAGTTCGTGGCTGGCCTGGTGGAAGAGGGCGAGTCGCTGGAAGACGTCGCCCGCCGTGAAGCCTGGGAAGAGGCCGGTTGTAAAGTAGCCGCGCTGACCAAACTTCACACTTATTATCCAAGCCCCGGTGCTTGCAATGAGCAAGTAACACTATTTTGTGGTTTGGTAGATACGCAAGGGATAGGCGGTATTCATGGTTTAGATGAAGAGCACGAAGATATTCGGGTTCACATTGTGCCGTTTGCAAACGCCTGGGAACTGTTAGAGCAAGGGCGACTCGACAACGCCATGTGCCTGATTGGTTTACATTGGCTTAATAGCCAGCGAGCGTCATTACGCGCCGCTTCACCGCGAGCGCTGGCAAAAAACGAAACGACGCAAAGCGAAACGATGCAAAGCGAAACAAGCGAGGAGTGAACATGGCGAGAACGGCCTACGTCACCGATTTAAAATCGCTCCAAGGGGAGTGCAGCGCCAATTATTTGCGCTTGGTGCGGCTGGTGGGCGACATGGAGGCCGGCCAGCGCCGTGACATCGCCCTGCGGGGCGACAAAACGTATTTCGGTGATTTGCATCTTTATATTCACGAGCAGGCACCTTACACCACTATGGTGGATGTTTCCCAAACTGGCCCGCTAGATGCCGTGCTGGAAGGGTCGCGTATGCGCGTGCACCTTTATCACGATGTGCGCATGGCAGAGGTGACCGATTTCCAGCGCGAGCGCCACTTCAATGGCCGCTACCGCTACCCCAATGCCCGCATGCATCAGCCCGATGAGAAGCTCCAGCTCAACCGTTTTTTAGGTGAGTGGCTGGCTCACGGCCTTGCTCATGGCCATACCGTTAACGTACCGGAGATGCCCTGATGCGCGTGGTGCAAATTACGGATGCTCACCTATACGCGGACACCGAAGCGCGTTCGCGGGCAGGCGTTCCCTGGCGGCAGTTTCAGCAGGTATTAAGCGCCGTAGCGGCCGAACAGCCAGATGTTGTGATATTCACCGGGGATATTAGCCAAGACGAATCCGCCGCTTCTTACGCCCTGGCAGTGCAGGCAATGAATGCGCTGCCGTGCCCCTGGTATTGGCTACCGGGCAATCACGACCAACGTGCGTTGATGGCCGCTGAACACCCTTTGGCCGATGACGTAGATCTAGGCCCATGGCGCTTGCTGCTGCTCAATACCCAGGTAGAAGGCCAACCCTACGGTGAGCTAGGGAGCGAGCAATTAGCCAGCTTGGCAGCGCAGCTAGAAAGCGATGAGCGGCCAACGTTAATCGCCATGCACCACCCACCCGTTGACGTAGGCGCGGTGTGGATGGATGCCATTGGATTGCAGGATCGCGACGCGTTTTGGGAACTGCTAAGCAAGCATGCACACGTCAAGATCATCGTGTTTGGCCATGTGCACCAAGCCTACGCCGAACAACGTGCAGTAGGGGAAGCCACGATTAATGTGTATGGCTGCCCGGCGATAGCGGATCAGTTTCTGCCCAGTGCGGAGCAGTTCGCCATTGATGAAGCTTCCCGCCCTGGCTATCGCATGATCGATTTGCACTGGAGTGATGTGCAGGGAAGCGAGTGGCAGACCTGGGTGGAACGTATTGATTGACCAGAAAATCGATCTATTTATACCTGTTAGTCTATAAAAGAATAAAAAGATAGTTATTAATTCTTTTGGGTTATTACTGGCTCGGCGTTACCCTACCTGCATTCGAACGTACAATATTTACAGCTTGTGTGACGAGCTTGTTCTTGTGAGGTAAGGGGCTATGACCCAGTTTTCTACTGTTTCTTCAGAGACCGTTTCTTCAGAGACTGTTTCTTCAAAGGCCGTTTCTTCAGAGACGCTTTCACAAGCGTCGACTTCTCGTGAACCCAGTATTGCTGCTGCCCCTGACGCCGCACGCTTGACCCACCTCAAGCAATTAGAAGCTGAGTCTATTCATATCATCCGTGAAGTCGCCGCCGAGTTTGCTAACCCGGTGATGATGTACTCCATCGGCAAAGACTCGTCGGTAATGCTGCACTTAGCGCGGAAGGCCTTTTACCCCGGCACACCGCCATTCCCGCTGATGCACGTGGATACCACCTGGAAGTTCCGCGAGATGATCGAGTTTCGTAACCGTATGGCGGCAGAAGCGGGTATGGAACTGATTGTGCATACCAACGAAGAAGGGCGAGCGGCCAATATCAACCCGTTCGATCACGGCAGCGCCAAATACACCGATATCATGAAAACCCAAGCGCTCAAGCAGGCGCTGGATAAACATGGTTTTGATGCCGCGTTTGGCGGCGCTCGCCGTGATGAAGAAGCGTCGCGTGCCAAAGAGCGCGTTTACTCGTTCCGCGACAAATACCACCGTTGGGACCCGAAGAATCAGCGTCCTGAGCTGTGGAACGTATACAACGCTAAGGTCAATAAAGGCGAATCCATCCGCGTGTTCCCGCTCTCTAATTGGACCGAGCTGGATATCTGGCAGTACATCTACTTAGAGTCGATCCCTATCGTGCCGCTCTACTACTCGGCCAAGCGCCCTGTGGTCGAGCGCGATGGCATGCAAGTGATGGTCGATGATGACCGCCTGCCGTTAGCGCCTGGCGAAGTGCCGCAGCAGAAATCGGTGCGGTTTAGAACGCTGGGCTGCTACCCGCTGACCGGCGCTGTTGAATCCACCGCTGCAACGCTGCCGGAAATTATCCAGGAAATGCTGCTGACCCGCACCAGTGAGCGCAGTGGCCGTGCCATTGATCGCGATCAAGTGGGTTCGATGGAAAAGAAAAAGCGTGAGGGGTACTTCTAATGTCTCATCAATCTAATTTAATCGCCGACAATATCGAGCAGTACCTACACGAGCATGAAAACAAAGACCTGCTGCGCTTTATCACCTGCGGCAGCGTAGACGACGGTAAATCGACGCTGATTGGCCGCCTGCTCCACGACTCTAAGATGATCTTTGAAGATCAGCTAGCGGCCATTACCCAAGCCTCTAAAACCAGCGGCACCACCGGTGATACGGTTGATTTGGCGCTGTTGGTCGATGGCCTGCAGTCCGAGCGCGAACAGGGCATTACCATTGATGTGGCCTACCGCTTTTTCTCTACCGATAAGCGCAAGTTCATTATTGCTGATACCCCAGGGCACGAGCAGTACACCCGCAATATGGCCACCGGGGCTTCAACCGCCAGCCTAGCGATTATTCTGATTGACGCCCGTTACGGCGTGCAGACCCAAACCCGCCGCCATAGCTTTATTGCCGATTTACTGGGCATTCAGCACCTGGTGATTGCGGTCAATAAGATGGACTTAGTGGGCTTTTCTGAGGCGCGCTTTAACGAGATTGTTGCCGAGTACCGCGCCTTTGCTACCAACCTGCAAGCACCGGATATTCGCTTTGTGCCGATGTCGGCGCTCAATGGCGACAACGTCGTCAATCGCAGCGAACAAACGCCCTGGTATTTCACCGATGTGTATCAGGGGCAAACGCTGATTGAGCTGCTGGAAAGCGTCGAAATCAGCCGCGACCAAAACCTGAATGACCTGCGCTTGCCGGTGCAGTACGTCAACCGCCCGAACCTCGATTTTCGCGGCTACTGCGGCACCTTGGCGGCAGGCGTGGTTCGCCCTGGTCAAGCGGTTAAAGTGCTGCCTTCAGGGAAAACCTCCACGGTGGCGCGGATTGTCACCTTTGATGGTGACTTAGAGGCAGCCTACCCAGGCCAGGCGATTACGCTGACCTTGGAAGATGAAATTGATATTTCCCGCGGTGATTGGATCGTCGCAGCTGAAAGCGAACTGCCGCTCTCTAATACGTTTAAAGCCGATATTGTCTGGATGCACGAAGAGGCGTTAACGCCCGGTAAGCTGTTTGATTTCAAACTGGCGACCCGCGACCTCTCCGGTCAGGTAAGCGCGATTGATTACCAAATCGACGTCAATACCCTGGAAAAACACGCCACCCACTCGCTGGGCTTGAATGCCATTGCCCGCTGTGATGTTGAGCTGACCGCCGCCATTCCGGTGGATGATTACCGTACCAGCCCGGGCACCGGCAGCTTTATCATCATTGATCGGCTGACCAACGTGACCGTAGGCGCTGGTATGATTCGCGGCACGGCCAGTTCAACGGCTACTGCCGCACCGACAACCGATTGGGCGGCGTTTGAGCGCGACCTGAATACGCTGGTGCGTAAGCATTTCCCTCACTGGGAGGCCAAAGATATCAACGGCTTATTTAACCGCTAAACAGCTTTTGCGCACGCAAGAACTGGACTAATAAACCGTTCTTAAGCACCGTACTTCAACATAACGGCCCGCTTTTAAAGCGGGCCGTTGTGTTTTGACGAGGGTAAATATTACTCAGCATTCGGGAAAAACAGCGGCTGGCCGTCTACCTCAAAATCCGCAATCGCTTGCTGGCCCTGTTCAGACACCAACCACTGGTGCCACTGGGCAGCAAGGTCATGCTTTAAGTGGGGGTGGCGCTCTGCTGAGAGCAGCAGGCTGCCGTACTGGTTGAATAGCGCTTCATCGCCTTCAAACAACAAGGTAAGGTTTTGCGGGTTGTCAAAAGCGACCCAAGTTGCGCGGTCTGTCATGGCGTAAGCATCCATACCCGCGGCGGTGTTTAGCGTGGGCCCCATGCCGCTACCCAGTTCACGGTACCATTCGCCCTGGGGCGTGATGCCCGCATCTTCCCACAAGCGCAGCTCAGCGCGGTTGGTGCCGCTGTCG
The DNA here is from genome assembly GCF_001507855.1 of Halomonas sp. 54_146. Classification (GTDB taxonomy): domain Bacteria; phylum Pseudomonadota; class Gammaproteobacteria; order Pseudomonadales; family Halomonadaceae; genus Vreelandella. Next base: position 29,386 of record NZ_LGEN01000001.1, read on the forward strand.
TCGCCGCGTGAGGCAAAGGGTGATTCGCTCTTGGCAATGCGCTGCATGGCATCAATAACGGTTTCGCTGTGGCTGATGCCCGCGGGGTCATCGCTGGGGCCGACGATCACGAAATCGTTATACATCACATCAAGGCGCTCGGTGGCGTAGCCATCGGCGACAAACTGCGCTTCGCCAGCGGTGTCGTGAACCAGCAGGCTGTCGGCATCGCCACGCCGGCCAATTTCAAACGCCTGCCCGGTGCCTACGGCCACTACGCGTACATCAATGCCGGTTGCCTCGGTGAACGTGGGAATAATGGCATCGAACAGCCCTGAGTTTTCGGTAGAGGTGGTGGAGGCGAGCGTAATGAAGTCGTCATCTGCGAGTAGCGAGGCGCTCCAGGCCAAGGCGGTCGTGCATACGCTGGCGGTGATAAGCGTGGTGGTTTTGTTCACGGTCTGCTCCTTTGGGTATTGTTCAACGCTTCGTGGGGCTTACCAAACCAGTTCGCCCCGGATAAACGCCGCCGCCTCATGGGAAGTGGGGGCGGTAAAAAAGTCGTTGGCGGGCGTGTGTTCAAGTAGTGCGCCGTTATGCATAAACAGCACGTCATTGGCGAGGCGGCGTGCTTGGTGCAAATCATGGGTGGTCATCACAATACGGGTGCCGCTGTGATGAAACTCAAGCACCGCATCTTCAACGGCTTTGATGGCGGCGGGGTCGAGTGCCGAGGTGGGTTCATCTAAAAACAGCACTTGCGGATTGAGCAGCCAGGCTCGTGCCAACGCTAAGCGCTGCTGCTCGCCGCCGGAAAGCACTCGCGCTGGCCGTTTGGCCAAGTGGGCTAAGCCAAATTTATCCAGTGCATTGATGGCTTGGGTTTTACGGTTTTGTCGGGATATTTTGTGAATGGCTAATACATAGGTCAGGTTGTCGAGTGCCGAACGGCGCAGCAGCACCGGGCGCTGAAATACCATGGCTTGTGCAGGTGGCTTGCCTTGCCAACGCACGGTGCCGCTAGTCGGTGTTAATAAACCATGGGCCAAGCGCATGAGTAGGCTTTTTCCTGCGCCGTTTGGCCCCATAATCAGCGTTCGTTGGCAGCCTGCCAGGCGTAGCGAGGTGGGCTTGAGTAGCGCATGGCCGCGATGGATAAAGCCTACGTTATCGAGTTCAAGGGCCGCGACGGGGGGCGTGTGATGTGCGTTCATCCCAGCCGCCTTTTGGCCGTTTCGCCGATCATGTGTGCGATAGCGTTAATCATGGTGACCAGCGCGAGCAGAATAATCCCCAAACCGAGCGCCATGGGCAGGTTACCTTTGCTGGTTTCCAGCACAATGCTGGTGGTCATCACCCGGGTGACGCCGTCAATATTGCCGCCTACAATCATCACCGCACCGACTTCTGCGCTGGCGCGGCCAAAGCCGGCAAGAATCACGGTTAACAAGCCAAAACGCGCATCCCACAGCAGCGTTGGAATCATGCGCCGGCGTGAAAGACCCAGTGAGTTCAGCTGCTCGGCATACTCGCCGTGGAGTGCTTCAACCTGCTGACGGGTGAGGGCGGCAATAATCGGCAGTACCAAAATAACTTGAGCGATCACCATGGCACTCGGTGTGAATAACAGCCCCCATTCGCCCAGCGGGCCGGCGCGTGAAAGCAGCAAGTACACGCAAAGCCCCGCGACAACTGGCGGTAACCCCATCAGCGCATTGAGTGCGACGATAACTGCATTACGGCCAGGGAAATGCCACAGTGCCAGGGCAGCGCCCAACGGCAGTGCGAGCAGGCTGGCAATTAACACCGCCATCAGCGATACCTGCAATGACAGCGTCACAATGGAAATTAGCGCGCTGTCCATACTCAGGATCAGGGCGAGGGCGGTACTAAAGGCGTTTTCACTGGTTGGCATGGAACTGCAGCATCATTGGAAATTGACTGGGTGAGAAGTAGGTTAGAGTGAGCATAATGTACTGAAAAGGGATGCGTTGCACATTCAGCTGAAATTTAAGGAGAGCCTGATGAAACAAATAGCCAACCGTCAGCAACTTGCTCAATGAGTGTGTTGCGCCAGTGGGCAAGCTTTGTCAAAAGGCTTTGCCATGTTATTGCCAAACCCATTAAGGGTGACGGTAACCGCGGTGGCATGGTGGTTCACCCTTACCGTGGGTATGGTTCCCAGCGTGAAGTATTTCTGATGGGCCGGGTTTTTCGCCAAGCCGCCTTGGGCCGCGCGATTCCCCGGCACGGTATGCTGCGCGATACGGCAGATGTAGCAAGGCGTATTTTTCGCCGGGGGCTGGCCGATGCCCAGGTAGAAGTGCATATTGGCGAAAATCGGCTCTGCGTGGGCACGGACCGTGATGGCTATTTCGACGTGCATTTACCCATTAGCCACGCGCTGCCCATTGATGTGTCGTGGCACCGCGCCGATATTTTGGTCCACTGCCCAGGCCAAACGCCAGTACGTACCCATGTAGAGGTCTACGTGCCGCCGCCAGAAGCAGATTTACTGATCATTAGTGATATCGATGACACGGTAATGTTCACCGGTGTGGCGGAAAAGCTCAAAATGCTTTACCGCCTGTTTGTTAAAAAGCCCCACCGCCGTACTGCTTTTCCTGGGGTAGTATCGCTTTATCAAGCGCTGCATCGGGGCGTTAGTGAACGCGCTGAACGGCCTATCTTGTATGTTTCGCGCGGGCCGTGGGCGATTTACGAAATGCTGGAAGCTTTTTTCCAGCTCAACCGTATCCCCGTCGGGCCGATTATTTTTTTACGCGAATGGGGTATCTCTTTGCGCCGCCCCTGGCCGCGCCGTGCAGAAGAACATAAGCGGGATCTGATCGATCGTATGCTTGCTCTTTATGACGATATGCCGTGCATATTGATTGGCGACAGCGGGCAGCACGACCCAGAGGTGTATATCGAAATCGTCAAAGCCTACCCAGGTCGCATTAAAGCGATTTACATACGGCGAGTGGATACAGACCCCAAGCGGGAAGCAGCAATTCAGCAGTTGCGCGATGAGCTGGTGGGCACTGAGTGCGAGCTGGTGCTTGCTGCTGATAGCGTGCTGATTGCCGAACACGCCCATGCTCAAGGCGATATCTCAGCCCACGGCTTAGCGGCCGTACAGCGCGACGTAGAAGAGCAGCGTAACGACCCCGCGTAAACATAAAACGAACGCTGTGGTCTGAGAGAGATCGTTCATTGACGATTATTTTTTACGAACAGGTGTTGTCATGGTTGTTCTGCTGGTCATCTTCACGCTGGCTGTTTTTGTACTGCCCAATGTGTGGGCCAAATGGGTGCTAAAGCGCCACACCCGTGGCCGTGATGACTACCCGGGTACCGGCGCGGAACTCGCGGATCATTTGCTGCGCCGGTTGGGCATTAATGGCGCAAGCGTTGAGCGCACCGAGTTCGGTGATCACTACGACCCAGAAACGCGCTGCGTGCGCCTTTCCCCAGATAATTACGATGGGCGTTCGCTAACGGCTGTCACGGTGGCGGCTCATGAGGTAGGTCACGCTATTCAGCATCACCAAGGCTACACACCGCTACTGGCGCGCAGCCGCTTGGTAGGCGTTGCTCAAAAAGCTGAGAAATTGGGTGCCATCTTAATGATGGCAGCGCCTTTTCTGTTTTTATTAACGCGTTTACCCGGTGGTTTAGCGATCGTTATTGCCATGGCGGTGATTAGCTTTGGTACCGCAGCCTTGGTGCATCTGGTGACGTTGCCGGTTGAGTTTGATGCCAGCTTTAACCGGGCGCTGCCGCTGTTGAAAGAGTACGTGCCGCCTGCCGATATGGTAGGGGCACGGCACGTGCTCACCGCCTGTGCTTTCACCTACGTGGCCGCATCACTCGCCAGCGTGATGAATCTTGGCCGCTGGCTAGTGATTTTGAGAAGGTAAGCGGTATTTACTCTGGCTTATTGGCCAAAATCACTGCACGGCGCGGTGCGGGGTAGCCTTCAATGGTGCGCGTGCGGTCGTTGGGGTCAAGAAAATCTGCCAGCGATTGGAAGGTCATCCACGCCGTTGAGCGCTGCTCTTCTAGTGTCGTGATCGCTTCATCGACCACGCGCACATTGGTAAAGCCGCAGCGTTCCAGCCAATGGCATAGCGCCTTGGAAGAAGGCAGAAAATAGACATTAGGCATGGCCGCGTAGCGTTCGCCGGGCACAAATACCGTTTGCTCATCGCCTTCGACCACCAGTGTTTCCAGCACCAGCTCACCGCCGGGTGCCAACGCGGCTTTTAGCTGTTGAAGATGTTCCAGCGGGGCGGGGCGGTGGTACAGCACGCCCATGGAAAATACCGTATCGAAAAAGCCCAGGTTTTCCGGCACATCCTCAATGCCTACTGGTAAAAACTGCGTTCTTCCACCGTCAGCATCGCCAACAAAGTGCCGCACCGCCTGAAACTGCCAATAAAAGCGCGGCGAGGGGTCAATCACTAGCACAAAGGCCGCACCTGCACCGGCCATCCGCCAGGCGTGGTAACCACTGCCGCCGCCTACATCAAGCACCTTGCGATACTTCAGCGGTGAAAGGTGGGGCACCACTCGTTGCCATTTCCAGTCTGAGCGCCATTCGGTATCAATATGGATGCCGCCCAGTTGAAAAGGGCCTTTACGCCAGGGGGCAAGTTTACGCAGCAGGTTAAAGCACTGGCGCTGCTGGCTGTCGCTAAGGGCAAGGTCAACCGTAACGGTATCGCTGTTTAACTCTACGCGCCGCTCGGTGGGCAGTGTGGGCAGCTTGGCCACGGCTTTTTCCCAGGCGGAAAGGTCGCCGTGGCGGTTGCGATCAAGCCCATGGGCTAACTGCTCGGGCAGCTTCGCTAGCCAAGCGGTGAGCGATGGATCGAGAACGGCTTGGTCGAGGAATGCTTGATACAGGGCGCGGTGATCGTCGGGTAATGGCACCTCACCCCTCCTTAAAGGCAATGATGGAGGCGAAATTCAAATACTGAAACCAGGTCATTGAGCGGGGAAAACCTGCCTGCTTCAAGCGGCCATGGAGTGCATCAAGCGTGTCGGGTACCAGCACGTTTTCTAGCGCGGTACGCTTCTGGCTGATCTCTAAATCGCTGTAGCCATTAGCGCGCTTAAAGTCGTGGTAACGCTCAACCCGCCAGGCATTGTCGCGCTCGTCGGCATCGATGTTTTTTTCCGACAAAACCAATACGCCGCCGGGCTCCAAGGCGTCGTAAAGCCGCTTTAATAGCGCATCGCGGTCAGCAGCAGGCAGAAACTGCAGGGTGAAATTGAGAATGATCATGCCCGAAGGCGCATACGCCAGGGTACGAATATCGGCTTCTTCTACCTGTATGGCATGGTTCGGGCACTCATCGGCAAAGGTTTGCCGTGCCTGCGCGACCATAGCGGGGGAAAGGTCGACGCCCGTGTAGCGAAAGGCATCGGGCGTTAATGCGCCTGCCAGTGCAAGACCAGAAGCGCCGAGCGAGCAGCCCAGGTCATACACATGAGCACCGTGGCGAAGGTGGCGCTGGGCAATGAGGCTCATCATGCCCAGAATTTGCCCGTAGCCAGGCACCGAGCGGCGGATCATATCAGGAAAGCAGGCGACCACTTTTTCGTCGAAAGAGAAGCGCGCTACGCGGTCAAGGGGTGTCGAAAAGATAGCGTCGCGGTAAGATGCATCACTCATGGGCAAGCCGGGATCATGGAAAGGGCGTAATAGTTTACGCTGACTGATATGTCTATAACAGACCTAGACTACCCCAGGCTGCAAGGATCGACGCCACTGGAGATGCCACATGGCCTCAGCATCAAGCGCCACCCGCGATACATTACCTGCATGGCAGACGTTAAAGCATCACGCTGAAACGCTGCAGCACGTTCACTTGAAAACGCTATTTGGTACAGAGCCTTCGCGCTGGGAGAGCTTTACTCGCCAGGTAGCGGGCTTAACGCTGGACCTTTCCAAACAGCGCTGGGATGACGACACGCTTGAGCACCTGTTCACCCTGGCCAGCGAAGCGGGCGTTCCTTCTGCCATTGAAGCGCTGCTGAGCGGTAAGCGGGTAAATGTCAGTGAAAATCGCCCGGCGTTACACACGGCGTTGCGTTTGCCAGCCGATGCCACTCTTGAGGTTGAAGGCGAAGATATCGTCGCTGCCGTGCACGAAAGCCTTGCGCAAATGGAGCGCTTGGTCAGCCGCTTGCACGCCGGGCAGTGGCGCGGTGCTACCGGCAAGCCGATTCGGCATGTGGTGAATCTAGGCGTCGGCGGCTCTGACTTAGGCCCGTTAATGGTCACCCATGCGTTGGCCGATTTTCGGCCGAAAGATATTCACCCGGTTGAGGTGCACTTTGCCTCTACCATGGATGGCTCGCAGTTAGCGGATTATCTGAGCCGGTTAAATCCTGAAACCACCATTTTTGTGCTGTCATCCAAGTCGTTCACCACCATTGATACGCTCTCTAACGCCAACACCGCCCGTGAGTGGCTGTTAGGCCGCTTAACTCGGCATGGCGCGACGCCAATTAGCGCGGAGCTGGTTGTTCGTCAGCATTTTATCGGTGTGTCGGCAAGCCCCGATAAAATGACCGAATGGGGAATTGCCCCCGGCCACCAGCTAACCTTCTGGGAGTGGGTAGGCGGGCGCTATTCGCTGTGGGGCACCATTGGCTTGCCGATTGCGCTGGTGGTGGGAATGGCGCATTTCCGCGAGTTTTTGGCCGGTGCCCACGCCATGGATCGGCATTTTTCTGAAGCGCCCATGGACGATAATTTACCCGTGCTGCTTGGCTTGGCCGGTATCTGGAACGTCAATTTTCTGGATATCCGCGCCCACTCTATTTTGCCTTACGACGGCCGATTGGAGTATTTCGCCGCCTACCTTGAACAGCTAGAGATGGAGTCCAACGGCAAGTCGGTCACCCGCCAAGGCCAGCCGATCAACTATTCAACCTGCCCGGTGCTGTGGGGCCAGCTTGGCCCTAATGCCCAGCACGCGTTTTATCAGTTGCTGCACCAGGGCACGCAGTCTGTCGTGTGCGATTTTATCGCGCCGCTTAAGCGTTATGATGAGGTGGAAAATCCAGACACTCGCCGCCACCTTAAAGCCCAGCACCGCTTAGCGCTGGCTAACTGTTTTGCTCAGTCCCGCGTGTTGATGTTGGGCGATGACGCCTTGGAAGACGATGGCCCGCGCCCAGAACACAAGCACTATCGGGGCAACCAACCTTCAACCACGGTGCTGCTTGACCAGCTAACGCCTGCAACCCTGGGTTCGCTGATCGCTCTTTACGAACACAAGGTGTTTGTTCAGGCGGTGATTTGGGATATCAACCCGTTTGACCAGTGGGGCGTTGAACTGGGTAAAAAAATCGCCACGGACACCCAGAAAATTATCGACCATCAGGGCGATCTATCGCGTATGGATGCCTCCAGCCGCGGCTTGATTGAGGCGTTTTGGGCAGCAGAGCAGGAGTAAGCAAGTAAGTAAGGGCGCTCTTCTTCAGTCTATCGACGGGGTAGCTCTTTATTACCTCGCCTCTAGTAATAAGCATGGCTAGATATACAGCTTTTTGCTTTTCCGCTATCCTGTGCCTTTTTGCTGGCTGCCAAGAACTGTTTACTAAGAACCGTTTACTAAGAGCCGTTTACTAAGAACTGTCTGCCAAGCACTATTTGCCAAGTACGATTTTTCAGGGAATCGATGTTACATGACCCAGTTTGATGCCTCTCAGTACGGCGCGAGTTCCATCGAAGTCCTGTCCGGGCTCGAGCCGGTACGTAAGCGTCCCGGTATGTATACCGACACCACACGCCCCAACCACCTTGCCCAGGAAGTCATTGATAACAGCGTCGATGAAGCGCTGGCGGGCCACGCCACAATGATTAACGTCGTGCTGCATAGCGACGGCGGAATCGAGGTGCAGGATAACGGCCGGGGTATGCCGATTGACCTGCACCCTGAGCACGGTGTTTCCGGCGTTGAACTGATTTTTACCAAGCTGCACTCAGGCGGCAAGTTCTCTTCCACCAGCTACCGCTTCTCGGGTGGCCTACACGGTGTCGGGGTGTCGGTGGTTAATGCGTTATCGCGCCGCTTGGATGTAGAAGTTACTCGCAACGGCGCACGCCATGCCATGGCGTTTGAGTTCGGCGAGAAAGTCGAAGAGCTGCATGAAATTGGCAAAGCCCCCAAGCGGGCGAGCGGCACCCTGGTACGCTTCTGGCCGGATGAGAGCTACTTCGATAGCCCCAAGTTAGCGCTAACGCGGCTGAAGCACCTGCTGCGTGCCAAGGCGGTGCTATGTCCCGGCTTGAAAGTCACGCTGGTAGAACCTGACGGCACCTCCACCGAGTGGGAGTTCGCCGATGGTTTGCGCGACTATCTGGTCGAAGCTACTGACGGCTATGAAGTGCTGCCAGCGGAGCCGTTTGTCGGTCACTTTACTGACGACGAGCACGGCGTGGACTGGGCGATTCAATGGCTACCTGAAGGCGGTGAAGCGCTGCTGGAGAGCTACGTTAACCTGATACCCACCCCCCAGGGCGGCACCCATGTAAACGGCTTTCGTTCCGGGCTGCTGGACGCGCTGCGTGAGTTCTGCGAATACCGCAGCCTGTTGCCCCGCGGCATCAAACTCACCGCCGATGATCTTTGGGAGCGCACCTCCTTTGTGCTCTCGGTCAAAATGCTCGACCCGCAGTTTGCCGGACAAACCAAAGAGCGGCTCTCATCGCGTACGATTGCCGGTTTTGTTTCTGGCGTCGTTAAGGACGCTTTCTCGCTATGGCTGAACCACCACGTGGATCAAGCCGAAGCGATTGCCGAGCTGGTGATCAGCGCGGCGCAAAACCGTCAGAAAAAAGCCAAAAAAGTCGCCCGTAAAAAGGTCACGTCCGGCCCGGCCTTGCCCGGTAAACTGGCAGACTGCTCCGGCCAAGACCCTGCCCAGAGCGAGCTGTTTTTGGTCGAAGGGGACTCCGCCGGCGGCAGTGCCAAGCAGGCGCGTAACCGCGAAACCCAGGCCATTTTGCCCCTGCGCGGTAAAATCCTGAATACCTGGGAAGTGGAGACCCACGATATCTACGGTTCCCAGGAGGTTCACGATATTGCAGTGGCCATTGGCGCTGACCCCGGCAGCGCTGATCTGGAAAAGTTGCGCTACCACAAAGTGTGCATTCTCGCTGATGCCGATTCCGACGGACTGCACATCGCCACGCTGCTGTGCGCGCTGTTTGTGCGCCACTTCCCGAGCCTGGTGGATGCCGGGCATGTGTATGTGGCAATGCCGCCGCTTTACCGCATTGATCTTGGCAAAGAAGTGCACTATGCCCTGGATGAGAGCGAAAAAGCCGCGATTCTCAAGCAGCTAGCCAACAAGCGCGGTACGCCTAATGTGCAGCGCTTTAAAGGCCTCGGTGAGATGAGCCCGCTTCAACTGCGTGAAACCACAATGGCGATAGAAACTCGCCGCCTAGTGCAGCTCACCTTGACGGAAGGCGACGGCACCATGGAAATGATGGATATGCTGCTGGCCAAAAAACGCGCCGGTGACCGCAAAAAGTGGCTGGAAGATTACGGCAACCTCGCAGACATTGAGGTATAACCCCCGATGACCATGGATATTCAAGTAGCGGAGGGCGACGTCGAACGTCTCTCCCTGCGCGACTACACCGAAAAAGCGTACCTCGACTACTCGATGTACGTCATTTTAGACCGTGCCTTGCCCAATATCGGCGACGGTATGAAACCCGTGCAGCGGCGGATTATTTACGCCATGCGCGAGCTGGCGCTACACGCCAACGCCAAGTACAAAAAGTCGGCGCGTACCGTCGGCGACGTACTGGGTAAGTTCCACCCCCACGGTGACAGCGCCTGCTACGAAGCCATGGTGCTGATGGCGCAGCCGTTTAGCTACCGCTACCCGCTGGTGGATGGCCAGGGCAACTGGGGTAGCCCCGACGACCCCAAATCCTTCGCCGCCATGCGCTACACCGAAGCCAAGCTCTCCAAGTTCGCCGAAGTGCTGCTGGGTGAACTGGGTCAAGGCACCGTCGATTGGGCGCCCAACTTTGACGGCACCATGCAGGAGCCGCTGGTACTGCCGGCCAAGTTACCCCATGTGCTGCTCAACGGCGGCACAGGGATTGCGGTTGGCATGGCCACCGATATTCCTCCCCATAATGTCTCGGAAGTAGTCGAAGCCACCTGTCATCTGCTGCGCAACCCCAAGGCGACTACCGCCGATTTAATGGAATTCGTTCCTGCGCCAGATTTCCCCACGGATGCGGAAATTATTACCCCGCCTGCGGACCTGCGAAAGCTCTACGAATCCGGCCGGGGCTCGGTCAAACTGCGTGCCCGCTATATCCGCGAAGAAGCCAATATTGTTATTACCTCGGTGCCCTATCAGGTCAGCGGCGCCAAGGTGTTGGAGCAGATTGCCGCGCAAATGCAGGCCAAAAAGCTGCCCATGGTGGCCGACCTGCGCGATGAGTCGACCCACGAAGAGCCGACCCGCCTGGTCATTGAGCCGCGCTCCAATCGTATTGATGTTGAATCGCTAATGGCCCACCTGTTTGCCACCACCGACTTGGAAAAGAACGTGCGGGTGAATATGAACGTGATCGGCCTGGACGGTCGCCCACGGGTAATGCCGCTGCCGGAAATGCTGGGCGAGTGGCTGCAGTTCCGGCGGAGTACTGTGCGCCGTCGTTTAGAACACCGCCTGGGCAAAGTTGAAGACCGCCTACATATCCTGGAAGGCCTGCTTATCGCCTACCTCGATCTGGACGAAGTGATCCGCATTATTCGCGAAGAGGATGACCCTAAAGCCTCGCTGATCGCGACCTTTAGCCTCTCCGAGCGCCAAGCGGAAGCCATTCTAGAGCTGCGCCTGCGTCACCTTGCCAAGCTCGAAGAGATGAAAATTCGTGGCGAGCAGGATGATCTGGAAAAAGAGCGCAAATATTTACAGGGGCTGTTGGGCAGTGAAGCCAAGCTCACTACGCTGATCGAAAAAGAGATCCGCGCGGCGGGTAAAGAGCACGGCGACGAACGTCGCTCACCGCTGGTGGAGCGAGCAGAGTCGAAGGCGCTTTCAGAAGTTGAACTGTTGGGCGCCGACCCGATTACCGTGGTGCTCTCCGATAAAGGCTGGATTCGTGCGGCCAAGGGACACGATATCGACCCCGAGGGGCTCTCTTATAAAGCCGGGGATAGCTTCCAACTGGCGGCGAAAGGTAAAACCAATCAGCCGCTGGTACTGCTGGATGACACCGGGCGCGCCTATACGCTGTCGGCGCATAACCTACCCAGTGCCCGGGGCCAGGGTGAGCCGGTTACCGGGCGTGCTAACGTGGCCGCCGGAGCGAAAATGGCAGGGTTAATGTTTGCGCCACCGGAGCGGCGCTTCGTGCTGGCCACCGATGGCGGCTATGGCTTTGTGGCGCGGCTTGATACGCTGACGGGTAAAAACAAAGCCGGTAAAGCGGTGCTTAGCCTGCCCAAAGGCTGCAATGTGATGGCACCGGTGAGCGTACCAGAGGGCGAGGAGCTGTGGGTTGCCGCTGTTTCCAATGAAGGCCGCCTGCTGCTGTTCCCCTTGGACCAACTGCCCGAGATGACCAAAGGTAAAGGCAATAAAATGCTGGATATTCCTGGCCCACGGGCAGCCCGGCGGGAAGAATTTGTCACTGATATTGCAGTGCTGGCCGCCAGCGATGTACTGATCATTCATGCGGGTAAACGCAAGTTAACCCTAAAAGCCGACGATCTAGCTTACTATCGTGGCGAACGCGGCCGGCGGGGCAGCAAGCTACCCCGTGGTTTCCAAAAAGTTGACCGTTTAGAGGCAGGGGACTAACTAATGGCAGGAGCTAAGTGATGGTGCGCGGTGATTTAATCCTAACCGTATTAGCGTCGCGACTAACCGCGGACATTCAGTCCCAAGTAGCGGCATTAGTGGCACACTTTGATTTACAGGAAAAGAGCGCCCAGCGCCTTGCCGATGTCTCGTTACAGCAGGGCGAGAACATAGACTGTATTGAGTACCGTCTGGTAGGTGAAGTGGATCTAAAGGCCGTGCGCGATGCCGCGCTTGAGCTGAGCGAAAGCCTGGGCGTTGATATCGTTATCCAGAAAGATGTTCGTGACCAGGTGCGCAGCCGCCTGGTGTGTTTTGACATGGACTCCACGCTGATCAAAGCCGAAGTGATTGACGAGCTGGCTCGCCGTCATGGGGTGGGCGATGAAGTTGCAAAAGTGACCGAGCGCGCCATGCGCGGCGAGCTGGATTTTAAGGCGAGCTTTCGTGAACGCATGAGCAAACTGGTCGGTTTGGATGAGTCCGTGCTGGCGGAGATCGCTGAAGAACTCCCGCTGATGGAGGGCGTTGAACGCCTGATGGCCAATCTAAAACGCCTGGGCTACCGCACCGCGATTCTTTCCGGCGGCTTTACCTACTTTGCGCTCCACCTGCAGCAGAAGCTTGGCTTTGACGAAATTCATGCCAATGAGCTGGTGATCGAAAATGGCAAGGTAACCGGTGAAGTGCGCGAACCGATTGTAGACGCTGAGCGCAAAGCGGAGCTGCTTGAGTCCATTGCCCTGCGGGAAGGCTTTACCCTGGAGCAAACGATTGCCGTGGGTGATGGTGCCAATGACCTGAAAATGCTGGCCAAGGCAGGCATGGGAATCGCCTTTCGCGCTAAACCGTTGGTGCGAGCGAAGGCGTGTCAGGCGATTTCCACCGCGGGGCTTGACGGTGTGCTCTATCTGCTCGGCCATCACCAGCAGGAGTTAACCGGGTAAGATTTGCCGTGGCATAGCCGCGAGAAATGTCATTGCGAGGAGCCTGCGGCGCGGCAATCCCGACCTGCGGAGGTGCAGTTCAACCCGAGATTGCCGCGCTTCGCTCGCAATGACAAAAGCGAGATTGCTTCGCTTTTAACCGTGGCCTTTGTCCGGGTGAGGAACCGGCTTTTCGCCCACTTCTTCAGGGCGCAGTTCTACCGGCTTGCCCTGGGTTTTATCAACGCGCTTTAATTGCAGGTGCAGGCCTGATTTGGCCAGCAGGTGCGCGCTTACCGGGGCGGTAATAAACAGGAAGAGGGTAATCAGCAGCTCTTGAGCATCCGGTTTGCCATCCACACTCCAAAAATACGCCATGGAAGCAATCAACATACAGCCAATGCCCAAGGTGGTGGCTTTGGTAGGGCCATGCAGGCGCATATAAAAATCGCGCAAGTGGGCCATCCCCAACGAGCCGATAAACACAAAAATACCGCCAGCGATCAGTAGCAGCGAAATAAACCCTTCAATAATTACTGACATAGCCCCTCCTGACTCACGTTTATCATTCGATAGCTTACGTTCATCATTCGATGATATCTCCGCGCAGAATATACTTGCACACCGCCACGGTGCTGATAAAACCTAGCATCGCGATCAACAGCGCCGACTCGAAATAGGTTTTGCTGTTCAGCCACAGCCCCAAGAGCACGATCAAGGCAATTGAGTTGACGTACATGGTGTCTAGTGCCAGCACGCGGTCTGGCAAGCTAGGGCCAACAGTGAACCGGTAGAGGTTCAACAACAACGCCATAACGACGAGCGCTAACGTGATGAACAGAGCCATGCTTAACATTCGTAAATCTCCTTGAGCGGACGTTCATAGCGCTCACGAATCTGGCGAATCAGCGCTTCTTCATCGTCAACATTTAAGGCGTGAATCAGTAGTGACTTGCCATCCATGCGCAGGTTGGCTGACACCGTGCCAGGCGTCAGGCTAATCGTGCTAGCCAGCAAGGTGATTGTGAACCTCTCTTCCAGCATGAGTGGGTATTCAATAAAGTGAGGCTTGAGTTTACGCCATGGATTAACAATCAAATACGCCACTTCAAAGTTGGCGATGACGATGTCGCCCAGCACTCGGAAGATAAAACGCAGCAGAACAAAAGGCTTTGCGATGCGGGGTCGAACGTCCCAAAAGCGGTGGGTCAGCAGGGGAATCAAAATAGCCAAGGCTCCCCCTAGTACAAACTGACCAAAGGCGTAGCTGCGTACCAGCAATAGCCAAACCACCAACAATAGTATCGATAAAACAGGCGTGGGCAGCCAGGAGCGCGGGGCGATCATTGGGCATCTCCATCATCGGGTAGTAGCGTGCGAATCAGCACCTGCGGGTTGGTTAATTGCTCCGCCGTTGCCTGCGTGTAGCTGCTTACCGGCCCCGCCAAAACGACTAACAGCGGGGCTGCGCTTAGCAGCCAGATAACGCCAAACCACTGGCGACGAGCAAGCGGCGCACCACTGATATTGCCACGGTGGCTGCGCCAAAATAGCGTTGAACCTGCCCGAGAAAGGGCAATTAATGAGCACAGCCCCGCCACCAGCAATATTGGCCAGAACCAGAGGCGCTGAGTGCCTTCGGCGGCATTCAGTATCAGCGCTTTGCCGAAGGCACCGGAGAGGGGGGGCATTCCCGCTACCGCAATCGCCCCGATAAAAAACAGCACGGCCAGAGCGCCGCCTTGCACCATGGGGCGGCCTTTCACCAAGCGGGTGCCCGCTTTGCCGCGCTGCAGGCCAATCATTTCGGCTAGCAGAAACAGGCCGCCGGTAATCAGCGTGGTGTGGATTAAGTAGAAGAGGAGTGCCGAGATAGCCTGGGGCGAGCGCATTCCCACACCGGCCAGCAGTGTGCCGACAGAAAGCAGCACCAAGTAAGCGACCAGCAGGCGTAAGTCTCGGGCGGCCATCACCCCAATGCCCGCAGCCGCCAGGGTAGCGAGCGAAAGCCACCACACCCAAGATTGTTCCAAGGCTTCCAGGCTCCCTGCGCTTTCACCGAAAATCAGCGTGTACACCCGCAAAATGGCGTAAATACCCACTTTGGTCATGATGGCAAACAGTGCCGCCACCGGCGCAGGGGCTGAGGCATAGGCTTTGGGCAGCCAGAAGTAGAGCGGCAGAATGGCGGCTTTTAACCCAAACACCACCAGCAGCATTAACGCCCCGGCTGTCACTAAACCTTCGCGTTCTGCCGGTAATTCAGCCACCCGGATCGCCATATCGGCCATATTGAGCGTGCCGGTCGCGCCATATAAGGTTCCCACGGCAATCAGAAATAGCGAAGAGCCGGCAAGGTTGAGAACCACGTAGTGCACGCTGGCTTGAATGCGCGCTTTGCCACCCCCGTGCAGCAGCAAAGCGTAAGACGCCAGTAGCAGCACCTCGAAAAACACAAACAGGTTGAACAAGTCGCCGGTTAAAAAGGCACCGTTAATGCCCAACAGCTGCCACTGAAACAGGCCATGAAAATTGCTGCCTTTTTCGTCGTCACCTGCGCAGGCAAACACCACGGCACCCACGGCCAATATGGCGGTGAGTAGCAGCATTAACGCTGAGAGGCGATCAAGCACCAGCGCGATACCAAACGGTGCCTGCCAATCACCCATGGCGTAATAGGTGATTTCCCCGCTGGCGGCCTGACGTAACAGGCCGATGGTCGCCAGCAGCAGTAGCACGGTGGCGGTAACGCTGACCATGCGCTTATAGCGCACTAACCCTTGGCGCTGATAGAGCAACAAGATGCCGGCGACCAGCGGTATAACAATAGGAAAAACAATCAGATGCTGCATCATTCTCGGTCTTCCTTTTTGCCGTCGACATGGTCGTTACCCACTTCACTACGCGCCCGCATTGCCAAAATCACCACAAAGGCGGTCATCGCAAAACCGATGACGATAGCGGTCAACACCAGCGCTTGGGGGAGTGGGTCGGCATAGTCAGTGCCTTCAGACACAATGGCGGGCCCGTCAGTGGTTAGGCCACCCATCGAAAACAGAAACAAATTCACTGCATAAGAAAGCAGCGTGAGGCCGACCACCACAGGAAAGGTGCGGCCTCGCAACGTTAAATACAGGCCACAAGCGGTCAACACACCGGTGGTGATGGCGTAGAGCAATTCCATTAGAGCGGCTCCTTGGCAGAGGGCGTTGCGGCAGCGTCAGCGTCTTTTTCTGCGCTCTTTTCTGAGGTTTCGGTAACCGGCCGGTGGGCCGTGGTGACTTTGCCAAGGTTGGCAAGAATCATCAGCGTGGCACCGACCACGGCTAGGTACACGCCCAAATCAAAGAGCAGCGCGGTCGCCAGTTCAAAGGTGCCGATCAGCGGTAGGCTGAAATACCCAAACGCAGACGTTAAGAACGGGTAACCAAACAGCCAGCTGCCCAGCCCCGTTAACGTGGCAATGGCCACGCCGATAACGGCCACCGGCTGGAAGGGGAAGTTTAAGCGCTCTTGCGCCCACTCCACGCCCCGCGCCATATACAGCAAAATCAGCGCTACCGCGGTAATTAGCCCGGCGATAAAACCGCCGCCCGGCTGGTTGTGGCCGCGCAGGAAGATAAACGCAGACACTAACAGCGCCAGCGGCAGCAGTGTCATGGAAATCGAGGTAAGCACGGCGGGGTAGCGGTCAGGTGACCAAACGCGCCCCTCGCCATCACTATGGGGCATAAACAGGCGTAAGCGGTTGAGCAGCTTAAAGATCGCCAGCCCCGCGATGGCCAGTACGGTGATTTCACCTAGGGTATCGAACCCGCGGAAGTCGACCAAAATAACGTTAACCACGTTATAGCCGCCCCCGCCGGGCTTGCTGTTTTCCACAAAGAAGCTGGAAATCGACAGCGTTTCGCGGGTCATCACCGCATAGTTAAGGCTGGCGACCACCAAGCCAAGCGCACCGGCTAACAGCATATCGCGGATATTGCGCAGCGGGCTGGATTCACGCGGGGTCTTCTGGGGCAAGAAAAACAGCGCCAGCATCAGCAGAATCATGGTCACGACCTCAACGGAAAGCTGGGTCAGCGCCAAGTCCGGTGCCGAGAAACGCGCAAAGGTCAGGGCTACAAATAGCCCCACCACCGACAGCATTAAAAGAGAGATCAGCCGGTAACGGTGGGTGGCAGCGGTGGCTATACCACCAAATATCAACATGCCGGCCCCTAAAATCAAAATGCCGTCTAGCGCTTGATTGCCGGCAGCACCGGTTAAATCCGTGATCTGAACAAGGCCAATACCGCCCATTAATAGCGCCGCCAGCCATAACCAGCCCACATAGCGCTGCAGAGAATTGCCTTCCAGCCTTGCAATGAGCTGTTCAGCGCGGTAGCCAATCGAGATAATAATGCGCTCAAACACTCGCCGCGCATCGACGCCTACAAACTGCTGGGAAAAGCGGCGTAGATCGCCATGGCGCCAATAAAGCGCGATACCGGCAACAAAGGCCAGCAAGCTCATGAGCAGCGGCAAATTGACGCCGTGCCAAATAGCTAAGTGGAAATCGAGCGGGCTACCAATGACCGCCTGGCTGGCGAGTTCAAGTAAGCCCGTTGCCATGAAGGCAGGGAACAGACCTACCACTACACAAAGCACGACTAATATTTCCACCGGCAGGCGCATCAAATGCGGCGGCTCGTGGGGCGATTTCGGTGGTGCTTCCCGGGCTGGTTTGAAGAACACGGCATGCACCAAACGTAGTGAGTAGGCGACAGAAAGAATGCCGCCGAGCGCTGCGAGTGCAGGCAATAACCAGCTTAGGCCACCTAAAACGGGCGTTGCTAGCGTCTCGGTAAAGAACATTTCTTTAGACAAGAAACCATTAAATAGCGGTACGCCAGCCATCGCCGCTGCTGCCAACGTGGTTAATAGCGCGGTCACCGGCATGGCTTTTTTAAGCCCCCCGAGCTGTTTTAGCTCCCGAGTGCCGGCTTCGTGATCGATAATCCCAGCGCTCATAAACAGCGCGGCTTTAAAGGTGGCGTGATTCAGTATGTGAAACAAAGCCGCCAAGATGGCCATGGGGCTGCCGATACCCAGCAACACCGTGATTAAGCCTAAATGGCTAACGGTGGAGAACGCCAAAATGCCTTTTAGGTCAGTCTTCATCAGCGCAAACCACGCGCCATACAGCATCGTCACAATGCCGACTAGCGGAACCACGACGCTCCATAGCTCGCTACCGGCGATGGCAGGGTGCAGCCGCGCCATCAGGAAAATACCCGCCTTCACCATGGTGGCAGAGTGCAGGTAAGCCGAGACTGGCGTAGGCGCTGCCATTGCGTGGGGTAACCAAAAATGAAACGGAAACTGTGCTGATTTGGTAAACGCCCCCAGCAAAACCAAGCCCAACATAAGGGGGTAGCGCGGGTCGGCAAGAATAACGTCTTGGCTGGCTAACACATCGCCCATGTTGAAGCTGCCGGCCATATCGCCGAGCAACAGCAGGCCTGCCAGTAGCGCAAAGCCACCCGCGCCGGTAACCGTGAGCGCCATACGCGCGCCTTTACGGGCATCCGATTGGTGGGACCAGTAACCGATCAGTAAAAATGATGACAGGCTGGTTAGCTCCCAGAACAGCCAAAGCAGAATCAGGTTGTCAGACATTGAAATGCCCACCATTGACGCCATAAATAGCATCAGGAAGGCATAGAATCGCCCATAGGGTTCATCTTTTGCTAAGTAGTAGTGGGCATACAGAATAATCAGTAGCCCAATGCCCAGTATCAGCAGATTAAACAGCAGCGATAGCCCATCCAGGCGAAACGCTACGTTCAGGGCGAGCTCAGGCATCCAGGCAGCTGAAAAACGCAGTTGCTCACCGTCTAGCAGAGCAGGCACGTTAAGGAGCGTTATTGCTAAGGCGATAGCCGGCAGCACCGCGGTTGCAAGTGAACAGAAATTGCGACCGCGTTGTGCGCTGAGAGCCGGTACCAGTACGCCCAGCAAAGGCAATAAGGCTATCCAAAGCAGTGTCATAGGGGCATCCAGCGGATTAAAGTCAAAAGACCACCAGCAGAGCGCTTAGAAGCATTCCGAAGGTGCACGATAAATCAGATGAAACAACAGAATATCACTTGTGCAGCAAGTGTGTGATTTTAGTATAAAGTGTGCCGGTCAACCGATGAGAGATTTTTTGTTCCATGAGTGAGCCCTTTACTACCTGGCAGGCCCGCTTTGAAAAGCTGCGTTCTAATAAGTTTTTTGAAGGAGTGGTGATTGCGATTATCGTCATTTCAGCCCTGGTGATAGGGGCGAAGACTTACGACGAAACCACGAAAATTGAGCGGTGGCTGCTTTATCTTGATATCGCGGTCACGATATTTTTCCTGATAGAAATTTTAATCAGAATAGCCGCTGAACGCAGCCTTCTAGACTTCTTTAAAAAGGGCTGGAATGTCTTTGATTTTTTGATTGTAACCGCCAGCTTAATTCCCATGGACGACTCGGAAATGGTGCTGCTGGCGCGGCTGCTGCGTATTTTCCGGGTGCTGCGCTTGGTGTCGATGATTCCTGAGCTGCAGATGTTGCTCAGCGCGTTGGTAAAGTCGGTGCCACGGATGGGCTATGTGGTACTGCTGATGTTTATTATCTTCTATATATACGCCGCCATTGGCAGCTTTTTATTCCACAACGTGGATGAGGGGCTATGGGGCAATATTTCCCTGGCCATGCTAACGCTCTTTCAGGTGGCCACCTTTGAGAGCTGGGCCACCGCCGTGCTGTACCCAGCGATGGAGGTTTACCCCTACGCCTGGATCTATTTTTTAACCTTTATCTTTTTGAACGCCTTTATCTTTCTCAATATGATGATTGGTATCGTGCTGGATGTGATGCAGAAAGAAAGCGCGCTACTCGATTTAGACAACGAAGAGGGTGATGTCGCCCAGATGCAGGGGCTACGCAACGATGTACGCGATTTGCGCGCCCAGCTTGACCGTATGGAAGCAGCGCTTGCGCCATCGCACACCTCATCTCAACCACCTCAAAATGACGCGGGCGGTAAACACTTCGACAAGCCCACCACCGATTGACTCTAGGAGAGCCGCCATGATGTTGACTAATCCTGCTAAAAAATACCGTCCTTTTGTGGCCGTTGATTTGCCCGATCGCCAGTGGCCCAACCGCCGTATCGAGCAGCCGCCGATTTGGGCAAGCGTTGACCTGCGCGACGGCAACCAGTCGCTGATCGACCCTATGGATCAGGAGCGCAAGCAGCGCCTTTTCGACCTGCTGGTGAAGGTCGGTTTCAAGGAGATCGAGGTGGGCTTCCCCTCGGCCTCCCAGACTGACTATGACTTCGTGCGTTCGCTGATTGAGCAGGATAAAATTCCTGATGACGTGACCATTCAAGTGCTGACCCAGGCTCGTGACCACCTGATTGACCGCACCTTTGAATCGCTCCAGGGCGCGAAAAATGCCATCGTTCACGTTTACAACGCCACCGACCCGATGTTCCGCCGCGTGGTGTTCGGGGTCGACAAGCCCGAGTGTATCCAGATCGCGGTAGAGGCTACCCAGCGGATTCGCGCGCAGATGGACGCCGCCCCGGAAACCAACTGGACGTTTCAGTACTCGCCGGAGCTGTTCACCACCACCGAGATGGATTTTGCCGTTGAGATCGTCGAAGCGGTCATGAACGCCTACGGCACCCGCGCCGATAAGCGCATGATTGTTAACCTACCGGCCACGGTAGAAGTCGCTACGCCCAACAACTACGCCGACCAAATCGAATGGTTCTGCCGCCACGTTAATAACCGCGAGCATCTGATTGTCAGCGTTCACCCTCATAACGACCGCGGCACCGGCGTAGCAGCCGCCGAGCTGACGTTAATGGCAGGCGCTGACCGCGTTGAGGGCACGCTGTTTGGGAACGGTGAGCGCACCGGCAACGTTGATATCGTCACCCTTGCGATGAATATGTACACCCAGGGCGTTAACCCCAAGCTCGATTTCTCCAATATCACCCCGGTTATGCGCGAAGTGGAGTACTGCAACCAGCTGCCGGTGCATCCGCGTCACCCCTATGTGGGCGATTTGGTATTTACCGCGTTCTCTGGTTCCCACCAGGATGCGATCAAAAAAGGCATGGCCGAGCGCCGCGCCAACCCGGATGCCGTCTGGGACGTTCCCTACCTGCCTATCGACCCGCTGGATGTGGGCCGCAGCTACGAAGCGGTGATCCGTGTTAACAGCCAATCGGGCAAAGGCGGGGTTTCCTACCTGCTGGAACAGGAATACGGTATTGAGCTGCCGCGCCGGCTCTCGATTGAATTTAGCCAGGTGGTGCAGGAAGTGGCTGAACGCACCGGGCGCGAGATTACCTCGCAGATGATCTATCAGGCGTTCGCCGACGAGTATTTAGAGCAGCGCGCGCCCTTTGGTTTGGTGAGTCATCGCCTCTCCTCTGAACCGGATAGCCCGAAAGTGACCCTTGAGGCGACGTTAGAACATAACGGCGAGCGTGAGACCCTAAAAGGTGAAGGCAACGGCCCGCTTGCTGCTTTTATCAAAGCACTGGTGGCCAGTGGGCAGGATGTGGAAATTATTGACTACCACGAACACTCCCGCGGCCAAGGCGCTGATGCCGAAGCCATTGCCTACGTGGAAGTACGCATCGACGGCAAAGCGGTGTTTGGTGTGGGCACTGATGAAAGCATCACCAGCGCCTCGATGAAGGGCGTGCTCAGCGCCATCAACCGCCACCACTCAACGCAACCTGCGGCGGCGAACGTGACAGCGGATTCACTAGTTTAGTAGGGCAATATGCTGACTAAGCATATTCAAAAACCGACAGCCTGAAAGGGTTGTCGGTTCCAGGCATATCAGAAGTTCATTTCCTGAATTCAACAAGTTTAGATATCAAGATGGACACCAGCCCCCAGCAACGCACGCGCCACTACATCGCTGCCCGTAAGCAGCACCCAGCCTGGCTATTGCTGGCGTCACCCCGTGCGCCACTGGTGCTGGGGTGGCTGACGTCGCTGTTTGAATTCAGCGAAGACGGCATTGCCGAGGCGGATGCCCTAGAAGCATTGTCGAAGATGCTGAGTGCCTTCGCCGCGCAAGATGAATACGCTATCGACCCCGACAATACGCGCCTGCAGGCCGGGCGAGAGCTGCGCCAGTGGATCCAGCGTGGCTTGGTCATTGAGCGTGGTCAGCGCTTGTATGCCACCGATGCCTTGTCATCGGCGATTCAGTTCATCGACTCGTTGGATAACCGCATCATGACCTCCACTGCATCGCGGCTGTCGGTGGTGCAGCGCGAAATCGAAAACCTGGAAGTGGGCCTCAACCCCAACCCGGAGAGCCGTAAGGCGTCGATCCGGCGTAAGATCAATCAGTTGGAAAGCGAACTGGCCGACGCGGAAGCCGGGCACGTGCCGGTGCTTTCCGAGGCGGATGCCATTGAGCGAATCCGCGAAGTCTTCAATCTAGCCACTGGGCTGCGGGCAGACTTTCGCCGGGTGGAAGATTCCTGGCGCGAGGCTGATCGCCTGCTGCGTCAGTCGATCATGTCCGAGCATTACAACCGTGGTGATATTGTCGATCGCTTGCTGGATGGCCAGGAAGCGCTGCTGGATACCCCTGAGGGGCGCGTGTTCGATAGTTTTCTACAGCAGCTACGCCAGACCGCCGCGCTGGATATGATGCGCCAGCAGCTGCGCACTATTCTCGTTCACCCAGCTGCGGAAAAAGCGCTTAGCCGTTTACAGCGGCAGGATCTTAAACTGCTGCGCATGCGGCTGATACTGGAAAGTCAGGCCGTCTTGCAGGCGCGCGCCCGCAGTGAAAAGGACGTCAAAGGGTTTATCAAGACCGGCTTGGCCGCCGAGCATCACCGTGTTGGTCAGTTGCTCAACGACATTCTCAACACCGCCCAGGATCTTGACTGGCAGCGCCAAAAGGTGCGCCGGTCAGACGTTTCATCGCTGCCGCCGTTGGGGTTTACCCTGGGTAACTTGTCGGTGGTCGAGCGGCTACGGTTCAAAGCATTGGAAAACGAGCTGGACGAGGAGCTAGACCTTGCCCAGCAGGAGAGTGACTTGAGCGGTATTGAGGCTGAATTCTGGGACTCCCTGGATGGTCTGGATCGCGAGGCTCTGGTGCAGGAGACGCTGGCGCTGCTGGCCCAAGAAGGGCGTGCGCTGACGCTTGCGGAGCTGGCCGAGCGCCTGCCGCCCAGCCACGATCTGGAAACCCTGGCGCTATGGCTGGGTATGGCGCGGGAAGCGGGGATTGAGGTCGCCGGGCAGGAGATACAAGAACTGGTGTTGACCGATGAAGAGCACTGCGACTGGGTATTCCGAGTGCCCATGGTCACCTTGAGTGAACAGGCCTTGAGCGGGATTGAATGGGAGTTTTGAGCATGGCAGGCGTTTTTGACAGAATTGTCGGGCAGCAGGATGTGGATGAGACCAGTGAAGAGGAATGCCCTGATCAGTTGGATGGACAGGCTGATCCAGCGCATACAGGTTCAGCAATAGATGCCGCTGGCGAAGCGGGTGGGCCAGAGACCGAAAGTGAATCCCCCGCCCGCACTGATCTCAAGCTGCGTGAAGTGGCTCAGGAACTGCTCCGCATGGGGCTATTGGAAGAGAGCCAAAGACCCCATCTTTACCGCGCTGCCCTCGTCGCCATGGAGCGGCTCAATGTCACGCTTGAACCATTGGATTTATGTGCCCGCGCCGATGAGATCCGTGGGCTGGTATTTCTGGCGGTACGCCATGGGGATACCGATGAACCCCAGGATGACTGGTCGCACCCGCTGGTTCGCAAACAGCGGCTGAACCTGGAACAGACGTTACTGGTGGCCATCTTGCGCCAGTATTTCATTGCCCACGAGCAGGAAGCGGGCACAGGAGCCGGAGACGCCATGGTGGCGGTTGACGAGCTGATTCCGCAGATGCTGGTGTACCTGGGTGAAAGTGGCAGCGAGGCCCGGGAGCGCACCCGGTTGCTACAGCTTCTAGATCAACTCAAAGGCCACGGCCTGGTATCGGCACCGGATAGCCACGAACGGGTGGCTATCCGGCCAATGATTGCCCACTTGGCCAACCCAGAGAACCTGACCGCCTTGCTGTATGAATTAAAGGCCAGGGTGGCCGCGGAGAGTAGTGATCAAGGGGAGACAAACTAATGGTCACCACAGCGCTTACCCAGCCTTCGTTATTTGAGCAAGGCCAAGAAGAGAGCGGATGGCAGCTGGTGCCCACCTATATTTTGCAAACGCTAGAGCTGTTCAACTGGGGTGGCTTTGGCGGTATGCACAAAGCTGATATCGATGCTCACGGCAGTGCCATTATAGGCCCCACCGGCAGTGGCAAAACCACCCTGGTGGATGCGCTAATGACGCTGCTCACGGCCAACCCCAAATACAACCTTGCCTCTACCGGTGGCCACGAAAGTGACCGGGATTTAGTCTCTTACGTGCGCGGGGTGAGTGGCCCAGGAGATGGCGGTGGAGACCAGTCGCATATCGCTCGGCCCGGCAAAACCGTGACCGGCCTAGTGGCGACCCTCAGTAACGGCGAAAGCCTGGTGCGCATCGGCGCGCTGCTGTGGTTCGACGGTACCAGCATGTCGCCTTCGGATATGAAAAAGCTATGGCTGTTCAGTACCGCCCCCGAACATACCTTGCAGCGCTGGCTGACGCTGCAGCAGGAAGGCGGTATGCGCGCCTTGCGTCAACAGGATAAGACCGACACCGGCATCTGGACATATCCCAGCAAAAAGGGCTTTTTAGCGAGGTTGCGCGACTTTTTTGAAGTGCGTGACAACGCTTTTAACCTGCTTAATCGGGCGGCAGGGCTGAAGCAACTCAACAGTATCGATGAAATTTTCCGCGAACTGGTGCTGGACGATAACGCCCAGTTCCAGCGCGCCCGGGAAGTCGCCGACAGCTTCGATGATCTCACCGCCATTCATGAAGAGCTCGAAATCGCCCGCCGCCAGCAGCGCTCCCTGGAACCCATCAAATCCGGTTGGGAAAAGTACCTGCACAACCAAACGCAGTTAGATGACCAGGAAACCCTCAGCCGGGTGCTGCCGGTGTGGTTTGGCGAACAGGCTCACCAGCTGTGGAGAGCCGAAGCTGAGCGTCTGCAGCAACAAACCCAGCAGGCCGATGCCGAGTTGGCAGCGGTTGAGGAGCAGTACGCTCATCAGTATCAAAGCTGTGAGCGATTAAATGAAGCTTATCTGCGCCTGGGCGGTTCGGATATTCAGACCCTGGAGGCGCTGGTCAAGGAAAAGCAAGCCAACCTGGAACGCTGCCAGCGTCATGCGGCAGAGTACCAGCGGTTGGCACGCTCGCTCGCCTTTGACGATGCCCTTAACCGTGAAGCGGTCGCCACCAATCAGATGCTGGCCGCCGAGAAGTTACAGCAGGTTCAGCAGGCGCTTGAAGCCGCCAAGCAAGCCGCCTTTGAGCAGGGCAGCCAACGCTTTCAGATCGAGCGCGAAGGCAGAGAGCTGCAGGATGAGCTAGCCGAGGTCAAAGCACGCCCCGGATCGAATATTCCCGGTCGTTTTCAACAGTTTCGCGCCGTGCTGGCCGACGCTTTGTCGCTCAGCGAAGACGACCTGCCCTTTGTGGCTGAGCTGGTGCAGGTAAAAGAGGGCGAGCAGGCCTGGCGAGGGGCCATTGAACGGGCGATCGGCAGCCACCGGCTGCGTATTCTGGTACCGCCGGAGGCCAGCCGCCAAGCGCTAGACTGGATCAACAGTCGCCATAACGCCCTGCATGTGCGCATCTTTGAAGTGAAACCTGCGCAAGGCCAAGCGCGTTTTTTTGAGGATGGCTTTACCCGCAAGCTTGACTACAAAGAGCACCCGTACCGAGAAGCGGTTAAAGAGCTTTTAGCAGGTCTGGACAGACACTGCGTTGGCTCGCCGGAGAGGTTGCGAGAGACCCCCCATGCTATGACGGCGGAAGGGCTGATGTCGGGCAAGGCGCGCTTTTTTGATAAGCAGGATCAAAAACGGCTAAGCGACGATTGGCAAACCGGCTTTGATAATCGCGATCGGTTGGCGGCGTTAAGCGCCCAAATTAGCGAAGCGGAAGCACGCTTGCAGAGCGCCAAGGCGGCAGAACAGCAAGCGAAGGCCACACAGTCCGTGCTTGAACAGCAAGTAGTGTTGTTAGCAAAGCTGGCAGAGTTGGACTATGGAGAGATCAACACGCCCCACGCCGAACGCGAGTGGCAACTGCAGCGGGATAAACTGGCCGCCTTAACCTCGCCAGGTTCCGATGCGGCGACAGCCAAACGCCAACTGGAGCAGGCGCGCGATGAGTTAGCCACGCTGGAGCAGCAAAAAACGCAATGTATCAAGCAGTGCGCCCAGTTAAACAACCGTCTGGAAACGGCCCAAAAAGAGCAGAGTCGGGCGTTTCGCAAAAGCGAAGCTGGGCTGAAAGAGCAGGAGCGTGCCCTTGCCGAGGCTCATTTTTCTCCCGTTTATCAAAAGCAGCTGACCGACGTTGATGAGCTGGAGCGGCAGGCTGCCGCGCAGTTGCAACAGCAACTGACTACCTTGCGAGCTACCCAAAGCCGGTTGGAAAAAGAGCTGGTAAAGGCCATGTCGGATGCCCAGCGTGAAGACCGCGGGGCGTTATCCGAAGTTGGGCGCGAGCTTGATGATGTGCCCGACTACCTGGCACGGCTTAATGTGCTGACTGAAGAAGCGCTGCCCGACAAGCAGCAGCGTTTTCAGGAGTATCTGACCGACTCTTCCGATCAAGGTGTTTCGCAACTGTTGGCCACCATTGATGGGGAAGTGGAGCGTATCGAAGAGCGGCTGGAAGACCTCAATAACACCTTACGGCGGGTGGACTTCCAGCGTGGGCGTTACCTGCAGTTGGTGGCTAATAAGGTGGTGCATGAAAGCCTACGGACGTTTACCCGAGCCAATACAGCGCTCGCTTCGTCGCGATTCGTAGAGGATGGCGGCGAAAGTCAGTACAAAGCACTGCAACATATCATCGCCCTGCTGCGTCATGCCTGCGAACGCCAGCGCATGTTAGGGGCACGGGCGTTATTGGATCCGCGTTTTCGGCTTGAATTCAAAGTCGCCATGATCGACCGCGCCGATGGGCGTGTGATTGAAACCCGCTCGGGTTCTCAGGGTGGTAGTGGTGGCGAGAAAGAGATTATCGCCTCCTATGTACTGACCGCATCGCTAAGTTACGCCCTGTGCCCAGATGGCAGCCCTCGGCCGTTGTTTGGCACTATCGTGCTGGATGAAGCCTTTTCGCGCAGTTCGAATGCCGTGGCCGGTCGCATTATTGCCGCGCTTGACGAATTTCACCTTCACGCACTGTTTATTACCCCCAATAAAGAGATGCGTTTGCTGCGCAAGCACACCCGCTCGGCGGTGGTGGTGCATCGCCGTGGCAATGCCTCCAGCCTAACGCCGATCAGTTGGCAGGCGCTGGATGCGTTGCGTGAAAAGCGACGAGAGGCGCGCAATGAAGTCCCCGAGTGAGATCGCTGGTCGCTTGGCTAAGCAGTGGCAGCAAACTGATCGGCGGGTAGAGAGATTGTTATCTCCAGAGAGCTGGCCACTGGTGGTCGCTATTGGCAAACCCACTGGCCGCCAGTTCGCCGATCAGACCGGGTTGGTGCAGGCCCATGTGCAGCGTTGGCGGCAGGTAACCGTCGGTGAGGTGGCGTTTCAAGATATCAACTTCCGAGCGGCGGCTGAACCGGTGTCACTCCCCGTGCAGTGGGTGCTGCACACACCGTCTGAATGGGCTGCCGCCACGGCGGATGCCGAGGTGCAACAGGAGTTTGCGCTGCTCGAAACCCTGGTAGGAAGTGTCAACCAGCGTTACTGGGAGGTGCTGGTTCGCGAACGTGCTCTGTGGCGCAATAGGGCGGTCAGCGAGATCATTGGCGCAGCAACACTGGCGGATTCGCTACAGCCTGGCATAGCCGAAGGCCGACCGATAAGATTGCTCAAAGGGTTAGGGGTGGATACCAAGTTTATCGAGCGCAATGCGGTGTTACTGACACGCCTGCTGGATGAACGCTACGACGGCATGGCCAGCCAACAAGGGTTAAGCGGCTTTCTGGATGCTCCCGACGATAAAGATCACTGGCTGCTGGTGGTGCCCTTGGCGCAGGGACTGCTGCCTTTTCAGCGCCTGCGCATCACCGCCAGAGAACTGGCAAATACTTGCCTGCCGGGATCGCGGGTTGTAGTGGTTGAGAACGAGCAGTGTGAGCACTTGCTGCCGCCCATGCCCTCCACCGTAGCGATTCTTGGCGCAGGACTGGATGTACACTGGCTGGCAGGTGGGGCGCTGCAAGCAAAAGCGATTGCCTATTGGGGCGATATGGACACCTGGGGGCTACTGATGCTGGCCAAGGCTAGACAATCTTTGCCCAGTATTACCCCGTTAATGATGAGCGAGGCGCACTTCAAGGCGTTTTGCTGCGATTGTGCCGTATCGGAGCCGGTTCATGCTGAGCTGCCGACCAGCGGCCTGAACGAGCGCGAAGTGGCTTTTTTCAATTTTCTAAAAGCACAATCAAAAGGACGTTTGGAGCAGGAGTATCTACCCAAGGTAGAGGTGCAACGTGAGCTGCTGGGGTGGCTGAATCGCTGCTAGTGCGGTTATGTAAAGTGGGTGGCTTACTAACCGATTAGCCTTAAATCTAGAGGAAACTGCTCCACAGAAAGTCTAGCAAGGCTGGCGTCCGGGTGGCGTGGGTTAAAAAGATAGTTGCAGTTATGCGGCACAATCACCGTGGGTACTTTGAGTAGTAAAGAGTTACTTTCATTTAGCCATTGGGAACCTAGTGAGCGAGTTAGCTGCTGCTGTTGAGGCCACGCTTCTGGCAAGCTTGCTTCAACAGACATCTCGCTAGCTGATGAGGGTAGCTCAACACGCAGTAGCGTAAATTGATCAGGTAGCTCATCAATGCTCATTTCAAAGTGAACCAGCACCTCAAGCAGCGCAGTGGCCGGTGAGTCGGCTAGGTAGACGACTGGCTGGCCTTTATGGTGCCACCGACCAGCCGTGATCGTGCCACCTATGCCAGAGAGATCCGTGTAGTTGGATATACGCCACGCTACCTTGGTCACGCCGACAACCCATAGTGAAGTTGCTGAAGTAGCTCTTCAACTGCCTCATAGCCAGGGGTCGTAGTGACCGCCGTCAAGGCGCTGATTCCCCCAAGCGCACGGCGAGGTTTCTTTAACCAGCGAATGGCTTTCTCGCGATTGCCGAAAACCTCTTCGGCGAGGATAACGATTCTGCTAGTTCGGTAGAGCCGGTCCCCCTCATCGGGTGTCAAGGGCTTTCCTTTTGAACGTCGATGATCATGGGTGCGGCGATTGATAATCCCGGCACCATAAGCATCAATGCCGTGCTCTTTTCGCAGTCGCTCTAGTGCATCAAGTGGCACGCCTTTGCGAATCAGCTCATCCGAGCGAGCGCCAACAGCGCCACCCATTAAAGCGATAACGCTGCTTTCCACTGCATCAACAGCTTCCATTAAAGCGCTCCTTTCCCACTAATTTATTTACCCAATTATAGGATGTCTTATTCTATGCAGCAATTTGCCAGCTTTATAAGCGCATATTGCTAAGAAGTGTAAGCTGGATACGGTTATAAACTGGATTGTAGGCGCTACAGCGGAGAGATAAATGCGTACTTAGCAGCTAATGGTGTTAACAGCGGTTGTGATCGCAGGGCTAGCATCAACGTTGGCTTCCCATGAGTCGTTTGAAGCCAAGCTGGTACGTCTTGAAGTGCAGCGAGAACTTCCAGCGCTAGCGCCCACGCTTGAGCAAGAGTCGCCAGAGACCAACGCGCTGTTTCTCAGCTCAAAGAGACTAATCCAAAAAAAGAGCATAGTTGAAAAAAGTCTTGTCTTAACTAGACTAAGCCTAGTTGACTAAGTCGCTGGCCTGCTAGGAGTGTAAAATGGAAGCTATCAATATCCCTGAAGCCAACACACGTTTATCGCAGCTAGTAGCGCGTGCCGCTGAAGGTGAGGGATTTGTCATTGCCAAAGCAGGTAAGCCAATGGTGCGCGTGACGGCCATTGAAAGCCCCGTTTCTGGTCAACAGAAGCGACTAGGTTTCCTGGCAGGCCAGTTTCAAGTACCTAATGATTTTGATCGTATGGGGCAGGAGCAAATAGCCGAGATGTTTGGAGGCTGATGTGAACTTGCTTCTGGACACACATATTTTGCTCTGGGCGGCGGCAGAGCCGGAGAAGCTTTCTGATGAGGCACTATCGCCAGGCAGAAGCTGAGGGGTTTTTGCTGCTTACCGCGGATGAGCTGGTGGCTCAGTACGCTGGACCCATCAGAAAAATATAAGCTACGTTTCGCTTAAAAGGCCCATGGGTAATGTTTCTCATGCCCATAGGCCTTCTTTCAGCGCTAAGATTGACTCGCCAACCACGCTCGCCAGCCGCCAAACTCGCTAAGGTCTTGGGCTTCACCGCCTTCATTAAGCGCGCCTGCGGAGCAGATAAAACCACATTTCCAACTGCCGTCGGCAAGTTCTACTTGGCCTAAACCAAGCGGTGCGGGAATGCCCGCTAAAAAGCTGCCCAGGGTTGCCATGGGCAGGCGCCATACTTCCACTTCAATGGCCTGGCCGTTGTCGTCGCGGACCATGGCAGGGCGCTTAGGCGGGCCACCCGCTAGGGCAAACAATTTATAGCGCGGTGCGCTGTGGGTGGTGCTCATCAATACGCCGCCGCGTTCCGTCAACTGATGGTTTAGCGGCAGGTCTTTTAGGTGCGCGCCGCACACCACCAGTTCCATGCTGCCATCTTGGGCAAAAGCGCGGAGTTCCGCTAAAGGCGGGTGTGGTATGCCGGTTGCACCTAACGGCAGCATTAACCGCGCTTCAAGAGCACGCGCGAGTGAAAGCAGCGTTAAGTCAGCGAATGCTGGCCCAAATAGCGTGACGCCCACCGGTAACGCCCGCTCGCTAAAGCCCACCGGAACCGCAAGGGCGCTGTAGTCGAGCAGGTTCATAAAGTTGGTCCAAGTGCCTAAGCGGGAGTTAACGCCGATAGGGTCCGCCGCTACTTCGGCCTTGCTGGGGTGGGTAACCGTGGTGGGCGTGAGCATCACATCCACTTTGTTGATCAGCGCGTCGGCTTGGCGCTTGTATTCGGCAAGCTTATAGCGCGCATCAAAAGCCTCTACCGCCAGCGGTGTTGCGCCCCCCTGGGTGATCTGAAAGGTAACCGGGTGTACAGCTTCCGGGTTGCTTTCCATCAGGTCGCGAATCACATGGTAGCGCTCGGCCACCCAAGGCCCTTCGTAGAGTAGGCGTGCTGCTGCCAGTAACGGCGAACAGTCCAGCTCAACCTTTTCGCCGCCAAGGGCTTCGAGCTCGGCAATCGCCTGATGCATACCTTGGGTGTATGCCGCATCGGTTTGCCACTGGGATTCCAGCGGTACGCCAAAGCGAAACGCTGCGGGCGCTTTGCCGTAGCGTTTACCGTGCACGGCAACGTCATGCGGGCGCGACCAGGCGCACTCGGCATCATAGGCTGCGGTGATATCCAGCAGCTTTGCGGCGTCGTCAGCGGTTAGTGCAAACAGGCTAATGGTATCCAGGGTGGCGCAAGCGGGCACCACGCCCCGCGTGCTAAGCAGCCCCAGGCTAGGTTTCACGCCATATATGTTATGAAAACAGGCCGGCACGCGCCCAGAACCCGCGGTATCGGTGCCCAATGCAAAGCTGACCATGCCGGCGGCTGTAACCACCGCCGAGCCACTGCTGGAACCGCCGGGCACCAGCGTCGGGTCGAAGGCATTGGCGGGCGTGCCGTATACTTCCAGCGCCCGCTCGCCGACTAAGCCCGTTGCAAACTGATCCAGGTTGGTTTTCCCCATTGGGATCGCGCCTGCATCAATTAATGCCTGAACCACAAACGCATTTTCTGTGGGCGTATAGGCATAGGCCGGGCTGCCTGCCGTGGTGGGAATGCCCGCCAGGTCGATGTTGTCTTTGATGGCAAAGGGAATGCCGTAAAGCGGCAGTGTTTCCGGTGTTTCGCCTTCCAGGCGCTTCAAATAGGGTGCCAGCTGCTCATGGCTTAGGCGAGTAATCCAGGCCGGCTCTTTACCGTAGTTTTCGGCTGTTGCCAACAGCTGGCCGATAAGCTCAGAAGGAGTGAGAGTGCCGCTGCGATAGGCCGCATGGAGCGTTGCTATATCGAGTGAAATAGGAAGCGTCATGATAGATTCCTTGATTAAATCGGTGTCACGAATGAAGGCTTGAGCACGTTTGTGCGAGCAGGCTTGTTGCGCCGTCATGAACCAGCCCCACCCGCCATGGCTGTGTGGAAAGCTTGATTTGCCAGCCGTTTTTGCTGTGCTGTAAGTGGTCAAAGCACAGGCTGGCGCGCCAGCGCAGGGCGTCGTCAGTTAAGCCGCTGACTGGTGTAAACAGGGTGTCTGGATTAGCAGGTAGCGTGCGCGGGGTAATCGCTATGGCGTGATCGCCTATTTGCAGCCAACGCAAATACCCCTGCTCATCTATTTGAATCACTTCTTCAACGGCAGCATTGGCAAGCTGTTGTCTGTGTTTGACCCAGTGTTCGACATAGCGACCGTTAGGGTGGCGCTCTTCTAACGTGCCGCTGTCAATCCAGCGCAGTAGGCCAACATCTCGTTCCAAGCTGGGGCAAAGGTCCTGATAGCGGTGCCATACACACTGCTCGCCTTCGATCTGGGTAATACCCGCAAAGGCCGTGAGCCCCGCCAACCATTCAAGCTGGCGGCGGTTGCAGTCGTGTAAACCGGTGATGCCAGCAAAGTCAGGCGAGTCTGTAGGCAGGCGCAGGTCGGCATGCCAGTGTTTGCCCTGTAGCCAATACACCTGCGTAGTGGTGTCAGCCTGTTGATAGGGATCATTGGCTGAGGATTTAGTGGCTGAAGATTTAGTGGCTGAAGATTTAGTGGCTGGCTCGGCGTAAAGCGTGCGCCGCCATACGCCGCGAAATGCTTGAGGTGTACCAGGCAAGCTAACGTTCATAAGGGGATTTCCTTATGTTTGCCGTGCTGGCCCAGGCTGCCCACTTCGCGAGCGCCTTCGGGAAGGGTAATTTCGCCGTTGGCCAAACGCTCGCGCAGGTAGCGGAACGTTTGAATGGTTTGGGCGTAAAGGTGATCGCCTGCTTTAAGCGGCGTGTAATGAGCGTTACCGTGGCGCGCGACTAACTCAGGCAGCGGCGCGACCTCGGTATGGTAATCGCATGCGAAAAACAGCGGAAAAGAGTAGCGTTCCTCTTTCACTTTGCGCACCCGGTGGGAGGTGGCCACAAACTCGCCGTTACTCCAAATTTCCAGCATATCGCCAATATTGACCACCAGCGCATCGTCTTGATACGGCACATCAATCCACTCACCCGCACCGTTCATCACCTCAAGCCCCGGCGCGGTAGGCAGCAGCAGGGTAAAGCACTCGTAGTCGGTATGGGCACCGATGCCTTGGGCATCTTTGGCATTGGGGTTATACGGGTAGTGGATCAACCTTAGCTGGCTAGGCGGCTTGTTGACGTGACGCAGCAGCTGCTGCTCTTCAAGCCCTAACGCCAGGGCAAAGCCGCCTATCAGCGTGCGTCCCACTTGGTAAGCGGCATCGTAGTAGGCGGCGACAGGTTCGCGGAAACCGTCAAGCTCAGGCCAGGGGTTGGGCCCAAGTAGGGGGGTGCCCGCTAGCACCTCAGGGTCATCGCTAGGCAGCTCAAAAGCGAGATCAAAGGCCTCTTTCATATCGGGCTTTGTAGGGTCTGGTGACTCTTCACCAGGCGGCACATAGCCGCGATGATGATGGTATAGGCCGATGTAGCGCTCCATTTTGGCTGCTTCAGGTTGGGCAAAGAAGCGCTTGGCTTGGTTGATTAACCCCTCACGAAGCGGACGATCAATCCCATGCCCCACCATTTGAAAGAAACCGACGTCCCGTGCAGCGCGCCCCAGGGTATTGGCAACCGCTTGGCGGGCAGCGGCATCTCCATGGAGTAAATCGCTAATGTCGATCACGGGGATTGCTTGAAAGTCAGCTAAGCGCCGGTCGGCGGTAGATGTGTTCATGCGTTTACCTCCTGTTCACTGGTGAGCACCACAAGCGGCTGCCCAGGGGCAATAGGGGCGCTCTCAGAAAGGGGTAAACGTGTAACGCGACCCGCGCAGTGAGCCGTAATTTCGACTTCCATTTTCATGGATTCCACCAGTGCTACTGGCTGCCCAGCGCTGACCTGTTCGCCTTCTTTGACGAGTAGCTTCCATAGGCTGCCGGTGACCGGGCTTTCGATGCCGAGTTCGCCTTCATTGAGCGCTGCAACTTCGACACTTTCCGGTGCTTGATCCTCAAAGGTAAATTGTCCATTTGCCCGCCAGGCAGCCATTTCGGCTTGGAAAGCGGCTTCGCGCTTGGTGCGGAAAGCGTCAATGGCGGCGGTGTTCTTATCAATCTCAGCTTGATAATCCGCCAAGCGAAAGCGAGTAGTTTCGATGGGTAGGTCATATCGACCGTGGGGGAAGTCGCGGCGAATTTGCTCAAGCTCGTCGTGGCTGACTTCATGGAAGCGTAACTGATCAAAAAAGCGCAGCAGCCAAGGGTTCTCAAAGTGCGCCGTGGTGCGGTAGCGGTTCCACATTTGCAGGGTGCGACCCACGAACTGGTAGCCGCCGGGGCCTTCCATGCCGTAAACGCATAAATACGCCCCGCCAATGCCCACGGAGTTTTCCGCTGTCCAGGTGCGGGCGGGGTTGTATTTGGTGGTAACCAGCCGTTGGCGTGGGTC
Organism: Halomonas sp. 54_146; assembly: GCF_001507855.1. GTDB lineage: Bacteria > Pseudomonadota > Gammaproteobacteria > Pseudomonadales > Halomonadaceae > Vreelandella. The sequence goes on from NZ_LGEN01000001.1 coordinate 64,004, forward strand.
CAGCGGTGTAGCGACCGGTGCGCCCAGATAAACGTCGCCCAGCCCCATGACCAAATAGCGGGCGTTGAAAACGATGTCGCGCACTTGCTGCTCGCTTTCCAGGGCATTGATGCGGCGGATAAAATCCAGGTTGCTGGGGCACCAGGGCGCATCCGGGCGCACGCTGCGCTGGTATTTGTCGATGGCCTCCTGGCAAGCAGGGTCGTCCCAAGAGAGCGGTAGATGCACCACCCGTGACTCGACTTCCAGCGACTCCACATCGACCAGCGCCTGCTCGGCTTTTTGCAGGTGTGCGAGTAGCTGATCAAGGCTGAGTTCCGGCGGTTCGTAGTGAACCTGCAGCGAGCGAATGCCGGGGGTTAGTTCCCGCAGGCCGGGCAGTGAGTGTTCCTGTAGCCACAGCATCCAGGCGTGTACGCGAAAGCGCAGCGCGATATCCAGCTCCATTGCACCAAACTCGATAAGCAGGAAGTCATCCCCGGCGCGGCGGTAAACGATGCGCTCACCGGCCTGCTCAGCGGCTACCTCGTGCAGGATGGGGCTATCGCGCTCTGGCTGAATCGCTTCAACCGGCTGCGCTGTAAGGGTATCCAGCTGGCTGAGCTGGCGCGCTTCCAGGCTGCGTGCGGTAGCAAGGCTGACCGGCACAAAGCGTATTTTATCGCCGGCGGCAAGCTGCCCCAGCTTCCAGCGCTCGGCGCGTACCACGGTGGCTGGGCAGACAAAGCCACCTAGTGAGGGGCCGTCGGGGCCAAGAATCACCGGCATATCGCCGGTAAAATCGATGGTGCCAAAGGCGTAGGCGTTATCGTGAATATTGGAAGGATGCAGGCCTGCCTCGCCGCCGTCGGCACGCGCCCACTCTGGCCGTGGGCCAATCAACCGCACGCCGGTGCGGCTGGAGTTGTAGTGGACTTCCCATTCGTGATCAAAAAAGCGTTCGATATCGTCATCGGTAAAAAAGTCTGGCGCGCCGTGGGGGCCGTAAAGCACGGCCACGTGCCAGGTTTTGCCGCCGTCTTGGTGGCCAAAGGTGGGTATTAACGCATTATCAAGCTGTGCTTGGGAGGTGGCGGCAAGCGCCGGTAAATCGAGCATATCGCCGCTGCGCAGGGCACGGCCGCCGTGGCCACCAAACTGGCCCAGCGTGAAGGTGCTGCGCGAGCCTAAATAGCGCGGGCATTCGATACCGCCACGTACTAGCAAATACGCACGAGCGCCCGCGGCGGCTTTGCCCAGGCTGAGGGTAGCGTTTGCAGGGATATTCAGCACTTGCCAGAAGGCCACCGCTTTGCCATCCAGCGTGGCAGGCAGTACGGCACCCGCTAGCACAATTTGCGTGGCACGGTGAAAGCGTAGCGTCGGGCCGGTCAGGGTGATTTCAAGCCCGGCGGCATCGGCGGGGTTATCCAGCAGGCGGTTGCCCAGGCGAAACGACCAGTCATCGAACGGGCCAGAAGGCGGCACGCCCACATCCCAGTGCCCCTGGCGGCCGGGGAAATCTTGAATGGTGGTTAACGTGCCGGGGGCGATCACCTCAATAGCGGGCGGTGCCCATTCCAAGGTGGTTAGCCAGTGAGTCTCTATATCTGCGCGCTGAAAACGTTCAGCGCGCAGCACATGGGCAAGCCAAGCGCAGTTGGTGGTAATGCCGTAAACGCTAGCGTTATCCAGCGTGTCCGCTAACTGCTCAATAGCGGCGTCGCGGCTGTCGGCGTGAACCATCACTTTGGCCAGCATGGGGTCAAACAGCGCCGATACTTCCAGCCCGGCTCCAATGGCATGGTCGATGCGCAGGCCGTCAGCCTGCGGAAAATCAACTTCGGTGAGTAGTCCCGCGCTGGGGCGAAAATCGTGGGCGGGGTCTTCGGCGTATAAGCGCGCCTGCACCGCGTGGCCGCTGGGGGAAAGGCCTTTTGTGAGCGCATCAAGAGCGGGCAGTTCGCCGGCACCAAGGCGCACCATCCACTCGACAATATCAATGCCATAGACCATTTCGGTGACGCCGTGCTCGACCTGCAGGCGGGTATTGACCTCTAAAAAGTAGAACGCTTCCCGTTCGGCATCGTAAATAAACTCAACGGTGCCGGCGCTACGGTAATTGACGGCTTTGCCCAGCTGAACGGCGGTTTCGTGCAGCGCTTGGCGAACGGGTTCAGGCAGGTTGGGAGCCGGGCACTCTTCGAGTACCTTTTGGTGGCGGCGCTGGGTGGAGCAGTCGCGCTCGCCGAGTGCCACCACATTGCCCTGGCCGTCGCCAAATAGCTGCACTTCAATGTGACGGGCGCGGGCGATGTAGGCTTCCAGAAACACGCCGCCGTCGCCGAAGTTGCGCTCACCCAGGCCTTTTACCGAGTCAAAGGCACGCGCAAGCTCGGCGGGGGTTTGGCACACCTGCATACCGATACCGCCGCCGCCAGCGGTGGATTTGAGCATCACCGGGTAGCCGATCTGTTCGGCGCTGTTGCGGGCTTCATCAACGCTGCCAAGAAGCTCCGAGCCGGGCACCAGGGGCACACCGGCCTGTTTGGCGAGCGTGCGGGCTTGGTGCTTTAGGCCAAACTGTTCAATCTGCTCGACAGTCGGGCCTAAAAAGGTTAGCCCCGCTGCGTCGCAGGCTTCAATAAAGCGGGTGTTCTCTGACAAGAAGCCGTAGCCGGGGTGCACCGCTTGGGCACCGCTTTGTTTGGCAATGGCGATGAGCTTGTCGATATTGAGGTAGGTATCGCTGGCCGAGCCTTTGCCAAGCGAGTAAGCCTCATCGGCTTGGTGAACATAGGGCGCGTCGCGGTCGGCGTCGGCGTAAACCACCACGCTGCCAATACCGAGCGCTTTGAGGGTGCGTAAAATGCGTGCGGCAATGGCACCGCGATTGGCAATCAGGACTTTGCTAAAGGTGTTATTGATCGACATAGTATTGCCTGCAAACAAAGGCGGGTCGTCCCGCAGGTTGTTTGGCCGTCTAGGGTCGTCCCTAGGGATTTAGTGCTGTGGCCAAGTCAGGAGAGACGCGAAAACGCTGTGAACCCATCCATGGGCGCTCGGCTTTTTCATCCCTGAAAAAGACGTTTCGCTTGCTCTCCTGACTTGATCTGCGCCTATTCTCATGTCAGTCCCACACCAACAGCTCGATAGGCGTTGGGTTGTAGCCGTTGCAGGGGTTGTTGAGCTGGGGGCAGTTGGAAACCAGCACGATCACATCCATCTCAGCGACCATTTCCACATATTTACCCGGCGCTGAGATGCCGTCCTCAAAGGTCAGGCCACCGTCAGCGGTGACCGGCACGTTCATAAAAAAGTTGATGTTGTGGGTGATATCGCGCTTGGTTAGGCCGAACTCTGGAAAGTTGGCAATCGCCTGCATCCAATTGTCCCGGCAGGAGTGCATGTGGCGCTTTTCCAGGTCGTAGCGCACGGTGTTGCTTTCGCTGGCGCAGGCACCGCCCAGGGTGTCGTGGCGGCCACAGGTGTCGGCGGTAATGGTCAGCATGGCGCGGCCTTCACTCGACATCAGCGTGGTGCCTGCGGTGAGATAAACCGCGCCTTGTTCGCGCACGGTGTCCATGGCGCTATAGCGCTCGGCGGTATCGTCGGCGCTGAAGAACAGAGTGTCGGCGGCTTGGTTGCCTTCCAAGTCGAGAATACGCAGGGTTTGGCCGCGCTTGACGGTGCCAATGTAGTGATCGCCCGCGTTGACCGTGGTGCGGCTCAAGGCGTTTTCAGGGCGTAAAGTGCTTTCAATCATCATGGTATTCGTTCCCCCTAGAGGCCGAGGTGGTAAAGGCGGTTATTGGCAAAGCCACGGGCGTTTTCGGGCCGTGAGCGGTAGCACGGGTCGTCTTCGGTGGGCGGTTCGGCGGTGCCGAGTGCAATGTCTACACCGCGCCGGGGGTAGTCAGCGCTAGGGTCGAGCGGGTGGGGGCAGGTATGCAGCAGCACGAGGGTATCCATCTCGAATCGCAGCGTGATGCTGTTGCCGGGCTGGCAGTGGCCGCTCACATAACTCAGCTTGCCCTCGTCGTCGCTTTCTACCCGGGAGAAAAGATTCAGGTTGGCGGCCATATCCCGACGGCCCAGGCCGTACTTGGCAAGCTCGACTAAAAAGGCGTCGAAGCCGGTGCGCGTCCAGTCGTTATGCGCCTGTTGATAGCTGAGCGGCTGCCAGCCTTTCTTCACCAAGTGATGAGGCATTAAGTTGCCGCTAACGCTGTCATGCCAGCCCACATCATCGTGGGTGATGGAGGCAAAAATACGCCCCATATCGGAGTACAGGCAGTGGCCTTGAGTGAGCTTAAAAGTGTGCTGGCACTTTAAAGTGTCGGGTAGGTTTAGGCGTTCCAGCAGGTTTTCCGGGTTGTAGCAGAGCATCCCCACGTTGCTGTCAGCTTCTTTGGCGGTCAACGTGAGCGTGGTGCCTCGGCGCAGGCGCAGCGACCAGTGATGCCCGCCGGGTAAGTGGGTGGTGTAAGCGGGTTGGCTATTCATAACAGCGTCTGTCATAGCAGCGTCTCCTGGGTGTGGGTTTGCAGGCCGCCCTGGTGAAGCGCTTCTTTTAAGGCGGCAGACGGGCGGTCTCGCGAAATAGGTAGGTCGTAGGTAATCGTGGCGCCATACGCTTCAGGGGCCTGGGGGTCGTGGCGGGTTTTATCGAATACCCACAGCCGTGTGCCTAGCTCAAAGGCTTCTTTAAGGTCATGAGTGATCATGAAAATGGTCAGCTGCTGCTCTTGCCACAGGCGGTTAATCAGCACGTGCATATCCTGGCGAATGCCTGGGTCAAGCGCGCCGAAAGGCTCATCGAGTAATAAAATGCGCGGCCGCATCATCAGCGCTTGGGCGATAGCCAGGCGCTGTTGCATACCGCCGGAAAGCTCGTGGGGGTACTTGTTAAGCGCATGGCTAAGGCCCACTTCATCAATGCGGGCGCGGGCTTTTTCTATCGCCCGGCGCTTGGCGGCACCAAAGCTTTTGCCCAGCAGCCTGGCGCTGCGTAGCTCATCGGCCATCATCACGTTGCCAAGTACGGTTAAGTGGGGGAACACGGAATATTTCTGAAACACTACGCCGCGATCTGGCCCCGGCTCGTTGGGAATGGGGTGGTCATCCAGCGTGAGGCTGCCTTTAGAGATGGCTTCGGTGCCCAGCAGCATTTTAAGAAAGGTGGTTTTGCCGCAGCCTGAGGCACCTACCAGCGTGACAAACTCGCCTGGCTCGACATTAAAATTCAAATTCTCAAGCACCACGTGGTTGCCATAGTGTTTCTCTAAACGTTTGGCAGAAAGCAGGCTCATGACTTGTCTCCTTCGCCAGCGTGATACCAGGGAAAGGCAAGGCGCGATGTCCAGGCGAGAAGCTGGTCGAGCAGAAACGCCAGCAGGGTAATCCACGCCACATAGGGCAGAATCACGTCCATGGAAAGGTAGCGGCGCACCAGGAAAATGCGGTAACCAAGGCCTTCCTGGGCGGCAATGGCTTCGGCGGCAATTAAAAACAGCCACGCGGTGCCCAGCGCTAAACGGGTGGCGTTCAATAGCCGTGGGGTTAACTGTGGCAGCAGAACCCGTAACAACACTTGCCAGGAGCTAGCGCCTAGGGTTTGCGCTTTGATCAATTGCTCATCAGGCAGCCGTAGGGCGTGGCCTTGCAGGTCACGAATAAGAAAGGGCGTTACGCCAATCACAATCAGCGCAATTTTGGCGGCTTCGCCGGTGCCAAAAGCGATAAATAGAATCGGCAGGATCGCCATGGGCGGAATCAGCGAGGCCACCGTGACCAGCGGCGAGAGCTTGGCGCGAAGAAGAGGGATGCCGCCGTTTAAAATACCCACCACCAGGCCAATCAGCGCGCTAATGGCGACCCCAATCACGAGGCGCTCTAGGCTTGCGAAGGTGTCTGTCCACAGCACAACCTGCCCGGTACGCACGTTTTCAGCGGTGGCCAAATGGTAAAACGAGCTTGCCATGGTTGAGGGCGTGGGCAGTAAGCGGTCGTTGGGGTTTTCAGCCAGCCGTGTGTTGGAGAGGCTCATATAGAGCATCGCCAGCAGCAAAAAAGGCAGCAAACCCAAGAGCCAGCGGCCGCCCCGAGAGGGCGCTAAGTTAATTAATCGCTTCATGGCGGTTGGTCCACAGAAGATGAGAGCAGAGGGAGCAGCAGGCACTACTCCCGTCGCGCTAATGCAGGAGAAACCCGTTACTGAGCGTCGAGGTATGTTTGGGTGAAGCTTGGGTCAAAGCGCATCTGTACATTGCCCGCATCACCAAATACGCCGCTGGGGGTTTCGATGCCGACCACGCCGGCATTGGGTGCCATATCGCCAAGCAGGCCGTGGGTAAAGCTGAACTCGGCAACCCGCTCCATCGTTTCAAGCAGCTCGGGGCTTTCCATTAACGCGATGGCTTCTGCTGGGTCGGTGTATAGGTAGGTAGCTTCTAGCTGGGCGCGATAGCCTTCCAGATTGGTGCCTGCGGCGTCGGCCATAATGGTGAGTGCGTTTTCGTCGCCTGTTTCAATCAGCCCCATCACTTCGTACCAAGCGCCGACCAGGGCATGACCAAGCGCGGGGTTATCCGCCAGGGTCTGGGTATTGACGACCATCAAATCGAGAATTTCGCCGGGAATTTCCGCTGAGGTATACATCACGTTGGCGTCGGGCATTTCAGCGATGGCGCTGAGCTGTGGGTTCCAGGCGGCCACGGCTTGCGTGGTGCTGCTAGAAAATAGGCCAACAATATCCGCATCGGAAGTGTTGACTGTTTCGATGTCGCGTTCGGTTAGGCCAACGCTTTCAAGGGCGCGCGCCAGAAAGTAGTGGGAGACACTGAATTGAACAAGATTGACCTGGCGGCCTGCGATATCCGCAAGATCATCGCTGCCTTTGAGCACGAGGCCGTCGTTACCGTTGGAGTAGTCGTTGATGATCAGCGCGGTGGAATCGACGCCGCTCGCGGCAGGAATCGTCAAGGCGTCCATATTGGTCATGGCGCAGCCGTCAACGTTGCCCGAGGTGAACTGGTTAATCGACTCGACGTAGTCGTTGACCTGCACGACATCAATGCTGATGCCGTACTCGTCAGCCCATTTGTCGACGACCCCTTCAACGTCGGCGTAGGCCCAGGGCATCCAGCCGGCATAAATCGACCAGCAGACGCTGAATTCATCGCGTTCTTGTGCATGTGCTGGGGTGAGGCCAGCGCTCAGCGTGGTTGCCAGCAGTGCAGCAGAGAGCGGTGCAAGTAGCAGGTGTTGTGAGGGAGTGCGAGTAGAACGAGTCATGAGAGCCTCCAACGGCAAAGGAAAAACTCAGGGGCATCGGCGCTTTACAGTGCCTTGTCCTCCCGGGCTTTTATCCCGCCGTGTAACCTTGCGTGCTTGCAAGGTCGATTGCTCTCGGACCAGCCACAGCCATCAGGGCAATATCATTGATGGTGTCGGAACCCTAGCGATCTATTGGAAACTCAATTGTGCGGCTGCAAAAGCGGCCAATACCCCGTGTATTACGTTCTTATACAGAGCAATATATTGGCCGATTAGGGAAAAGGTTCTAATTTTCAGTTGGTTATGTGTTTTAACGCCAAGAGATCGCGGCGCTAACGCTGTTGAATGCATTATCTTGGTGCGCAGGTTGCCTCGATGCACCGCGATGTAACGTTTGAGCTATTTGAACTGGGCTATTTACTTACGCTGAGCTATTTACGTTGAGCTATTGACGTATCTCGCTTATTTACAGCGGCGTTTTGCTGGCCTTGCCGGGTATCTCTCTGACTAGCCGGGGCATTAAAAAACCCGGGAGGTGGTCGAGCAGCTGCTTCACCAGCGCTTGTGCAGCTTCGTCGGGAACATCAAAGTGGGCAGCGCCCTGCACAGGGTCAAATACATGTAAGTAGTAGGGCAGTATGCCCGCTTCAAACAGCCGCTCGGAGAGAGCGGCCAGGGTTGGCACGCAGTCGTTAACGCCCTTGAGCAGCACGCTTTGGTTCAGCAGCGTCACACCTGCGTGTTTTAGGCGTGCGCAGGCATCCACCACGGGCTGGTCAATCTCGTTGGCATGGTTAATGTGCAGCACCATTACCGTTTGCAGGCGCGTTTTACCCAGCCAAGCAAGTAAGACGTCATCCACGCGGTCGGGAATTACCACGGGTAAACGGGTATGAATGCGCAGCCGTTTAAGGTGCGGAATGCTCTCTAGCTGTTCCACCAGCCAGGCCAGCTGGCGGTCGCTGGCGGCCAGCGGGTCACCGCCGGAGAGAATCGCCTCGTGAATAGAGGTATCGCTGCGGATATAGTCCAGCGCTTCCTGCCACTGGGCGCGTGAAGGCGAGTTGTCGCTATAGGGAAAGTGGCGGCGAAAGCAGTAGCGGCAGTTAATGGCACAGCTGGGGCTGGCAATCAGCAGCACCCGGTTGGCGTATTTATGAATCAGCCCTTTGGCGGGGCGATGTTCGGCTTCTTCCAGCGGGTCAACGACGTAACCATGCGGCGTGAGCGCTTCTTCGCCCAGCGGCATCACTTGGCGCAGCAGCGGGTCGTTTATGTCGGCATAGGCTATTCTGTTGAGATACGCCTCAGGCACGCACACTTCAAACAGCTTATGACCTAGTTGGGCACCTGCTAACCAATCGCTGCCTAGCCCCAGCCGTTCGCACAGTGCTTGCGGGTCGCGAATTGCCATAGAAAGCTGCTGTTGCCACGTAAGGTGTGTCTTCGGCGCGGCAATAATGATGTTCTCCTGCAAAAAAGCTCTCCTTCGGGTTATCATGCGGCGCACTGATCACAAGCGTGAAGCTGCGGCTTCGCAGACCAAGTAGTTAAGAATAGGTAATTGAGAGGCGATATGGCGAACTATTCTACCAATGAATTCAAGGGCGGTTTGAAAGTAATGCTCGACGGCGATCCTTGCTCGATCGTTGAGAATGAGCTGGTCAAACCAGGCAAAGGCCAGGCGTTTAACCGCGTTAAACTGCGTAACCTGATGACTGGCCGCGTGGGTGAGAAGACGTTCAAATCGGGCGATTCGCTGGAAGGCGCTGATGTCATGGATTTGGAGATGGAATATCTCTACACCGACGGTGATATGTGGCATTTCATGAAGACCGACGGCTCCTTTGAGCAGTACGCGGTAGAAAAGAAAGCGTTGGGTGATACCGAGAAATGGCTCAAAGAGCAGGTGCCCTATACCATTACGCTGTGGAACGACAAGGCGATTTCTGTCACGCCGCCCAATTTTATTGAGCTGGAAGTGGTCGAAACCGACCCCGGCTTGAAAGGTGATACTGCCCAAGGCGGCTCTAAGCCTGCGACGCTCTCCTCCGGTGCTGTTGTTCGCGTACCGCTGTTTATCAACCAGGGTGAAGTGTTGAAAGTTGATACGCGCAGTGGCGAGTACGTTTCCCGCGCTTGATGGCTGTTTCGCTATGGCGCAGATGATGGCCACGCATGTTGCGTGGCCATTTTCAGCTGAACCGGTTTGCACGAAAGCGTTTGTTAACGCGCTTGTTTAAGGAAGTAGCGATGGCCATTGATTGGCAACCCTCAGCGTCTATTGAAACGCTGCGCGAGCGGGCGCGGTTAATGGCCTCCGTGCGCTCCTTTTTTGCCCAGCGCGACGTGCTGGAAGTAGAAACGCCGGTGCTGGGGCAAGGTGGCAGCACCGATGTGCATTTGGTGTCGCTACACACCTTGGCGCGCACGGGCAGGGGGCAACGTCGCCTGTGGCTGCAAACGTCTCCTGAGTTCCATATGAAGCGCCTGCTGGCGGCGGGTAGCGGGCCGATTTTTCAGCTGGCAAAAAGCTTTCGCGATGGTGAGATCGGCACCCGCCACAATATCGAGTTCACTATGTTGGAGTGGTATCGGCCGCAGTTTACGCTGGATAAACTGATTGACGAGACCGCTACCCTGGTGATGTCGCTATTGCCAAATTTCCCTGGCCCGCTGGTGCATTACCGCTACCGCGAGCTGTTTCATACGCATTTAGCAATCGACCCCTTTACCACATCACTCGAAAAACTGCGTGCGATAGCCGCTGAGCGTGCGCAAATGTCTGCGCATACCTTGGCCGATGAAGGCCGCGATACCTGCTTAGACCTGCTAATGAGCGTGGTGATTGAGCCTCAGCTAGGTCAGCATGAGCTGAGCGTGGTGGTTGATTACCCCGCGAGCCAGGCGGCGCTTGCCCGAAGGCATCAGGATGCGGATGGGCAGTGGGTGGCTTCCCGCTTTGAGCTGTATCTAAACGGCGTTGAGCTGGCCAACGGGTACGATGAGTTGACCGATGCCGCTGAACAGCGCGCCCGTTTTGCTGCAGATAACGCTGAGCGCCGCCGTTTAGGCTTGCCAGAAGTGGATGTAGATGAACGCTTGCTGGCCGCGCTTGAACACGGAATGCCCGAAGGTGCCGGTGTGGCGCTGGGGGTTGATCGTTTGATTCAGCTAGCGCTGGGCAAAGCACGCCTGGAAGACGTGCTTGCTTTTTCGATGTCTAACTGCTAGTCACTGCCTAATGGCTAGTCAATGTCTAATAGCTAGAGATAGCACCTAGCGATTCTCCCATGCTGACCAATGTCGCAAGGGGGCGCTCTGTGAAATTGACCGGTTTGGCGAAGCACATCACCACCGTGGAGCCGAGCTTAAAACGCCCCATCTCCGCGCCTTTTTCTAACGTGATGGGTTGGCCAAACGGTATGCGCTGAGGGTGCCCGGAAAGCGGTGTTACCTGGCCTGACCAAACCGTTTCAATCGCCGCCACAATCATTGCGCCCACCAATACCATGGCCATGGGGCCGTGCTCGGTATCAAAAATACATACCAGGCGCTCATTGCGAGCAAACAGGCCGGGTACGTAAGTGGCGGTGGCTTGGTTTACCGAAAAGAGCCTGCCCGGTACGTAGATCATTTCCCGCAGCGTGCCGGTGACCGGCATATGCACTCGGTGGTAGTCCCGCGGGGAAAGGTAAACGGTGGCAAAGCTGCCGCCTAAGAATTCCTCTGCCAGCGCCGTATCGCCGCCCAGTAAGGTTTGCGCGGAGTAGGTGTGGCCTTTGGCCTGCACCAGTTGGCCGGCCTGCAAGCGACCGTATTGCGATAGTACGCCATCAGCAGGGCTTAAAATGCCGTCGCCCAGGGGGCGTGCATCGGCTTTGAGTGCCCGGGTGAAAAAGTCGTTGAACGTGGCGTAAGCAGTGGGGTTTGGCTCCAACGCTTGGCTCATATCCACGTTAAAGCGTTTGATAAACGCTTTGATCAGCGTGTCCTTCACCCAGGGGTTATCGCACTGGGCGAGCTTGCCGATCAGGCGTGAAATCGCGTGGTGCGGCAGCGGGTATTGGAGTAGCGAAAAGGCTTTTTGGGAAACAATCACAGTAATGGGTTCGCTTTTCGATAATGGGTTCGCTTTTCGATAATAGGTTCACTTCTCGATCGGTGTATCGTCGCGGTTGCCCCATTCACTCCAGGAACCCGCGTAACCGCGTATATTAAAGCCCAGCGCCTTGCCGACCAGCCAGGTAAAGCTGCTGCGGTGGTGGCTTTGGCAGTGAGTGGCAATTTCCATATCCGGCGTTAGGCCAAGAGCGCCCAGCTCGGTTATCAGTTCGGCGTAATCGCGAATGCGCAGTGCGCGGTTACGGTCCATGGCGTCTAGCCAGTCCATATTCACAGCGCCCGGTATATGGCCCAGATGCTGGTTGTTGCCTCTTACGCCATCGTACTCATCTTTGGAGCGCGCATCCCAAACCGCGAACTGCCTGTCGCCCAGTTTTTCTTTGATTTCTTCACAGGTGATCAGGGTGTTGGGGTTAAGAGTCTCGGCATGATAATCGCTTGGCGTGAGGGCTGTAGGCTCAGTGCTCTCTGCAAAACCCGCATCGCGCCAAGCGTGAATGCCACCGTTTAAGTAAGAGTAGCGGGTGTGGCCAATCAGCTCTAGTGTCCACAGTAACCGCGCCGCCCAGCCGCCGCCTTCGTCGTCGTAAGCAACGACATGGGTGTCTCGGGTTAAGCCTAACGTGCTAAATAACCGTGATAGCGCCTCGACGCTGGGAACATCATTGGGCACTGGCCCGTCACCGCGCATCAAATAGCGAAAATCGAGAAAAACAGCGCCGGGTACATGCCCTTGGCGATAACTGTCGCTATTTGCCGGCACATCGATAATCAGCAGCTGTGGGTCATCTAAGTGCTCTTGCAGCTGTTCGGGTTCAACGATCAGCGGCAGCAGGTTGGATTCCGACGATTGGCGCTCAATACTCATGGGTCACTCCTTCCGTAAACGTTAGCTATCCAGGCTATCAAGAATGCGCCGATAGCTGGCAAAGCGTGCTGGGTGAATCTTGCCTGCCTCGACCGCTGCGAGTAAAGCGCAGCCTGGCTCATTGCGGTGGCGGCAGTCACGGAAGCGGCAGTGACCAATATAGTCGTGAAATTCAATAAAGCCGTCGGTGACTTCCTGCTCGTTAAGGTGCACCAAACCAAACTCGCGAATACCCGGTGAGTCGATCAGGTCGCCGTCGGCCACTTCAGCGCGGCTCATGGTGTAAAGGCGTGCTGTGGTAGTGGTGTGGGTGCCTTTGCGAGAGTCTTCCGAGAGCGCGCCAATGCGCAGGGTCTCGTCGGGGAGCAGTAGGTCAATCAGCGATGACTTGCCCACGCCGCTTTGGCCAACGAATACCGAAGTGCGCCCTTCCAGCTGGCTACGTAGCTCGTCTAGCCCGTTTTCGGTGGCGGTGGTGGTGCGCACCACGGGATAACCTAGCGCGCGATAGCGCTCTAATAGTTTACCCAGCTCGCCGCCATCTTCCGGCAGTAGGTCGGTTTTGTTGAGCACCAGCACTGGCGCAATGCCAGTGGCTTCAGCGGCCACCAGGTAGCGGTCGATGAGATTGGCGTGGGGCGCGGGTTCCACCGCAAACACAATCAGCAGCTGATCAATATTGGCGGCCACCGGTTTGAGCAGGCCGCGAGCATCTGGGCGTTTCAGCACGCTGTCGCGTTCTTCCCGGGCAACCACCACGCCAGAGCCTTCTTGCCCTGCGCGCCATATCACCCGATCGCCGGTCACCAAGCCATCCAGGTTGGCGCGTAAGTGGCAGCGCACCGGTTCATTGTTGCTGTTGCGCACCTCTAGCGTGCGCCCAAAGTGAGCAACGACGCGGCCCGGCTGTTCGGCACCGTATTCGCCGGCAGCGAGTTTTTCAGCGTCTTGCACGTCGCGCTTTTCAGCGCGCTGGGCACGTTCCGCCTGGACTTTCTCGACTCGCCATTGCTGCTGGCGACTTAATTTACGTTTGCTCATGATTACCCGATGCTAGGTACAATACTGGGAACAATAAACGCCATTGTACCTACCTAGTAGGTGAGCTGTCGTGTCTTGTATAGCTGCTTGACTCGCCTATTTGAGGCACACTTGCACCCTGATGATGGCCAATTTGCTAAAAGGATAACGGTAATGAGTAATGAAGCGATGACTCCAGCCACGGGTTCAGCGGTGCCACGGGATGACTTGCTGGTCTGGATTGACCTAGAAATGACCGGCCTAGACCCTAATAAAGAGCGCATTATTGAGGTGGCGACACTCATTACGGATGCGGATTTGAACGTGGTCGCGGAAGGGCCGGTGATTGCGGTGAAGCAGCCCGACAGCCTGCTGGCGCAGATGGATGAATGGAATCAGAAAACCCACGGCGAATCAGGCTTAGTCGCGCGGGTGAAAGCCAGCCAAGTAGACACGGCCGCAGCCGAGCAGCAAACCTTAGCGTTTCTGCAGCAGTATGTGGTGGCGGGTTCGTCGCCGATGTGTGGCAACAGTATTCATCAGGATCGACGTTTTTTAGAGCGTGAGATGCCTGCGCTGCTCGACTTTTTCCACTACCGCAACCTAGACGTTTCGACGCTGAAAGAGTTGGCGAAACGTTGGAACCCCGGCGCGTTGGCGGGCTTTAGCAAGCAAAACGTACACCTGGCGATGGACGATATTAAAGAGTCAATTGCTGAACTTGCTCATTACCGCGCTACGTTTTTGTGCGTTGATCAAAGCAGCGACGAAGAAGAATAGCTCTTGAAAAGAGCCGTTAAGAACAGCCGTTAAGAAGAGCAGCGTTTAAGGCGCGTCCGTAGCAATGCGCTCACTGCGCTTTTGGCACTGCTCCTCAAGCGCCCAGGCGACGTGTTCACGTACCAGTGCGCTTGGGTAGGCTCTACGTGCCCAGAGTGCGGCTTCCACGGCCTCGCTCCAAGGCGCGTTACCCAGGCCGATGGCGATATTGCGCAGCCAGCGTTGATAGCCAATACGCCGAATGGGGCTGCCGGCGGTTTTGTCCAAAAACTCCCCTTCGCCCCAGGAAAATAGGCTGATAAGCGAGGCGCGGTCTAAGTCATGGCGCGGCGCAAAGTCATCTTCCTGGGTGATATGGGTAAAACGAGTAAAAGGGCAGACCAGTTGGCAGTCGTCGCAGCCGTAAATACGGTTGCCCATGGCGCGGCGAAACTCAACGGGAATAGCGCCATGCAGTTCGATGGTGAGATACGAAATGCACTTTTTCGAGTCGACCACTTTGTCGTCGACAATCGCGCCAGTGGGGCAGGCGGTGCGGCAAGCGCTGCAGCTGCCGCAGTGTTCGTGTTCAAACGGCGCATCAATGGGCAGCGGTAGGTTGGTGTAGAGTTCGCCAAGAAAAAACAGCGAGCCCGCTTTGGGGTTGAGCAGCATGGCGTTTTTGCCAAACCAGCCAAGCCCCGCTTTTTGAGCCAGCGCGCGTTCCATCACCGGCGCTGAGTCGACAAACGCGCGGTAGCCGAAGTCGCCGACTTCCTGCTCAATTTTTTTTGCTAAAAGGGCTAACCGTTTGCGCATTAGCTTGTGATAATCGCGCCCCAGGGCGTAGCGGGATACATAGGCGCGGCTGGGCTGGCCAAGTACCTTGGTGCTTTCCACCTCGGCGGGCAGGTAATCCATGCGCACGCTGATAATGCGCTGAGTGCCGGGTTCAAGCTCTGCCGGGCGGGTGCGCTTGGTGCCATGCTTGGCCATAAAGCCCATTTCGCCCTGGTAGCCTTTTTCCAGCCACGCGTCGAGGTGGGCTTCATGCGCCGACAGGTCAATATCAGTGATGCCCACTTGCTGAAAGCCCAGCTCGCGCCCCCAGGTTTTAATCAGTTCGGCAAGGCGAGCAAGCGTTGGGTCAGTCATTACGTGGCGTGAGCGTGCAAGGGCAGTGGAATCCGGCATAGTGAGTCATATAAATTAGCGTAATAAGCGCGCTATGCTAACGCATTAGCAGCCATCAAAACATGTGTCCTGAAACATGTGAAAGGAGCGATCGTGACGGTCCCGAATACTTCCATGCTACGCCCGCTATACAAAGCCGCCCAGGTGCGCGAACTGGATCGACGCACGATTGCCGGTGGCATCGATGGTTTTGCATTAATGCAGCGCGCCGCTTCAAGTGCCTGGCACAGTTTCCGTTCACGCTGGCCCCAGGCGCGCAGCTTAACCGTGATGTGTGGAAATGGTAACAACGGTGGCGATGGCCATGTGTTCGCCGCGCTTGCCATGCAGTCTGGCCTCAAAGTGCAGCGGGTTACCCTGAAGCCGCTTGATGCGCTAAGCGGCGACGCGGCTCGCGCAGCACAGCTGGCAACCTCGGCTGGGGTGGGCTGTGAAGAATGGCACGCTGGCACTGAATTGGGCGGGGAAGTCATTGTTGATGCGCTGCTTGGCACCGGTTTGACCGGCGAAGTGGAAGGGCGCTTCAAGCGTGCGATTGAAATGATCAATGCCGCGCATCGGCCGGTACTGGCAATTGATATTCCCTCAGGATTAGTCGCTGACACCGGCGCTGTGCCAGGGGTTGCCGTTAAGGCGGCCTGCACGGTGACATTTATTGGCGATAAAATTGGTTTGCATACGGGTGATGCACCGGCCTATACGGGGGAGATCGATTTTCGCCCGCTGGGCGTTAAAGCCCAGGCCTATTTTGATATTCCAGCCACGGCTTGGCGCTTGGATGATTCGCTGCTGGCAGACGCCTTCGTGCCCCGCCTGCGCACCAGCCATAAAGGCGATATGGGCCACGTGCTGGTGATGGGTGGTGCCCCCGGATTTGGCGGAGCGGCGCTCTTGGCGTGCCAAGCGGCTGCAAGGCTGGGCGCGGGCAAAGTGAGTTTGGCAACCGCCCCTGAACACGTTGTTGCAAGCCTGGTACGCTGCCCAGAAGTGATGGCGCACGGTATACGAGGTGGCGCAGAGGCGAGCGAGTTACCCAAAAGCGCCGACGTTGTGGTGGTAGGGCCGGGGCTGGGGCAGGCCGCCTGGGGGCAAGCGGTGCTGCAAAGCGCGCTGCAGTCAAACGCCCCGTTGGTGGTCGATGCTGATGGTCTAAACTTGTTGGCGCGCCAGTGGCCGGATGTTCGCCGCGATAACTGGATATTGACCCCGCACCCAGGGGAAGCCGCGCGGCTATTGAACTGTTCTGTCGCTGATATCCAAGCGGATCGCCCCGTCGCCGTTCAGGCGCTGCAGCGAGCGCGAGGCGGCGTGGTGATTTTAAAAGGCGCGGGTAGTCTCATCGCAGGCCCCAGCGGCTTGGTGGTTTGCCCTTACGGCAACCCGGGTATGGCGAGTGGCGGCATGGGCGATGCGCTCAGCGGCATGTTGGGTGCCTTGGTTGCCCAGCGTGGTGCCTTGGTTGCCCAGTATAGTGGCATGGAATTGAGCGCTTGGCTGGCCACCATGGTGCATGCGTTAGCGGCAGACCGCGCGGCAGAACAGGAAGGCGAGCGTGGCCTGCTGGCGAGTGATCTGGCATCCTATGCGCGAAAATTGATTAATCCTTGAAGGCAGCCCACATGCAGGTGCAATTAGACAATGAAGAGGCTCAGGTTGGCTTTGGCGAAGCGCTCGGGCTTGCGTTGCAAGGGCGCGGGCTGGTGTATCTTGAAGGTGAGCTGGGTGCCGGTAAAACCACGCTAACACGTGGTATTCTGCGAGCTTACGGCCATCAAGGGGCAGTCAAAAGCCCTACCTACACGCTGGTGGAGCCTTACGAACTGGGCTCCCAGCGGATTTATCATCTCGATTTGTACCGTCTGTCTGACCCTGAAGAGCTTGAGTTTATCGGTGGCCGCGATGTGTTTGCCGACGATGCACTTATTCTTGTTGAATGGCCTAGCCGCGGTGAGGGCTGGCTGCCTACGCCTGATCTTCGCCTGATGTTGGAAGTGGCTGCTCAAGGTCGCCTAGTGGCCTTAACGGCTTGCAGCGATAAGGGTGAGCAGGCGCTTGCACGATTACACGACAGAACACGTTTACCAGGCAGGCCAGGTTTACAAGATGAGTTAAGTTCCAATCAGCTGGAGAACGGTGTGATTCAATGGAAATGAAAGACATAGCGGTACATGTCTATCGTTTGTTAGCCGCCAGTTTTTTGGCCCTAGCGGCGATTGATGTTCAAGCGTCCAGCGTGGAAAGTATGCGCCTGTGGGCGGCACCAGACCATGCGCGGCTGGTCTTTGATCTTTCCTCGGCCACGAATGCCAATGTATTTTCGTTGGAAAACCCAGCGCGTTTGGTGATTGATTTGGACGACACCCAAATGGACACCGACCCCAGCACACTGCCGTTGCATGACAGTGCGATTACCTCGGTGCGCACCGGCATCCGCGATGGCGGCGGCCTGCGGGTAGTGCTTGAACTCAATCGAGACATTGAGCCGCGCCATTTTACCCTGACACCTAACGACCAATACGGTCATCGGCTGGTCGTTGATCTGGAATATCCCGGTGAAAGCGCCGTTGAGAACCCGATCGACCCTATTGAGGCGATGATTCGAGACCAGGAAATTCAGTCTCAGCGTGCGACCGCACAGCAGCAGGTGCCGGGTAGTGTGGCGACTCCTGTGCCAAGCCCGCCAGTAGAAGTGCAAGAGGCAAGAGCGCACCCGCGTAGAGATATTATTATTGCGGTTGACGCCGGCCACGGCGGTGAAGACCCCGGTGCCATCGGCCCTGCAGGAACGCGCGAAAAAGATGTGGTGTTGGAAATTGCCCGTCGTTTAGCGGCGCAAGTCAACGGCACTGAAGGGTTCAAAGCCGTGCTGGTGCGCGATGGCGATTACTATTTAGGGCTGCGCCAGCGCACGGCGTTGGCGCGTGATCAGAAAGCAGATTTCTTTGTGTCAATACATGCCGATGCCTTCACTAGCCCGCGCCCGCAAGGCAGTTCGGTTTATGCGCTTTCGCAGCGCGGTGCCACCTCTGAAACGGCCCAGTGGCTGGCCGATAGCGAGAACCGCTCTGATCTGATCGGTGGTGTTGATGGCAGCCTGTCGCTACGTGATAAAGACCAAGTGTTGCGTGGCGTGCTGTTGGATTTGACCATGACCGCCACGCTCAATGACTCGCTGTCGATTGGGGGGCAGGTGCTAGAGCAGTTGGGTCGGGTTAATCGGCTGCATAAATCTCGGGTGGAGCAAGCCGGTTTTATGGTGCTGAAATCGCCTGATATACCCTCGCTATTGATTGAGGTTGGCTTTATTTCCAACCCCGATGAAGAGCGTCGTCTGCGCGACCCGGTGCATCAGTCAGGGCTTTCTCAGGCAATTTTCAGTGGTTTGCGCGAGCACTTTCAGCGCTACCCACCGCCCGCTAGTCTGCTCGCCTGGCAGCGCGATAACCAGCGCCGCCCTTCGGGTAACGAGTACCGTATTCAGTCTGGCGATACCCTGTCAGCGATTGCAGTGCGCCACGGCGTGCCGGTTAATCAGCTTAAGCAGGCCAATGACATCAATGGCGATGTGATCCGCGTTGGCCAAGTGCTACAGATTCCCCGTTCATGAGGCTGTTTTATGAGACTGAGTGTTGACTGATATGACGTCTAGCGCACCGCGTATTCATGTGCTCGACCCACGGCTGGCCAACCAGATTGCCGCTGGCGAAGTGGTTGAGCGCCCCTCGTCGGTCACCAAAGAGCTGATTGAAAACGCCATCGATGCGGGTAGCCAGCGCATTGAAGTGGAGATTGAACAGGGCGGTGCGCGGCTGATTAAAGTGCGCGACGACGGTATTGGCATTGGTGAAGAGGACTTGCCGCTGGCTCTGGCGCGCCATGCGACCAGTAAAATCGGCAGCTTGGAAGATTTGGAGGGCGTTAGTTCGCTAGGTTTTCGTGGCGAAGCGTTGGCGTCCATTAGCTCTGTCTCGCGGCTTGAACTGATTTCTAATGCTGACGATGACCCACGCCAAGGCTGGCGAGTGGTGGCAGAAGGGCGAGGAATGGAGGCGCGGGTAACCCCTGCGCCGCACCCCCGTGGCACTAGCGTCAGCGTGCGCGATCTGTTTTTTAATACCCCTGCTCGGCGCAAGTTTCTGCGCACTGAAAAGACCGAATTTGCCCATGTAGAAGAGGCGTTTCGCCGCCAGGCGTTATCGCGTTACGACATTGCCTGGGTGTTGCGCCACAACCAAAAGGTGATTCATCAGCTGCCTGCCGGGCACTCTGCCAGTGCTCGCGAGCGGCGAATTGCCTCGCTACTGGGCAAAAACTTTATCGAGCACGCCCGTTATATCGAACGCGAGGCAGGCGGCTTGCGGCTAAGCGGCTGGGTGGGTTTGCCTACCCATTCTCGCTCGCAGGCCGACCAGCAGTACTTTTTCGTTAACGGGCGCGTGGTGCGTGACCGCTTGGTCGCCCATGCGGTGCGCCAAGCCTACCGTGATGTGCTGTTTAATGGCCGCCACCCGGTATTCGTGCTTTATCTTGCGCTTGACCCAGACGTTGTCGATGTCAACGTTCACCCCACCAAACATGAAGTGCGCTTTCGTGATGGCCGCATGGTGCACGACTTTCTCTATTCGAGCCTGCACCACTGCTTGGCGTCTGCCAAACCCGCCGAGAACAGCGAAGAGGGCAGTGCCGATGCTGATGCCAATGCCCATTCAGTTGATAGCCTAGGCGCATCGCCTCAGGGTGGGGAGCAAACAAGCGAACGTTCAGGTGAACATTTAGCAGCAAGCGCCGAACAGCCCCGTTGGCAGCAGCAGGGTATTGCACTAACGCATTCGCCAGACCGGCATCCCGGTGCTGAGCGCGTTCGACGCTTTATGCAGGGGTATCAGGCATTGCACCCCAATCATGAAGCCTCGCTATTAACGCCCCAGGCGAGTGCCCCAAATGAATGGGCTAGTAGAGAAACCGCTAACGAAGTGCGTGAAGTCCCGCAGATGATGCCCGATGACGACCCCACTGCGCCGCCGCCGTTGGGATTCGCGTTGGGCCAGTTGCACGGTATCTATATTGTTGCACAGAACGCCCAGGGCTTAGTGCTTGTGGATATGCACGCTGCCCACGAGCGGATTGTTTACGAGCGAATGAAAGCTCAGTTGGCCGCCGCTAAAGGGCTTGATGCTCAGCCGCTGCTAGTGCCGGTTTCCATTGCGGCTAGCCGGGCAGAAGTAGCGACAGCCGAAAGTGAGCAAGCAGCTATCGCAAAGCTGGGTGTTGAGTTGGATATCGCAGGGCCAGAAACCCTACTCGTGCGCCAATTGCCCGCTTTGCTGGCCCAGGCTGACCCTGAAGCCTTGGTACATCAAATGCTGGAAGAGCTAGCACGCTTCGGGCGTACTCATCAGATTGAAACGCGACTACATGAGTTGCTCTCCACCATGGCGTGTCACGGGAGCGTGCGTGCTAATCGACGCCTTACCCTTGATGAAATGAACGCCTTACTGCGCGATATGGAGCGCACTGAGCGCAGCGACCAGTGTAACCATGGTCGTCCTACATGGACGCAAATGGGCCTCAAAGCGCTCGATCGATTGTTTCTGCGCGGCCAATAAAACCTGTTTAATCGACAATCCCTTACTGATGGGAGTTTTACCGCGCATGGAAGATACGCGCCCTTGGGCGATTTTTTTAATGGGTCCTACCGCCGCGGGTAAAACGGATACCGCGATTGCGCTTCATGAGCGCCTGGGGCATGAGCTGATTAGCGTTGATTCGGCTATGGTCTATCGCAGCATGGATATTGGCAGTGCAAAGCCTAGCGCTGCTGAGCTTGCCCGTGCTCCCCATCGCTTAATTGATATCCGAGACCCTTCCGAGCCATATTCCGCCGCTGATTTTCGCGAAGATGCGCTGGCGCATATGCGACAAATTAGCACGGCAGGCAAGGTGCCGCTCTTAGTGGGGGGCACCATGCTTTACTACAAGCGGTTGCTAGAAGGTGTGGCGAATTTGCCTTCAGCAGATCCTGCTATACGTCAGCAGCTTGAGGCGCAGTGGCAAGCGGAAGGGCTTAACTCACTGCATAAACAGCTGTTAGCAGTGGATTCAGTGTCTGCACAGCGTATCCACCCCAATGACCCTCAGCGCTTAATGCGCGCGTTGGAAGTGTATTACGCCAGTGGCCGTCCGATGAGCGAGTTATGGGCGGAACAGCAGCCGGAAACCTTTCCATGGCGGGTGTTGTCGATAGCGTTAGCGCCAAGTGATCGTGCTTTTTTGCACCAGCGTATTGCTAAGCGTTTTGAAGTAATGCTTGGCGAGGGCTTGATAAATGAAGTGGCCGCCCTCAAAAAGCGTAATGACTTACATTTAGGTCTTCCAGCGATGAAGAGCGTTGGCTATCGCCAAGTGTGGGACTACCTTGAAGGTAAGTATGATTACGCCACGCTCGTTGAGCGCGGGATAATTGCAACGCGTCAGCTCGCAAAGCGTCAGCTAACGTGGTTGAGAAGTTGGCCAGAACTTGAATGGGTAGATTCTCAGCGCTCTGACGCTTTGGATAAGGTGCTGAAATTCGTGCGTGAAAGCGGTGCTTAGCGTAAGATAGTCCTTCAAGATTGTGCTTTAAGATAGTTATTTGGTAAATGTGTGTTTTCGAGTGGCTGAATAACTGAGCCTTTCGGGCAACACTAGGCTCTTTGGGCATTAGTTGGCCTTTCGGGCAGTAAATAATAGTGCGGCGTAGCACCAGTAGGGCACGCCATTTGATAATTAACCCCAACGACAGTTTTAGGGAGAGCAACATGTCCAAAGGGCAGTCCCTTCAAGACCCGTACTTGAATATTTTGCGCAAGGAGCGCATTCCGGTCTCCATCTTTTTGGTCAACGGCATTAAGTTGCAAGGCCAGATCGAATCGTTTGACCAGTTTGTGATCTTGTTGCGTAATACCGTAAGTCAGATGGTTTATAAACACGCTATTTCCACGGTTGTGCCATCTCGTAACGTGCGCTTGCCTGCGCAAGACCCGGCAGAGCAGGATGCAGAGATTTAACACCGCTGGATAAGCATGAGAGTCCACGAGGTATTGATTGTTTTTCGAACGCCCAGACGCCGGTGAAACGGCAGTTCTTGTTCACGTCGATTTCCATGATGAACAAAAACGTGAAGACCCGGGTGAGTTTTTAGAGCTCGTACGCTCTGCTGGTGCAGAGCCTGCGACTCTACTCACTGCTAGCCGACACCGCCCTGATTCACGCACGTTTATTGGGTCAGGTAAGTTGGAAGAGCTGCGAGCATTGCTCGCGGCTCACGCAGCAGAACTGGTGATCTTCAACCACAGCTTAAGCCCCTCTCAAGAGCGCAATGTAGAGCAAGAGCTCAAGTGCCGAGTGCTTGACCGTACCGGTCTGATTCTCGATATTTTTGCGCAACGGGCAAGAACCCATGAAGGTAAGCTGCAAGTCGAGCTTGCCCAGCTTGAATATATGTCGACTCGCCTAGTACGCGGGTGGACACACCTTGAACGCCAAAAAGGCGGCATTGGCCTGCGCGGGCCAGGTGAAACGCAGCTTGAAACTGACCGTCGTCTTTTGCGCGGGCGAATTAAGTCGATACATAAGCGGCTTGATAAAGTACGCAGCCAGCGCGACCAAAACCGTCGTGCCCGTGCCCGCGCTGAAATTCATAGCGTTTCATTAGTGGGTTACACCAACGCCGGTAAATCGACGCTGTTTAATGCGTTGACCAATGCTGAGGTGTACGCCGCCGACCAGCTTTTTGCGACGCTTGACCCTACGCTGCGCCGGCTGGAAATTGAAGACGTTGGCCCTGTCGTGTTGGCTGATACCGTTGGTTTTATTCGCCACTTGCCACACAAGTTGGTGGAGGCGTTTCAAGCAACGCTGCAAGAAGCATCCGAAGCAACGCTGCTAGTTCATGTGATTGACGCCGCTGACCCTGATCGCGAGCTAAACGTAGAACAGGTGGATTTGGTGCTCAAAGAGATCGGTGCTGATGATGTGCCGGTGCTTAAAGTCATGAATAAAATTGATAAGCTCGATAGCGCGCCACGTATTGAACGTGACGGCCAAGGTGTGCCGGAAGTTGTGTGGCTCTCGGCTCAGCAGGGGCAAGGGCTTGAGCTGCTACACGAAGCACTTACCGAACGCTTGGCAAATGATGTCATTGGCTTTTCGCTGACACTCAGCCCTGAGCAAGGTAAGCTGCGCGCTGGCCTGCATGAGCTTAATGCCGTTCGCGAAGAGGCTTTTGATGAACAAGGTCACTCTGTGCTGGATGTGCGCTTGCCACGACGTGATTTTAATCAGTTGATGGCGCAATTGGGTGAGCGATCCAATACGTATTTACCTAAAGCACTACGTGAAACCGATGAGTGGTAGGCTATCCATTACGACGCCTATCTATTATGACGTTTAGTGCGCTGCTAGTATTCTGTTTCGTATAAAAATGGTACAAGATTTATAGAGCAATAATATCAAAACGCGGTGGCTGAGCCTGCGAGCGATGTCGCCAGCGTTAGCGAATACCTTAGTGGAGACGAAGTATGGCCTGGAATGAGCCTGGTGGTGGCAACCAGCATGACCCGTGGAGTGGCGGCGGCCGACGCGGTGGAAACGACGGTGATGGAAACCGTGGTGGCAACAGCGGTGGCGGCGGCAATAATGGCAATAAAGGAGGTAATAACCAAGGCCCTCCTGACCTGGATGAAGCGCTGAAAAAGTTTCAGGACAAGCTCAACGGCATGCTAGGCGGTGGTAAGAAAGGCGGCGGTAAAAAAACCAGCGGTGGCGGTGGTGACAAAAGCCGCAATCCCTTTGCGTTGCCTGGCCTGCTCGTTGTTGTTGCGCTTGCTATCTGGGCGGCGATGGGTTTCTACCTGGTTGACCAATCTGAACGTGGCGTTGTTCTGCGCTTTGGTGAATACCAGGGCATTGTAGAGCCTGGTCTGCAGTGGAATCCGCCGCTGATTGACGAGGTGCGAATGGTGAATGTGACGCGTGTACGCTCATTGACCCAAACGCAATCAATGCTGACCCGTGATGAAAATATTGTTGAAGTAGAAATCTCCGCGCAGTATCAAGTCGCTAACCCGCGTGATTTCGTATTGAACGTTCGTGACCCGGCTATTTCGATTGAAAATGCCCTGGATTCGGCACTGCGCCATGTGGTTGGCGGTACCGATATGATCGATATCCTGACGTCAGGTCGTGAGATTCTGGGTAGCTCTGTCACCAGCCGTTTACAGTCCTATCTGGATAATTACGGTACCGGTATTCGTCTACAAACCATCAACATTGAGTCGACGTCTGCGCCTGCACCAGTAATAGACGCCTTCGATGACGTTATTCGTGCCCGTGAAGATCGTCAGCGCACGATTAACGAAGGGATGGCTTACGCCAACGCGATTATTCCGGCTGCCCAAGGTCAGGCGCAACGTATCGTTGAACAGGGTCAAGGTTACCGCGAGTCAGTCGTGGCTGAAGCGCAAGGTCAAACCAACCGCTTTAATTCGCTGTTAACCGAGTACCGTAATGCGCCGGCAATTATGCGCGAGCGTATGTACCTCGATACGATGGAAGAAGTGTTCGGTAATTCACCGAAGGTGCTGTTAGATGTTAGCGAAAATGCCCCATTAATGTATCTTCCGCTGGATCAACTGCGCGGCAGCAGTGGCAATCGAAGCAGCTCAGCGTCTAGCAGCAATACAAATAGCAGTGAAGAGTCGTTAGATCCCGCTGTGCTTGAGCGTTTACGCAACACGCAAAGCGGCTCTTCAGGAAATACCAATAGTAGCTCCATCCGCAGGGAGGGCCGGTAAATGATTAATAATCGATCCCTGCTGATTGTTGGTGGTTTGGCCGCCGTCGCGTGGTTAGCAAGCAACACTCTGTACGTGGTAGATGAAACCGAACGCGCCGTGAAACTGCGTTTTGGTGAAGTCATTGAAGAGAATATTCAGCCTGGCTTACATGCCAAGGTGCCGATTGCCCAAACGATTCGCAAGTTTGACACTCGGCTATTAACGCTGGATACCGATACCAGCCGCTACCTGACGCTAGAGCAGAAAGCGGTGATCGTCGACTCCTACGTTAAATGGCAGGTGGTTAATCCCACGCGCTATTACGAAGCGACGGCAGGCGATGAGCTGATAGCTATCCGCTTGATTCAGCCGCGAGTGGATGAAAGCCTGCGTAACGAGTTTGGTCGCTTGAACCTTCAGGAAATTATTGCCGAGCGGCGTGATGACCTGATGACTGGCTCCACCGCAGAGCTCGACGAGCTGATGCGTGAAGAGTTAGGTGTGGCGATTCGTGATATCCGTATTAAGCGGATTGATCTACCTGAAGACGTTTCTGCCGCAGTTTTCGAACGTATGCGTTCAGAGCGTGAGCGTGAAGCTCGCGAGTGGCGCGCTCAGGGTCAGGAAGAGGCTGAGCGTATTCGCGCTAATGCGGATCGCCGCCGTCACGTATTGCTTGCCCAAGCCAACGAGCGCTCAGAAACGCTGCGCGGTGAAGGTGATGCCCAAGCTGCGGCAATCTTTTCCGAAGCGTATGGCCAAGACCATGAGTTCTTCTCTTTCTGGCGTAGCCTGAACGCCTATCGTGAAAGCTTTGCTGACGATGGCAACTTGATGGTATTGGAGCCAAATAGCGAGTTCTTCCGCTATTTGCGCAATCCTGAGCCAGAAAATAGCGCCGGCGAGTAGTCAGCTTTGGCAGGTGTTTCCCGTCTAGGCATTCCCACGGCCAGGCGGGGTTCATCCGGCTCGTAAACGTGATAGAATTTGTTAACCGGGCGTCGCCCGGTTTTTTTGTGGCCCTCATTTAACGCAAACGTAGTAACTGGCTTTATGTGGTTACTGCTTGAAGTTGTTGGGCCTTTATCGTCTTGCAGGATTGTTCACATGACCATCGCTGACCGCTGGCTATTGCCCGACGGCATGGATGAGGTGCTTCCACCTCAGGCAAGCCGCATGGAAGAGCTGCGCCGTGCGCTGCTCGATCTTTATCACTGCTGGGGCTATGACCAAGTAATGCCGCCACCGGTGGAGTTTTTGGACTCCTTACTAACCGGCACCGGTACCGACCTTGATCTTCAGACCTTTAAGCTGACTGACCAACTCACTGGCCGTATGATGGGCGCCTCGGCGGATGTCACGCCGCAGGTAGCACGCATAGACGCCCACTCCTTAAAGCGCCATGGCCCGGTGCGCTTGTGCTACTGCACCAATGTGCTGCGTGCCAAGTCAGACCAGCATCAAGGGGGGCGTAGCCCCGTGCAGGTAGGGGCAGAGCTGTTTGGTCATGCCGGCCTAGAGGCTGACAGTGAAATTATTCACTTAGCGCTGGCCAGCTTGAGAGCCGCGGGTGCGCAAGAGTTGCACTTAGCGCTTGGGCATATCGGTATTTACCGTAGTCTTGTCGAAGCAGCCGCGTTAAGTGATGAGCAAGAGAGTGCACTATTTGAAGCGCTGGCGCTAAAATCCCCCAACCAACTAGCCCAGCAGGTGCAGGCCAGCGTTAGCGACCCAGCACTAGCCGACATGCTATTAGCGCTGGGTGAGTTACACGGCGGAGCGGATATTTTACGCCAAGCCCGAGAACGCTTTGCCGGCGCGCCTGAGCCGGTCATGGCAGCACTTGATCAATTAGATGCGCTCTATGAAAGTGTGCTGGCGCGCTTTGATGTATCGCTCTATTTTGACCTGGCAGAGCTGCGCGGCTATCAATACCATACGGGTATGATGTTTGCCGCTTACGTGCCGGGTTACGGGCATGCGCTCGCCAAAGGTGGGCGTTACGACGATACTGGACGGGCCTTCGGTCGTGCGCGTCCGGCCACTGGCTTTTCGATGGACTTGAAGCAGTTGGCATCGTTAGCGAAGGCGTCGCCTAGTCGCGGCGGTATCTGGTCGCCAGCTAAGCAGGACGAGTCGCTCAATGCTGCTGTTGTCGCACTGCGCAAGCAGGGGGAACGCGTGATTCAAGCGCTGCCAGGGCAGCGTACCGGGCCAGCGGAGCACGACTGTGACCGCTGTCTTGAGCTTATCGATGGTCGTTGGCAGCCAACGACCCTGACACAAGAGACGAGTGCATCATAATGGGTAAGAATGTCGTAGTGCTTGGAACCCAATGGGGTGACGAAGGCAAAGGTAAAATTGTTGATCTGCTTACTGAGTCAGCATCCGCCGTGGTGCGTTTTCAGGGTGGTCACAATGCGGGGCACACACTGGTTATTGACGGTGAAAAAACCGTTCTTCACCTGATTCCCTCTGGCGTGTTGCGCCCAGGCACAACCTGCGTGATTGGCAATGGTGTGGTGCTTTCACCTGAAGCGCTGATCAAAGAGATCCGTGAGCTGGAATACAAAGGCGTACCCGTGCGTGAACGCCTGCGTTTGTCGCCTGCCTGCCCGCTGATTCTGCCTTATCATGTGCGTTTGGATCAGGCCCGTGAAAAAGCCCGCGGGATCGCCAAAATTGGCACCACAGGGCGTGGTATTGGGCCTGCCTACGAAGATAAAGTCGCTCGCCGTGGCCTACGCTTGGGCGATATGCTACACCGCGAGCGCTTTGCTTCTAAGTTGGGTGAGGTGCTCGACTATCACAACTTTGTGCTGGTCAATTATCACGGCGAACCAGCGGTCGATTTCCAAGAAGTGCTAGACACCGCGATGCAGATGGCAGAAGAGCTGCGCCCTATGGTGTGTGACACTGTCAGCATGGTGCACGACCTGCGTAAGGCCGGCGAGAATATCCTGTTTGAAGGCGCGCAAGGCTCGCTGCTGGATATCGATCACGGTACCTACCCCTACGTTACCAGCTCAAACACCACTGCTGGGGGTGTTGCTACCGGTTCTGGCGTTGGCCCGCTGTATTTAGACTACGTGCTAGGTATCACCAAAGCGTACACAACCCGCGTGGGCTCTGGCCCGTTCCCCACGGAACTGTTTGACGTTGATGGCCGCCACCTTGCCGAACGTGGCCATGAGTTTGGTGCAACTACCGGGCGTGCGCGCCGCTGCGGCTGGTTTGATGCGGTAGCGCTGCGTCACGCGGTGCAAATCAACTCAGTATCCGGTATCTGCTTGACCAAGCTTGACGTGCTGGACGGGCTAGAAAATATCCGCGTTTGCGTTGGCTATCGCAGTAAAGACGGTGAAGTGCTGGAAAACCCAGTGGATTCGGAAGGTTTTGAAGCCATCGAGCCGCTTTATGAAGACTTGCCGGGCTGGAAAGAATCGACCCTGGGCGCTAAACGGGTCGAAGATTTGCCTGCCAATGCTCGCGCTTACATCAGCTACCTCGAAGCGAAGGTGGGTACCAGCATCGATATCATTTCCACCGGCCCTGACCGCATGGAAACGATTATTCTGCGTAACCCGTTCGATAGCTAACGACGCTTTACGCTGATGGTTGGTCAGTCGCTGAAAAAAATCAGTAGATGAAAAAAGGGGCCGCTAGGTTTTTCAAAACCGATGTTCAAAACCAAGCTGCCCCTTTTTGTTGCATCGAACGTTGATAATTAAAAATCAATACCTCGGCGCGCCTGCAGGCCGTTGTTGAAGGCGTGGCGGACTTCCTGCATCTCGGTCACCGTATCGGCCATGGCGATGAGTTCGCGGTGCGCGTTGCGGCCAGTAATAATCACCGTTTGTTCTGCCGGGCGATTCTCCAGCGCCTTTTTAACCGCCTCGATCTCTAAGTAGCCAAATTTAAGCATGTAGGTGATTTCATCGAGTACCACCAGGTAAATCTCGGGGTCAGCCAGCATGCGCTCAGCATCTTTCCATACTGCGTGGCAGGCGTCGGTATCCGCTTGGCGGTTTTGCGTGTCCCAGGTAAAACCGGTGGCCATTATTGCCACCTCTAAATTGGCGTCTTCTTCCAAACGGTTGCGTTCGCCGCACTCCCACAGCCCCTTAATAAACTGCACCACGCCCACTTTATAGCCGTAGCCCAAGGCGCGAGTGACCGTGCCCCAGGCCGCCGTCGTTTTGCCTTTTCCGTTCCCGGTATTAACAATGATTAAGCCGCGCTGCTCATTGGCACTGGCAACTTTCTCGTCTACACGTGCTTTTAGCTTCTGCATCGAGGCTTTGTGGCGGGTATCGCGGTCACTCATAATCTCTCCTGGTAAAGGTAAGCTGAAAAAGAGCAAAAAAATAATAATGCGCTAGCCTAAGCCATCCGCCACGGGTTGAACATCTTTATGAATGTCCTTTGAGACAATTTTTGTACAAATATTTTCGAGTGCTTGTGAATGTTTGTGTTAATAAATCACGCTAAAAACCAACAAAAAACAACAGAATTGGCCGGTAGGGGGCTGGCTGCTCTAGAATAGGGGGTCATGTCTTGTCAGGAATTACATCATGCCCTCATTTGATATTGTTTCAGAGTTCGATAAGCACGAAGGTGCTAACGCCATTGATCAGGCCAACCGTGAAGTGCAGTCGCGGTTTGATTTTAAAGGTGTCGATGCCAGCTTCACCCTGGAAGGCGACAAAGTGCAGCTAGAGGCAGAGGTTGATTTTCAGCTTAAGCAAATGCTCGATGTGCTGCGCGCCCGGTTAATCGCTCGGGGCATCGATGCCCGCTGTATGGACGTTCAAGACCCGCTGCTTTCCGGTGTCAAAGCGCGTCAGGAAGTCGCCCTTAAACAGGGGCTTGACGCAGCTGAGGCCAAAGATGTGGTTAAGCGCATTAAAGCCAGTAAGCTTAAAGTGCAGGCGCAGATTCAAGGCGAGAAAGTGCGCGTGACGGGTAAAAAACGCGACGATTTACAGGCGGTGATGGCACTGTTACGCGGCGAAGAAGGGCCGGATTTGCCGCTCCAATTTGATAACTTCCGCGACTAAAGCGGTGAAAAGTGGCTGCGCTCGCACACTTTTCAGATCATATTAAACAGTTTAATTATGTAACATTCGTTTTATACAGGAGTCACGCACTATGTCTGATCCGCAGCCGGTTTATTTAAGCGATTACCAGCCACCCGCTTACCGGGTAACTCATACCGAGCTGACGTTTGATCTTGACCCCGCCGCGACCCGTGTGAAAGCGCGACTGCTGATGGAGCGCCATGCTGAGGCCGACGCTAATGCACCGCTGGTGCTAAATGGCGAGCACCTGACGCTGATTTCGCTAGCCATTGATGCAACGCCGCTGGATGCCTCTGCTTATGAGCTAGATGACGAGGTTCTGCGTATTGCCCAGGTGCCTGAGCGTTTTGTGCTGGAGAGCGAGGTAGAGATCGCCCCGCAGGAAAATACGGCGCTAGAAGGGCTGTACCAATCCAACGGTATGTACTGCACCCAGTGCGAAGCTGAAGGTTTTCGGCGGATCACCTTTTACCCCGACCGCCCGGATGTCATGGCGACCTTTAAGGTCACGCTGATCGGTGATCAGCAGCACGAGCCGATTTTGTTGGCTAACGGTAACCCTGTCGCGCGCGGCGAGCTGGAAGGCGGCCGTCATTTTGTCACTTGGGAAGATCCGCACCCCAAGCCTTGTTATTTATTTGCCCTGGTGGCGGGTGATTTGCATAGCGTGGAAGATCATTTCACGACCATGAGCGGGCGTGATGTCACGCTGCAGATTTGGGTCGAAAAAGACAATCTTGATAAGACCGAGCATGCCATGGCCTCGTTAAAGCGCGCCATGGAGTGGGACGAGCAGGCATATGGCCGCGAGTACGATCTGGATCTGTTTATGATCGTCGCCGTCAATGACTTCAATATGGGCGCGATGGAGAATAAAGGCCTCAATATTTTTAACTCCGCCGCGGTGTTGACCCACCCCCATACGGCAACGGATGCCACTTTCCAAAACGTTGAGGGCATTGT
Source organism: Halomonas sp. 54_146 (assembly GCF_001507855.1). Lineage (GTDB taxonomy): Bacteria > Pseudomonadota > Gammaproteobacteria > Pseudomonadales > Halomonadaceae > Vreelandella. The sequence goes on from NZ_LGEN01000001.1 coordinate 95,086, forward strand.
CGCCCACGAATATTTTCACAACTGGTCGGGCAACCGCGTCACCTGCCGCGACTGGTTTCAGCTTTCGCTGAAAGAAGGCTTTACGGTTTTCCGTGACCAGTGTTTTTCGGCGGATACCAATTCAGCGCCGGTTAAGCGCATCCAGGATGTCTCCTTTTTCCGTACCGCCCAGTTTGCCGAAGATGCTGGCCCCACGGCGCACCCAATTCGCCCTGATCACTTTATTGAAATTACCAACTTCTACACCCTGACCATTTATGAGAAGGGCGCGGAAGTTGTCCGCATGTTGCGTAACTTGGTAGGCGAGGAAAATTTCCGTCGCGGCTCAGACCTTTACTTTGAACGTTTCGACGGCCAGGCGGTGACCATTGAAGACTTCGTCGGCTGTATGGCGGAAGCTTCCGGTGAAGATTTTAGCCAGTTTATGCGCTGGTACTCCCAGGCGGGAACGCCGGATATTGATGCCCACGGCGAGTACGACTATGTGCATGCTGAGTACCACCTAACCCTGCGTCAGCGCACGCCTGCAACGCCAGGTCAGCCGGATAAGCTGCCGCTGCATATTCCGGTGCGGATGGGCTTGGTGGGTACCAAATCGGGTCAGGATCTCACCCTGACACTCAATGGTGAAAAACTAGGCAAAGATGCGGTGATTCACCTGCGTGACGATGAGCAAACGTTCGTATTCACCGATGTTGCCGAAGCGCCGGTGCCTTCTTTGCTGCGCGAGTTCTCCGCACCGGTGAAGCTGCATTACCCTTATTCACGGGAGGATCTCGCTTTCTTGTTGACTCACGACAGCGATGGTTTCAACCGCTGGGATGCGGGCCAGCGGCTGGCACTATTAGCGTTGGATGACCTGATTGCCGCCCATCGCAATGGTGTTGAAAAAGTCATGGACAGCCGCGTTGTCGATGCCTTTAAAGCACTGCTGAGTGGGCCGATGCACGATAAGGCGGTATTGGCCGAGATGCTGACGCTGCCCTCTGAAGCCTATATTGCCGAGCAGCAGCCCATTGTGGATGTCGATGCCATTCACGCCGCCCGTGAATTTGTGCGCCAATCGCTAGCCGTTGCCCTGCGCGATGAGTTTATGGCTATCTATGAGGCCAATGTGACGGAAGAGCACTACGCGCCGACACCGGAGCAAATTGCTCAGCGTAGCCTGAAAAACGTGGCGCTCTCTTATCTTATGTCGATTGAAGACGAGCAGGGCTTGGCCTTGTGTGAAGCGCAATTTGCAGCCGACCACAATATGACCGATGTGCGTCAAGCGTTAACATTATTGGTACACAGTGACCGTGACGATTTGGCCTCGCCAGCACTGAAAGCCTTCGGCGAAAAATGGGCGCATGACCCGCTGGTGATGGATCAGTGGTTTACCATTCAAGTGTCGCGCCCGCAGTCAGATGTGCTTGAACGCGTGAAGTACCTGATGCAGCATCCCGCTTTTTCACTGAAAAACCCCAACAAAGTGCGTGCCCTCATTGGGGCGTTTGCCCAGAACCGAGTCAATTTCCACCGCTTAGATGGTCAGGGCTACCAGCTGTTGGCCGATGTGGTGATTGAACTCAACCGGCTTAATCCAGAAATTGCCGCGCGGCTGATTACCCCGCTCACGCGTTGGCAGCGCTTTGATGAAACGCGCCAAGCGCTAATGCGGTCACAGCTAGAGCGTATTAAGCAACAGCCGCTGTCTTCAAATGTGTATGAGGTGGTCGAGAAAGCATTGGCATAGGTACAGGCATGGTGGGCAAAAGCAGTTAACCAAGGAAAGGAACAACAACGGTGACAGATTCGCAGCAACACTATTTACTTATTATTAATGGTAAATCTGCCGGTAACCCGGCATTGCGTGAGGCAGTCAATAAACAACGCCAAGCAGGGATGCAAATTACTGTTCGAGCTACCTGGGAAGGGGGCGACGCTGCTGATATTGCTGAGCTATCTGACACCATGGGTATTACGCATGTGATTGCCTGCGGTGGCGATGGCACGGTTAGCGAAGTCATGAACGGGCTGATGCGTTTGCCCCATGACCGACGGCCTGTGTTGGGCGTTGTGCCCCTTGGCAGTGCCAATGACTTTGCTACTTCCGTTGGTTTGCCGCTGGAGCCAGCGGCCGCTCTGGCTGCTGCTCGGGAGTTAAGCGCCTATCCCATTGATGTTGTGCGCGTCACTGCAGGCACTGGGGGCGAAACGGCCACCAGCTACTATATCAATATGACGACCGGTGGGTTTGGCGCTGAAGTGACGTCATCAACACCCAAAACCTTAAAGCGGCTGCTTGGGGGCGGGGCCTATTCAGTGATGGGGGCGCTAAAAGCTTGGCGCCACCGCAGCTACCGCGGCACGCTGCATTGGGATGAAAAAGAGGAGAGCGCGTCGCTACTGCTCCTGGCGCTGGGCAATGGCCGCCAATCAGGAGGCGGGCAGGTATTGTCACCCCGTGCCAAGCTGGACGATGGCCGGTTGGACGTACTGTTGGTGAAAGACTTTCAGTCGGTAACCGAGCTGACCAAGCTCATTAGCGAGCTGCAAAGTTTTCCCTCTGAGGGGCGATTTGTGCGCTATTTCACCACGACTCAACTAACGCTGACGACACAGGCGGGTGATCCGCCCTGGCCATTAACGCTGGATGGTGAGGCGCGCTGTTATGACCATTTCTGTGCCGAAGTAGTACCTCTAGCGTTGCGTGTGCTGATACCCGAAGATTGCCCTTTGCTCTCTTCCAGCCAATCGTCCTAACTTACAATAGTTATAACTGGCAATCGCCTTAACTGGCTGGAAGTAGATGTCTATTGCTACGTTGCTAAGATTATGCTGCTAAGCAGCCAATAAAAAACGCCGACGAAGGAGAAGTATCAAATGGAAAATCGCGCGTGGATACCCGCACTCGCCGCCGTAGCGCTTCTGTTAAGCGCCTGCGGAGACTCCCAGGAAGATCCAGCCGTGGCACCAGACAATACTTCTGTGGTGGCGGATGAGGAAACGGTAAGCGAGCAAGAAGCCCCTGCGGTTGTAGAGGATGATGCTGCTGCAGAAAATGCAGCAGCATCTGCAGGTGACGAGATCGAGGCTGGTGAGGAGATAGAAGCCGGAGAAGATACCCTCGCGGCCGAACCTAGCGCTGTGCTGGATGAAGAGAGCGCGATGCCCGGTGAGGCAACACGCTCTGATGTAGACGAGATGATTGCAGAGACCGAGCGCCGTTTTGAAGAGGCCGAAAAGCGTCTTGAGGAGCAATTTCAGCAAGTGGAGCAGCAAGCATCGGATTTAGAGCCGATGGAGAGCGAAGACTTTTCATCCAGTTGGGAGACAGACAGCACGTTGCCGGAGCGAATCCCGCTTGAAGATGACCGTGAAGCAACCGATGTTGACGCCTTGATTGAAGATACCGAGCGCCGCTTTGAAGAGGCTCAGCAACGCCTTGAAGAGCAGTTCAGGGAATTGGAAAATCAAGATCAAGAGGCTGATAACTCCCAGCGGTAGCGCTAAGCAACGTTGAGGGTGGTGAAGGAGCGGTGAGGGCGGTGAAGGAACGTTGGTTGAGAGTGGTGAGGGAACGAAGAGAGCCGTGAAGGCGGGCAGCGGTTAAGAAAGTGGCAATTAAGAAAACAGAAAGTAATAAAACAGCAATAAAAAAGGCTCGCATGAGCGAGCCTTTGTCCATCCGTTAGCAATTAAGCTGGGCGGATGTTGGAAGCCTGAAGGCCTTTTTTACCCTGAGTCACTTCAAAGCTGACTTTTTGACCATCTTGCAGGGTCTTAAAGCCTTCAGCTTGAATTTCGGAGAAGTGGGCGAACAGATCGTCTCCGCCATCATCAGGAGAGATGAAGCCGAAGCCTTTAGTATCGTTGAACCACTTAACTGTGCCAGTTGCCATTTTCTAATTTCCTTAACTTGCTTAGTAATCACGGGTAACTCTATTGTCCACCCGCTGCAATTACTCTAGATGTAAACTTGGCTGTCGTCCAGCGACATTCCTAAGATTTTTTATCCAATTCGTTACGAGCAAGCTCCCATGATGCAGTCCGGTTTTATTGATGCGCAGTTTATCTCTTTTCTAGTGGCGATCACGCTGCTAACCATTAGCCCGGGTGTTGATACCCTGTTAGTGATTCGTAATACCGCGCGCGGTGGTATTCGTGATGGCATTACCACCAGTGTTGCTATCTGCTGTGGGCTGTTCGTGCATGCCACTATTTCGGCCTTGGGTATCTCGCTTATCCTGCTGCAATCGGCCTGGGCGTTTCATATGCTGAAGCTGGCAGGGGCCGGTTATTTAATCTGGCTGGGTATTAACAGCTTGTTGGCGGCGCGTCGTGGGCAGCCACTGCCTGTCAATAGCGTGTTAAAAGGCGCGCCTGGGGTTTCCCGCTGGCAGCCCGTCAAAGAAGGTTTTTTATCTAATGTGTTGAACCCTAAAACAGTGGTGTTCTATATGGCTTTTTTGCCTCAATTCATCGCCCAAGCCGACCCTGTTTTGCTGAAGTCGCTATGGCTTGCGGGGGTGCACTTTATCATCGCCAATATTTGGCAAATCAGCGTGGCGTTGATGGTGGGCAGTGCGAGTAAGTGGCTGGCCAGCGCACGGTTTGCGCAAACCTTAAACGCGGCCACCGGTGCCGTTTTGATCATGTTTGGTATTCGGCTAGCATTAACGCAGCGCCCGGTATAGCCGGGCGCTGGTAATGTGGAAGTCGGGTGCAGGTAATGCGAGTAGTCGCTTAAAACGAAGTGGTTTAGAGCTTAGCGGCGGGCGAGCAGCGCTTGGTCATAGCGCACTTGCTGCTCGTTGTCGCTGAGTAGTGAAACACCTTCGCTATTGCCACCGTTGGCAAGGCTCTCAAAAATCACCCGATAGCTAAGCACCGCTTGTACGTAGTCGCGGGTTTCGCGGAAAGGGATGCTTTCCACAAATAAATCAAAGGCCTCTACGCCATCGCCAAGCCATTGATCTACGCGCCCAGGGCCTGCGTTATAAGCAGCGGCCGCAGCAAGGCGGTTGCCTTGGTAGCGCTGCAATTTATCGCGCAAGTAGGTGCTTCCCAAGCGAATATTGAGCTCTGGGTCGAGCACGCCGTAAGGGCCAGGGTCGCTAATGCCCAGCTCACGGCTGACCTGGCTGGCGGTACCCGGCATTAATTGCATCAAACCACGTGCGCCTGCAGGTGAGAGCGCGTTGGGGTTATAAGCGCTTTCACGGCGGGTAATGGCCATCAGCAAGTACGGATCTACACCGGTGAGCCGCCCCCAGTGCTGAAAGCTGTCGTGGTAGGCCTGCGGGAAGCGCCAGTCCAGCGCATCCCATAGCTCACCGGCAATGGTGGTCTGCACTAAGCGCGCATGCCACTGCTGCTGAGAAGCGTAGTCGGCCAGTGCCTGCGCCTGCTGGGCAGAACCGCTCTGTACCGCGTGTAACCATTCGCTATTGGCGAGCCCATCTTCGCCGATGCGCAGTAAGGCTTCGGTGCGCTGAACGGCAGGAAGTTGGGCAATACGTTGGCGCGACGCTTCGTCAAAATGATGGCGTTCAAGATTCAATTGATAAGGCTGGCCAAGCTTTTCTGCCGCCGCAAAGCCGTAAAAGCTGCGATCCGTAGCAGCTTGCTGATAGCGTGCTTCGGCGGCTGTGTGGTTGCCAAGTTGTGCATTGGCACGCCCCAACCAATACTGCCAACGGCTATTTTCCTGTTGGCTGGCCGGCATTTCCGCGATCCAGTGGAGCACGTCGTTCCAGCGGCGTTCGGCTAGCGCCCGGCGCACGCGAAGCTCTAGCACGCGCTCGCTGTTAAGCGTGGGTAGTACGCTATCCACCCAGTTTAGGGTGCCGGGTATATCGCGGACGAGGGTATAAAAAGCCAGCTCTTCCTCAATGACTGCGCGATCGCTGGGGAGCAGGTTTAAGCGCGGCGAGATGTCTTGCCATGCAGCAAAGGCGGCCGGCGTATCTTCGCGAGTAAAGCGCTGCATCGCTGCCTGATAAAAGCTCGCCGTTGCCGCACACTCAGGGCCTAGACAAGCGGGTGCCTGGGTAATGGCACGGCTACGCTGGGTAATGTTGTCTACGGTGTCCAATGCGGTTTGCCACTGACCGCTTAATAGCCCTCCAAGATAGCTAGAAAGGCGCGTTTCTCCCGCCTGCCAAGCCAGCATTTTGCGCTCCCAAATGGCGGTTGCATCAATAGTGCCGTTGGCACGCAGGCGATCAAATAGCGGGTCACAGGCGTCAGGTTGCGAATTGCCTACTCGCCATAAATCAAGCCCCGCCGCATTAGCCTGCTGAGGCTGAGAGTCGAGTAGCGCTGCATAGTAGTAGCACTGGCGCGCGGTGCCTGCGGGCTCGCCGTCGGCGACTGCGAGCAGGTCATTGTAGCGCCCTGCATAGCCATAGTTGGCAATGGCTTGTCCGCGTATCCAGCCTGCGAGCGGAGAGTCAGCATATTGGTCAATAAATTGCTGCACCCTGCCAGGGGAAACGTTAGGCAGCTGCCCCCTTAAGCGGTGATACTCAACGTAGCCATAAAGCTGATGGTCTTCAATCGAGCGCTCATCCACGCGCTGCCACTGTTGTTCTCTTGCCGCCGCGAGGGCGTCGCGTAGGTCGTTATCTGAAGCGGCCCAGGAAAGCGCGGGCAACCCCGTGAGCAATGCTGTACATAGCACACGAGCGGTATGGCGAAATGGTGAAACCAACATGGTGCTACCTCTCTTATATCAATACATCAATGCATCAATGTAGCGCTGTTTTGATCGGGGGGTTAAGGCCTAAGGAGGCGCTAAGCAACCGCTAGAATGGCGTTAAATGAACCAATGCTAGCAGCCATGATCTGACAGCCCAGACACTGGAGGATTTTACTACGATGGCCCCATTATCCACTTGGTGGTTCTTGCGTCGACTCAAATCACGCGTTTGGGCAACAAAACGTATCGTGCGTGCGCTAAAACTTTTTCTGCCGATGACCCGTGATGTCATACGTGGTGATTTTCGGCCTATTCCCTGGTCAGCTTTCGGCATGATGGCCTTGGCGCTGGGTTATTTAGTCATGCCCTTTGATCTGATCCCCGATTTTCTGATGCTGATCGGCGTGGTGGACGACGTGCTGATTGTTGGCTGGCTGCTTAACCGTATCGATCAGCGCTTAGAAGACTATCGCGCCTGGAAGTATAATGACCCCGATCTGACGCCTTCTTAGCATTCACGTGCTTGAAAAATCGCTGCTTAGCCCCATATCAGAGCCACGAAAACATTTTTCCTCCCTGCCTTATGCGGGGAGATATGACTCAACGTGATCCATAAGGGCTAAGCGCATGACTACTGCTACCCATGAAGAAACTCTTGGCTTTCAAACGGAAGTTAAGCAGCTGCTGAATTTGATGATTCACTCCCTGTACTCTAACCGGGAGATATTCCTACGCGAACTTATCTCGAATTCAGCCGATGCCTGCGACAAGCTGCGCTACGCGGCACTTGATAACGATGCGCTGTATGAAGGCGACAGCGAACTGCGTATCGAAATCGAGCACGACCAAGATGCTAACACCATTATCCTACGTGATAACGGCATTGGCATGAATCGTGAAGACGTGATTGCCAACCTGGGCACCATTGCGCGCTCGGGCACTGCCGAGTTCCTCAAGCAGCTTTCCGGCGAGCAGCAAAAAGATGCCAAGCTGATCGGCCAGTTCGGCGTAGGCTTCTACTCCGGCTTTATCGTCGCTGATGAAATTACGGTACGCACGCGCAAAGCGGGCACGCAAGCGTCTGAAGGCGTTGAGTGGCGCTCAAAAGGGGAAGGCGAATTCACCGTTGCCGATATTGAACTTGCCCAGCACGGCACGGAAATCACCCTGCACTTGAAAGAAGACGCCAAAGAGTTTGCCGACGACTACCGCCTGCAGAGCTTAGTGCGTAAGTACTCAGACCATATCGAAGTGCCCGTGCGCATGCCGAAAACCGAAACGGCAAAAGACGACGAAGGCAACGAGATAGAAGGTAGTGAAGTGACTACCTGGGAAACCGTTAACGAAGCCACCGCCCTATGGGCGCGCCCGAAGAGCGATGTTTCCGAAGACGAATACAAAGCGTTTTATAAGCACGTTGCTCATGATTTTTCTGACCCGCTCACCTGGAGCCACAACAAGGTAGAGGGCAAACTTGAGTACACCAGCCTGCTTTATGTGCCGGGTCGTGCGCCGTTTGATATGTTTGACCGTGACGGCGCTCGCGGCGTTAAGCTCTACGTTCAGCGGGTCTTTATCATGGACGACGCCGAACAGTTCTTGCCGTTCTACCTGCGGTTTATTAAAGGGGTGTTGGATACCCGCGAACTGTCGCTGAACGTATCCCGCGAACTGCTCCAGCAGGACCCTAACGTCGACAAGATTAAAGCAGCGCTTACTAAGCGCGGCTTGGACATGCTGAAAAAACTGGCCAAGGATAAAGAGCAGTACCAAACCTTCTGGAATACCTTTGGCAGCGTATTGAAAGAAGGGCCGGGCGAAGATGCTGCTAACCGTGAAAAAATCGCCGGCTTGCTGCGTTTTGCCTCGACCCATACCGATACGGCTACCCAAGAGCACTCGCTGGCAGAGTACGTTGAGCGCATGAAGGAAGGCCAGCAGAAGATTTACTACGTCGTGGCCGACAGCTTCAATGCGGCGAAGAACAGCCCGCACCTGGAGATCTTCCGCAAAAAAGGTATCGAAGTGCTGCTGCTGTCTGACCGTATTGATGACTGGCTGATGAGTCATCTAAACGAGTTCGACGGTAAAACCTTCGCCGATGTAGCGAAAGGGGAACTTGACCTCGGTGACGTAGAAAACGAAGAGGAAAAGAAAGCCCAGGAAGAAACCGCCAAAGCTAAAGAGGACTTGGTTAAGCGTGTTAAAGAAGCGCTGGGTGATGGGGTGCAAGAAGTAAAAGTGACCCACCGCCTTACTGATTCGCCGGCTTGCGTCGTGTTGCCCGAGCACGAGATGGGCTACCAGATGCGCCGCATTATGGAAGCCGCTGGGCAGCCGCTGCCTGAAGTAAAGCCGATTCTTGAGCTTAACCCCAATCATGCTCTGGTCGCGCGCTTGGAAGGTGCTGAAGGCGATCTCTTTGCTCAGCTGGCCCATATCTTACTGGATCAAGCTATTATCGCTGAAGGCGGGCATCTGGATGATCCGGCTGCCTACGTGAAGCGTCTGAATAGTGTACTGACGGCTTAACAGAACACGCTACGCTAATGACGGCCCGCTTGGTTACCCCAGCGGGCCGTCTATTTTGGGGCGGTATTTGAGACGGTATTTGGTACAGTAGGGATATACGTTCGGTAAGACTGACTAGGACACATCATCATGGCTGAGCAGCACACCAACGTCGCGGCATCCACTAATGTCGCGGCACCTATTAACGGCGCGCCACCAGCCAACGTCGCGGTGCTGGGTGGCGGCAGCTTCGGCACGGCGCTGGCGAGTATTGCCGCCGATAACGGCGCACGCGTTCGCCAGTGGATGCGTGATGAAACGCTGGTCACGCAAATTAACCAAGAACATCGCAACGGGCGCTATTTGCCCCACTACGCCATCAATCCCGCCGTGCAAGCCTCCACTGATCTGCAAGCCGTGTTGGAAGGCGCGGAACTCGTGCTGATTGCGATCCCCTCAAAGGCCTTTCGCAGCGTGGTGCAGGCGGCGAAGGTGTGGCTTCTGCCAGAGCAGATACTGGTCAGTACCACCAAAGGCATTGAGCAAGATAGTTTTTTGCTAATGAGCCAAGTGCTAGAGCAGGAAACAGGCTTTAGCCATATTGGGGTAATTGCTGGCCCCAATCTGGCCTCTGAAATTGCCGATAAGCAGTTAACCGCGACCGTGATTGCCAGCGCCGACCCGCTAACGCGCACCCGCGTTCAGCAAGTATTAGGCTGCCGTTACTTTCGTGTCTACGCCAGTGATGACCGCGACGGTGTCGAGCTTGCGGGCGCCTTGAAAAATATTTATGCGATTGCCGCCGGTATGGCGGCGGCGCTGGGCATGGGCGAAAACACCCGCAGCATGCTGATGACCCGCGCCTTGGCAGAAATGAGCCGCTTTGCTGTCTCTCAAGGGGCTAACCCGATGACGTTTTTGGGTTTGGCGGGGGTGGGGGATTTAATCGTTACCTGTTCCTCTAACCTGTCACGCAACTACCGGGTGGGTTACGCGATGGGGGAGGGGCGCTCGCTGGAAGAGGCGGTTGATGCCCTTGGTCAGGTTGCCGAAGGCGTCAATACCGTGAAGACGGTTTGCGCCAAAGCCAGTGAAATGGGCGTTTATATGCCGCTGGCGGAAGGTCTTAAACATGTGTTGTTTGACGGCGTGCCGGCCCAGGAGATGGCGCGAACCTTGATGATGGGCGAGCAGAGTAGCGATGTAGAGTTTACCTTGCCCCGTGAAGCCGTACAGCAGGCCCATCGAGACCAATTTCCTCACAGCCAAGCCTCTAAGGACAATGGAGGCAGCAATGCCTGATGTGCTGATTATGCGCCACGGCGAGGCTGCGCCGGGGTTTCCCGACCATGCGCGCCGGTTAACGCCTAATGGTGAGCGGGAAGCGGAAAAAATGGCGCGCTGGCTATCACAGCGTGTGGCGGCGGGCGAGCTGTTGGCACCGAGGATCTATGCCAGCCCCTTTGTGCGGGCGCAGAAAACCGCGCAAACGCTATGTGATGCGCTGGGAACGTCGCTTGAAACGCTGGATTTTATTACCCCAGATGACTCGCCTCACGCGGTAAGCGACTGGTTGCTTGAGCAGCCTGACGGTGCGCCAATTATGCTGGTCAGCCATATGCCGTTGGTGGGAGATGTAACGGGGCTGTTGGTAGAAGGCAGCCCTGCCCAGGGCATTGGCTTCCCTACCGCCGCCATTGCTGAGCTTGAGGCTGAAATATGGGCAGCAGGCTGCGCGCAGCTGAAGCGCTTTACCCAGCCCAGCCAGCTTTGATGGTCATAAAGGCTAAAAAAGCGGCTGCCGAGGCAGCCGCTACAGGTGTTTAGCAATTCCGTTACTGAGCATCTTGAGATCGGAACAACCCTCGGCGGGGGCGCTGTTAACCCATCCATGGGCGCTACTTTCGCCATCCATGGCGAAAGACCCCCGCTACGGGTTGTTTCCGATCTCATCAGCAAATAATTGACATGGTACCCGTTTGTTTGACGTTACAGCAGCGCGTCGAGCTTTTCTTTTAGCAAGCCGTTCACCTGCTGCGGATTGGCGGTGCCACGTGATGCCTTCATCACTTGGCCAACAAAGTAGCCGATCATTTTGCCGCGCTTTTCCGGCTCTGAATCGCGGTACTGAGCGACTTGGGCGGGGCTGTCGGCGATCACTTGATCAATCATCGCTTCGATAGCACCGGTGTCGGTCACCTGCTTGAGGCCTTTCGCCTCAATCACCTCGTCGGCAGACTCACCCTGGCCATTCCATAACGCCTGGAAGACCTCTTTCGCGGCTTTGCCGTTAATGGTGTCGTCCAGCACGCGGCTGATCAGCTCACCTAGCTGGCGCGCCGAGATCGGGCTATTGGCAATGCTTAAGTTCTCGCGATTAAGCGCACCTGAAAGCTCACCCTGTACCCAGTTGGCCGCCTGCTTGGCATCGCCGCACACGCTGTGCACAACCTCAAAGAACTCGGCCATATCGCGACTGGCAGAAATAACGTTGGCATCGTAAGCCGACAGCCCCAGCTCGTTCTGGAAGCGCTCACGCTTGTCGGCAGGCAGTTCAGGCAGTTGGCTACGCAAGTGATCGAGATAGGCTTGATCAAGCACTACCGGCAGCAGGTCGGGGCAGGGGAAGTAACGGTAGTCGTTGGCTTCCTCCTTGGTGCGCATGCTGCGGGTTTCATCGCGATCAGGATCAAACAGGCGCGTCTCCTGAACCACCGTGCCGCCGTCTTCGATCAGCTCAATCTGGCGCTCTACCTCAAAGGCGATAGCGCGCTCGACAAAACGGAAGGAGTTAACATTTTTAATCTCTGCACGGGTACCGAAGGCTTCCTGGCCTTTGGGACGTACTGATACGTTAACGTCGCAACGCATTGAGCCTTCCGCCATATTGCCGTCGGAAATGCCCAGATAGGTAACGATGGAGTGAATCGCCTTGAGATACGCCGCGGCCTCTTTGGCGTTGCGCATATCCGGCTCGGAGACGATTTCCAGCAGCGGCGTGCCTGCCCGGTTCAAGTCGATACCGGTCATGCCGTGAAAATCTTCGTGCAATGACTTGCCGGCATCTTCTTCGAGATGGGCATGGTGAATGCGGATACGCTTGGTACTGCCGTCTTCCAGGGTAATCTCAACGTCGCCAGGGCCGACGATGGGGTGATACATCTGGCTGGTCTGATAACCCTTGGGCAGGTCAGGGTAGAAGTAGTTTTTACGGTCAAATATTGATACTTCGGCGATATCCGCATGTACCGCCAGGCCAAACTGCACGGCCATGGCCACGGCTTGCTCATTAAGCACTGGCAACACGCCGGGCAGGCCTAAATCCACCGCGCAGGCCTGGGTGTTGGGCTCAGCGCCAAACGCCGTTGAGGCACCGGAAAAAATTTTTGAACGCGTTGCGAGCTGAACGTGGACTTCAAGCCCAATCACGGTTTCCCATTGCATTAGGCGTACTCCTCGGCAAAGGCAGGGCGTTGTAGGTGCCAGTCAGTTGCTTGCTGGAATTGGTGAGCGACGTTAAGCAGCTGCGCTTCGGCAAAGTGGGTGCCTAAAATCTGTAGGCCTACCGGGCGGCCACCGACAAACCCCGCCGGTACGCTGATGCCAGGAATGCCCGCTAAGTTCACTGCGATGGTATAGATATCCTGCAGATACATCGACACCGGGTCTTTTTTGGCACCCAGGTCAAAGGCCGGCGTGGGCGAGGCAGGGCCCATCAGCACGTCAACGTCTTCAAAGGCGTCTAGGAAGTCCTGGCGAATCAAACGGCGCACCTGCTGGGCTTTGGTGTAGTAGGCATCAAAAAAGCCTTCTGACAGCGTGTGCGTGCCGATGAGGATGCGGCGTTTTACTTCTTCCCCAAAGCCTTCTGCGCGGGAGCGCTTATAGAGATCAATCAAATCGCTGGGGTTGTCACAGCGATGACCGAAACGCACGCCGTCGTAGCGGGACAGGTTAGAAGAGGCTTCCGCAGGGGCGATCACGTAGTAAGCGGGAATAGCGTAGTGCGTATGCGGCAGGCTGACTTCGCGCACCGTCGCGCCAAGAGATTCATAGACCTTCACCGCTTCGCGGACGGCTTTTTCGACCTCTGGGTCTAAGCCATCGCCAAAATACTCGTTGGGCAGGCCGATTTTGAGACCGGATAGCGGGGCATTCAGGCCTTCTGCGTAGTCTGGTACGCCGCGAGCCACACAGGTGGAATCGCGCACGTCGTGGCCGGCAATCACATTGAGTAGGTGCGCGCAGTCTTCAGCGCTTTTTGCCATAGGGCCGGCCTGATCAAGACTGGAGGCATAGGCGATGATGCCGTAGCGGGACACGCGACCGTAAGTGGGCTTCAAGCCGGTGATGCCACAAAACGCCGCTGGCTGGCGAATAGAGCCGCCGGTATCAGTACCCATAGCGGCGGGCACCAAGCCAGCCGCCACCGCAGCGGCACTACCGCCAGAGCTACCGCCGGGCACTGCCGTGAGATCCCAGGGGTTTTTGACCGGGCCGTAAAAGCTATTTTCGTTGGAGGAGCCCATGGCGAACTCATCCATATTGGTTTTGCCCAGGCTAATGGTGCCCGCGGCGTTAAGCTTTTCAACCACCGTGGCGTTATAGGGGGCGATAAAATTATCCAGCATTTTCGAGCCGCAGCTGGTTTTCACATCTTGGGTACAAAAAATGTCTTTCAGCGCTAGGGGAACGCCCGTTAGCAGCCCGCCTTTGCCAGCCGCACGGGTATTATCAGCGATTTCAGCCTGTTTCAGCGCCTGCTCGGCGGTCACGCTGATAAAACTGTTGAGCTTGCCATCAGCTTTTTCAATGCGCTGTAAATAATGAGCCGTTAGCTCGCGGCTTGAAAACTCACCGCTTTTCAAGGCGGCAGCGAGTTGCGTTAATGTTTTCTCATACATGACCCAGAAGCTCCGTTCAGGGGCGAAAAAAAGAGGCTTCAGCGTTATTCAACGACGCGAGGCACCAGGTACAGGCCATTTTCCACTGCCGGAGCACAGCGCTGGAAAGTGTCGCGCTGATTGGTTTCCGTTACTTCATCGGCGCGCAGCCGCTGGGTGGCATCTAGCGGGTGGGCAAGCGGCATAACGCCTTCAGTATTAAGGCTTTGCAACTGGTCGACCATGTCCAGTATCTGGCTTAGGTCGTCTACAAAGCCGCTGGCTTGGTCATCGCTGACGGCGAGTCGGGCTAGGTGAGCAGCCCGGCGCACATGAGATTCTTCAATCGCCATGATCGAGATTTCCTCGCAAACGTGATGGAACATATCCCACATTAAGCGGTATACATACCGACATTAAAAAAACGTCTTGTGTCGCAGACGTGGAAAATAGCCGCAAAAGGTACCACATCTTGACCTTAACGGGCAGTGTTAGCCACGACTCGTGCTTGCTGCCAGGGGGTTGCGGTGATACCGTTTGCATCCGCACAGGGTTCCCGGTCTGCACTAGGTAACAACATCCATGTTTAAACGTTTGAGGGGGCTGTTTTCCAGCGATCTATCGATCGACTTGGGTACGGCCAACACACTGATTTATGTTCGCGGGCGCGGCATCGTGCTTGATGAGCCGTCTGTGGTGGCGATTCGCCAGTCTGGCAATATGCGTAGCGTTGCCGCAGTCGGTACTGATGCCAAGCGAATGCTGGGGCGCACGCCTGGCAATATTACCGCCATTCGTCCGATGAAAGACGGCGTTATTGCCGATTTCACGGTGACTGAACAGATGCTCCAGCACTTTATCCGCAAAGTTCACCAGAGCACCTTTTTAACGCCTAGCCCACGCGTGCTGGTATGCGTTCCTTGCATGTCAACGCAAGTAGAGCGTCGTGCGATACGGGAATCAGCAGAAGGTGCCGGTGCCCGCGAGGTGTTCTTAATAGAAGAACCCATGGCGGCCGCTATTGGCGCGGGTCTTCCGGTTGATGAAGCCCAAGGGTCGATGGTGGTGGATATCGGTGGCGGTACCACTGAAATCGCGATTATTTCACTCAATGGCGTGGTCTATTCCGAATCTATTCGAGTAGGCGGCGACCGTTTTGA
The DNA here is from genome assembly GCF_001507855.1 of Halomonas sp. 54_146. Classification (GTDB taxonomy): domain Bacteria; phylum Pseudomonadota; class Gammaproteobacteria; order Pseudomonadales; family Halomonadaceae; genus Vreelandella. The sequence goes on from NZ_LGEN01000001.1 coordinate 110,328, forward strand.
TGAAGCCATTACCGCCTACGTGCGTCGTCACTATGGCAGCCTGATTGGTGAGGCGACAGCCGAGCGCATCAAAGAAGAGATTGGCTGCGCTTACCCTGGTGGCGAATTACGCGAAATTGATGTGCGTGGTCGTAATCTTGCCGAAGGCATCCCACGTAGTTTTACGCTGAACTCCCACGAAATCCTCGAAGCGTTGCAAGAAACGCTGGCGTCCATTGTGGCGGCAGTCAAAAGCGCTCTTGAGCAATCGCCGCCTGAATTGGCGTCTGATATCGCTGAGCGTGGCCTCGTGCTCACCGGTGGTGGTGCCTTGTTGCGTGATTTGGACAAGCTCATTGCTGAAGAAACAGGGCTGCCGGTGATTGTTGCCGAAGATCCGTTGACCTGCGTTGCTCGTGGGGGTGGTAAAGCGCTGGAAATGATTGATCAGCACACCTTTGAGTTGCTGTCGAGCGACTAATCTCAGCGGTTAATTGCGGGGGGATTGCCTATTAAACCGCTGTTTTCGCACGGGCCACTGCCGGGCTATCGGTTATTTTTTTGTGTGGTGGCTGCCAGTGCTTTGATGTTTGTCGACCACCATTTCACGCGTATGGAGCAAGTGCGCGCGCAGATGTCGATGGTCGTCGCCCCTATTCAATGGGTGGTTAGTGTACCTAGCGACTTATTGAATTGGGGGTCGCTGGCGCTTTCAGACCAACAGGCGTTGGTGGATGAAAACCGCCGGTTGCGCGAGCAAATTCTTACCCTTTCTCATCGTGGCCAACGGCTAGCTAACTTGACCGCTGAAAATAGCGAGCTGCGTGATTTGCTCAATGCCGCTAATCGGCGCGAAATTCCTTATATTACCGCTGAACTTTTATCGCTGGATAACGACCCTTTCAGCCACCAAATGGTGGTGAACCGTGGGCACCGCAACGGTGCTTATGTGGGTCAGCCGGTGATTGATGCATCCGGTTTGGTGGGGCAAATTACCGCAGTGTCCGCTTATTCCAGCCGCGTATTGCTACTGGCAGATGCCAGCCATGCGCTGCCGGTTCAGCTCAACCGCAATGGTTTGCGCTTTATCGTTCAGGGCGCGGGGCGCTACAGCAGTGTTAATGTCATGCACGTGCCGGATACGGCGGATATCCGTGAAGGTGATTTGCTCACCACATCGGGCTTGGCTGGGCGTTTTCCGCCGGGTTATCCGGTGGCGCGCGTTACCGAGGTTTACTACGACCCTGGCCAGCCTTTTGCGCGTGTAACCGCCGAACCGATGGCACAGCTGCAACGCTCGCGTCACTTCTTGCTGCTGTTCCCGCCACCGCGAGAAGATACCGACGAAAATGCCTGGGATGAAACGTTGGATATCTCGGCAGATGCGGTACGCTCTTCGCTTCAGCTTGCTAGCCCCGATCAAGAGGTGCCCTGATGGCGCGTGCACCAATGGTTCCACTGGTAGTTATTTGGTTTAGCCTAATCTTGGCGCTGTGTTTGCAGGTGATGCCGCTGGCTGATGGCTGGCAGGTATATCGCCCTGAGTGGTTGGGGCTGATATTGATCTATTGGTGTATGCGCACACCTGACCGGGTCGGCGTTTTTCATGGCTTTGTGCTGGGTATTTTGATGGATTTGATTGAAGGGACGGCACTGGGCCAGCATGCGCTCATTTATGCGTTATTGGCTTTTTTATGCGCGCTGGTATACCCCCGTTTTCGTGCTTATTCGCTGGTGCAGCAGTCGGCACTTGTGCTGGTGCTACTCGGTTTAGTGCAGTTAGTCGCGCAGTGGCTACGCACTATTTTGGGTGATTTTTCGATCCATTTGGCCTTTTTGATTCCTTCATTGATTAGTGCGTTTCTGTGGCCGTGGCTGGCGACTATGCTTCAGTCATTAGAACGCCGGTTGGCTGCCTCATGAGCATGACAGACCCTGTTAGCACAACCCCTGTTTTATGTTTGGCATCAGCCTCTCCGCGGCGTCGGGCGCTATTGGCATCGATAGGCGTACCGGTCATGGTTAAACCATGTGATATTGATGAGACGCCACGGGTAGGCGAGCTAGCCCGTGATTATGTGCTTAGGCTTGCCATTGCCAAAGCTGAGGCGGCGGCACCGCTGACTCATTTGCCTACCTTAGGTTCTGATACCGCTGTAGTGGTTGATGGGCGTATTCTAGGTAAACCGGTGGATTTTGATGCGGCCGCTGATATGTTGCGGCTGCTTTCTGGAAAGCGTCATGAGGTGCTTACCGCGGTGGCGGTGAGTGGGCCTGCTGGGATGCTCTCTTGCTGTGTGGCCACACAGGTGACAATGCGGGAGATAAGCGCTGATGAAATCGCTGACTATTGGCGCACCGGCGAGCCCGCTGATAAGGCTGGCGGCTACGCTATACAAGGATTAGCGGCCATCTTCGTACAACAAATTCAAGGCAGTCATTCGGCGGTGGTAGGGCTACCACTGTTTGAAACGACGAACTTGCTGCGCCGACAGGGCGTTCCTATCTGGCAGCGCGTTTAACGCACCTGGCTTGAGAGAACCAACACCTGTCACGCTGGCAAGGAATACGTCAACCAACAAGGAATTCTGCATGAGCGGTGAGGTTCTCATCAATTTAACGCCAATGGAAACCCGCGTTGCGCTGGTGGAAAACGGCGTTTTGCAAGAGGCACTGATCGAGCGTTCCCGCCGTCGAGGCATCGTGGGCAATATCTACAAAGGCAAAGTAGTGCGTGTGCTGCCTGGCATGCAGGCTGCTTTTGTCGATATTGGCTTAGAGCGAGCGGCTTTTATCCACGCTCACGAAGTGATGCCGCCCGGTACGCCCCAAGACGAGCAGCAAACCATTGGGCAGCTGCTCCACGAAGGGCAGGCGTTGGTGGTGCAAGCCACCAAAGACCCCATTGGTAGCAAAGGCGCGCGCTTAACCACGCATTTGTCGATTCCTTCCCGCTATTTGGTGTATATGCCTGATTCGCCTCACCACGGTGTTTCTCAGCGTATTGAAGACGAGCGCGAGCGCGAGCGGTTAAAAGCCCTGCTAGATGCCAGCGTGAATGAGCAAACACTGGAAGTGACGGGCGGCTTTATTGTGCGTACTGCCGCCGAGGGTGTCGGCGACGAAGAGCTTAAAGGCGATATGCACTTTTTGCTGCGGATATGGCGCAAAGTGAGTGAGCGTAAAATTACCGCCACTCCGCAAACGGTTATTTATGATGACCTGCCGCTGTTTATGCGCACGCTACGCGACGTAATGCGCGACGATATTGAAAAAGTGCGCATCGACTCGCGGGAAAACTTTGTCAAACTGGTGGAATTTGCCGAAGAATTTATGCCCGATGCCGTTGACCGCATTGAGTACTATCCCGGCGAGCGGCCTATTTTTGATCTCTATAGCGTGGAAGATGAGATTCAAAAAGCGCTAGGGCGTAAGGTGCAGCTGAAATCGGGCGGCTATTTGGTAATTGACCCCACCGAGGCAATGACCACTATCGATGTCAATACCGGTGGTTATGTGGGCCATCGCAATCTTGAAGAGACTATTTTCAAAACTAACCTGGAAGCCGCCACGGCCATTGCCCGCCAGCTGCGGCTGCGCAATTTAGGCGGCATTATCATTATCGACTTTATCGATATGATTGATGTTGAGCACCAGCGCCAAGTGTTGCGGGTATTAGAAAAAGCGTTAGAGCGAGATCATGCCAAAACTAAGTGCACGGGTGTCACTGAGCTGGGGCTTGTTCAGCTAACGCGCAAACGCACCCGCGAAAGTTTGGAGCAAACGCTGTGCGAAGCGTGCCCTACCTGCAGTGGGCGGGGAACGCTTAAAACGCCAGAAACGGTCTGCTACGAAATTTTTCGGGAGATTTTGCGCGAAGAGCGTGCTTATAGTGCTGAAACCTACATGGTGCTTGCGTCGCAGGCGGTGGTTGATCGTTTATTGGATGAAGAGTCGGCGGCGGTGGCGGACCTTGAAATGTTTATCAAGAAAACAATCCGTTTTCAGGTTGAGCAACACTACTCCCAAGAACAGTACGACATCGTGCTGATGTAAATCATGGTAACGCGTTCGCTAGTGCGTTGGAGTTTGCTGATAGCTGCCTCTTTACTGGGCGGTATCGCAGTGCTGCTGCTATTGCTGCGTTTGGCAATGAGTCAAACCGATGCGCTTACCCCTCGTATTGAAGCACTCCTTGAGGCGCGTATTGGCGTGCCAGTAACCATTGAGCAGCTATCGCTTTCCCTTGCCCGCAATGACTTGCTGCTGCGCCTTGATGGCCTGCAGGCAGAGACGCTTGAAGGGCAGAGGCTTTTTTCATTAGCGCACGCCGCACTGCGTTTGGATCTCTGGGCGTCATTTGTCAATCGGGTGCCGGTCTTTAGCGATGCCCGCCTGCGTGGTACTGAGTTTCATCTCTATCAAGGCTTAGGTGCATCTTGGCAGTGGCCCGAGCCCGCAGAGTTACCGCAATTAGTGGCGGCAGACCCTGACGTGGATTTGGCGGCTATTGATGACTGGGTAGGCTTGATTTTGCGCCAGCGGCTGTGGGTGGATGACACCCGCGTGGTGCTGCATGGCCAGCAAGACACCGTGATACTGCATGCTCAAACCTTACTACTGACCGGCGACGAGCGACGGACACGGCTGGAAGGTGCCATTAATATCGCTGAATCATTACAGCAGGCGCGTGCAGTTGACCTACCGGCTGCTGAAATGAAAGTTGAAATGCAGCCAGGGCAGCGCGGTTTTAGCGATTTTTCGGCGGCCTTGCAGCTGGATATTCAGCTTGACCAGTTAGTGGTGCTGGCCGAGATGCTGCGCCCCGACCATGTGCCCTATTTAGAGCAGGCAGGGGGCAGTGCGCGATTATGGGGGCGCTGGCGCGCTGCCCGCCTTGAAGAGGCACGTGTCGCTGTAGATATTCCGCAGTTGACGCTGCGCCACGACGTCCAGTACGCCGTATTAAGAGATATTAACGCCAATGGTTTGTGGCAGCGCGATGGCGAAGGCGGCGAAGCGTGGCTAAGCGGCGACGCCCAGAGCGTCGAGTGGGCACAGCCCGCTGGCGGTAATGCTGGGCCGGCATTGCCGCGCCACTTACACGCTTCGCACCAGCCAGGGCAGTGGGAAGTCAACACCAGTGAGTTTGAGTTAGCTTCCCTGACGGCGTGGCGTGATTATGTGTTTCTACCCGAGTCGGTAACACGGGTATTACAAACACTCTCACCCCGCGGGCAAGTGCAGGGGCTACATGTTGGGCAGCAGGAGGGGCGCTGGGAAGTGGATGCTGCGCTAACCGGTGTGGAAACGTCGCCTTGGCAGCAGGCACCAGGCGGAGGCCCGCTAGATGCCTGGGTTGAAGCGCGTGATTTCCGTGGCCGCGTGCTGTTCAGCAGTCATGGTGATAGCACTCTTTATTTCCCTGAGTTTTTTGCCGCCCCTATGCAGCTACGCCATGCAGAGGGCGAAGTGGAGTGGGTATATGATGGGCCAAGCACCATGGTCAGCGGTAAGCACCTTAACGCTAACTGGGACGGTGCCCAGGTGTCGGGTGGCTTCGGGTTGATAATGGAGAATCAGCGCGGGCATTTTGGTTTAGACCTTGATTTTAGTGATGTCGATGCCCTAGAGCGGCCGCTGGCGCAGTGGCTGCCGCTAAGCGTGATAGATGACGAGCTGCAAGCGTGGTTGCTCAATGATATTGGCGGTTACGTGAGCGAGGGCTCTTTACAGCTAAGCCAGCCACTAGGCAAAGGAGCGAGCGCCGAGGACTTTACCGCCACGCTCGCACTGGCGATTACTCGGGGGCATTTGCCAATCGCGCCGGGTTGGCCGCGCCTTGATGACGTTGAGGGCCGCCTTAAGTGGCAAAACAGGGTCTTAAAGGCCGAGATAGATCACGCTCAGAGCCATGGCGTCACTGCTTCAGAAGGCGAGGTAGTGATGGAAGATGAAACGCTTAACCTTTCTGGGCAATTGTATGCACAGGGTGCAGCGTTAACGTCTTTTTTACAGGCCATACCCGAGATAGATCTTACGATGCTCAGCGATTTTCAGCTGCAGGGCGACACGCAAGGGGATATTTCGCTGTCGTTGCCGTTAAACGCCCCAGAGGCACTGCAGTTAGAAATTAATGCCCAGCCGCGCTTCTCGGAGGTTGTTTATCAACCGCTTGATCTACGACTTCAATCGGTTGAGGGTGATCTCGCCTGGCTGCAAGATGGGGAGCGCGCGGGTCTTGTCGGTGAGGCTAATGCTCGGTTGCTTGGGGGCACTATCAACGCTGATATTGATACCCAGCGTGACAGTGTACAGCTGCAGGGAAGTGTCGCCACCGCCGCGCTTTTCGCCCTTGCTGGGTTAGATGACAGCCAGGGGCGTTTGCCGCTGGAGGGGCAGCTGGCGTGGCAGGGCGGCATTGGGCTAATGCCCACGCCAACCCTGCGTTTAGAAAGTCGTTTAGTGGGCGTTACCAGCCATTTACCCGAACCCTTTGCAAAACCCCCAGAGCAACCATGGCCGTGGACATTAACGGCCGATATTGACACAGGACGCATGGAAAGCCGCCTGGCTGATATTGCCTCTGCACGCTTTCAACAGCGCAATGGAGCGCTTGCCGGTTCACTGAATGTAGGCAGCCAGGCGGAACGCCTGCCTGCCTGGCCCGCTCAGCCAGGGGTTAACCTTAACGCTGGTGTACCGCGGTTTGACCCGCTGGCATGGCAGCAAGCGATAGCGCCATTAATGGCCGCTGGTGCGCCTGTCTTGTCAAACGGTAGATCATCAAACGGCGCGTCATCAAACGGTGGCAGCAGGCCGCTGGCGGTTGCGTTAACGACGCCCTGTGTGGTTTTCCAAGGGGAGTGTTTAGGTAGCATCCGTGCAACAGGCGGCATGAATGCTGGTCTAATTGATATGGACCTGAGCGGTAATTTGGTCACCGGGCGTTTGCAGTACAATGCGCGCTCATCGCACCCTTTAGATATCGCCATCGACGCATTATCGCTTGATCGCTTGCTAGCGTTAGCTAATGTGCAGCACGACAGTGGCGCGCCTACGCCAGACTCCTGGTTGCACGCGGTTGACACCCAGCGCCCAGTAACGGCGGCTATTCCCGCTTGGTTGGCCGATGTGCCTAACGGGCGATTACGCTTGGCCGACATTACCATGGGCCCACGCCGTTTTGGCCCCTTGACCGCCTACTGGAGAACCGATGGCAACCGCTTTTCGCTGACCCCGGTAGGTTTGACCATAGGCCAGCTTTCCGCACGGGGAGAGCTGTACTGGGAGGGAAACGCCAATGTTAGCCATACCCGCGCGGACATTTCCATTCAGGGCGGAGATATCGGCACTGCCCTTGAACGCCTTGACCAGCCGGTGGCCATGCGCAGCCGGAGCACCGATGTGGCTGCTTCGCTTGATTGGCCAGGGGCACCCTGGCAGTTGGCGTTAAGCCGCGCCGACGGCACCATTCGTACCGATATTCGCGATGGCCGCTTTGTCACGTTGGAATCAGCGCCTGCGCGTTTAATTGGCCTGCTCAATTTCGATAACATTTTACGCCGCTTACGCCTGGATTTTTCTGATGTTACCGGCCAGGGAACGGCGTTCAACCGTGTCACTGGTACGGCTGATGTTACCGGTGGGCTGCTGACGCTGCGTGGCCCATTGCAAATTGATGCGCCGGCCACCACCCTAACGCTTACCGGCAGTGTCGATCTGGTAACGCGTGAACTTGACCAGCGGCTTGGCGTCACACTACCTGTGACACAAAGTTTACCGATTGCCGCCATTGCCATTGGTGCGCCCATTGTAGGCGGCGCACTGTTCCTTGCTGACCAACTGTTTGGCGACGCCTTAGACCGCGCCACGACACTCCATTATCGCGTGCGAGGCCCTTGGACCTCGCCGCAGGTTACTTTAGAAGGCTCCCAATGACCGCATATAAAAGTGATATAGATACGGCTGCAGCCATCCTGTTGACCCCTGGAGGGCTCGATTTAGACGCGCTGGAAACGGGGTTAGGCTACGCAATGGGCGCGGGCATTGATTACGCAGACCTGTATTTTCAACGTACCTGGCAAGAAGGCTGGGTGCTGGAAGACGGTGAGGTAAAAGAGGCCAGCTACAATATTGACGGTGGTGTTGGCGTGCGCTCACTGGCAGGAGAAAAAACGGGCTTTGCCTACTCCAATCAAATTACTGCTGACGCGCTAATGGATACCGGCCGCACGGCCGCAGGTATTGTACGCAGTGGCCAGCGTTTGCCTGGGCAGCTGGTACGCCCGGTTTCCGCCATGTCGCGCTACGCCGGGATTGACCCATTAGCCGGGCTAAGCGCGGAAGACAAAGTCGCCATGCTGAAACAGGCAGACCGCGTGGCGCGTGCTGCAGATCCGAGCATCAGCCAAGTGAGTGCGTCGCTTTCGGGCACCTATGAAGTGATATTGGTGCGCGCCAGTGACGGTACGTTGGCGGCGGATATACGCCCGCTGGTGCGCTTTAATGTCAGCGTTATTGCGGTGAAAAATGGCCGTCGTGAACGCGGCAGTGCCGGCGGCGGTGGCCGTTACTCCATGGCTAAACTGCGCGATGACAACGTGGCAGAACAGTACGCCAAAGAGGCGGTTCGCCAGGCATTGGTTAACCTGGAAGCCATTGATGCGCCCGCCGGGCAAATGCCAGTGGTACTGGCGTCGGGCTGGCCGGGGATTTTACTCCACGAAGCCGTTGGTCATGGCCTGGAAGGCGATTTCAACCGTAAGGGCAGTTCCGCCTTTGCGGGTCAGATGGGCAAACGCGTCGCTGCTAAAGGCGTGACGATTGTCGACGATGCGACGATATCGCATAGCCGTGGTTCCATGAGCGTGGATGACGAAGGCACGCCGGGCCAATACACGCCGCTTATCGAAGACGGTATTTTGACCGGCTATATGCAAGATAAGCTAAACGCCCGCTTAATGGGCATGGCACCGACAGGCAACGCGCGGCGCGAATCTTTCGCCCACTTACCGATGCCGCGTATGACCAATACCGTGATGCTCGCGGGTCAGGATGAGCCAAGCGATATTATTAAAAGCGTTAAGCGCGGCATTTACGCGGTGAGTTTTGGCGGCGGCCAGGTGGATATTACCTCGGGCAAGTTCGTGTTCTCCGCCAGCGAAGCCTACCTGATAGAAGATGGTAAGGTGACGGCGCCGGTGAAAGGAGCCACGTTGATTGGTAACGGGCCGGAAGTGATGCAGCGTGTTTCCATGATTGGCCACGATATGGCGCTGGATACCGGCATTGGCGTATGTGGTAAAGAGGGGCAGGGAGTGCCGGTAGGTGTCGGCCAGCCCACCCTGAAGTTGGATGAACTGACCGTTGGCGGTACGCAGTCTTGAGAAACGGTCTTGAAGAACCGTCTTGAAGAACGGTCCTGAAAAACGGTCTTAAAGAGCTGGTTTTAAAGTGCGAGGGTTTCGCGCAGGTGTTTGAAGAGCTTGCGCGAGCTGGTGGGCGGTTTGTTCTGCTCGCGCTCTCGCTGGGCGTTGCGAATCAATTGGCGCAGCGTCTGGCGGTCAGCATCGGGGTGTTCGGCCATGAAAAGATCAACCGCTGCATCGCCCTCGTCAATTAAGCGTTCCCGCCATTTTTCAAGACGGTGAAACGCGTGGTCGCGCTGCTCCTGCTCCTGGTCGATGGAATCGAACACGGCTTGAATAGCGGTGAGATCCTCTTTACGGATCAGCTTACCGACATACTGCATATGCCGGCGGCGGCCTTCGTGGGAACGAATACGCGATGTTTCCTCGATAGCGCGGAGCATATCGTCTGAAAGAGGGAAACGGGCGCGTTCCGCTGGCCGCATGGCAATTAAGGTTTCCCCAAGTGCCTGTAGGGCATGCATTTCGCGTTTGAGTTGCGACTTGCTAGGGCGTTCTTCCTGCTCTTCTGATTCATTAGTGCTTGGAAAGGTATCGGGACGTTGCTTACGCATAGTGTGACTCACAGACAAGATTCGTGGCGGCATTATACCAGCTGCGAGAACAACATTGATTCTGCCGAAGTGATTCTGTTGAGAGGCCTTCGGTTGAGCTACATTCGGTTGAGGAAGGAGGCTATATGGCACAGGCATTTGATGCATCCGCGCAGCAGTCATTACTGACAGCGCGCGCCGAAGAAGCACTAACGCTGGCGAAGCGGCTAGGCGCAGATGCGGCAGAAGTCGGCGCAAGTGTAGACCAAGGGGTAGGCGTCAGCGTGCGTTCGGGTGAAGTGGAAACCGTTGAGCTATCGCGTGATCAAGGCATTGCCGTCACGCTTTACGTCGGCCAACGCAAAGGCAGCGCTTCATCGACAGATGCCAGCAGTGCCTCCATTCAGGCAGCCGTTGAGAAAGCGCTGGCCATTGCCCGCTATACCGGCGAGGACCCGGCCGCGGGTTTGGCTGATGCCTCGTTGATGGCAACAGCGCTACCAGATTTAAAAGTGCACTACCCCTGGGCGCTATCGACCGAGCAGGCCATTGAGCTGGCGCTTGCCTGTGAGCAGGCAGGGCGCGACGTTGAGGGCATTACCCAGTCCGATGGGACTTCGCTGTCAAGCGGCGAAGGGGTGCGTGTTTACGCTAATAGCCACGGCTTTTTAGGCACCCAAAAGGGCAGCAGTCACTCGCTTTCGTGCATGCTGATTGCCCAAGATGCGGCCGGTATGCAGCGCGATTACGACTATACCTCTGCCCGCGACCCCAAGATGCTGCGTGACCCTGCCGACGTAGGCCGCGAAGCCGCCGCGCGCACTCTGCGCAGGCTCGGTGCCAAACGCCCACCAACGGGCACCTTTCCGGTGCTGTTTGACCCTTCGTTGGCCAGTGGGTTGATCAGCCATCTATTAAGCGGTTTAGCGGGTGGCGCGCTTTATCGTCAAGCCTCGTTTTTATGTGACCGGCTTGGCACACCGTTATTTCCTGACTGGTTTAGTCTTGAGGAGCGGCCCATGGAAATAGGTGCGACCGCCAGTTCGCCGTTTGACGGCGAGGGAGTGCAAACCCGTAATAACCGCTTTATTGATCAGGGCCGCATTGCAAGCTACATGCTGTCTTCTTACAGTGCGCGGCGATTAAATATGGAAACCACGGGCAATGCGGGAGGAGCGCGCAACGTGCGTTTAACAGCACCGCTGCAGTCCCGCGAAAACCTGCTGCAAGAGATGGGGCGCGGTATTTGGGTGACTGAGCTGATGGGGCAGGGCGTAAATGGAGTGACAGGGGATTACTCACGAGGTGCTGCAGGATTTTGGGTGGAGAACGGTCAGATTCAGTACCCGATTGAAGAGTTCACCATCGCTGGAAATCTTGAGCGAATGTTTGCCGGCGTAGTGGGTATTGGCGATGACATCGATACCCGTGGCAGTGTTCATACGGGTAGCTGGTTGATTGACGCCATGACGGTTGCCGGCGATTAAGGTTGGCCAAAGCGGCTACTGATCTTCCTCAAAGCGGTCATCGAACAGCGCTTGAATAGCATCAAGCGCTTGTTCGGCGTCTTCCCCTTCTGCGTGAACGGTGAGTTCAGTTCCGCAAGGCGCGGCAAGCATCAACAGCGACATGATGTTAGCGGCGTCAGCAACCTGTTGCTGTTTTTGCACACGTATTTTAGCCGTGAACTGTTGGCCGCATTTAACCAGTTTTGTAGCCGCGCGAGCGTGAAGGCCGCGTTGATTAGTGAGTGTGAGTATTCTTTCTGGCACCCTGGTTCCTTTTCGCCGAGTGGTGTCATCAATGGGTCGAAGTTTAAGAACTTTCTTGCCGCACGTTGGGCTGGAGTGTGTTGGTGATCGGGACGGCTTGCGGGTCGCTCAGCGTGTACTGCAAGCCTAGCTCCCGGTGACGTAGCTGAACCTCGCCCATCTGGGAGGCCAGCTTTTTAGCTAACTGTTCGACCATGTAGACCGAGCGGTGCTGGCCTCCCGTACAGCCAATGGCAATCGTCATGTAGCTGCGCTGGCTATTTTGGTAGGCCGGTAACCAGCGCTCAAGCCACGCCTGAATATCGTTGCTCATGGCATCAACAATCGGATAGCCGCTTAAAAAGGCAACAATGTTGGCGTCGCGACCTGTTGACTGGCGCAGGGTGGGGTCCCAATACGGGTTGGGCAGGCAGCGGACATCAAAGACCAAGTCAGCATCTAACGGAACACCGCGCTTATAGCCGAACGACTCAAAGGTCAGCGTGAGCTGGTCGCGTTGCTGGTGGGCGACTTGATCGGTAATGCGGCGGCGTAAATCGTGTACCGATAGCCGCGATGTATCGATTAACAGGTCGGCTAGATCGCGGATGTCATGCAGCGTTTCTTCTTCTTTATTGATCGCTTCTTCAAGGGTCATATCGCTATTGCGGGTTAGCGGATGGCGCCGCCGCGTGGCCGAGTAACGCTCTAGAAGAATTCGCGCATCAGTGGTTAGGTAGATAACTTGGAAATCTATCTTACGCTGGCGCAGCTCCTCTAATAGCGAAGGCAGGCGTTCCAATGCACCGGGTAGGTTGCGGGCATCAATACTCACGGCCAAATGGCTGCGTTCGCCCTGTTCGCGTAACTCATCTACCAACGAACCCAACAGCATAGCGGGGAGGTTATCAATCGCGTAGTAACCTAGATCCTCCAGCGCTTGTAAGGCGATAGACTTTCCCGACCCGGAGCGGCCGCTAATGATCACCAGTTGCATAGAGTCTCTCTTTGCTTTTCTAAAGCTGAATAAACGATAATTAGGAAATAAGCGTAGTGACACTACGTGCTCTTGTTGTGTGAGATCAACTACTGCGTGAGATCAACTGCTGTGTGAGATCAACTACTGCGTGAGCTTAAAAAAGCTAGGTTGCTGAATGTTCACGAATTTTGGCGGTAATAAGGTCGAGCAGCTCACGCTGGCTGGCGGCTTTTCGCAGCTGCTGGCGAGTATCTGCATCATTCATGATGGTCGCTACCTGGCCTAGCAGAGAGAGGTGTGTGTCATCGGCTTCTTCGGGCACTAGCAGCACGAAGACCAAGTCAACCGGCTCGCCGTCGATAGCATCAAAATCAATCGCTTCAGACAGTTTTAAAAAACTGCCAATAGGGCTAGAACAGTGAGGACTACGTGCATGAGGAATGGCTACACCATTACCAATCCCCGTGCTGCCTAAGCGTTCTCGGCTAATTAACCGACTGAACACTTCTTGGCTGTCCAGACTGGGCGTGTTTTGGGCAATAAAGGTGCTGTAGAATTCCAGCACCCTTTTTTTGCTGCCCCCGGGCACATCAAATAAAATGCGTTCCGGGGGGAGTATGGTTTCCAACGTCATTGGTTTAACGCACACCTGCGCCTTGGGCACGGGCTTGTGCTTTTTCCTTATGTTTAACGAGTTGTCGATCAATTTTATCCGCTAAGGCGTCAATAGCGGCGTACATATCACTGTCTAGGGCTTCTGCATGTAAATCAGCACCTGCGGCATGCAGCGTGCAGGCAGCCTGATGGCGCTCTTTCTCTACTGATAAGGTGACTTGCACCGTGGTTATGTTGTCGTAATGGCGCTCTATACGTTCAAGCTTCTCGTTGACATAGTCACGCAAAGCGTCAGTCAGATCTACGTGATGACCAGTGATATTAACTTGCATTGACGTACTCCTTATCCATCGGACTGTACTACGATTGTAACTCTTTTTGCCGCGTTGCAAAGCCCTTGTCGAGAGTTTCCCTGAAACGGCTACAGAACTAGCGCAACCGACGCCGTTCGCTGGAAGAGGGAATGCCCATCGCTTCACGATATTTAGCCACTGTGCGGCGTGCCACTTGGATGCCGCCCTCTTCTAAAAGAGTGACCAAACGGCTGTCAGAAAGCGGTTTGCCGGGCGCTTCTTCGAGAATGAGTTTTTTCAGCCGGGCGCGAATAGCCGTGCTGGAATGGCTGTCGCCATCCTGGCCGCTGACTTGGCTGGAGAAAAAGTATTTCAGTTCAAACACGCCACGTGGGGTATGGATATATTTTTGCGTGGTCACCCGGGAGATGGTTGATTCATGCATCTCTACGGCCGCCGCAATATCGGCCAAGATCAGCGGTTTCATGGCTTCTTCACCCTGTTCTAAAAAGCCGATTTGGCGGGTGATGATTTCGCGGCCTACGCGTAAAAGCGTATCGTTGCGGCTTGAAAGGCTTTTGATTAACCAGCGCGCTTCCTGCAAGTGCTCTTTTAAGAATTGGTTGTCTTGGCTTTTATCCGCGCGCTTTATCAAGCTGGCGTAGTCGGGTTGAATGCGCAGCCGTGGTAGAGCGTCTGGGTTAAGCTCTAAGTGCCAGCCTTCGTGGTCGTGGCGCACTATTAAGTCGGGGGTGATGTAGCTGTCGTTGGTCACGCCGTAAGCGCTGCCCGGGCGTGGGTCGAGGCTACGAATCAGTTGAATGACATCGCTCAGCTGTTCGTCGTCCAGCCCTAAACGACGTTTGAGTAAGCGCATGTCATCTTTGCCCAGCGCTTCAAGAAATTGGCGCACCAAACGGCGAGCGGGAACCAGCAGCGGCGTATCATCCGGTAGGGCAGCGAGCTGCAGCATTAAACATTCGCGCAGGTCGCGGGCAAAGATACCGGTGGGTTCAAATTGCTGTAATTTGAGCAGGGTGTTTTCTATTTCCCGTTGGCTAAGCCCGTCAATGCCTTGAGCGCGTAGCCCTTCGCGAAGGTCATTAAGCGGTTGGGTCAGGTAGCCATTGGCGTCTAGCGCGTCGATTAAACTCTCCGCGATATGCTGTTCACGGGCGCTGAAATCGGTCATGGCTAGCTGCCACAATAGGTGGCCGTGAAGGCTTTGTCCGGCGGCTTGGCGCTCGAAATCAGGCCCTTCGCTGCTACTGCCAGCTACGTTGCTAAAATCTTGGTTGCCAACATCTTGATAGGTATCCGACCATTCACTATCAACCGATAATTCAGTGGGAATGCTTTCTGACCACTCCTCCTCTTTAGGCTCGCTGACGGCCTGTTCGCTGAACTCATCTTCCTGTTCCAGCATGGGGTTGGCGTCTAAAGCCTGCTGAATTTCCTGGCGCAGATCCAGCGTTGATAGCTGCAGCAGGGCAATCGCCTGCTGCAGCTGGGGTGTCATGGCCAGCTGTGTGCCGATACGCAGTTGTAGAGAAGCCTTCATGACCATCTGAGAACCACTCGTTAATCCGAATGCTCCACCCTAGTGCGGCTGGCGGCTGGGTGCAAGTGCAATAAGTATGCCATTGGTGGTAAAGTCGTTATAGGGCGCTATTTACGTGAAGGAATAAGCTTAGAAATGAAAAAATACCTATAGGCGGAAGTCTGCGCCTAGATAAACATCTCTTACTTTTTGGTTAGTAAGAATCGATGCCGGGGAGCCGCTGGCAATGATCTGCCCGTCGCCCACTATGTAGGCAATATCACAAATATCGAGGGTTTCACGCACGTTGTGGTCGGTAATTAGCACGCCGATATGACGCTGTTTTAATGCCCGAATAATGGTTTTAATCTCACCTACCGAAATGGGGTCAACGCCTGCAAAGGGCTCGTCGAGTAAAATGAAGGCGGGTTCAGTCGCCAGTGAACGGGCAATTTCCACACGCCGGCGCTCGCCACCCGAAAGGCTCATGCCTAAGTTGTCGCGAATATGAGTGATATGGAAATCTTCAAGCAGGGCTTCAAGACGCTGTTCGCGCTCTGCATGGTTAAGCGCTTTGCGTGTCTCTAATATCGCCATAATGTTATCGGCAACCGATAGTTTGCGAAAAATAGACGCTTCTTGGGGAAGGTAACCAATGCCCGCTGCTGCACGTTCATGCATCGGGGCGCGGGTTAAATCCAGGTCGTCGATACCGACCTTGCCAGCATCAGATTTCACCAGCCCCACAATCATATAAAACGAGGTGGTTTTGCCCGCGCCGTTAGGACCTAGTAAGCCGACCACGCTGCCTTGAGAAATTTCCAGGTTAATATCTTTAACCACCCGGCGGCGCTTGTAACTTTTCGCCAAATGATGGGCATATAGGGTTTTTATCGGCGTATTTTCAGCAGTTTCCATCGGTTGGCTCTCTATTGTTCCGGCTGAAGAGTCATGCGTATACGCTGCGGCTCGCGGCCGTCAACGTCAGAGCGCGCTTGAATCACTTCCCGGTCAATAAAATACTCAAGCCGCCCACCGCTAAATTTGTCTTCTTGCTGGGTCAATTCGGCTTGGTCAATCAGCTCTACCCGACGTTCAGCGACGTGGTAAATAATTCGGCGAGCCCAGCCTTCGGTGGGGCTATCTTGGCCGGCAGGTTGATGGCGTAAGTAGGCACGCTCACCGGTAGAGGTGGCGCGGGAAAGCTCGCCTGCGTCGTTGCGTTCGATCTCTACCCGATCACCGCGCAACTGCATTTCCCCTTGGCGAATATTCACATTCCCGCTATAAACGGCGGTACCCGCACGCTGGTCAAGGTCTAAGCGGTCGGCTTCAACTTCTACAGGCGCTTGGCTGTTTTGAGCAAGTGCCGAAAGCGGCAGCGCGAGAGCAAAAAGGGCAGTGTAGAAATAGATAAGTGCTTTCATGGCAACTCCTATTAGCGTTGCGTGGCAGGGGGGTGCGTGCCGCGCACATTATCAGTTAAGCGTACTTGGCTGTCGTTAAGCCATACGTCCATGTTTAAAGCGCTCATTTGCTGTGGGGGCTGCTGCAGTAAAACCGGTGTGTTGCTCCATGCGTGCTGAGTGAGGCCATCATAATGCAGAAGCTCAGTGTCTAATTGCCAGCCTTCATCCGGTGCGATCAGGCGAGCTGAGCCCGACAGCAGCAGGGTCTGAGTGGCGGTGTTTAGCGTGCCTACCTCAGCGCTGGCCAGCCACTGACGGTCTTCACTGTCAAACAGGGTCGCCTGGGGCCGTTCCGCCCAGGTTTCCCCGCGCTGCGGAGTATGGATAAGCCGCGGTGTGGTTAATGACTGTAAGACGCTGCCACTGTCGCCAAACAGAGTGATTTCAGCGTTTTCTAACACGTGGCCTGGCTCTTGTGCCTGTGCTTCAGGGTCGATTCCTGCCTCTTGAGGTCCACGTGGGTCAATCCACACCAGCAGTGCGCCCAGTGCAACCACTAACCCGGTTAACCAGACGCGCATTTTTAGCCGTTTAAACATTTACGCACGGCCATGCAGGTAGGTGTCGAGCACAGCGCCCCAGTGCCCTTGTGACTCAAGCAGTATATCGCAAATTTCGCGCACCGCGCCGTGGCCGCCTAGCCGTTCCGTCGTCCAGTCGGCATGGGTGTGCATGTAATCAGGTGCATTGGGAACGGTAATCCCGACCCCGCAGCGTTTGATGGCGGCAAGATCAGGCAGGTCGTCGCCGCAATAGGCTACTTGATCCAGCTCGATATCAAGCCGCTGGCAAAGCCCGCGCAGAGTGGCAAGTTTGTCTTCACAGCCTTGATGCACATGGTCGATGCCAAGCGCGGCGGCTCGCTGGCTCACCATCGGGGAATCGCGACCCGTAATCAGCGCGACATGAACGCCCACGCGCTTGAGCAGTTTCAGCCCATGGCCATCCTGGGTGTTGAATGCTTTGATTTCGATGCCGTCAGCCTGGAAATAGAGCCGGCCGTCGGTGAGTACACCGTCTACATCCAGCGCTAAGAGGCGCACGCGGCGGAGCCGATCAAGTAGGGCAGCAGAAAGGGGCATAAGGCCTCCATTATTAAAGTGGGTTAACGTTACTGTTAATGAGTTAAATAACGCCGCTGGCGAGTAAATCGTGCATGTGCAGCGCACCAATGGGGCGCTGTTGATCATCCACCACGGCTAGCGCCGTGATCCGGCTTTCTTCCATGATGCGTACCGCTTCTGCTGCGAGTATGTCGGGACCAATGCGCTTACCTGGTTTGGTCATGACATCGTCAACCAGTACGTCGCGAAAATTGTCGAACTGATCAAGCGTGCGGCGTAAGTCGCCATCCGTGTAGACCCCCGCCAAGCGGCCTTCGTTGTCCACCACGCAGGTGAAGCCTAGGCCTTGCCGGGTAATTTCTAACAGCGCATCGCGCAGCGGGCTTCCCAGCGCCACTTTGGGCAGGCGCTCACCGTCGTGCATCAGGTCCCTCACGCGCAGCAGTAGGCGTTTGCCTAAGTTGCCGCCGGGATGGGAAAGGGCAAAATCTTCAGCGGTAAAACCGCGCGCTTCCAGTAGCGCGACCGCTAACGCATCGCCAAGTGCGAGGGCCGCCGTGGTGGAGCTAGTGGGGGCGAGATCCAGCGGGCATGCTTCCCGCTCAACGCCACTGTCCAGATGAGCATCGGCGTGTTTGGCAAGCGTGGAGTGGGGGCGACCCGTCATGCTAACCAGCGGTGTGCCTAGGCGTTTTAGTAACGGCAGAAGAGCGGTCACTTCGCTGGTTTCACCCGAATTAGATAGCGCCAGTACGACATCGGCGCGGGTAATCATGCCTAAATCCCCATGACTGGCTTCACCAGGGTGTACAAAAAAAGCCGGTGTGCCCGTGCTGGCGAGCGTTGCGGCTATTTTACCTGCTATATGGCCAGATTTGCCCATGCCGGTTACCACCACCCGCCCCTGGCAAGCGAGGATTAGCTCGCAAGCGCGGTCGAAGCTTTCGTCTAGCTTGGCCTGGAGGCCGCCAATGGCTGCCTGCTCAGTTTGCAGCGTACGCAATGCGCTTTCGCGTAGTAGGCTGGGTGGAGCGAGAGGCTGGCGCATAACGTTTTCTCTTAACAATTAAAAATGTAAACAGGCAATGTAAACAGTCAGTGTAAACAGTCAGTGTAAACAGTGTAAGCAGCCAAGAATAACATCTCGACAACCCTTAGAGGCAGTCGTTGATCAAGAGAAGTGTTTAACTGCTAAGTGTTGTTTGTCTCGTAGTAATTTTGTCGCGTAATAGTACAATGTTCGATAATGTTTTAGAAACGCTGTTTTATAACTGCGGTAGCAGCAAGTAGGGTATGATAACCAGCCCTCGCCGCGCCTCGCTAAGAGTCAACTGATCTATGACAGATACACCCTTTATAGAAATTGAAGACCTTTATTTCTCACGCGGCGAGCTCGAGATTTTCCGTGGCGTGAACATGACCATACCGCGGGGTAAAGTGACCGCGATTATGGGGCCAAGCGGCACTGGTAAAACAACGCTGCTGAAGCTGATCGGTGGGCAGTTAACGCCAGAAAGTGGGCGGGTGCTCATTGATGGGCAGGATGTTCATCGACTATCGCGGAAGGCGCTATTTACCCTGCGTAAACGGATGGGAATGCTGTTTCAAAGCGGCGCGCTGTTTTCCGATTTGGATGTGTTTGAGAATGTTGCCTTCCCGCTGCGGGTACATACTGATTTGCCCGACACCATGGTGCGTGATTTAGTACTGCTAAAACTTCAGGCCGTGGGTTTACGCGGTGCACGTGAACTAACCCCCGCCGAGCTGTCGGGGGGTATGGCTCGCCGCGTGGCCTTGGCACGTGCGATGGCCCTTGACCCTGAACTGATTTTATATGATGAGCCGTTTGTCGGTCAGGACCCGATCTCGATGGGGGTGCTGGTTCAACTGATTAAACGCCTTAATCAAGCGCTGCAGCTTACGTCGGTGGTGGTATCGCACGATATTAAGGAAACATTGAGCATTGCAGACTACCTCTATCTCATCGCTGATGGTCAGGTAGTGGCTCACGGTACGCCGCAGACGCTGGATATCAACCAGGATCCACGGGTAAGTCAGTTTATTCATGGTGAGCCCGACGGTCCGGTGCCATTTCACTACCCCGCAGAGGCGTTTTATCGCGACATTTTAGGTGAGGCCAGAGTGCCAGCGTCAGGCTAAATGGACCAATGCAGGGTAAATATAGGGCAGGGTAAATGCAGTCAAAATTTTCAAGCGGCACCGCACGTATTACCCGATTGGGGCGTCGCGGATGCGATTTAATGGAAGCGTTAGGGCGCGCCGGTGTGTTTCTGGCCCAATCCGCGATTGGTATTCCGTCCCGAGAGGGTTGGCGACTTTGGCTACAGCAGATGCATTTTGTCGGCGTGTTGTCGTTGGCCATTGTGCTCGTTTCAGGGTTGTTTATTGGCATGGTGCTGGCGCTTCAGGGCTATACCATACTGGTGGATTTTGGCGCCGAGCAGGCGCTTGGCCAAATGGTGGCACTTTCGCTCTTGCGCGAACTTGCGCCAGTGGTGGCGGCGTTACTGTTTGCCGGGCGAGCGGGTTCTGCACTGACCGCTGAGATTGGCTTAATGAAGGCCACCGAGCAGCTAACCAGTATGGAAATGATTGGTGTTGATCCGTTACGTCGCGTCGTGGCTCCCAGGCTTTGGGCGGGGTTTGTAGCGCTGCCTATTTTGACCGTGGGGTTTAGCGTGGTCGGTATCTGGGGTGGTTATTTAGTTGGCGTTGAGTGGCTAGGCGTATTTGAAGGCTCTTACTGGAGCAACATGCAGGCAAACGTTGCTTTCATTAACGATGTGGGCAACGGCATGATCAAAAGCTTGGTATTTGCTGTGGTAGTGACCTGGATTGCCGTATTTCAAGGTTACGACCTTGTGCCAACCTCGGAAGGTATTTCCCGTGCTACCACGCGCACGGTGGTGTATTCGTCGCTTGCGGTTTTGGGGCTTGATTTTGTGTTGACTGCCGTTATGTTCGGCGGCCTTTGATGGGTGGAGCAGTTTCATGAAACGCAGTAAAACCATGGAGTTTGGTGTTGGCCTGTTTATGATCGCTGGTATTTTGGGGGTTATATTTCTTGGCTTGCGCGTGAGTGGGTTGACGCTTTCAGCGCCCACGCAGTCGTTTCAGCTGGAAGCCAATTTTGCCAATATTGGCGGGTTAAAACCGCGCGCGCGCGTCACCATGGCTGGCGTGACAGTGGGGCGAGTCGAAGCGATCGAGCTAGACACCCAGTGGTACGATGCCAAGGTGGTGTTGAGCCTTGATAGCGAGTTGGAAGGCCAGCTTTCGCGTGACTCAATTGCCTCTATTCTAACGGCTGGTTTGTTGGGTGAGCAGTATATTGGCCTTAGCGTAGGCGGCGACCCTGAGATGCTGCAAAATGGCGATACCATTCGCGATACGCAGTCGGCACTGGTCTTGGAAGAACTTATTCAGCAATTTGTGTCCAATATGGCAAGTAACTAATTTTCATGGTGATCAAGCACTGTTGCCATGGTAATGAAATACATCGTAATGAAACACATAGTCATAAAAAACATAGCAATAAAAGGTAGGGAGTTAATGGTGATGAAGGGAGTAAACAATAGGTTCAGTCGCTGGGTAGGGGCTGCTGCGATGATGGTAGCGCTGCTAGTGCCGCTGCAATTACAGGCGCAGTCTCAGACGCCGGAAGCGATGATTCGCGATAACGTTGAGTCACTGATGGCTGATCTTGAAGGCCGCAAAGATTATTATGCCAATAACCTTGAAGAGCTTGAAGCGTTAGTGGATAGCAACCTCGACCAAGTGGCGGATTTTCGCTATATCGGTGCCAGCGTAATGGGCAGTTACTTCCGCAACGCAACACCGCAGCAGCGCAGCCGCTTTGTTAATGTGTTTCGTCAAACGTTGATTGATACCTACACCCGTGGGCTAGTGACGTTTGATTATGATGAGCTGCGCGTGCTTGACCATCAGCAAACTCAGCGCTATGACGATCAAGCAAGTGTCGCTATGGAAGTGGTCGCCAATAATGGGCAAGTGTACCCCGTTAGCTATAGCCTGCGGCTTTCCGATGGCGAGTGGCGAGTGGTCAACGTCATCGTTAATGGCATCAACTTGGGATTAACGTTCCGCAATCAGTTCGATCAAGCCATGCGCGATAATAATCGTGATTATGACGCTGTCATCAACGGGTGGTCGCCTGAAGTAGGCGTGGATGAGCTTGAACAGGGAGGCGATGCGTGACAGCGTTGTTTTCAAGCCCCAGCGTTAACGTCAGTGTAAAAGACACCACTGTAAGCGTAGTGGGCGATGTAGATGTAACCCTGGCGGCCGAGTTGGCCGCCAGTGGCGTTAAGTGGCTTCAAACGACCGAGCTTACCACGGTTACTTTCGATTTCAGTGCCGTAGATAAGGCCAGCAGCGTCGCGATTAGCGTGCTGTTCGAGTGGCTGCGTATTTGCCAGCAACGCGCTATTAATGTTCACGCTATTCGCTTTTCAGCGCCGCTCCAAAGGCTGGCATCGTTGGCTGAGCTGGATGATTTGATTGCGCACCCCGCCGCTATGCTGGCAGTTTAATCGCCAAGCGCGCCGCTTTTCTTTATTATGTTGACCCGTTTACGTTCATTGATAATGATGACACCAAAGGAGTTTTCTGCGCCATGCAACCCAGCGAAGTAAAAGCACTGCTTGAATCCCGCATCGACGGATGTCAGTTTCATATCCAGGGTGAAGGCTGTAATTTTCAGGTGATTGCAGTTGGCGATGCCTTTGAAGGTCTTTCTCCGGTCAAGCGTCAGCAGCTAGTCTACTCTGCGCTCAGCGACGAGATCGCATCGGGTGCTTTGCACGCTATTAGCATCAAAACGTTTACTCCGGCGCAGTGGCAAACTGCGTCGGAGAACGTTCAATAGCGGCCGCCACATGGATAAGTTAATTATTACCGGCAATGGCTCGGTAGACGGTGAAGTGTGGGCAAGTGGCGCTAAAAATGCAGCGCTGCCCATTCTATGTGCCAGCCTATTGGCCGATGGCCCGGTGGTGATTGGTAATTTGCCGCACCTGCAAGACATTACCACCACCCTTGAGCTGCTCGGCAGTATGGGCGTTGAGCCGGTGATGGGCGAAAAGTTGAGTATTCAGTTGGACGGCTCCCAGGTTACCCAGTGTCATGCCCCTTATGAGCTGGTCAAGAAGATGCGCGCCTCTATCCTAGTATTGGGGCCTTTGCTCGCTCATTTTGGTAAGGCCGATGTGTCGTTGCCGGGTGGCTGTGCTATTGGCTCGCGCCCGGTGGATTTGCATATTCGTGGTTTAGAAGCCATGGGAGCAGAGATTCGCGTGGAGGCTGGCTATATCCGCGCGCAGGTCGATGGCCGCCTCAAAGGGGCGACTATTTACTTTGATACCGTGACAGTAACCGGTACCGAAAACCTGCTGATGGCAGCGACTCTGGCCGAGGGCAAAACCGTTTTGGAAAATGCTGCCCGCGAGCCTGAAATTGTCGATTTGGCCGAGTGTCTAATCAAAATGGGCGCAAAGATAAGCGGCCAGGGCACTGATACCATTACTATTGAGGGTGTTGAGAAGCTGCACGGCTGCGAGCACGATGTGATGCCTGATCGTATTGAAACAGGCACTTTCCTGGTGGCAGCGGCAATGACGGGAGGCCGAGTTAAGGTCACGCGTACCCGTGCAGATATCCTCGATGCAGTGATTGCCAAGCTGGAAGAGGCGGGGGCTGAAGTCACCAGCGGCGATGGCTGGATTGCCTTAGATATGCATGGTAAGCGCCCCAAAGCGGTGAATATTCGTACTGCGCCTTATCCTGCGTTCCCCACCGATATGCAAGCCCAGTTTGTCGCCATGAACGCTGTGGCTGTAGGGAATTCTCGTGTGGTCGAAACCATTTTCGAGAACCGCTTTATGCACGTTCAAGAGCTAAACCGCATGGGTGCCAACATTGTGCTGGAAGGCAACACCGCCTTGATTGAAGGGGTCGAGAAGCTTTCTGGTGCGCCGGTAATGGCCACTGACCTGCGAGCTTCCGCGTCGCTGGTGATTGCGGCGATGATGGCTGAGGGTGAAACGTTGGTGGATCGCATTTATCACATTGATCGTGGCTACGAATGCATCGAAGAAAAATTGCAACTGCTGGGTGCGCGTATTCGCCGTATTCCTGGCTAAGCCATGCTATTAAGTCCCTGCATGCTAATAACTACGGGCCGACACGATGAGTAAGCAACTGATTTTAGCCCTCTCTAAGGGCCGTATTTTGGAAGAAACGCTGCCACTACTAGCGGATGCAGGCATTACGCCTGCTGAAGATCTGAGCAAAAGTCGCAAGCTGCTGTTTGACACCAATTTGCCCGATGTAAAGTTAGTTGTCATCCGGGCAACCGATGTGCCCACCTACGTTCAGCTGGGTGCCGCTGATTTGGGCATCGCAGGTAAAGATGTGTTGCTTGAGCATGGTGCTGAAGGTCTTTATGAACCGTTGGACCTGGATATTGCTCACTGCAAATTGATGACCGCAGGCGTTACCGGGGAGTTGCCAGCGCGTGCCCGACGTCGGGTGGCGACGAAGTTTGTCAATGTGGCGCGGCGCTACTATGCCGAGCAGGGCATTCAGGCTGAGGTCATTAAGCTTTACGGTGCCATGGAACTGGCGCCGCTGATGAATTTAGCCGATGAAATTGTCGATATTGTCGATACTGGCAATACATTGCGCGCTAATGGCATGGAGCCGCGTGAGCTAATTGCCCATATCAGCACCCGCCTAGTCGTAAATAAAGCGGCCATGACCATGAAGCATGATCGTATTAAGCCGTTATTGGCCCGCCTAGAGAGTGCGGTTAAAAAGCGTCAAACACAGCTAGCCGAATAGTGTGAGGTGACCCATGAGTGAGCCCATGAGCAAACAGACGACTGCTACGATTTCGCGCCTATCGACAAGCGATGCTGCTTTTCATCATCAGCTAGATGCGCTGTTAGATTGGGAAGGGGTGTCTGATAAAGCGGTTCAGGCGCGCGTAGACGAGATTCTTGCCAGCGTTAAGCAGCGTGGTGATGCGGCCGTCATTGAAGCGACCAACCGCTTTGACCGGCTCTCTGCTGCCTCAATGGGCGAGCTACAGCTAACGCCCGAGCAGCTGAAAAAGGCGTTTGATAACTTGCCGGTTGAACAGCGTGAGGCGCTGGCGAGCGCCGCCGAGCGTATCAAACGCTACCACGAGCGCCAGAAACCTAATTCTTGGCAATATGAAGAGGCTGATGGCACGGTGCTGGGGCAAAAAGTCACCCCGCTTGACCGTGCTGGGATCTACGTTCCGGGTGGTAAGGCGTCTTACCCCTCTTCAGTGCTGATGAATGCGATTCCTGCCCATGTTGCCGGGGTGCGTGAAATCGTCATGGTGGTGCCCACGCCAGACGGTGTTTTAAACGAGCTGGTGCTGGCGGCGGCGCACTTGGCCGGGGTTGATTATGTGTTTACTATCGGTGGCGCTCAGGCAATAGCAGCGCTCGCTTACGGCACTGAAAGCGTGCCCCGAGTCGATAAAATTGTTGGCCCTGGCAACATTTATGTGGCTACGGCTAAGCGAGCAGTGTTTGGTCAAGTGGGTATCGATATGATTGCCGGACCCTCAGAAATACTGGTGGTTTCTGATGGTCAAACCCACCCTGATTGGCTGGCGATGGATCTATTTTCTCAGGCCGAGCACGACGAAGATGCCCAAGCAATCTTGGTTAGCTGGGATGCTGAGCACTTAGAGGCCGTTGAAGCAGCGATTGAGCGGCTGCTGCCGACGTTAGAGCGTGAGGAAATTGTCCGTGAGTCGCTGCGCAGGCGGGGGGCGCTGGTGCTCTGCCAGGATGCCCAAGAGGCGATGACGCTGATTAACCGGATTGCTCCAGAACACCTGGAGCTTTCGGTCGCTGACCCAGAGGCATGGCTGGATGATATTCGTCATGCTGGCGCGATCTTTATGGGGCGCTACACCGCTGAGGCGCTGGGTGATTACTGCGCTGGGCCAAACCACGTGCTGCCTACGTCAGGGACGGCGCGCTTCTCTTCACCGCTGGGTGTTTATGATTTCCAGAAGCGCTCTTCTATTATTCACTGCTCGGCAGGCGGTGCTTCTGAGCTGGGCAAGATCGCTTCCGTATTGGCGCGGGGTGAATCATTAACCGCTCACGCGCGATCCGCTGAATATCGGATCCGCGATTAAAGCCTTTACCGCTACCCTGGTGATACGAGCGCTTACGCCAGGGTGCTTTTCTCTGTGGTGATGCGCTTCTGTAAGGCTAAGAATCATGTTGGCTGGGCATCGCTTGGTTAATGGGGATAGCGGGTAGCGGCCGCTCTCCCACCTCCAGTGTCATTTCCATGCGCTCACCGCTACGCACGATGGTCAGTGGAAGAGAAGTGCCGGGCGCAATGGAGGCAATATCGCTCATTGTGGTGCGGGCATCTAAAATAGGTTGTCCATCCATCGCCAATAATACATCCCCAGGTTCCAGGCCCGCTCTTGCGGCAGGCCCATCTTTTACGACGCCAGCGACGATCACGCCTTGAGGTGTTCTTAATCCAAATGATGCGGCCAGCTCGCGGGAAAGTGCCTGCGCCTCAATGCCTAGCCAGCCACGAATTACCCGCCCTTGGGTGACAAGTTCATCAAGTATGCTGTGGGCAAGGTTGGCGGGAATTGCAAAGCCAATGCCCTGAGAGCCGCCGGAGCGCGAGAATATCGCCGTATTAATGCCGACCAGCGCGCCTTCTGGGTTAACCAGCGCGCCACCGGAGTTGCCAGGATTAATGGCGGCGTCTGTTTGAATAAAGTCTTCGTAGGCGTTGAGGCCTAAATGATTACGCCCCGTGGCGCTAATAATCCCCATGGTGACCGTCTGGCCCACTCCGAAAGGGTTGCCAATGGCCAGCGCTACATCGCCGACAGCTACGTCGGCTGAGTCTGTCAGCTCAATGACCGGCAAGTCTTCAAGATTAATCCTTAGCACGGCCAGGTCACTTTCTGGGTCAGTGCCAATGACGTCGGCAAGCGTCTCGCGGCCATCGCGTAGCGCCACTTGGATTTCGTCAGCGCCGTTAATGACATGGTGATTGGTTAAAACATAGCCGTCATCACTAACGATAAC
Organism: Halomonas sp. 54_146; assembly: GCF_001507855.1. Lineage (GTDB taxonomy): Bacteria > Pseudomonadota > Gammaproteobacteria > Pseudomonadales > Halomonadaceae > Vreelandella. The sequence continues at coordinate 137,131 of NZ_LGEN01000001.1, forward strand.
CCCAGAGCCTAAGCTGGAAAGCATTCGTTGGTGGGTGGTGGCGTCGTCGCCCTGGTTATCAAAAAACTGCTGGAAAAAGGGGTCAGACATCAGCGGGTGCTGGTCGCGCTCAACAATCCGCGAGGAGTAAATATTCACCACCGCAGGCGCTGCTTGCTCTACCGCATAGGCGTAACTTGCCGGCCCCTGGTTGCGGGTTAGCGGGGCTGCCTGATGAACCTCAGGGGCAGGGCGGTTAGGGCGTGGTTCCACAATGGCCGGGGCGGTAAGCGTTGGCGCCGTGGAAATAGCAGAGGTAGAGGTTTCTGTTCGGGAATCACGAAACGGGTTGTTCAGTTGCTCGGGGAGACCAAGCAAAATCAACATAGCGAGCAACACACCAGTGATGACAGGCCATAGATAAGGCAGCACATAGCGTCGCATGCAAAAATTCCTTAACGGGAGATGGTCTCGCGATTCGCGGTTAAAACGACCCACAGTTAAAACAAGCGAGTTTTACAATGGCATTATGGTAACACTTTCTGAGCAAGTTCCTCACGGGGGCAATGAATCATTAATGCAAGGAGTCAGCATGATACATCGCGACCAAGTAGTGGCAGCCTGTGATCATCAACTGCGTGCTGCAGAGTTTAAAGATTATACGATTAATGGTTTGCAGGTAGCGGGTAGCGATCAAGTTCAGCGCGTTATGACGGGTGTGACTGCCTGTCAGGCGCTGTTGGATGAAGCGGTCGCTTGGCAGGCAGATATGCTGCTGGTGCACCATGGCTATTTTTGGAAAAACGAGCCAGTCGCCATTACCGGTATGAAACATAAGCGAATAAAAACGCTGCTTGATCATGATATTAGTTTACTCGCTTATCACTTGCCTCTGGATGCTCACGCTGAGATGGGTAATAACGCCGAATTAGCCAAGCGTCTTGGCTGGAAGGTTGAGGGTTGTATTGATGGCGAGTTGGGCGAAGGGTTGTTGTGGTCTGGGCGCTTAACACAACCGCAATCGGTGCACGCCCTGGCAGCGCAAATAGCGCAGACCTTGCAGCGTGAACCGTTGGTGATTGAAGCTCCTCAAGTGGGCGACATCGAGCGAATAGCGTGGTGTACCGGTGGGGCACAGGACATGATTACCGCCGCCTTTGAAGCAGGCGCGCAGGCCTTCGTTTCGGGTGAGATATCAGAGCGAACCACGCACTTGGCGCGGGAAATGGGTATCCACTATATCGCCGCCGGGCATCATGCCACCGAACGCTATGGGGTTCAGGCGCTGGGCGAGTGGTTAAGCGATGAGTATGACGTTGAACACCGCTTTGTGGATATTGATAATCCTGCCTAGTGCGTATTACTGATCCGTACATATTACTGCTTAGCACGTGAAGCGCCCCGAAAGCTCGTTGACGAACATTGAGGCGCTTGATGTCGCTCAGTAGCGCGGTGGCTGGGGCGTCGCTGCCTCATTGCCCTTTAAACCAAAGTCTTCAGACAGCGTGCCGCCCTTACCGTCCGCGTAGTCGCGGGGTGTCGCTGGGGGGCGGGTTTCTGCTGTCGTTTGCTGCTCTTGCGTTGAGTTGATGCCCGATAGATCAAGGCCAGGCTGAATGGCCGTATCGCGAATATTCCATTCCTCTGCGTCCTCTTTGAGCTGCAGCTCTAGCTGGTTGGCTTCATCGCGAATATTGCTTAGGCGTTGATAGATGCCCGTTAAATGGCTGCCCACATTGCTCTTCATCTCGGCAATTTGGTGTTCGCGTTCGAGTAGCGTTTGGCGCATGGAAGCTGTCTCGCGCTGACTTTTGCTGAATAGGCGATAACAGACCATTCCAGCGATAAAGCCAACGATAAGACCGATTACAGCAAAGGTTAATGGTGAGCTTGCGTCCACAGTGTTCTCCCTGGCGCCTTATATATAACAACAGGCTGCATTGGTCAGCAGCTTATGAATCAAACAAGCTGCCATTATAGGCGTCAGTCGGCGGGTTGGGTCAATCCACTCATGCGTTATGACCTCTCAGTGGGTATAATCGCAGCCTTCTTAGGCTCCCAGTGCTCATACTGGTTGCTGCATTACAGGCTGTAGGAGGCGATTGCATGTCATCAACATCAGCGGGAAGGTCAGTGTCAAAAGCGCGCCCTGCAACGCCTATAGAGCGCTATCACGCAGACTTAGAGCGCGATGATTTCCAATATGATGCAGCGCAGGAGTCAGCGGTAAAGCATCTTCAGCGCTTGTATGATGAGCTTGTTGCCGCGCCAACGACCGTACCCAAAACGCTGGTCGCCAATAAAGGGCTAAAAGCTAAAATGGCCGGTTTAATGGGTAAAAAGTCTTCATCCTCCCGTCAAGCCGAGCTGCCGCGGGTGAGGGGGCTTTATTTTTGGGGGGGCGTGGGGCGCGGGAAAACCTATCTGGTCGATACGTTTTATGAGGCGCTGCCCTTTCCCGACAAGATGCGTACGCATTTTCACCGTTTTATGCAGCGTGTTCATAACGAGCTTGCTCACTATAAAGGGGAGAAAAATCCGTTAACGCTGATTGCTGGTAAATTTGCCACTGAGGCAAGGGTTATCTGCTTTGATGAATTTTTTGTTAAAGATATTACCGATGCGATGATTCTTGCCAACCTGCTGGAGGCGTTATTTGAGCGGGGCGTGGTGTTGGTGGCGACGTCAAACATCGTGCCGGATGATTTATATAAAGATGGTTTGCAGCGTGCGCGCTTTTTGCCAGCCATTGAACTCGTGAACCGCCACTGTGAAGTGGTGAATGTTGATTCCGGCGTGGATTACCGATTGCGGGCGCTAGAGCGTGCCGCTATTTTCCACGCACCGCTGGATGAGGCGGCTGAGCGTGAATTGCTGCGGAGCTTTCGGGAAATCGCCGGGCACGAAGGTGAAACAGGTGCGTCGCTTGAGGTGAATCATCGGGTGCTGAAAACGCGCCGCCTGCATGATGACATTGCTTGGTTTGAGTTTCTCGAACTTTGCGATGGGCCGCGTAGCCAAAATGACTACATCGAGTTGGCCCGTGAGTTTCATACGGTGCTGGTCTCTAATGTGACGCATATGGATGGCAAGAAAGATGATCAGGCGCGCCGATTCATCAATATGGTGGATGAATTTTATGATCGTGGCGTGAAGCTGTTGATGTCGGCAGAAGTGCCCATTGAAGAGCTGTACCGCGGTGGGAAACTGACCTTTGAGTTCCAGCGCACGCTTTCACGTTTGCAAGAGATGCAGTCTAAAGAGTATCTCGCCTTGGCGCATAAGCCTTAATTGTCTTTGGTAAGCATAAGGCAAGCAAAAAAGTCACGATACGGCTTAACTTGTTCGTAGCCTTACTGTAGAATGCCGCCTCGCTGCATGTTGCTTGCTATGTATTGCTTAATGCAGGCAACCAAAAAGAATAGGGATGGTGCTTCGCCGTGCAACGGTGCAAGTTACCCCACACATTTTATCTGGTGATTTCATCCATGAAGACGTTCAGTGCTAAGCCGCAGTCCGTCCAGCGCGACTGGTATGTAGTCGACGCTACGGACAAAACGCTCGGTCGTCTGGCAACCGAGATTGCTCGCCGCCTACGTGGCAAGCATAAGCCCGAATTTACCCCTCACGTTGATACTGGCGACTATATCGTCGTGATCAACGCAGAGAAAGTCCACGTGACCGGTAATAAGGCGAAGGCTAAAACCTACTACCGCCACACCGGTTATCCGGGCGGTCTGCGCTCTATGACATTCGACAAAATGCTTGATCATGCGCCCGAGCGTATCATTGAATCTGCCGTCAAAGGCATGTTGCCGAAAGGTCCTTTGGGTCGCGCCATGTACACCAAGCTGAAAGTGTACGCTGGTGCCGAGCATCCGCATGCTGCCCAACAGCCGCTTGAACTGAACCTCTGAGGAAATCTTCGCCATGACACAGCAGTATTACGGTACCGGGCGCCGCAAGACTTCCACCGCTCGCGTGTTTATGAAGCCGGGCTCTGGCAAAATCACCGTCAATAACCAAGACCTTGATCTCTACTTTGGTCGTGTTACTGGTCGTATGGTTGTTCGTCAGCCGCTTGAGTTGACTGAAACGCTAAACCAGTTTGACATTTTTGTAACTGTCGCTGGTGGTGGTGGTTCTTCTCAAGCAGGTGCCATTCGTCACGGCATTACTCGCGCCCTGATGAATTACAACGAGGATCTGCGTCCTTCGCTACGTGCCGCTGGCTACGTAACGCGTGATGCGCGTCAAGTTGAGCGTAAGAAAGTTGGCCTGCGCAAAGCACGTCGTCGTCCGCAGTTCTCTAAGCGTTAATTTTCACGCTATGCGGCAAAACGCCCAGGTCACAGACCTGGGCGTTTTTTATTGAAATATCAAAAAATTATATCGCTAATACCACTATGGTCACGGGCGGTTGTTCTTGTGCATAGCGCTTTGTTTTTTTACCATAGAGCGTATTTAATATTCGTCGTCGCAAGACGCCTTTGCGGCGGAACGGGTAAGCTGATGGGAGAAACTTGAAATGGCAGATAACGGCGTAAACAAAGGCCGACGCCGTTTCCTCGTAGGTGCCACCTCCGTTGTGGGTGCGGTGGGCGCTGTCGGGGTTGCGGTTCCCTTTGTGGCTTCTTGGCAGCCTAGTGCCAGGGCGAAAGCGGCGGGTGCTCCCGTTCAAGCAGACATATCAAGGCTTGAGCCTGGGCAGCGGATGACCGTCGAATGGCGTGGTCGTCCTGTATGGATTATCAATCGAACGCCAGAGATGATTGAGCGCACCGAAGCGCTTGATACGGGCATTTTGGCGGACCCTGATTCTAATGTCCCGCAGCAGCCTGCGTACATTACCGGTGAACTGCGCTCGATTAGACCAGAGATTGGTGTCCTGATTGGCATCTGTACACACCTGGGCTGTTCGCCGCTTTTCCGGCCAGAGCCAGACGCAGAAGGCGTAGGTGTTGATAACTGGCCAGGCGGTTTCTTCTGCCCTTGCCACGGTTCGCGTTTCGATTTAGCCGGTCGTGTATTCAGTAATGTACCCGCCCCGACTAACCTTGAGGTGCCACCCTACCGCTTTGAGAATGATGACATCATTGTCGTCGGCGAAGATGAGGAGACTGCCTAATGGGTAATCCGAATAAAGCCAAGGCGGAAAAAGGCATCATGCGTTGGGTGGATGACCGTTTTCCCGCCACGCAAATGTGGCAAGAGCATCTCTCTAAATACTACGCACCTAAGAACTTTAATTTTTGGTACTTTTTTGGCTCATTAGCGCTGCTGGCGCTGGTTAACCAAATCCTGACCGGGGTTTGGTTAACGATGAGCTTTAACCCCTCTGCTGAAGGTGCATTCGCTTCTGTCGAATACATCATGCGTGATGTGGAGTGGGGGTGGCTGATTCGCTATATGCACACCACCGGTGCCTCGGCGTTCTTTCTTGTTGTTTATCTGCATATGTTCCGTGGGCTTTTGTATGGTTCTTACAAAGCGCCCCGCGAGCTAGTGTGGGTCTTTGGTATGACTATTTATCTGGTGCTCATGGCAGAAGCCTTTATGGGTTACCTGCTGCCGTGGGGTCAGATGTCCTACTGGGGCGCTCAGGTTATTATCTCGCTGTTCTCGGCTATTCCAGGGATCGGCCCTGATTTGGCGCAGTGGGTGCGCGGCGACTTCCTGATCTCTGGCATTACGCTTAACCGTTTCTTTGCGCTGCATGTCGTGGCACTGCCAATTGTTATCCTGGCACTCGTAGTGCTGCACATCATTGCCCTTCATGAAGTGGGTTCTAATAACCCAGACGGTATTGATATCAAGCAGAAGAAAGATGAAGCCGGTGTACCGTTAGACGGGATTCCTTTCCATCCCTACTACACGGTTAAAGATATTGTCGGTGTCGCGGTCTTCTTGTTTGTGTTCTGTGTGGTGGTGTTCTACTTCCCTGAAGGTGGTGGCTACTTCATTGAGCGGCCTAACTTTGAGCCGGCGAACCCCTTGCAAACGCCAGATCACATTGCGCCCGTTTGGTACATGACGCCGTTCTACGCCATTCTTCGCGCCATCACCTTCTCGGTGTTTGGCTTAGACGCTAAGTTCCTGGGCGTTATCTTTATGGGTGCGGCCATTGCAATACTGTTTGTTCTGCCTTGGCTTGACCGCAGCCCAGTACGCTCTATGCGCTATAAAGGCTGGATGTCAAAAGTGATGCTGACGTTGTTTGCCATCAGCTTTATTATTCTCGGTGTTTTAGGTGTGTTGCCATCAACCGCAGGACGAACCATTCTGGCGCAAGTATGCACCGTCATTTATTTCGCCTTCTTCGTCTTGATGCCGATCTATACCAAGCTGGAGAAGACTAAACCCGTTCCGGAAAGGGTGACTGGCTAATGAAAAAGCATCTATTAGGACTACTTTTCGCGTTAGTGCCAGTAACGGCGATGGCCGCACCAGCTGCAAGCCTGCCACATTCGATGGATCCTGATCTGCAAGATCAAGCATCGCTGCAAAATGGCATGAAGCTCTATGTGAACTACTGCATGGGCTGTCACTCGCTTGAGTATCAGCGCTTTGCTCGTGCGGCTGACGACCTGGGAATACCCCAGGATTTGATGGAGGAGAATCTTATTTTCTCCTCGGATCTGGCCTATAACGATCAGATGCATATCGCCATGGATAGTGGCGATGCAGAAAGCTGGTTCGGTGCTCCGCCGCCTGACTTAACGCTGCATTCACGCCTACGCGGCACAGATTGGATCTATTCTTATCTGCTTGGTTTCTACAAAGATCCTAGCCGTCCAACAGGCGTTAACAACACGGTGTTTGACTTGGTAGCGATGCCAAACGTGCTTGAGCCGTTGCAAGGCGTTCAAGAGCTTGTGTGCTCTGAAACGGATCAGCCAGTGGCCGGTCAGTCGCCTGACCCGCTGTCGGGTAAATACCAATCTTGTGACGTTCTGCAGGTGACTCAGCCAGGTTCTATGGAGCCTGACGAGTTTGAAGAGGCGGTCTACGATTTGACCAACTTCTTGGCCTATGTGGGCGAGCCTTCCAAGCTGCAGGCTCAGGCGCTGGCGCCTAAAGTACTGATCTTTATTTTCATTTTTGGTGTGATTGCCTATCTGCTCAAACGTGAGTATTGGCGAGATATCCACTAATTAAGTGATGCTGATGATCAGAAGGGCGCACGGCGTAAGCCGTGCGCCTTTTGCTTGTTAGTATGGTAATAAAAGCAAAGCAAGCTGGCTTCCCCCAAGGGTGGGCTGGCGTGTTATTATCCAAGATTGTTTTAATGCGAGGATGCTTTCATGGGTGTTGTGGCCAAGCGGTCGTCGATGATCTTTTACTCGGGTAGTGATGATCATTTCAGTCATCGTGTGCGCATTGTGCTGGCCGAGAAGGGGGTCGCTGTCGATATCGTCGATGTTCTCGACGAAAAACCACCGGAAGAGTTAGCAGACCTCAACCCGTACAACAGCGTACCTACGCTGTTAGATCGTGACTTGGTGCTTTATGAGTCCAAGGTCATGATGGAGTACTTGGATGAGCGTTTCCCACATCCTCCGCTATTGCCTGTTTATCCAGTCGCGCGTGCGCAAAGCCGCTTATGGATGCATCGCATTGAGCGTGAGTGGTGCCCAATGGTTGATCAAATTCGCAGCGGTGGAAAAAAAGAAGCCGACAAAGCACGTAAAGAGTTAAGAGAGAGTCTGATTGGCATATCGCCAATTTTTGAAGACATGCCTTACTTCATGAGTGAAGAGTTTACGCTGGTGGATTGCTGTTTAGCGCCTCTGCTGTGGCGTTTGCCTGATCTCAATATTGAATTGCCAGAAAAGCAGGTCAAACCGTTATTGAGCTATATGTCGCGAGTATTTGAGCGTGAAGCGTTTAAGGCCTCTTTAAGTGAGCGTGAAAAAGAGATGCGCGCTTGAATTCATTCGGCTCCGTTGCCTGTGTTAGAGGCAGGGGGTCTTACTTGTCAGGAGGAGGGAGTCTAGATGAAATCGAGTCGCCCCTATCTCGCCCGAGCACTTTATGAGTGGTTGTTAGATAACGAACTAACCCCTTATCTAGTGGTTGATGCCACTCTGCCTGGCGTAGAGGTGCCTCGCCAGTTTGTTCAAAATGGCCAGATTGTACTGAACGTGGCGCCTACTGCCGTGCGTGACTTTTTCATGGAGAACCAAGCGATCGGCTTTAATGCGCGCTTTGGTGGGCAGCCGATGCAGGTAATGATCCCTACGCCGGCACTCATTGCTATTTATGCCCGAGAAAATGGGGCGGGAATGGTATTTGGCCATGAGCCTGAGCTTGGTTCAGCAGAGCTTGATGAGGCTGGGCTTGATGATATCGAGCTTGATGAGGCTGAGCTTGATGGAGAGAAGCCAGGGGAAGCTGCTAAAACATGTAAACCTGAGCTTACTGTCACCGAACCCTTTTCTGAGGAAGAGGGCGCTAAGGCTGATTCACAGAAAGGTAAGCCTAAGAAAAAGCCTACGCTACGGGTAGTAAAGTAACCCCACTGAAGGCGGCTGCTTTAAGAAACGGGCACTTGCTAATAATGGCTAGTTGCTAATAAGGGATAGTTGCTAACAAAAAACCTCACATGGATAGCCATGTGAGGTTTTTTTGCGCTACGGCTAGCCCCTGAATCAGTCGATATAATCGAATACTTTTACGATCCGCTGCACGCCCCCGACGGCAGAAGCTGCATTGACAATGCGGTCGGCCTCTCCTCGCGTAACGATACCCATCAGGTAAACACTGGCGTTTTCAGTGGTGACTTTAATTTTCGAAGAATCGATATGATCATTGGTTGCCAAATGGCTGATCACATTAGTGGTTAACCACGTATCGGCCAGCCGCTGGGTGGCCGGGAGGCGGGCGGCAACCGTTAGCTCATTATGGACTTTTTTAACGCCGCGTAAGTTGCTGGTAACCTCGCTCGCCATTTCACGTAATTCTTCGCTAGGTACCTGTCCAACAAGAAGGACAACCCCATCGAAGCTGTGCGCGCGAATGCGGGCGTCGCCCAGCCGCCCATCGGCACGCGCAAGGGCGCGTTCGACTTCACGTTCAACCGTCGCATCAACGGCTTCAACATCGTCGCTACGCTGGGCATAGTTAGACTGATTTGACGCAGAATTGTTGGCGCAGCCGCCTAATAGCATTACTGCGCAAAGAGTGGCAGCCATTATTCCACGAGAAGAGAGGCGCTGGGTCATTGGTATGACTCCTTAATGCTAGTGGTTAAAAACAGTTATTTAAAAACAGTTATTTAAAAACAGTCAGTTAAAAACATCGCTCTCGACGTCGTTCTTGAGCAGGGTAGCGCTAAAAACCAATAGGCCCCTAAGCGCTACCAAATAACTGTTCATCAATAAGATCGCATAAGCAGTGAATGACCAGCAGGTGCACTTCCTGTATACGAGCCGTAGAGGTAGCAGGCACGCGAATTTCACAGTCATCTTGCCCTAAAAGCGACGCCATATCGCCACCGTCACGCCCGGTAAGGGCAACCACGGTCATCTCACGGTCATGCGCGGCTTGGATAGCTTGAACAATGTTGCCTGAGTTGCCGCTGGTGGATATCGCCAGTAGCACGTCGCCCGGCTGCCCCAAGGCACGAATTTGCTTTGAGAACACTTCATTATAGCTATAGTCGTTGGCAATGGAGGTGAGCGTAGAGGTATCGGTAGTCAGCGCTAGCGCCGGTAGGCTGGGGCGTTCGCGCTCGAAGCGGTTCAACAACTCAGAAGAGAAGTGCTGGCTATCCCCAGCGCTGCCGCCATTGCCGCAGGCAAGAATTTTTCCTTCGCTAACAAGGCACTGCACCATCATTTGGCTGGCCACTTCAATAAAGGGTGGCAGTACTTCGCTAGCGTAGGTTTTGGTGTCGATGCTAGCGTTGAAGTGGCCGAGTATCCGAGCTTGAAAGTCCATCAGGGCTTCCTGGTTAAAGTAGAGTGTTAAAAGTGGTGTTAACAGACAGTTTTAAAGAAAGTTTTTAAAGACGGTTTTTAAAGACCGCTTTAAGAACTGTCAAAAGGCATCAAAAGCGGCTTTGACCCAGTGAAATTCAAGAGTGGGTGACTTGCCCGTTATGGCTAGAATATCAAACCGGCAGGGCGATGAAGACCCATCTCGAGCGATATAAAGCCGTGCCGCACGCACTAACCGCTGCTGCTTCTGATAGGTGACGGTTTCTAGTGGGTGCCCATAGCGCGTAGACGTGCGATGTTTGACCTCAACAAAGACAAGAATATCGCCATCTCGCATCACCAGGTCAAGTTCACCCCCTTTCACCGAGTGGTTCTGCGTAATAAGGGTCAGCCCCTGCTGGCGCAGCCACTGGGCAGCAATTTGCTCGATGGCTGCGCCGCGCGCACGTGCGGTTTGGGCATTATTCGCCACTGCTGACTCGGTTGGGGATTAAAATCGGTGTCGGGACGCCGTTCTGGAATTTCGCCCAGGGCAGTTCGCGATAAATACGCCCATCGCTTCTTAAATATAGCGTGCCAGTGCTGCCGCTAAAGCCTTCTAATTCTGCAAGATTGGAAAGTCGGATGGCTAGCTCGTAAGCATCCACCCCCATGGCCATCAGGCGAAACATGGAAGCGTCAGACTCATCGCGTAAACGGCGGTAAGTGGAGGCAAACGGCACGGCTTCTTCGCCACCTACGGCGGCATCAGGAATTTGCCATGGAATATCTAAAAACATCACATCATTAAGGTCCTGATTAAGGCGCGCTTGCAGCCTTCCATCGTGCAGATGTGAGGTGGCGTAAATCGGCAGGTTGGGGGCGTAGTAGTAATCCATGGTTGGCGGCACTTGGCGCGCATACTCTGGCAAGGCGAGCAGGAAGAGGGCGTCAATATTGTTTAACCGAGCCCGCTCACCGCTGACGTTAAGCGCCGTTTTAACCGCGTTGGAGACTGAGCTTTCCGGGTTGTAGCGCACGGCGTTGGTAATGTCGCCGCCCAGGCTTTGCCACTCGTTCCAGAAGGCTTCACCTACCCGGCGACCCCAGCTGTTATCCGGCACCATCATGGACATTTGGCGGTGGCCGTCTTGCCAGGCGCGTCGTGCCGCTTGCTGCGCTTCATCTTCGGCCGAGAGGCCATACTGGAAAAGCCGCTGCGCTTGGTTGCTGTCGCCGCTGCCATAGTTAAGTGCAAGGGTGGGAAGTGGCACGCTATCGCGTTGCTCTAATTGAGTGACTTGATCTTTATCTAACGGGCCAATAATTAATTGAGCATTCATCTGTCGAGCGCGATCATACAGCTCATCAAGTGAATAGCGTGACGCGTCGAGAAAGCTCAACTCGGCGTTGCCGCCTTTAACCTCATTATGCTGACGCATAGCCGTGGCAATGGTGTTGGCAACGCTACTGAGTGGGCCTGACTCAGGCAGTGCAACAACAATGCGGCGAATGTTCTGCCCTTCAAGCTCGGGTAAGGCAACGCGCATGGGTTCTGCTTGGTCGAGTGCTTCACGCGCCCAGCGCTGGCGTTCTGCTAGCGTTTCTTGCTGATTGGCTTGCATGGGCAATTCGTCATCCAGCACCTGCGTTGCACGCAGTACGGCACGTGGCTCGTTTAAAGCGCGGGCGAGCTCGGAAAACAATAAAGCCCAGCTGACACGGTCCGCTTCAGACAACAGGCTTTCATCGATGGCGCTGGCGGTCTCAAAGGCATTATCGCGCTCACCCTGGCGTGCCATTATATTGGCCGCTTCTAAGCGTGTTTTAGCAGCTTGCGCTGGTGCTTGCTGTTCCGCCTGGCTGAGTAATTGACCTGGATCCTTAGCAGGTACGCGGTCCACCACGCTAGGTGGCTGCATCGCACAGCCAGCCACAAGAAGTGCCACGAGGGCCGCGGCGAGTAAGCCACGTAATGACTGTTTCATGTATCCTTCCTTTAAGTTTCCATTTGCACTATCGCTGCTGGCCAGCAATGGAAGTGGCCTCTGCTCAAGCATAGCGCACCAGCAGAGCATGCCATCAACGAATCGAGAGTCATCAACGAATCGAGAGTCAACAATGACAGACCATAATCCGGGCACATTGTACGTGGTTGCCACACCAATTGGGAATTTGGACGATTTATCCTCGCGTGCTGCTCGGGTATTAGGGCAGGTGACGCGAGTGGCCGCTGAAGACACACGCCACAGCGGGCGGCTGTTGGCGCATTTGGGGCTGAATAAGCCCATGCTATCTTTACACGAGCACAATGAGGCGCGCCGGGTAGACACCTTAGATAGCTACCTTGCCGCTGGTGAGGATATTGCCTTAATCAGCGATGCGGGAACACCGCTAATTAGCGACCCAGGCTTTGTGCTGGTGCGCGAGCTGCGGGCGCGCAACCGGCACATTGTGCCTATTCCTGGCCCCTGTGCGCTGATTACGGCGCTGTCTGGGGCAGGCTTGCCCACCGACCGGTTTGTGTTTGGTGGCTTTTTGCCCGCCAAGCCAGGCGCTCGCCGCCAGGCGCTAGAGGGTTGGAAAACCCGCGAAGAAACGCTGGTATTTTATGAATCGCCCCACCGAATCGTACACACCCTAGAGGCGCTGCAAGAGCAAATGGCCGAGCGGGATGTCGTCTTAGCCCGCGAGCTGACCAAAACGTTTGAAACATTTCTGCACGGCACGCCTACCTCGTTACTTGAGCAATTAACCGCCGACCCCAACCAAGCCCGGGGCGAGTTTGTGGTCATTATTGCTGGTGCCCCGCCCGTTGAGCAGAGTGAACATCAGGATATTTCAGCGGATGCCTTGCTTAAAGCGCTGCTGGCAGAAGGAGTTGGCGTGAAACAGGGCGCTGCGATTGCGGCCAGAATGCTCGGTGGGCGCAAGCAAGCTTGGTATGCTCGTTTGCAAGCAATGAAAGGCGAGCATTGAGGCAAATCGAGGGCGCTGGTATGCTTGCCGCCGGAGTTGGCCAGACAGTCGCCGCTAATACCCCTTAAAAAGGTATTGGGGGAGGAAAGTCCGGGCTCCATAGGGCAGAGTGCCAGGTAACGCCTGGGCGGTGCGAGCCGACGGAAAGTGCAGCAGAGAGTAGACCGCCTAAGCCCTTCGGGGCCGGTAAGGGTGAAAGGGTGCGGTAAGAGCGCACCGCGCGCCTGGTAACAGTGCGTGGCATGGTAAACCCCACTCGGAGCAAGACCAAATAGGGACCCAATGGCGTGGCCCGCGCTGGGTCCGGGTAGGTTGCTTGAGCGCTGTGGTAACGCAGCGCCTAGAGGAATGGCTGTCCACGACAGAACCCGGCTTATCGGCCGACTCCCCATATTCACATCAGGGCGTGCATGCACGCCCTTTGTTACGTCGTTTCTAACGTTACGCAGTTTCTAACGTTACATAGTACATAGTTTCTAACATTACATTGCCTCCAACATCTTGTGCGAGAAAAACATGCCGTCTCCTGACGCTGAAAAGGTTGCTTCCCGCTTTCGCCATACCAGCGTATTACTGGAGGGTGCTGTCGATGCCTTGGTGCACGATACGCAAGGCGTCTATCTAGATGGTACGTTCGGCAGAGGCGGGCACTCTCGCGTGATCCTGGATCGTCTTGATGAGCAAGGCCGGCTGCTTGCCATGGATCGCGATCCTCAGGCGATTGCTGCCGCTGCTGACATTGATGACCCACGCTTTCACATTACCCAGCGCGAATTTGCCAAGCTTGCCGAGTTTGCCCGTGAGCAGGGCGTGTGCGGCAAGCTTTCAGGGGTGCTGTTGGATGTCGGCGTGTCATCGCCCCAGCTGGATGACCCTGAGCGTGGGTTTAGTTTTATGCGCGATGGCCCGCTGGATATGCGTATGGACCCTACCCAAGGGCAAAGCGCCGCTGAGTTTTTGGCACGCGCCAGCGAAGCGGATATCGCCCACGTATTTAAAACCTATGGCGAAGAGCGTTATGCCAAGCGCTTAGCGCGTGCCGTGGTCACTCGCCGGACTGAAAAGCCTTTTACCCATACGGTAGATTTAGCGGAAGTGCTGAAAGTGGCTCACCCTGCCTGGGAAAAGGGCCGCCACCCCGCCACAAAAGCGTTTCAAGGGCTGCGTATTTTTGTTAACGGCGAGCTTGAACAGCTGGACAGCGCGCTTGATGCCGCCCTAGAAGCGTTGGCCCCTGGCGGACATCTAGTCGTTATCAGTTTTCACTCGCTGGAAGATCGTCGCGTGAAACGTTTTATTCGTCATCACGTGCGTGGCGATACCGATCTGCCACGCGGGGTGCCCATCCGTGATGATCAGTTGAATAGGCGCCTTGAAGCGCTGGGTAAAGGAGTGCGGCCGAGCGAGGAAGAGGTGGATGCTAACCCTCGAGCACGTAGTGCCGTCATGCGTGCTGCGCGCAAACGGATGTAATGATGAGCATGGATCGGATTGAGCAGTGGGCAACCACGCTACGCACTGAATGGCCTTTTAAGCTGCGCCTGCGCGTTTGGCCGGTCATTATCAGTCTGCTGTTTCTACTCTGTATGGCCTCAGGGTTAGGCGTGGTGATCACTACCCATATGACGCGCGTTCAATTTGCTCAGCTGCAACAGCTAGAGCAAGAAGATAATCAGCTGCAAACGGAATGGGGGCAGCTACTGCTTGAAGAGGGAGCCTGGTCAACGCCTGCCCGTATTGAGCAAATTGCCACTGAGCGCCTGGGTATGCGAATCCCCGATGTCAATGATGTTGAGGTGATTCGACCATGAGGCGCGAGCGTCGAGGAGGTACTTCTCGTCAACTACCACCGATTGCGCCAGCGCTAGCAGGCGGTCGGTTTTTCTTTATTTTGCTCTTCATTGGTTTAGCGTCGGCTATTTTAATTGGCCGCATCACCCTTCTGCAGGTGATTGACCGCCCCTTTCTGCAAAGCCAAGGTGACGCACGCACCTTGCGTCATGAAGCAATTCCTGCCCATCGAGGCATGATCACCGACCGTAATGGCGAACCGCTGGCGATTTCCACGCCGGTGGTTACCCTGTGGGCTAATCCGCAAGAGTTACCCGATGATGGCATTCAGCGCATGATGCTCGCGCAGGCGCTCGGCATGACGCTGGATGATTTTGAGTCGCGTGTGGCGCGCTTTAGCGAGCGTGAGTTTATGTACTTACGCCGCCAAATGACCCCAGCGGCTGCTCAGCAGGTACTTAATTTGCGTACCCCCGGCGTTTACCAGCAGCGTGAGTATAAGCGTTACTACCCCGCCGGAGAGGTTGCCGCCCAGCTGCTGGGGGTGACCAATGTGGATGACATTGGCCAAGAGGGGCTAGAACTCTCCTATCAACCGTATTTAGCGGGCCACCCGGGGCAGCGGCGCGTTATCAAAGACCGCCGCGGTCGCTTGGTCCGCGAACTGGGTGTCATTAGCGATGCACAGCCTGGGGGCGAGCTAACCCTCGCTATTGATCAGCGCATACAGTACATGGCGTATCGCGAGCTGCGGGCGGCGGTGACCGAGAACGATGCAGATGGTGGCGTGCTGGTGATGATGGATGCGCGCACAGGTGAGGTATTGGCAATGGCTAACTTACCTTCCTATAACCCTAATAACCGGGCCGGGCTTGATCCACGTGGGTTGCGCAATCAGGCATTGGTGGATGTGTTTGAGCCGGGTTCTGTAATGAAACCGCTGGCCATGGCTGCCATTTTGGAAAGTGGTGTCGTTGATCGCAATGTCGTGGTCAATACATCGCCCGGTTGGATGCGGCTTGATCAGTTCACGATTCGCGATTTCCGTGACTATGGCGAGTTGGACTTGGCGGGTATTTTGGAAAAATCCTCGAATATCGGCATGTCGCGTCTAGCGCTGCAACTAAGCGATACCGCGATTTGGGAAAAGTATCATCAGTTGGGGCTAGGGCAGGCTGCTGGAACCGGTTTTCCTGGGGAGTCAACGGGTAGCCTTCCGGCACCGGTACGCTGGTCGCGCAGTGAGCGAGCGGCACTCTCTTACGGTTACGGTTTATCTGTCACGGCGGTTCAACTCGCCAGCGCCTACACTGCGCTCGCGAATGGCGGTGAGCGCTTGCCCGCGTCGCTATTAAGGCTGTCAGAACCTCCCCAAGGGATTCCGGCCATTTCACCGAACGTTGCCAATGACTTGTTAGACGTTTTAGAGACATCGGTGGGCGCCTACTCCGGCGGACGCCGTGCCCGCGTTGAAGGATATCGCGTAGGGGGTAAAACAGGCACGGTACGTAAAACAGGCCTGCAGGGTTACACCACCGATGCCTACCGCAGTGTTTTTGCAGGTATTGCGCCTATTTCTGATCCACGTATTGTTACCGTTGTTATGATTGATCACCCTAAAGCGGGTGAGTTTTACGGCGGCGCTGTCGCCGCACCGGTGTTTTCCAGTGTGACGGGCAACGCTTTACGCTTATTGGATGTGCCGCCGGATCACGAGGCGGAGTAGCTGTATAAGGAGATTGCATGAGGCTGAATCCAAGCGATGTGTTGACGGCGCTCGCGCAAGTGTGGCCTACGTCACCATTGCCCGATGAGCTACCTACGTTCCCCGATCAAGTGCGTATTAAAATGGATTCGCGCAAGCTTCAGCAGGGTGACATTTTTGTAGCGATACCAGGCAGCCAGCGCGATGGCCGCGAGTTTATCGCACAAGCGCTTGACGCAGGCGCAGCGCTTATTTTGGCGCAGGGCCACGGCGGCGATGTGCAGTTAGAGGGGCGAGTGTTGACGTTGCCTCATTTGTCTATGCGGTTAGGTGAGCTAGGACGCGCCTTATTCAACGTGCCGCGCGATCTTGAGGTGATTGGGGTGACCGGTACCAACGGCAAAAGCTCGGTCACTCACTATATTGCTGCGCTTAGCGAAGCGCTGGGAACCCCGACCGGCCTCATTGGCACGTTGGGCGTGGGTCGCCCCGGCAAGCTGAGCGATACTGGCTTAACCACGCCTGGTTCCCTGGAGCTGCAGGCGACACTCGGTGAGCTTGCGAGCCAGGGAGTACGACGTGTTGCGCTTGAAACCTCTTCCCATGCACTGGATCAGCACCGGCTTGAAGCGGTTAATGTCACCGTAGGCGTGTTTACCAACCTGAGCCGCGACCATCTGGACTACCACGGTAGTATGGCGGCTTACGCTGCCGCGAAGGCGAAGCTGTTCCGGCGCACCGAGATTAATTTGGCGGTGGTTAACGGTGATGACCCATTGGCACGCTTAATGCTGGCAGGCTGTGCTGAAAACGTGCGTGTCTTGGCGACCGGCCAAGACGAAGCCGTTACGCTGCGGGTGCTCGATTGGCAGGCGTTTGAGCAGGGCCAGCAGGCCATGATCGCAACGCCTGAAGGCGAGAAAATACTCACCTTGAAGCTAATGGGGCGCTTTAATTTAGATAACGTGCTGCAGGCGATAGCCGCACTGTATGGAATAGGCGAACCGCTTGAGGCGCTGTTTGAAGCAGCGTCGGCGCTTACCTCGATACAGGGCCGTATGGAGCTCTACCGCGATACGGATGCGCCGAGTGTGGTGCTGGATTATGCCCACACGCCAGGCGCTTTGCGCAGTGCGTTACAGGCACTGCGGGCGCACCTAGGCGATGCAGGCAAACTGTGGTGTGTATTTGGCTGCGGCGGAGAGCGTGACACGGGAAAACGCGCTGAAATGGCGAAGGCCGCCGAGCAGTTTGCTGATCATGTGGTGGTCACCGACGACAATCCACGGCATGAATCGGCTGAGCAGATTCGTCAACAAATACTCGCCGGCTTCTCAGCGGCTGCGCAGCCGGTTGAAATAGGCGACCGCCGAGAGGCGGTGGCATCGGTTATTCAGCAGGCAGCCGCTTCGGATGTGGTGTTAATCGCCGGCAAAGGGCATGAGGCGTATCAGGATATTCAGGGCGTTCGCCATGCCTATGCCGACAGCGAAGAAATTCAAAAGGCGTTTGCTGCGAGGAGCGGCAGCTAATGCCGTGGACCATTGGCCAGGTTGCAGCAGCGCTAGGCATCGAGGCACCGCCTGAAAGCGCCCATTTGCCGGTAAGTGCGGTGGTGACCGATACCCGCAATATTGAGCCGGGGTGTTTGTTTGTCGCCTTGAAAGGCCCCCGTTTTGATGGCCACGATTTTGTAGAGAATGCCCGCGCCCAGGGCGCTGTTGCCGCGTTAGTCGAAAAGCCTGTTGAAAGCCCTGTTGAAAGCTCTGTTGAAAGCCACTTGCCGCAGCTGATATGCCCCGATACGCGCCTTGCCCTGGGGCTTATTGCCGGGGCGCACCGCAATAAATGGCAGGGTCCTTTGGTGGCGGTAACCGGCAATAGCGGCAAAACCAGCGTTAAAGAAATGTGCGCAGCCTTGCTGGCCCCATTGGGCGATGTGCTAGCGACTCAAGGCAACCTTAATAATGACATCGGTGCGCCGCTTACGTTATTGAGGTTGCGAGCGCAGCATAGCGCCGCCGTGATTGAACTAGGTGCAAACCACTTAGGTGAAATTGCCTGGATAGCCCACTTGGCAAAACCTGACGTTGCGCTCATTACCAATGTGACCGGCGCCCATGTCGGCGAGTTTGGTGGTATGGGGCAGATCGCCCAGGCGAAAGGCGAGCTGCTGGATGCACTGGGTGAGCACGGCACGGCGATCATAAATCGTGATGATCGCTACTTCTCATTTTGGGCTGCTCGCGCGGCACCGCGGCGGGTGATGAGTTTTGGCTTTCACAACCAAGCAGATGTTAGTGCTTCAGCGCTTTCCTGTGATTCTCAAGGGCGTTATGCTTTCACGCTGTTGCAGCATGGCCAAGCACTAGGTCACGTTCAGCTACCGTTGTTGGGTAAGCATAATGTCAGCAATGCACTGGCTGCCGCAGCGGCGGCGCTAACGCTTGGTATTTCGTCTGAGCAGGTAATCGCGCGTCTACAATCGCTACACGTGCTAACGGGCAGGCTAGCCGTGGTGCTCGGTTTGCGGGGTGCCAAACTGCTGGACGACACTTACAATGCCAACCCTGGTGCGGTTAAAGCGGCCTTGGATACCCTGACAAGCTTTCCAGCGCCGCGCTGGTGTGCGTTAGGCGCGATGGGTGAGTTGGGCGATGAGTCGGCCGCTCTGCACGCTGAGATCGGCCGCTATGCTGCATCGCTGGGTATTGACGCGCTGTTGACGCTGGGCGAGCCGGCGCGGGCTGCCAGCGAAGCTTTTGGTCGTGGGCTGCATTTTAACGATCACGAGGCGCTAACGCGCTATGTCACTAATACTTTGCCGCCTGACACCACGCTGTTGGTGAAAGGGTCGCGCAGTGCGGGCATGGAACATGTCGTTAATGCACTGCGTACGGATTAAATAAGGTAAACGCCGTTCATGTTACTTCACTTGGCGAATTTTCTGTCACAGTACCAATCTGCTTTTCAGGTAGTTAACTACTTAACCTTGCGAGTGATTTTAGGTGCTCTCACGTCCTTAATGCTCTGCCTGTGGTTAGGCCCATGGATGATTCGGCGTTTGGTCGAAGGCCAAATTGGTCAAGCCGTGCGCGATGATGGCCCCCAGTCTCACCTCTCTAAAGCAGGCACCCCTACCATGGGTGGTGCCATGATCTTGCTGGCTATCGCCTTGAGTACCGTGCTATGGGGGGATTTAACCAACCTCTATATTTGGGTGGTATTGGGCGTCACTTTGGGGTTTGGCGCTATCGGCTGGGTAGATGATTACCGCAAAGTGGTCGAGAAAAATCCGCGTGGTTTACCCGCGCGCTGGAAATATTTTTGGCAGTCAGTGGTGGGGCTGGGCGCTGCGGTGCTGCTTTATTTGACCGCCTCAACGCCGGTCGAAACCAGTTTGTTGGTGCCGCTGTTTAAAGATGTCGCACTGCCGCTGGGCGTTTTCTATATTGTCCTGACCTATTTTGTGATTGTCGGCAGCTCCAACGCGGTGAATTTGACCGACGGCCTTGACGGCTTGGCGATTATGCCCACGGTACTGGTCGCCATGGGGCTGTCGGTGTTTGCGTATGCCAGCGGCAATACCGTGTTTGCTGAGTATCTGCACATTCCCTTTATTGCCGGGACCGGCGAGCTAGCGGTTTTCTGCGCCACCATTGCAGGCGCTGGGCTGGGCTTTTTGTGGTTTAACACTTACCCCGCGCAAGTCTTTATGGGCGATGTAGGTGCGCTGGCCTTGGGCGCTGCATTGGGGGTGGTGGCGGTCATCGTGCGCCAGGAAATCGTGCTGTTTATCATGGGCGGCATTTTTGTCTTGGAAACGGTATCGGTGATTCTTCAGGTAGGGTCATACAAACTGACGGGGCGGCGAATTTTTCGTATGGCACCTTTGCATCACCACTATGAATTGAAAGGCTGGCCCGAACCACGCGTTATCGTGCGCTTTTGGATCATTACCGTAGTGCTGGTGCTGCTTGGCCTGGCGACGCTCAAAATTCGTTAATACTCGTGGCCATGGTGGCGCCGGTTGGCGGTTGCATGATGCGATAAGGAGCCCGTGATGGTTCGAGTAGCTAAAGATTTGACGCTGGTGGTGGGGTTGGGCGTGTCTGGCCGCGCGATCTGCCGCCATTTAACCCGTCTGAATGTGCCCTTTATGGTGGCAGATACCCGTGCGGTTCCCCCGGGGCTTGATGATTTCCGGGCGGCGCATCCTGGCGTTGCGATTCACTGTGGCTCGCTAACAACACTGGATTTAACCGACGTTAAAGAAGTGGTGGTGAGCCCCGGTATTGACCCGCGTATGGCAGGGTTAGCAGGGTTGGCTGATCAGCTCAATCCTCACACAGGCGAGCCCATGGTGGTCGGTGAAATTGCCCTTTTTGTACGGGCGGTGACCGCGCCGATTGCTGCGATTACCGGCTCTAATGCTAAGTCTACCGTCACCACTTTGCTGGGCGAAATGGCCATTGCTGCAGGCGTTAGGGCTGCAATAGGTGGCAACTTAGGCACGCCCGCGCTGGATTTATTGGCCGATCACCCTGACGCTGAGCTTTATATTCTTGAGCTATCGAGCTTTCAGCTTGAAACAACGCCGCACTTGGGGGCGGCCTGCGCCGCTTTTCTGAATTTAAGCGAAGACCACCTTGACCGTCATGGTGATATGCAGGGCTATCGCGCCGCCAAACAGCGTATTTTTATAGGTGCCCAGCAGGCCGTGGTGAACGCTGATGATGCCTTCACATGGCCTGAGCCGCCTGTTGCACAGCTGACTCACTTCTCTTATAACTCACCGACAACAGAGAGCGAGTGGGGGTTGGCACCTCATCACGACAAGCTTATGTTAATGCGGGGCACTCAGCCCTGGCTGGCTGTGGATGAGCTAACAATGGCGGGTCAGCACCATTACGTAAATGCACTGGCAGCGCTGGCGATGGGGCAGGCGTTGGGCTTTGCCGCAGCCGCTATGTGTAGCGTGCTGCGCGAGTTTAAGGGCTTGCCACACCGCAGCGAAATGATTGCGTGTATTAACGGCGTTACCTGGGTCAATGACTCCAAAGGCACCAACGTGGGCGCTACCTTGGCGGCGATTACGGGTATTGGTGCCACGCTGCAAGGGCGCTTGATTCTATTAGCCGGTGGGGTAGGAAAAGGTGCCGATTTTTCGCCGTTGGCTGAGCCTCTTTCCAAATGTGCGCGGCACGTGCTGCTATTTGGTGCCGATGCCCCGCGGCTAGCCGATGCATTAATAGGGCACGTTAGCCTTCAACAGGTAGACGATTTAACCCAGGCCATGCAAACCGCTTTTGAACTCGCCCAGCCGGGCGACTGCGTGTTGCTATCGCCCGCCTGTGCGAGTCTTGATCAGTTTGCTAACTACCAGGTGCGCGGCGACGCATTTCGCCGCTGGGTGCTGAAAGCGGCACAACAGGCAGAAGGGGCAGCGTTATGAGCCGTATTGAGCGCCTTCGCAAAGTGTTTACCACCCGCCATTTGCCTTGCGATATTTGGCTGGTGATGACGGCTATTGCGTTAGCAGGGCTGGGGTGGGTGATGGTCAGTTCCGCATCCATTGGTTTGCTGGAAGATACTTACCACTATTCGCGCCAGCACGGTGTTTTCTTGGTGCTCGCCATTATGGCGTGCGTCTTTATGCTCTGTGTGCCGCTGGAAGTTTGGCGGCAAAACGCGGCGCTGATTCTTCTCTTCGCTATTTTCTTGTTGATGTTAGTGCTGATTATTGGCACCGAGGTCAACGGCAGTAAGCGCTGGATAGCGCTACCAGGGCCGCTGCCGAGTTTGCAAGTCTCTGAATTTGCAAAAATTGGCTTAATTTTTTATATGGCCGCGTTTATGTCGCGTTTCACCTATGACCTGCGCCGCCGAGCCTTTAGCATGTGGCGGCCTTTAGCTGTGTTGGCTGTGCCGGCTGGGCTGCTTTTTTTAGCGCCTGATTTCGGTGGCATGGTGGTATTCACGGTCTGTGTTATCGGTATGTTGATGATGAGTGGTGCGTCGTTGACGCTACTGATAGGCAGTGGTGTTGTACTCGGTAGCGGCGCGGTGATGATGGTCGTGATTGAGCCTTACCGGCTAGCGCGTTGGACCAGTTTTCTCGACCCTTGGGCAGATCAATTTGCCACGGGGTATCAGTTAACCCAGGCGTTAATTGCCTTTGGGCGGGGGCATGTGACGGGTACCGGGCTGGGTAACAGCGTGCAGAAACTGCACTACTTACCCGAAGCGCATACCGACTTTATTTTTGCGGTCATTGCCGAAGAGCTAGGCATGATCGGCGCTATTATTGTGGTGCTGCTGTTTACGATTTTTATTGCTCGCGCCATGTGGGTAGGGCGGCGTGCTGAGCTTGCAGGGCATCTTTTCGGTGCCTACGTAAGCTACGGCATTGGCTTTATTGTTGCGGCGCAGGCCTTTATCAATATGGCGGTAAGCGCAGGGCTGCTGCCTACCAAAGGATTAACGCTGCCGCTAATCAGCTATGGCGGCTCTAGTTTATTGGTGACCGGCATTATGGTGGGGCTGCTGCTACGCACCGATGCCGAGACACGCCACCGCCCTCGGCGCGCATCCACCCCTTATAAATCGCGTCATGAACCGCGCTTATCTTAGCGCACGGCCATGCAGCGTTACTCCAGGAGTTTAATGTGACGACCAACGCACGCCGACGAGTACTGATTATGGCGGGTGGCACAGGCGGCCATGTTTTCCCAGCGCTTTCGCTCGCACGGGCTTTGCAAGCGCAGCAGGTAGACGTTGAATGGTTGGGTAGCCCTAGAGGAATTGAAAACCGTCTGGTACCTGAGGCTGGCATTAAGCTGCACACTATTGCCATTAGCGGGCTGCGCGGCAACGGTTTAACGGGCTGGCTAAAAGCGCCCTTGAACCTTTCCCGTGCCATTTTGCAGGCGCGTGGCGTGATTCAAAAGTTCAAGCCGCATGTGGTGGTAGGGTTAGGCGGTTTTGCCAGTGGCCCTGGTGGGCTGGCCGCCTGGCTATCGCGTATTCCTTTAGTGATCCATGAGCAAAATGCCGTCGCAGGGCTTACCAATCGCGTATTGTCGCGCTTGGCAACGCGCACGTATGCCGCGTTTCCCGAGGCGTTTGGTTCACGTGCTGAAGTGATTGGCAACCCCGTGCGTGATGATATCGCCGCTTTGGGCAGCACACCCCGTGATGTTAATACGCTTCTCGCGCGCCCTTTGCGCCTCTTGGTGGTGGGTGGCTCGCTCGGAGCCGTGGCGCTTAATGAGCGCCTGGCACCAGCGCTTGCCGCACTGCCCGTTGAGCAGCGCCCCCAGGTGCGCCACCAGGCCGGCAAAGATCGTGAGGCAGACACTGCCGCGCTTTATCAACAGCACGGTGTCGCGGCTGAGGTCAGCCCGTTTATTGATGACATGGCCGGTGCCTATGAGTGGGCCGATTTAGTAGTGTGCCGCTCTGGCGCGTTAACCGTCGCAGAGCTGGCGGCCGCGGCTAAACCTGCTTTGCTGGTGCCTTTTCCGTTTGCGGTTGACGACCATCAACGCAGCAATGCACAAGTGCTCGTTAAAGCGGGTGCCGCAACGTGTGTTGTTCAGTCTGAGCTGACCGTTGAACGTTTAACCGAATGTTTAAATGAATTGCTTGTCCCCAATACCCTGGCAGAAATGGCGTCAAAAGCGCGCCAGGCTGCGTATTTAGACGCCACGACGCGTTTAGCAACAGGGTGTTTGGCGATGGTGCCGTTAGGAGATTCTGCGTGACCGATTCTGTCAGTTCTGTCAACTCTGTCAGCTCTGTAACACCGCCACGTGGCAGCGCCACTGGCCCGGGTATGCGCCGCATTCGGCGGCTTCATTTTGTCGGCATCGGTGGTGCCGGCATGTGTGGTATTGCGGAAGTGCTGGCCAACCAGGGTTACACCGTAAGCGGTAGTGATATGAAAACATCCTCGGTGGTGGAGCGTCTTCGCCAGTGTGGGGTGTGTGTAGCGATTGGCCATGCTGAGGCCAACGTTGAAGGGGCTGATGTTGTCGTGGTGTCCAGCGCCATTGATGAAACCAATCCAGAAATTCGCTGGGCTCACGAGCACCGTGTGCCGGTAGTGCGGCGGGCAGAAATGCTCGCTGAGTTGATGCGTTTTCGTCATGGCATTGCCGTGGCGGGCACGCACGGTAAAACCACCACCACCAGCTTAACGGCGACCCTGCTGGCTGAAGGCGGGCTTGACCCCACCTTTGTGATCGGTGGGAAATTGACCAGTGCCGGTGCCAATGCCCGGTTAGGCGAGGGCGATTATTTAGTTGCCGAAGCCGATGAATCGGATGCCTCGTTTTTGCATCTACAGCCGATGGTGTCGATTGTCACCAATATCGACGCTGACCATATGGCGACCTATGGCAATGACTTTGAACGCCTGAAAAGCACCTTTATCGAATTCCTGCACAACTTGCCGTTTTATGGATTGGCGGTGCTGTGTATCGATGACCCCCACGTTCGCGTGCTGTGTGAACAGGTGAAGCGCCAATTCGTGACTTATGGGTTTGACAGCGATGCCGATTATCGCATTGTGGATTTCACTCAGCACGGCGGTGAAGTGTCTTTCACTGCGCTGCGCCCGGGTGGTGCCGCGCCGTTAAATGTCCGCTTGGCGATGCCTGGTCGCCATAATGCCTTGAACGCCATGGCGGCGATTGTTGTTGCGACCGATGCTGGGGTTAGCGATTCCGCTATTTTAACTGGCTTATCTGGTTTTGCAGGCGTTGGCCGTCGCTTTCAGGTGCATGGCCACTTCCCCGCGCCTAAAGGCGGCGGCGAGATCATGCTGGTGGACGACTATGGCCACCATCCCCGTGAAGTTGACATGGTTATTCAGGCCGTTCGTGCCGGCTGGCCTGAACGCCGCCTAGTGATGCTTTATCAGCCGCATCGCTTTAGCCGCACGCGTGATTTGTACGAGGACTTTGTGCGGGTGCTTTCTCAAGTCGATACGCTGGTGCTACTTGATGTTTATAGTGCGGGCGAAGCGGTTATTCCCGGTGCCGAGGGGAGAACATTGGCGGGGTCTATCCGTCAACGGGGGGAAGTAGACCCGCTATTTGTCGAGCATAAACATGAGCTGCCTGCTCTGTTAGCCAATGTGTTACGCCCAGGCGATATTTTGATTACCCAGGGTGCCGGTGATGTGGGGGGCATTTCCCTTCGCCTTGCACAAGCGCAGCTAGTGATGAACGAGGTAGAACTGTGAGCGTTGACGTAACAAAAAAACAGCCGTCAGGAAAGGTCGTGGTTGTCTACGGCGGTACTTCTGCTGAGCGTGAGGTGTCGCTGAAAAGCGGTGCCGCTGTATTAGAGGCGCTCAAGCGTAAAGGCGTCGATGCCTGTGGTTACGATCCTCGCGATAAAGGCTTGGTAGGTTTAGAGCAGTTGGCTCCTGCGGTGGTTTTTGTTGCGCTTCACGGGCGTGGCGGTGAAGACGGTACGCTGCAGGGGGCGTTGGAGCTGCTCAATATCCCTTATACGGGTAGTGGAGTGTTGGCATCAGCGCTGGGGATGGATAAGCAGCGCACCAAGCAGGTATGGAGCGCGGTTGGGCTGCCAACGCCAGAAAGCATAATGCTGGATGCTGATTCGGATTGGTCAGCGGTGGTGGCGGAACTTGGTTTGCCACTGATTGTTAAGCCCGTGCATGAAGGTTCAACGCTGGGTATCAGCATCGTTAAAAGCCAGGCGGCGCTTGAGTCAGCGTATCAGGAAGCGGCGCAGTTCGATGCGCGGGTAATGGCAGAGCGTTTTGTGGTCGGTGATGAGTATACCGTCGCGCTGTTGGGCGACCAGGTGCTACCCGCTATTCGCGTTGAAGTGCCCGGTGGGTTCTACGATTACGAAGCGAAGTATCTTACTAATACCACCCAGTACCATTTGCCCTGTGGCTTGTCGGCTCAACAAGAAGCTGAACTTGCCCTGCTTTGTCAGCAGGCGTTTGCGGCAATCGGTGGCGAAGGCTGGGGGCGTGTTGATGTGATGCGCGATAGTGCAGGGTGCTTTTGGCTGTTAGAAGTCAATACGGTGCCAGGCATGACGGATCATAGCCTAGTGCCTCAAGCGGCGGCTTATGCAGGCATTGGCTTTGATGAGCTAGTGTTGCAAATACTTAACACTGCAGGCGAGCAGTTCACAGCATGATGAATGTCGTATTAAAGGCTGTCCTGTTAAGAAATAGCCAGTTAAACAACACGTTATTAAAAGTGCTTTATGAAAAAGCGTAATGCTTGGCTGGGAATTATTCTCCTGCTGTTACTTATGGGGGCAGGAGGGCGTGCGCTTTGGCTATGGCTAGACCGCCCCATTGAGCGCGTGTCGATAAGCGGCGAGTGGGACTATGTGAGCGCTGACTACTTACGCACCCAGCTTGCCCCATTAGTGATCGATGCCACTTGGCTATCGGCAGATCTTGGTGAGCTGCGTGACCGTGCGCTGCAAATTGGCTGGTTGAAAGAAGTGCGTATCTCCCGTGAATGGCCAAATGCACTAGTGTTTGAGTTAATCGAGCAACAGCCTGTCGCTCGCTGGAATGATGATTTCTTGCTGAACCCTGAGGGCGAGCCTTTCGCCTTTGCACCGCTGTCGCCGCCGTCAGGTCTCCCAGACCTAGCAGGCCCCGGTGGTAGCAGCGAAGAAGTGTTGCATTACTATCACTGGCTGTTGCCACACTTTGCTCAGTTGTCGCTTGAACTTACCCAGCTGCGCCTGGAGCCGCGCGGCGCTTGGCGGCTGCAGCTAAATGATGGCGCATGGGTTATGTTGGGGCGTCGCCAACATGAAGTGCGCTTGGCGCGTTTATCGGCTTCATGGCAAAGAGAGTTGTATCTTCTTGGCGAACAGATTCGCTATATTGATCTGCGTTACCCTAATGGCGTTGCCGTGGCGTGGCATGGAGAAAGTGAATTTGAAGTGCAAGATGAGTAACACGGCTATTACTTGATGCAAATAAGGTGTAAAAGTGAGTGGTTACCATCGCTGCAAAAGCCAATAACAGGGCTTCGTTTGCATTTAAAGCCTATTATTGTCGGCACGGGCTGGTCGTATTGCGACTATTGTTTCTATACTATGGGCCACGTGCCGTTTAAATGGTTTTATTAATTCGACAATTTGTACCTAGTTAATGGCGAGTTATACGTTAATGGCGAATTGCACTTAGCTAATGGCGAGAAATATCACTGATTAGTTAGGGGTGTAGGCCTTCAATGTTTAGCATTGGCTTAATGTCACCCAATTTATATTTACTTTTAATAATGACGCAAGGAGATTTCTCGACTCATGGCAGGCTCACCCAACGCATCCAATATGGTGGTCGGGCTGGACATCGGAACGTCCAAGGTCGTCGCGATAGTCGGTCAACCTACCGACGATGGCGGAATTGAAATTGCAGGTATTGGTTCGCATCCTTCGCGTGGTATGAAACGTGGCGTCGTGATCAATATTGAATCGACGGTGCTGTCTATCCAGCGAGCCGTTGAAGAAGCTGAATTGATGGCGGGCTGTGACATTCACTCCGTATACGTGGGCGTTGCCGGTAGCCATATTAGCTCAATGAACTCCGATGGCGTTGTGGCTATTAAAGAGCGTGAAGTGACGCCTTCTGATATCGAACGCGTTATTGATTCAGCGCGTGCCCGCGCTATTTCAGAGGGGCAGCGTGTCCTTCATGTATTGCCCCAAGAGTTTTCGATTGACGCACAAGGCGGCATTCGTGAGCCGTTAGGCATGTCAGGTGTGCGGCTAGAAGCGCAAGTGCATCTGGTGACCGCTGCACTAAACGCCGTTCAAAATATCGAAAAGTGCGTGCGGCGCTGTGGCCTAGAGGTCGATGCGATTATTTTGGAGCAGCTTGCTTCAAGCATGGCCGTGCTGACCGAAGATGAGCGTGAACTGGGCGTATGCATGGTAGATATTGGTGGCGGTACCACGGATATCGCTATTTTCACCGAAGGGGCCATTCGCCATACGGCCGTTATCCCGATCGCGGGTGATCAGGTGACCAACGATATTGCGATGGCCTTGCGCACGCCAACCCAGCACGCTGAAGAAATCAAAGTTAAATATGCTTGTGCATTAACCCACTTAGCCGCAAGCGATGAAATGATTAAAGTGCCTAGCGTAGGTGATCGACCTGCCCGCGACCTATCACGTCAGTCATTGGCTGAAGTGGTAGAGCCACGTTACGAAGAGTTATTTACGCTAGTAAGAGACGAATTACGCCGTAGTGGCTATGAAGATATGGTGGCAGCTGGGATAGTGCTTACCGGTGGCACTTCGCGCATGGAAGGTGTTGGCGAATTAGCGGAAGAAATTTTCCACATGCCTGTTCGCATTGCGTGTCCGCAGAATGTAAGGGGCTTGGCGGATGTTGTTCGTAACCCTATTTATGCGACGGGTGTTGGTTTGCTGCATTATGCCTTGCAGGAAACGCGTCATGGGCAAGGTTTAAAAAGCCACGGGGGAGTTGTTCCTGCTCACAAGGGACGCAATGAACTCGCCCGGCGTGATATCAAGGAAGACCATTCGGCGCTGGCAAGAATGAAAGGCTGGTTCAAAGGAAATTTCTGACAGGGCCGCAAGCGCGGTTCAGGAGACGGGGCTTATGTTCGAATTGGTAGATAACGCACCCTCGAGCAGTGCGGTCATCAAAGTGGTTGGTGTTGGCGGCGGTGGCGGCAACGCTGTTAACCACATGGTCGAAAGTAATATCGAAGGCGTAGAGTTTATTTGCGCTAACACCGATGCGCAGGCTTTAAAACGCGTCTCGGCTAAAACGGTGCTGCAGCTGGGCAGTGAAATCACCAAAGGGTTAGGCGCAGGTGCCAACCCTGAAGTGGGCCGGCAGGCGGCTATGGAAGACCGCGAGCGCATTGCTGAGCTGTTAACAGGCGCTGATATGGTGTTTATCACCGCCGGCATGGGCGGTGGCACCGGTACGGGGGGTGCACCGGTGGTTGCCCAGGTCGCTAAAGAGCTAGGGATTCTCACCGTTGCCGTAGTGACGCGCCCCTTCCCCTTTGAAGGGCCGAAGCGGATGCGCGCCGCTGAAGAGGGCATGAAAGAGCTCTCAGAGCACGTTGATTCGTTGATCACTATTCCCAACGAAAAACTGCTTTCCGTGCTGGGCAAAAATGCCACGCTGCTGACAGCGTTCAGCGCTGCTAACGATGTGCTGCTAGGTGCGGTTCAGGGTATTGCCGAACTGATTACCAGCCCAGGTATCATCAACGTCGACTTTGCCGATGTGCGCACCGTGATGTCTGAAATGGGCATGGCCATGATGGGCACCGGTGGAGCAACGGGCGAGAACCGGGCGCGTGAAGCCGCCGAAAAAGCCATCCGCAGCCCGCTGCTGGAAGATATTGACCTTCATGGCGCGCGCGGCATTCTGGTTAACATCACCGCTGGCCCCGATTTATCCATCGGCGAATTCAACGATGTTGGTGCCACCGTGCAAGAATTTGCCTCCCCGGATGCCACTATCGTGGTGGGTACCTCCATTGACATGGAAATGTCTGATGAGCTGCGTGTCACCGTTGTGGCAGCTGGCTTGGATGGCAACAAGGCCAAAACAGCCGCGCGTGAACCCGTGCGTCGCTCGGTTGCCGAGGCGTCATCGGATTACCGCAAGCTACAGCAGCCGACGGTCATGCGTCAGCAGCCCACTGCGCGCGCCGAAGCACCAGAAGCAGCCGCCAAACCACGTCCTGAAAAGCGTCGCGCTTCTGAAGCCGATGACTATCTGGATATCCCCGCGTTTCTTCGCCGCCAGGCGGATTGATTCTTTTTATCAGGCTCATTTAAGCCGCTAGCGAGCGTTTTATTGGCTAAAACGCTCGCTAGCTGTTAAAGTGAACACTGTTTGATAACTTTTTTCCCCCGCGGTAACCACCGCCAGCAGAGTTCGACTACTATCCATGATCAGACAACGCACCCTTCAAAATGTCATCCGCGCTACCGGAGTGGGCCTACATTCAGGCAAAAAAGTCCACTTAGCTCTGCGTCCGGCACCGGTCAACACTGGAATTGTGTTTGTTAGAACCGATCTGGATCCCGTCGTTCACGTGCCGGCACGTGCTGAGCTGGTAGAAGATACGATGCTCTGTACGGCACTTTCGTCTAACGGCGTAAAAGTAGCCACCGTTGAGCATCTGATGTCGGCGTTCGCAGGGCTTGGTATTGATAACGCCTACGTGGATGTTAGCGAGCCTGAAGTGCCCATTATGGATGGCAGCGCTAGCCCATTTGTGTTCTTGATTCAGTCGGCGGGTATTTTGGAACAAGATGCCGCGAAGAAATTTATTCGCATCAAGCATCGTGTCGCGGTCACCGATGGCGATAAAGAGGCGGTGTTTTTGCCTCACCAGGGTTTCAAGGTCTCTTTTGCAATCGATTTTGACCACCCTGTTTTTGAGCAGCAGAAGCAGACCGCGCTGATTGATTTTTCGACCACGTCATTTGTGAAAGAAGTATCCCGTGCGCGTACCTTCGGCTTCATGCGTGACTTAGAGTTTTTGCGCTCTAACAACTTGGCGCTGGGCGGCAGTTTAGACAATGCGATTGTGATCGATGATTACCGCATCGTTAATGAAGGTGGCTTACGCTACGAAGATGAGTTTGTTAAGCATAAAGTACTGGACGCCATTGGTGACTTGTACCAGCTAGGTTATAGCCTGATTGGGGAATTCCGCGGGGTTAAATCAGGCCATGCGCTTAATAACCAGCTGTGCCGTGAGCTGATGGCTCAGCCCGATGCTTACGAGATCATTACTTTTGAAGAAGAGAAAGCAGTGGCACCGATCTCCTACGCCGCGCCCGCTATGGCCTGATCCTGATCTAGCCTATTCGTTTCGATTTTTTTGATTGATAAAGCATCGCTTAGGCGGTGCTTTATGCGTATTAAAAGCCCGAAAACTGAAAGTGATAGTTAACTGGGGGCAGGGCAGGGCAGTACTGCTCTTGGGCAGTAGGTGATTTGGAGAGTGGGCTATTTGGGTGGCCGCGCATGAGATGCCAGCCGTTCAAGCGCCCGTTTCAGCGCAGGGTTGGTGGTATCTTCAGCACACTCGGCCAACGTTTTGCCAGCATCAGCTGAAAGGCTACGTGTATTGCGCTTAGGTGCCACAATAGGCCGCACGGGGCGCACTTTAAAGGTGAATCCACTCACGCCTTCAAAACCAGGTAACTGGTGAAGCAGTTCTAATAGTCGCCGCTGTTCAAATCTTAGCCATGTTAACCAGCTTGCCTGGCCACTAATCAGCGTTAGACGCCCCTCGCGAAAGCCGCCGACAAAAATATGCTCACGCATCTCTTCAGGTAAATGAGCGCGCAGATGCCGCTGCGCCTGATCGATTAAACGAGACAGGCGCATTAACTGATTAATATCGCCGGAGTTTGACAGCAGACGGGCGATGGGCTGTGCGCGAGAACGCTTAACCTTTATACTCATACGCTTCATTCCTAGGGTACCGCTATCATAGAGTACTGCTAATAGTGACACCGGCCATTGTGTTAATGGCCAATCAACAGACTTTACCACGCTCAGGAGTCGGTCTACAGCATGTCACCCACGCTTGAAGTTCAATCTGCTTTGCCGCGGCGTCAACGCCGTTATGGTATAGCGCGTTGGTGGCTGGCCGGCTTATTAGTAAGCTGCCTTTTGCCCGCAAGTTTAAGCCCTGCCGATGCCATTCGTAGCGGTGAGTACCGCGTCACTATCTGCTTTTGGGTGCCCGCCATTTTACGCGCTCAATCGCACTGGGTCGCCAAAAGGCACCGTGCTTTGCGTCGTTGGTTCCAGCATCCTAAACGCTTTACGCCTGCTCGACACGTGTTTAATTGGCTGCCCCCAACGGCCATGCTGGTTGCGGCTCACGATGTTTTGACCCAACGCGGTCCACCTTCCCATCGAGTCAGTTATTAATACACTCACTTTCTCGAAATAGGGCGTGTCCCGATGGGTCGCTCGTGAACACTTGGATATTCCATGCTTAATAATTTATTACGTAAAGTCGTTGGGTCTAAAAATGACCGTGAAGTAAAGCGCATGCACAAAAGTGTGCCGCATATCAATTCGCTGGAAGCAGAGTTTGAAGCACTTAGCGACGCCGAACTGCAGGGCAAAACGGCGGAGCTTCGCCAGCGTTTAGACGCTGGCGAGTCCTTAGACAGCCTATTAACCCCTGCCTTTGCCATCGTTCGTGAAGCCAGTAAACGCGTGATGAACATGCGCCACTTTGATGTGCAGATGGTCGGCGGTATGACCCTGCACCGTGGCCGTATTGCTGAAATGAAAACCGGTGAAGGTAAAACCCTGGTGGCCACGCTGGCGGTTTACCTTAATGCGTTGACCAGTAAAGGCGTGCATGTTGTCACGGTGAATGACTACCTGGCACGCCGTGATGCTGAGTGGATGCGTCCCCTTTATGAATTTTTGGGCCTGACCATTGGCGTTATCTTCTCGGGTCAAACCGGTGAAGAGAAACGCCATGCTTATCAGTGTGATATCACCTACGGCACCAATAACGAATTCGGCTTTGATTATCTGCGCGATAACATGGCGTTCTCGTTAGAAGATAAAGTTCAGCGTGGCCTGCATTTTGCGATTGTCGATGAAGTTGACTCGATTCTAATTGATGAAGCGCGCACCCCGCTGATAATTTCCGGTGCGGTAGACGAAAACACCGACCTCTATAAAATCGTTAATCAACTTGCCCAGCAGCTTGAGAAAGGCGAAGAGAGTGAAGACGAAGACGCCCCGGTTGACGGTGACTTTTTAGTCGACGAAAAGCAGAAGCAGGTCGAGCTGACCGAGCAAGGGCACAATAAAGTTGAAGAGTTGATGCGCGCTGAAGGCTTGTTGGGCAATGAGGAGTCGCTCTACGCCGCGCAAAACCTCAATTTGCTCCAGCATGTGCATTCGGCACTGCGTGCCCGTTATCTATATAACCGCGATGTCGACTACATCGTCTCTGAAGGCCAGGTGGTCATCGTTGACGAGCATACCGGCCGTTCCATGCCAGGGCGGCGCTGGTCGGAAGGTTTGCACCAAGCCGTTGAAGCCAAAGAGGGCGTCACGGTGCAGCGTGAAAGCCAAACCCTCGCCTCGACCACCTTCCAGAACTATTTCCGCCTGTATGAAAAATTAGCCGGCATGACCGGTACGGCAGATACTGAAGCGTTTGAATTTCGTCAAATTTACGGCCTCGACGTGGTGGTAATTCCCACCAACCGCCCGCTGGCGCGCAAAGACCTTAACGACTTGGTCTACTTAAGCGCTGAAGAGAAATACGAGGCGATCATTAAGGATGTCAAAACCGAGACCGAAGCCGGGCGTCCTGTGCTTGTTGGTACCGCCTCGATTGAAACATCGGAGTATCTTGCCAACCTGATGCGGGAGGCGGGCCTTGCCTTTAACGTACTGAACGCTAAACAGCACCAGAGTGAAGCTGAGATTATTGCCCAGGCGGGGCGTCCAGGGGCGATTACCATTGCCACCAATATGGCCGGTCGCGGTACTGATATTATGCTGGGCGGCAACTGGGAAGCCGAAGCTGCCAAGCTACAAGACCCAAGCCAGAGGCAGATAGAAGCGCTGAAAGCTGAGTGGCAGGCGCGTCATGACGCCGTGTTGGCCGCTGGCGGCCTGCATGTGGTGGGGTCTGAGCGCCACGAATCACGGCGTATCGACAACCAGCTGCGTGGTCGTGCAGGGCGTCAAGGCGACCCAGGCTCAACGCGTTTCTTCTTATCGCTAGAAGATAGCCTGATGCGCCTATTCGGTTCAGATCGCGTCAAACGTTTGATGCAGGCGTTAGGTCTTGAGCGTGGCGAGGCTATTGAGCATAAGATGGTCTCCAACGCCGTTGAGCGTGCTCAGAAAAAAGTTGAGGGGCGCAACTTCGACATTCGTAAGCAGTTGCTTGAGTACGATGATGTCGCTAATGATCAGCGGCGGGTAATTTACGAGCAGCGTAACGAAATTCTTGCTGCTGATGATGTCGCTGATGCCGTTATCGGTATTCGTGAAGAGGTGATGGAAGCGGCGATTAGCGACTACGTGCCCCCCCAGAGCCTGCCCGAACAGTGGGACTTGCCAGGCCTGGAAGCGCACCTGAAAACGGAGTTCAACCTTGATGTGCCGGTGGTTAAATGGGCCGCTGAGGATGACCGTTTCAGCGAAGAGCAGCTACGCGAACGGCTGCAAACCATGCATCGTGAGGCCTATGCGGCCAAAATTGAGGCCGCGGGTGAAAAGCTGATTCGCCGCTTTGAAAAGCAGGTCATGCTGCAAGTGCTAGATACGCGCTGGAAAGAGCACCTTCAGTCGATGGATCACCTGCGCCGCGGCATTCACCTGCGTGGTTATGCTCAGAAAAACCCCAAGCAAGAGTACAAGCGTGAATCGTTTGAGCTTTTCCAGCACCTGCTTGACCATATCAAAGCGGATGTCACGCGCATACTCAGCCACGTGCAGGTACGCCAGCCCGAGGAAGTAGACGCCCTTGAGCAGCAGCGCCGCGACGCGCTCGCGCGGGAAACCGCCACGGCCAGCAGTCGACACGATGCCCCGGCTCAGGAGCAAGCCAATACCGACCAAGCAACCCCTGGTGTTGACGGGCGCCCGGTACGTCGCGAAGGCCCGAAGGTTGGCCGCAACGACCCCTGTTTTTGTGGTTCGGGTAAAAAATATAAGCAATGCTGCGGAAAATTAAGCTAACGGTAGCACTCTCGTAGAAAGTGTTTGCCTAAAGGAGATAATCATGGCGGTAGGTAACATTCCTTTTCCAGACATGCCGCCCCTTGCAGGGGTGCGCCTGGGCGCTGCGATGGCGGGTATTAAAAAGCCGAATCGTCGTGATCTTGTGGTGATTGAGCTACCTGAAACAGCAACCGTTTCAGGCGTATTTACCCGTAACGCCTTTTGTGCAGCGCCTGTTGTGGTGGCTAAACAGCACCTGGAACAGTGTCGTGCAGAAAACCGTTCGCCCCGCTACTGGTTGATTAATACCGGTAATGCCAATGCGGGCACTGGCGATGCTGGCCTGCGTGATGCCCGCGCCAGCTGTGCTGAGCTTGCCAAGCAGGCCGGCGTTGCTGAGCAGGACGTGTTGCCGTTTTCAACCGGTGTGATTGGTGAGCCGTTGCCCATGGAGCGCCTGCTGGCAGGCTTAGCCCCCGCGCTTGGTGCGCTGGCCAGCGACAGCGATGCATGGCAGCACGCAGGCCAAGGTATTTTGACCACCGATACTCGCGCCAAAGGTGCCAGCGTTACGGTGGAAATAGCCGGCCAGCAGGTGACCATTAATGGCATCACCAAAGGGTCGGGCATGATCAAACCCAACATGGCGACCATGTTGGGGTTTGTCGTGACGGACGCGGCGATCGAAGCGCCGTTATTAGATCAACTGCTGCGCGAAACGGTAGACCGCTCGTTTAACAGCATCACCGTCGACAGCGATACCTCGACCAATGACGCCTGCATGTTAGCGGCAACGGGCACCGGGCCGCGTATTGCTGATGAGGCGCATGTGCTCATTTTCCGCAATGCGTTGCAGCGTGTGATGACCGAGCTTGCCCAAGCGATTATTCGTGATGCTGAAGGGGCGACCAAGTTTGTCACCTTGCAGGTGAACGAGGCTAAAAACCGTGAAGAGGCGCTGGATGTCGCGTTCACCGTTGCCCATTCGCCGCTTGTCAAAACAGCGCTTTACGCTTCAGATGCTAACTGGGGGCGTATTTTGGCGGCCGTTGGGCGTGCCCCCGTCACTGATTTTGACGTTAATCGCGTGGTGATTGATTTGGGCGATGTGCGTCTAGTCGAAAAGGGTGGTCGCGCAGCAGGCTACACCGAAGCCGCGGGAAGCGCCGTGATGGCGCAGCCAGAAATTACCATTCGCATTAACCTGGGGCGGGGTGAAGAAAGTGCCACCGTGTGGACGTCTGATCTTTCCCACGACTATGTGTCTATCAACGCGGATTACCGTAGCTAATACGCTGGCTCTAAACAGGGCTATTAATTGGCAGTGGTAATGGGCAAACGCAGCGAGATAGCACCGATGTTCAGCGTTGGTGCACGCAGTGAATCAAGACGTAACGAGTATATAAGTATATGAGCATAAACGTAAAACGACGGGTTCACGTCGCGGCGGCGGCGATTATCAGCGCCGATAAAAAGCAAGTTCTTATCGCTCGTCGGCCATCAAACGTTGATCATGGCGGGCTGTGGGAGTTTCCAGGTGGCAAACTGGCCCCGTATGAAACCGGGCTTGAGGGCTTAAAGCGCGAACTGCACGAAGAGCTGGGCATTGAAATTGTCTGTGCCCAACCGCTGATTCGCGTGCACCATGAATACCCAGATAAGCATATTTTGCTTGATGTATGGCAAGTGCATGAGTTTGCCGGCGAGCCGTTTGGTCGTGAAGGGCAGGCGGTGCGTTGGGTGCCAATGGGCGAGCTTTCTAACTACCCCTTCCCGGCGGCTAATTTACCTATTTTGCGGGCGGTAAGGCTGCCTACCGAGTACCTGATAACCGGTGAAGAGGAAGATGAAGCGCGCTTTGATGCGTTTCTGGAACGTGCGTTGCGTGAAGACAACATTCGCCTGGTACAGCTGCGTGCCAAGCAGTTGGATGAAGCTGCCTATCTTGCCCGTGCCGAGCGAGCGTTGAGCCTTTGCCGCGAGTACGGCGCAAGGCTTTTGCTCAACGGTGAGCCGTCGCTGCTTGAGCATATTGATGCCGATGGTATTCATTTAACCAGCGAACGTTTGATGCAGCTTGAGCGGCGTCCGATTGCTGAAGAAAAATGGCTGTCGGCGTCGACGCATAACCAAAAGCAGCTTACCCAGGCGGTGGTGTTAGGCTGTGACTTTGTTAGCCTTTCGCCGTTACGCACGACGCCTTCGCACCCTGATGTGTTCCCGCTCGGCTGGCATGATTTCCAGCAATTAGTTGAGCGGGCAGGCATGCCGGTGTTCGCACTCGGTGGCATGACCCGCTTTGATGCCAATCACGCCCGTGCGGTAGGCGCTCAAGGCATCGCCTCCATTCGCGATTTCTGGAAGTAACACGCCAGGCTGAACGCGTAAAAAGAGCCGTATGTAAAAAGAGCTAGCAGTGAAAACGCCTGCCTCGGCATCTATCCAAGGCAGGCGTTTTTTTGCTTAACATACGGGGTAAATGAGCATTTTGAGGCTAATTTCAACACCGTATAGGCAAGCGCAATAGTTAATCAAAGGTTTCTTAGTCGCGGTAGCGGCGAATTAGATCCCCATAAGCGTCAATGCGACGATCGCGCAGGTACGGCCAGATGCGGCGGGTGTTTTCGCTGCGCGCCATATCAAGTTGCACAACAAGCTGCTCAGGCTCTTCCCCTGCATGGGCCAATAGCTCCCCTTGCGGCCCGCAGATAAAGCTCCCCCCCCAGAACTGAATGCCGTCGCCGACCTCAGAGTGATCCGCCTCAAAGCCAACGCGGTTGGCGACCAATACGGGCAAGCCGTTGGCCACGCCGTGGGCGCGCTGAATCAGCGTCCAGGCATCTTTCTGGCGCGTTTTTTCAGCGTGGTCGTCGTTGGGGTCCCAACCAATGGCAGTGGGGTAGAGCAGTAAATCAGCGCCGGCTAGCGCCATCAAACGGGCAGCTTCTGGGTACCACTGGTCCCAGCAAACCAGTACACCCAGGCGGCCTACCGAGGTATCAATGGGCGTAAAGCCCTCCCCGCGGGCGCTGTCATAATCCCCCGGGGTGAAGTAAAACTTCTCATAAAATCCAGGGTCATCGGGTATGTGCATTTTACGATAGTGCCCGACGCGGCCTTTGGCGCGGTCGTAAACGACCGCGGTATTGTGATAGAGCCCCGGCGCGCGGCGCTCAAACAATGATCCGACCAGTACAATGTCCAGCTCTTTGGCGAGCGCTGCTAGGCGCTGGCCGGTAGGGCCGTCGAGAGGCTCGGCTAAATCAAACAGCGCGGGGTCCTCAAACTGGCAAAAATAGTGGGTGGCATGCAGTTCTTGCAGCATTACCAGCTGCGCGCCTTGCTTAACGGCGCTGCGGATACCTGCTTCGCTTGCGGCAAGGCTTTGGGCTTTATCAGGCCAGGCGGGCTGCTGAACAACCCCTACGGTTAGCATTTTCGACATGGTGACTCCCTTAGCAAATAGCGGTCGCGGCAAGCGTGCCTTGTGGCAGTTGCATGGTTAAACAGTGCAGG
Organism: Halomonas sp. 54_146; assembly: GCF_001507855.1. Taxonomy (GTDB): domain Bacteria; phylum Pseudomonadota; class Gammaproteobacteria; order Pseudomonadales; family Halomonadaceae; genus Vreelandella. Next base: position 175,766 of record NZ_LGEN01000001.1, read on the forward strand.
CTGCCGTGCTGGCGAATCACACTGGTGCACTCAATCGGAATCAGCGTGTGCTTGGGAAACGCACTGGCCAGTGCTTGCAGCGCGGTGAAATCCGCTGGGTCGCCGTAGGTAGGCACCAGCACGGCCTGATTAATGATCAGGAAATTAGCGTAGGTAGCGGGCAGGCGGTGGCCGTCTTCCGGGTCAAAGCAAGCCTGTGGCCAGGGCAGGGCGATAAGCCGATAAGGTTCGCCATTGCGCTGACGAAAAGCCTGCAGCTCTTGCTCCATGGCGGCTAGCGCCGGGTAGTGCGGGTCATCAGGGTCATCGCAGCGCACGTAGGCGATGGTGGATGGGTCGCAGAAACGGGCCAGGGTATCAATATGGCTGTCGGTATCGTCGCCTTCTAAATGGCCGTTGGCCAACCACAGCACGCGGTCGACGCCAAAATCTTGCGCGAGCTGGGCTTCTATGTCTTCACGAGAGAGCGTCGGGTTGCGGTTAGGGTTTAGCAAACAGGCCTCGGTGGTTAGCAGCGTGCCTTCACCGTCTGTTTCGATGCCGCCACCTTCAAGCACCATGTCACGTGAGGCCACTGGGCAGGCCCATGCACCGGCGTCGGCCAGCCACTGGGTTAGCCGGTTGTCGCGCTCAGCGGGAAATTTACCGCCCCAGCCGGTGAAGGTGTAATCGAGCATCACCACCCGTTGGCCGTCTGCGTCGGCCACCGTGATGGGGCCGTGGTCACGCGCCCAGGTGTCGTCGGTGGGTGCAACAACAAGCTGCAGGCGCTCAGCGGGCACGCCGTAGGCGTTGAAAGTATCGGCCAAGCGCTGTTTAGTAAGCTCGTCGGGTACGCCAATCAGCACGCGCTGATAGCGAGTGGTAGCCATCACAATACGCTCAAGCGTGGCTTCAATGCGGTCAAGCAGCGGTGCCCAGTCGCCGTCATGGCGAGGCCAGGTCAGTTGTATCCCATCTTGGGGATACCATTCGGGTAGCAAACGGTACGTCATAAAAGCGCAGCCCCACGGTCAGCAGACAATCGGCGCAATGTAGGGCGTGGCGAGGTAAGTTGCAAGCGTAACATTTTGAATCTGAACGCTCGCCGCATTGGCTGCTCTAATGGTCGTTTGGAACATGCAGAGTCACTAAAAACACCGTACCATGAGCGCTTATTAATAAGGAATGACGCCATGCTTGATCGTTTGCCTTTTCTGGTGGGGCTGCGCTACGTGCGCGCTAAACGCCGGAACCACTTTATTTCGTTTATTTCGCTTACCTCGATGCTGGGGTTAATGTTGGGGGTGGCAGTACTGATTTTAGTGCTCTCCGTCATGAATGGCTTCGACCATGAGCTACGCACGCGCATTTTAGGTATGGTGCCCCACGCTAAAATTGAGTCCCGAGAAGGGATGGTTGAATGGCAGTCTTTGGCCGAAGAGTTGATGCAGCGCGAGCGGGTCATCGGTGCTGCCCCCTTTGTTGAACAGCAAGGCATGTTCTCAGTGGGTGGGCGTAATCAAGGGGCTATGGTTAACGGCATTAATCCTGACTGGGAAGACCGTGTATCCATCATTGGCGAGCACATGCGCGAAGGCTCGTTGGCCGATTTAGTGCCCGGTGAATGGAACGTGGTGCTGGGTTCTATGCTGGCGCGCAGTTTAGGCGTGGGCGTGGGCGATCGTGTAACGCTACTGGTGCCTGAAGCATCGATTACCCCCGCCGGCGTTTTTCCGCGCCTGAAACGCTTTACCGTCAGCGGTATTTTTAGCGTTGGTGCGGATTTAGACGCCAATCTCGCCTACGCCAATATCGAAGATATGCAGACCCTTGCGCGCTTGGGCGATGCGATTGGTGGGTTGCGCCTAGAATTGGATGATCTATTTGCGGCAAGCCGAGAAACCCAGGCAATTCTTAATGAGCTCGGCCCTCAGTATCGCGGCAGCGACTGGACGTTCTCACACGGCAACTTATTCCAGGCAATCCAAATGGAAAAGCGCATGATTGCGCTGCTGTTAACCGTCATTATCGCTGTGGCAGCGTTTAATATTGTCTCCACACTGGTGATGGTGGTCACCGACAAGCGCGCGGATATCGCTATTTTGCGCACCATCGGTGCCACACCCCGTTCCATTATGGGCATTTTTATTGTGCAAGGGATGGCCATCGGGCTGATCGGCATCGCTATCGGTGTGGCGGTAGGTGTGCTGTTGGCACTGAGCATTGCTGATTTGATCGGTTGGGTCGAAGGGACGCTGGGCATTCAGTTCCTAGATGCCGGGGTGTACTTCATTAGCGACCTACCTTCTCGGCTGCAGTGGGACGATGTTAATCGTATCGTTTTAGCCGCCTTTGGGCTGACGTTCCTGTCGACGCTCTACCCTGCATGGCGTGCGGCGCGGGTTCAGCCAGCGGATGTACTGCGCTATGAATAACGGATCGCGAAGTGAGAGTTCAGCAATGAGAGTTCAGCAATGAGTATGCCAATGGAAAAACCGCAACAAGCCGCCATTATGCTCGACTGCCAGGCGCTGACACGCACCTATAGCGAAGGCCCGCAAAACCTGACCGTACTGGATAAGCTGAATTTACAGGTGCGCGCGGGTGAGCGAGTGGCCATTGTGGGCAGCTCAGGTTCCGGTAAAACAACGCTGCTGAACCTGTTGGGCGGTCTTGATCGGCCTAGCGAAGGGCGTGTGGTGATCGCAGGCTCGCCGCTGTCAGGGTTAAATGAAGCGGCGCTTGGCAGCTTTCGTAATCGCTATATTGGGTTTGTGTATCAATTCCATCATCTTTTGGCGGAGTTTACCGCCCTTGAAAACGCCGCTTTACCGCTGATTATTCGCGGGCAATCTAAGAAAGCGGCCGAGCAGCGGGCGATGCAGATATTAACGCGGGTCGGTATGCAGCCGCGCGCACACCATAAGCCGGGCGAGCTTTCTGGGGGCGAGCGCCAGCGCGTGGCGATAGCCCGTGCTCTTGTAACGGACCCGAGCCTGGTATTGATGGATGAGCCTACCGGTAATCTGGATCAGACCACTGCGGCGACCATTTTGGCACTGATGGATGAATTAGCTAAAGAGAGTGCCTGTGCGTTTGTGATTGTGACCCACGACGTTGGCTTGGCGGCTCACCAAGACCGGGTGCTTAAGCTAGATGCAGGTAAATTGGTGGAGCAGTCGTCAGAGCTTTAGTGGTTTAGCCTGACTGTCAAGCTTAGTCATCAAATTCTGCTTCAACCTGCGCGCGCCGCTGCCTTCTCTTTAGGCGGCGGCGTTTCCAGTTATGGGAGACGTGCCAGCGCCAGATAAGACGAATGCCGATATTGGCAACGATGGCTAAGATAACGGCCGTGAACAGTGAACCGACGATAAGCGGCGGCATAATGTCGTGCATCTGCTCGGCAATCCAGCGCGTCGAAATTCGTGAGGGAGCTTCCCGCACGGGGGCACCAAGTATAAAGGTGCCAATCCAATAGTTGCCGTAAAAGATCAGCGGCATCGTTAATGGGTTGGTAATCCACACCAGACCAATGGAGAGCGCTAAGTTGCAGCGCGTTAGGCGAGCGCCCAGCGCCGCGACCACCATTTGAAAAGGGATGGGGAGCATGGCACAAAACATACCCACGCTAAACGCATTGGCAACGCTTCGGCGAGTTAAAAGCCACAACCCCGGATCTGCAATCAACGGCGCCATAAACCGTAGCGAGCGCTGTTTCCTGATAGTGTCCGGTTTGGGCATGTAGCGCTGCAGGAACCGGCGCGGCATAACGGATACTCTTGCCTATCGATTTTTTCTATTATCCATATAGAGCTGCCCTTCGGCTATGCTAGGCAGCGAATGAACAATCGCCAAGGAGGGTGTATGCGGTTAGGGGTAGCCATGCCAGCCGCTATGGCGGCGCTAGCCGGGGGGATGGTTGCGTGGTACAGCATCACCGCAGGTATGACACCAAACGTCCTTGGGTGGTGGTTGATTGCCGCTTTGTTAGCCATGGGGTGGCGTTTACGGCTAGGCGTGTGGCTGCTGATCGGGGGGTGGGTATTTATAGGTGTGCAAGGGGAGTGGTCGAGCCGCCTACCGGACGGCTTAAGCGGTGAAGATGTAACCATTGAGGCGACCGTGTTAACCGCTCAACCGGTGGGTGACGCAACGCGCTTACTGCTGGCTGTTGATAAATGTCAGGCGCCGGCACAGCGGCCACGGTGTTCCGCACTCGCCAAGGTACGCATAACCGCTTATAGCGATGCGCTATTTAATCCCGGTGAGCAGTGGCGGATGACACTGCGTTTGCGACCGCCCAGTGGCTTTGCTAACCCCGATACTTTCGACTTTGAGCAGTGGCTGTGGCGCGAGGGTATTCACGCCACGGGATATCTAAGGCAGGACCCTCCGCCTGAGCGGCTTTCTGCAGCAGGCCCTAGTTTGCGCCCGCTAGCACTCGGTTTCTTAGCCCAACAGCCGCTGAATGAACGCACTAAACGCTGGCTGGCAGCGCTGACGCTGGGGGACAGCGAACAGCTGACCCAAGATGACTGGTCATTGCTGAATGCGACCGGCACGACACATCTTGTGGTTATTTCAGGGTTGCATGTGGGGCTGGTGGCATCGTTTGTATTGATGCTGGCCAAGCTAGCTGCCCGTGTGACGACGCCCACCAACTGGCGAATGCGCACCTGGCCGTGGTGGTGTGCAGCGGCGGCCTGCGTGGGGTATGCCGCGCTTGCCGGCATGGCACCGCCTGCCATGCGGGCGATGGTAATGACGCTGATTGGCCTCTGGGTGCTCAGTGGGCGCCATGCGCCAAGCCCGTGGCAGGGGTGGTGGCTGGCGCTCGCGCTAGTGCTGATTGTGGACCCGTTAGCGTTATGGCGGCCGGGTATGTGGCTGTCGTTTGTAGCCGTAGCATGGTTAATCATCATTTGGCAGGGGCGGCAGCGCCCACAAGGCATTAAAGGCTGGTGTTGGGCATTGGTGAGAACCCAGCTGCTGTTAGCCCCGCTAATGGCCGCCGCCGTGCTGGTCGCTTTTGGCCGAGTGGCACCCGCTGCACCACTGATCAACTTGCTTGCCGTGCCGTGGGTAAGCTCTGTCATGGTGCCGACAGCGCTATTGGGTTGGTTGCTATCGCCGCTGCCTTTAGTGGGCCATGCGCTGTGGTGGCTGTTTGAGCAGGCGCTTGGCGTTTTCCACCTGCTGCTAACGCTGGCGGTGCAGCACTGGCCGCTGTGGGAGCCTGATCGGCCGTTGACGTATCCGCTCGCCTTTGCCTTGCTGCTGTTGTCACTCTGCTGGGGGTTGCCTGCCGTGCTGCCCGGCTTGCGGCTGGCCGCTACTGCGTTAGTAGTGGCGCTGCCTTGGTGGTCGCTTTCGCCATCGATTCCCCACGGTGCGCTCAGGGTTAGTGTGCATGACGTGGGGCAGGGGCAGTTGATAGAGCTACGTAGCAAAAACTATCGACTGCTTTACGACACCGGACCGCGCTTTCGCGGCGGTTTTATGCCCCTGGAGACGCTCTGGTCGCCGGGGCAGCACTTTGACCAAGTGATAGTCAGCCACGCTGATAACGACCATGCGGGGGGTATCGAAGCGTTATTGGCTGATCATCAGGTTAAGCAGTGGGTAGCGCCCGCGGGTGAGCCGCTGCCGGTAACCAGCCGCGCCTGTCAACGCGGCCAAGCATGGCAGCGGGATGGCGTGAACTACCGCTTTCTCTGGCCGCCTGCGGGCAATAACGCATTTTCGGCCAATGACCGTTCCTGTGTATTGGAAGTAAGCGTTGGCGAGCAGCGGTTATTGATCACCGGCGATGTCAGCACTGAGATAGAACGGCGCTTTTTACTTGAGGTTGAACCGCCGGTCAGCGTGCTTGTGGCGGGGCATCACGGTAGCGCTACCAGTTCCGGCATTCAGTTCGTGCGCCATACGTCACCTGAGCAGGTGATTTTCAGTGCCGGACGCCATAATCCTTTTCAGCACCCGGTGGACCCCGTTGTGCGCCGTTTTCGCCAGCAGGGAAGCTGCCTATGGAGCACCGCCCATGACGGAGCGCTGCGTTTTTGGCTGCAAGCGGCTCATCCCATTGACGTTAAAACGATGCGTAAGCAGCACGGTCATCGCAAGCGGTGTTGAAGCACGTCGCCATAAGGTAGAATCCTGCGCACTGCACACTATTGCCAGGAGCGCGTGTGACTGATTCAAGTTGGAGTATCTACAAGCGGTTGTTGAGCTATGTTAAACCGCATTGGCGGGCGTTTGCGCTGGCGCTGGTAGGGTTTGTTATTTATGCCGCTTCAAGTACCGCGCTGGCGGAAATGATGAAGCGTTTGATTGATGGTATTCAAAACCCTGATGCGGCCTTCCGGCTTTTATTGCCGCTGTTTGTCATCATCATGTTTTCGGCGCGGGGGCTGGGCACCTTCTTAAGCACCTACTTTATGGCTTATGTGGGGCGTTACGTGATCCACACCCTGCGCTGCAAGGTGTTTGCCCACTTGCTTCATCTGCCGGGCTGGTTTTTTGACCACCACTCCAGTGGCCAGCTGGTATCTCGGGTGACCTATCACGTTGAGCAAGTGGCGGGGGCAGCCACCAAAGCCGTCACAATCATTCTGCGGGAAGGCTTATTTGTCATTGGCCTGGTGCTTTACCTGCTGTGGACCAACTGGATGTTAACGCTGCTGTTTTTGGGCGTGACGCCGATTATCGCCGTGGTGGTGAACTATGTCAGTAAGCGGTTTCGGCGGATTTCAAAGCGCATTCAGCACTCCATGGGCGATGTGACGCATATTGCTTCAGAAGCGCTGTCGGGTTACCGCGTTGTGCGTACCCACGGCGCAGAGGATTATGAAAAGCAGCGCTTTGAACGGGTAAGTGAAGAGAATCGCCGCCAGAGCATGAAAGAAGCCATGACAAGAGCGGTTAGCTCGCCGGTGATTCTAATGCTCGTGGCGATCTCCATGGCACTGCTGGTATGGCTGGCCATGGCACCCTCGCTAATGGAAAACATGACGCCCGGGGAGTTTGTTGCTTTTATCACCGCGGCTGCGCTAATGATTAAGCCCGTGCGCCAATTGACCGAGATTAACGGTGAAATTCAGAAAGGGCTGGCGGCCGCGGCAGAGCTTTTTGGGCTATTGGATATGACACCGGAGCACGATGACGGCAAGCATATTGCCAGCCGTTTAAGCGGTGAGGTGGTGATTGAAAATGTCAGTTTTCGCTATGCAGAAGACCAGCCCAACGTGCTGCACAATATTAACCTTCGCGTGGCACCAGGCGAGCTAGTGGCTATTGTTGGCCGCTCGGGGAGCGGTAAGTCAACGTTGGTGAGCCTGCTGCCACGCTTTTATCGCGCAAGCGAAGGCAGTATTACCATTGATGGTATTAATATCGATGAGTACGCGCTTGGGCCGCTGCGCCAGCAAATTGCCCTGGTATCGCAGCAGGTCACGCTGTTTAACGCCTCCATTGCCGCTAATATTGCCTACGGTGTGGAAAACCCCGACCCCCAGGCCGTTAAAGCAGCCGCTGAGGCAGCCTACGCCCATGAGTTTATTGATAAGCTTCCCAAGGGTTATGAGACTATCGTGGGGGAAAACGGCGTGATGCTCTCGGGCGGTCAACGCCAGCGGCTGGCGATCGCCCGAGCAATTTTTAAAGATGCGCCGCTGCTGGTGCTGGATGAAGCCACCTCGGCGCTGGATACAGAATCTGAGCGCTATATCCAAAAAGCCCTTGAGCGCGTCTGTGAAGGGCGAACAACGTTGGTTATCGCCCACCGCTTATCGACTATCGAGCGTGCCGACCGGATTGTGGTGATGGATCAAGGGCGCATTATCGAAGAAGGCTCCCATCAAGCGCTGCTGGATGCCAACGGGGCGTATGCGGCGCTGCACCAGCTACAGTTTCAAGAGGCGCTATGACCCTTGCACAGTGCTGGTTAAAAGGTGCCTACCAGGGCAGTCGCTGGCTCTGGCCACTGAAGCCTTTGGGCGCGCTTTATCAGTGGGGCATGGCGCGCCGAGAGCAGGCCTATCGAAACGGTAAAAAACAGGTCTGGCAGGCACCCGTGCCGGTTATCGTGGTCGGCAATATCACCTTGGGGGGAACCGGTAAATCGCCGCTGGTGGCGTGGCTAGCCAGCTGGCTAGTGGCTCAAGGCTGGTCGCCGGGAATCGTCAGCCGTGGTTATGGCGGTAAAGCAGCACATTATCCTTTATTGGTCACCCCTGACACTGAGGTGGCAGAAAGCGGCGATGAACCGCTGATGCTCGCCCAGCAAACGGGGCTGCCGGTGGTGGCGGACCCAAAGCGTGTGCGAGGCGTCCAAGCGCTGATCAAAGCAGGATGCGATATTATTTTGAGCGACGACGGCTTGCAGCATTTAGCGCTGGGTCGAGATATCGAACTGTTAGTGATTGATGGTGCCCGTGGCCTAGGCAATGGCCGTTGCCTGCCTGCCGGGCCACTGCGTGAATCAAAGCGCCGTCTGCAGCGTGTCGATGCCGTCATCGTCAATGGCCAAGTAGAGCGCCCTTTGCCTGCTTCTGTGCCTGCGGCTGTTACCACCATGCAGTTAGCACCGCGCTGCTGGCGCCGGCTTGAAGATGGCGCTCGCTTTCCGCTAGCCCCACTGCCGTTTACGCTGCCGGTACACGCGGTGGCGGGTATTGGCCACCCTGAGCGTTTTTTTCGCACCCTTGCAGGGCTTGGGGTTAACGGCGATTGGCACCCATTGGCCGATCACCAACAATTTAGCGCTGAGGCACTCAACTTTACGGATAGCCGCCCTGTCATTATGACCGCCAAAGACGCCGTTAAATGCTACGCCTTGGCACCGCCCAATAGCTGGGTATTAGACGTGGAGGCAACGCTTCCACCTGAATTTGAGCACTGGCTGGCAGCACGGCTGTCGGCACTTTCCTAAAGAGGACACGCACATGGATAAGGAACTGCTGGCAATGCTGGTCTGCCCGTTGTGTAACGGCAAGCTGAAATATGATCGCGACGCTCAAGAGCTGCGCTGTCACTACGATGGATTGGCTTATCCTATCCAAGAGGGCATTCCGGTGATGTTGCCAGAAGAGGCTCGCGTTATGGATGTGGATGAGAAGCTGCATAGCTCTTCAGAACGCTCTTCAGGACGTTCTTCGGGTCGCTCACCAGGACGTTCAGGAGACGCTTAATGGCCGTCTTTGATGATATGGCCGATGTCACCGTCCCTGAATTTACGGTGGTGGTGCCCGCACGCTATGGCTCTACTCGGTTACCCGGCAAGCCGCTGCTTGAGATCGCCGGGGAACCGATGGTCGCTCACGTGTGGCACCGTGCTTGCCAAAGCCAGGCCAGCCGAGTCGTGGTGGCGACAGACGATAGCCGTATTCGCGACGCCATGTTGCCCTACGGCGCCGAGGTGATTATGACTCGCGACGATCACCCTTCAGGCACTGACCGTTTAGCCGAGGTGGCAGACAAGCTAGCGCTGGCAGAGGATGCGCTGGTGGTCAATGTCCAGGGCGATGAGCCACTGATTCCCCCCGCGTTGATTAACCAGGTGGCGCGGCGCTTAGCCGACGACCCCGAAGCCTCGATTGCCACGCTGGCTGAGCCTATTAGCGATGTGGACACGCTGTTTAACCCGAATGTGGTCAAGGTGGTGCGTACGCTGCAGGGGCGTGCGCTATATTTTTCCCGCGCGCCCATTCCCTGGGATCGTGAGCAGTTCACAGCACCGCCCACCCTGCTGGCAACCGATGCCTGGCTGCGCCATATCGGGCTGTATGCCTACCGTGCCGGTTTTCTAGCCGCCTACCGTGACTGGCCAGCCTCAAGCCTCGAACAGCTTGAACAGCTTGAGCAGCTACGGGCGCTGCAGCACGGCCATGTTATCCAGGTAGCGTTAGCCTGCGAGATAAACCCCGCCGGTGTTGATACCGCCGAGGATCTAGCGCGGGTGCGGGCGCTGTTGAGTTAGCGCGGGTGCGGGCGCTGTTGAGTTAGCGCGGGTGCGGGCGCTGTTGAGTTAGCGCGGGTTCAAGAGCCGAGAATGTAAGGAGCGCTTTTGTGAAAGTGTTATTTGTGTGTTTAGGAAATATTTGTCGTTCACCCACCGCAGAAGGTGTTTTTCGCCGCATGCTTGAGCAAGCGGGGATGGCCGAGGCGGTTCAGATCGACTCCTGTGGCGTTAGCGAGTGGCACATAGGCAAAGCGCCAGACGCGCGAGCACAGCAGGCAGCGCTGCGGCGCGGTATTGATTTAAGCGGACTGCGTGCCCGCCAGCTAAGCGAGCAAGATTTTCATGACTTCGACTACGTGCTGGGCATGGATCAGGACAATTTACGCGCCATGCGCGACCTGAAGCCCGCCAATAGCCAGGCGCATGTTGGGCTGTTGTTGGATTTTGCCGGCACCCCCGGTGCCGAAGTGCCCGACCCTTACTATGGCGGTGATGAGGGGTTTGAGAACGTTCTGAATATGATTGAAGCGGCATCAGCAGGGCTGATTCGGCACCTCAAACGTGAGCGGTAATGGGGTTGATGGTGTGATGAATATTCTCAACAACGTCGATTTGTCTGCCGCCAATACGCTTAGGTTGCCCTGCCAAGCACAACGCTTTACCGCGCCGCGCACCCTATCAGCGCTGCGTGATGTGCTAGGCCAGGCACGCCGCGAGGGCTGGGCTGTCACGCTGCTGGGCGGCGGCAGCAATGTGCTACTTCCCGAAAAATTACCCGGTTTGGTGGTACGTCCTGCGCTTCATCAGTGGTGGCTATCCGGTCATCAAGATGATCAAAACGCTCAGGAAGACGATGTATTTGCTCATGTTGGTGCCGGTGTAAACTGGCACGCCTTGGTAATGGCGACTGCCGCTCGTGGCCTGTGGGGCATCGAAAATCTGGCACTGATTCCGGGCAGCTGCGGCGCGGCACCCGTGCAAAACATTGGCGCTTATGGCGTTGAGCTTGCCGATGTACTCCACGCGGTGCAGGTAATGGAGCTTGCCACTGGGCGTGTTGATTGGTTAAGTGCCGAAGAGTGCGCCTTTGGTTACCGTGACAGCCTATTTAAAGGCGAGCTGGCAGGTGGCGTTGTGATCACGCAGTTAGTGTTGCGTTTATCGCGCACGCCAGCGCCGAAGCTTGGCTATGGTGATATTGCCGCACGATTGCCGAGCTTTCCCACCCCGCTCGCGGTAGCTGAGGCAGTGTGTGCCATTCGGCGCGAAAAGTTGCCCGACCCTCACGTGCTCGCCAACGCAGGAAGCTTTTTCAAAAACCCGCTGGTAAATGATGAGCAGGTAACGCAGCTGCTGCGTCAATATCCCGCCATGCCGCATTTCCCGCAAGGGGGAGGCAAAACCAAGTTGGCAGCAGGCTGGTTAATTGACCAGTGTGGCCTGAAAGGGATGCGTGATGGTGCGTTCGGCGTACACCAGCATCAAGCGTTGGTACTCGTGCACTTCGGCGGCGGCGATCGCCATGGGTTGATGAAAACAGCGAATTACATCGCTGCCCAGGTAGAGGCACGCTTTGGTGTGTTGTTAGAGCCAGAGCCACGGTTGATCAACCCTTAACCCCCGGTTCCAGAATGTTGGCGCTGCTTTTTTTAAAATGCTGCTACTAAACGACAAAATCCCCGCCTGGGCGGGGATTTTGTCGTTTTAACATCTATGTCGTTTTAACATCCTACCGATTTACTCAGAGTGGGTGTCTTGCTGCGCTTGTTTGCGCTTTTCACGCGGGTCGTTATGTGCCCGGCTGCGGCGCCGACGCGGTTTAGGCGTCTCTTCAGCAGGCACCTCTTTTGCAGGCGTTGCGCTGGCCGCTGGCTGCTCCGGCTGCGCTTTTTCAGGCTCAGCCGTTTGTGCTGTAGATGCCTGCTGTTCGTCTACCTGCGCTGACTTGTCAGCAGCGGGCTCTTTAACGACGGGCTCTGCAGCGGCTGCGGGCTCTGCAGAGGCAGGCTGTTCAGCTGCAGGCTCTTCAACGGCTGTGGGTTCTTCAGCGACAGGTTTTTCTACTTTGGGCTCTTCAGCGGCTGGTGCTGGTTGAGCATTTGCCACCTCAGGTGCACTGGCTTGTGCCGTGGCATCTTGCGACGCTACGGGCTGGTTGTCGCTGCTTTCAGTGCTTTCAGTGCTTTCAGCGTGAGCATTGAGAGAAGCTGCCGGTTCTGCGGCATCTTTTTCCCTTTCAGGCAGCTCAACGCTTTCAGGCACCGCTGTGGCGTTGCTAGTGCTGGGCAGCGGCTGGCTATCTTCAGCCTGCTGGGTTTCAACTGGCTCGGGTTTAGCAGCAGGCGTCTCGACACTTTCTGAATCTGAATCTGAATCTGAATCAGAAGCTGAGGCTGCCATTGCAGGCTGACGGCGCGACCGTGCTTTGGGAGTCTCTGCTACCGGCTTATCGGCAGTGGTGGCTTCAGGCGTTGTTTGCTTCTCGTCTGACCCCATTGCAATCGGCGTATCATTGGCCGGCGCTTGGGTAGCTGGCGTCTCAACGGCAGGTGTATCGTTCTGCTGCGCTACGGGTTGTTGCGCTTCAACAGGCGCTTCAGCAGGAACCTCAGCAGGCGCTTCAGCTGCCTGAGCCTGCAGTTTTAACTGCTCAGCTTCTGCCTCAGGGTTGACCGCTTGGGTGCGTGTGCGGTTGCGCGGATTATTGCGCGTACGCTTCGGCTTACCGTCATCCGGCTGTGCTTCAGGCTGCTTAACGGCTTCATCACGCTGGCTTTCTTGGGCAGGCTTGCGGGTGTTTTCGCGTGCCGTGTCACGACGCGGTTCTTTCTGCGGCGCAGCCTTAGTAGCCTCATCGCGGCTGTTGGTATCTTTAGCAGCGCTAACGTTGTCTGAACCGTTAGCCCCTTCCTGCTGAGGATGGCGACGACGATTGCGAGTGCGGCTGGGGCCGCTGCGCTTATCGCTATTATCGTCACTGGCAGGGCGCGGCGAGTTGCTGCGTTGCTCAGTGCTCTTCTGTTCAGCTTTTGACTCAGCTTTTGGCTCAGTTTTCTGCTCAGCCTTTTGCTCAGCTCTGGCGCTGGTATCGCTGCGTGATTCGTTTCTGCTGCTGTCGCCGCGCTCAGGGCGTGACGAGCGTTGCCGCGACTCGCTGCTGCGCTGAGTGGTTTTGCGCTCGCTCGACCTGCGGGGAGCGGGGGTGGCCTTGGGCTCTGGCGTGGGTTCAGCAGTCGTGTCGTCACTGCCCAGCAGTTTGGCGAAACCGCGAATAAAGCGGCCAATAACGCTGGGCTGCTCGTTGGTGACTGGTTCAGCTTTAGCCGCCGAGGCGGGAGCCGCCGCAGGCGCTTTCTCTTCGGTTTGCAGCGAAGCAGGCGCGGGTGCGTTGTGGGTAACGCTCTTAACGGCGGCTTCGGCCCGTTGAGCAGGCGGCACGAAGCTAGGCGTTGGCTCTTTACCTACTTCGGTATCGGTCGATAGCTCAAAACTTGACAGGCTTTGGGTGTCATCTTCGTCCAGATGATCGTCGCGCAGGCGCTGTACGTCGTAGTGCGGTGTGTCCATGTCAGGATTTGGCAGTAGCACGACGCGAACATTTTGACGGGCCTCAAGGTCTGCCAGCACGCTGCGCTTTTCATTGAGCAGGTAAGTGGCCACCGGAACCGGCAAAATGGCGCGGATTTGCGCACTATTCTCTTTCATGGCCTCTTCTTCAATCAGGCGCATGATGGAAAGCGAGAGTGAGCGCACATCGCGAATGGTGCCTTGACCGTTACAGCGTGGGCAGACCACGCCGCTGGTTTCACCCAGTGACGGGCGCAGGCGCTGGCGAGACATTTCCATCAAGCCAAAGCGTGAAATACGGCCGATTTGTACGCGGGCGCGGTCCAGCTTTAGCGCATCGCGCATGCGGTTTTCGACTTCACGCTGGTTGCGGGCAGGCCCCATGTCGATAAAGTCGATCACCACTAAGCCGCCGATATCGCGCAGGCGTAGCTGGCGAGCGATCTCATCAGCGGCTTCAGAGTTGGTTTGTAGGGCGGTTTCTTCGATATCGCTGCCACGAGTAGCGCGGGCGGAGTTGATATCAATCGAGACCAAGGCCTCGGTGTGATCAATCACAATCGAGCCGCCAGAAGGTAGCTTCACTTCACGCTGGTAGGCGGTTTCAATTTGCGATTCAATCTGAAAACGCGAGAACAGCGGCACTTCATCAGCATAAAGTTTAATCTTCTGCTGATAAGATGGCATGACCTGGCGAATAAAGCTCAGCGCTTCGGCGTGAATCTCAGGGCTGTCGATCAATACTTCACCGATATCTTGGCGAAGGTAGTCGCGCATGGCGCGGATGATGACGTTGGATTCGCGGTAAATAAGGAACGGGGCAGGGCGCTTGGCGGCTTCGGTGGTAATCGATTCCCACACTTGCGCCAGGTAATCCAAATCCCACTGTAGCTCTTCCGGGTTGCGGCCAATGCCCGCAGTACGCACGATTAGCCCCATTTTGTCGGGCACGGCCAGCTGGCCCATGGCCTCTTTGAGCTGGCTGCGTTCTTCACCTTCAATGCGGCGTGAAATGCCGCCCGCACGCGGGTTATTGGGCATCAACACCAAAAAGCGGCCAGCCAAACTGACAAAGGTAGTCAGTGCGGCACCTTTATTGCCACGCTCCTCTTTGTCGACCTGGACGATGACTTCTTGGCCCTCTTTGAGCACTTCTTTAATGCTCGGGCGTCCGGAAACGTCTTTGACAAAGTACTCGCGGGAAATCTCTTTAAGGGGCAGAAAGCCGTGGCGGTCAGCGCCGTAATCAACAAAGGCGGCTTCAAGGGAAGGCTCTACGCGGGTGATTTTACCGCGGTAGATATTGGCTTTTTTCTGTTCTCGGGCACCGGATTCGATATCTAAATCGTACAGGCGTTGTCCATCAACTAAAGCGACGCGCAGCTCTTCGGGCTGGGTCGCATTAATAAGCATCCGTTTCATAGTGTCTCGCATAGCGTTGCGTACCGGCGAACTGCCTAAGGGTGGCGTAGGCGAACCGCTGGGTGCTGCGTGCTTGTGCTCGGCGCATTGCAATGCTGACGCGTTAAGCCGGGAAGGCATCATTGCCGACCCGGCTAGTAGGGCGTTGAGTACGTGGCGGAGGCAGGACATGTTCCGGTGGCTGTCACGTCCATCCGGCCCTGCTGACACCGCCAACACCTGGCATTCATCGATTCACCAACGCCGGCCACCGGCACAGCGTTGAACTTTTCACCCGGAGCCAGCCAGCGCCTTGTGACGAATAAGGAGGGGGCTGTTCAGGGCGTGGCGTTGTTTAGTTGCTACCTGCCGTTGAGGGCAAGGTGTACTTCCCTCTGCCGGCAGAAAAACGGGCGGCAGAGTTACTGCATTTTAGAGTTACTGCATTCTTCAGATCAGAGGTTGATACGCTAAAACGGGCAATGCGTACACTGGTGCCGTTTTTTGTTCAGGCCTGCGTGTTAGTCGGGCAGGCGCAATTGACCAAACACAGCGTTGTCGCTTTCTGCTAACCAAACGTTTTGCTAGCCACACTTCTTGCAAACCAGATTAATCAATTAGCGATCGATTAACTTGTCGCTAGCGCTAGACAATAAAGCGTTCTGTGCTTGGCTGGTGAACATTTTGGAATATAACAGTAAAGGGAACGACCAGCAATTGACGCAATGCCCTTGGGTCTACGTTAGAATGCCGTTTTTAGCCTGACGCTATAGAATCTCAAGGAGTAAGCGGTAATGTCCGAAGGGCGTGAAGTACAGTGGGTGGATATCGCCCCGGAGCAAGCAGGGCAGCGAATTGATAATTTTCTCATGACGCGCCTTAAGGGTGCGCCTCGGGCGCTTATCTACCGCATTGTGCGCAAAGGTGAAGTGCGGGTAAATAAAAAGCGCGTGAAGGTGGATTACCGCTTGCAGGCTGGCGATTTAGTGCGCGTTCCGCCGCTACGCTTAGCGCCCCGCGAGGCGGTTAAAGAAGTGAGCGATAATCTGCGCGACCTGTTGGTAGGCAGCGTTATCATGGAAGGCCCTGACTGGATGGTGCTCAATAAGCCCTCTGGCTTGGCAGTGCATGGCGGCAGCGGCGTTAAAATTGGCCTGATTGAGGCGCTGCGCCAGGTACGCGATGATTTGAGCTTCTTGGAGCTGGTTCACCGCTTGGATCGCGATACCTCAGGCTGTTTGCTGCTGGCCAAATCCCGCGATGCGCTGGTGACGCTCAATGAGTCACTGAAAAAACACGGCATGGATAAGCGCTACTTGGCCTTGGTCAGTGGGCGTTGGCCGGCGCGCAAAACCTATGAGAGCGCCCGTTTAGATCGCTTTGATGCCGGTAACGGCGAACGGCGGGTGCGGGTAGACCCCAACGGTAAAGTCTCGCGCACGCATTTTTCGGTGGTCGAAACCTTTGAAAAAGTAACGCTTATCGAGGCTGAGCCGGTCACCGGCCGCACCCACCAAATTCGCGTTCATGCCGCCCACGCAGGCCATGCGCTGCTGGGCGATGATAAATACGCTACCCGTGAAAGCGGTCTGCTCACCAAGCAATTAGGCTTAGGTCGGCTGTTCTTGCATGCCCGCGCGCTAACCTTTCCAGAGCCTGGCAATGGGCGCCCCGTTACGGTTAAAGCACCGCTGCCAGAAGCCCTGGAAGAAGCCCTCAAACGCGCCCGTCGGTAAGGAGCTGTAATGCAGTACGAGTTAATTATCTTTGATTGGGACGGCACGCTGATGGACTCGGTGCCGCGTATTGTCTCGTGCATGCAAGCGGCGGCTATCGACGCCGAGTGGGGGGAGCTTTCAGCAGCCGAGGTAGAAGATATTATTGGTTTGGGGCTGCCCGAGGCAATCGCCAAGCTCTGCCCGGGTATTTTGCCTGCCCAGGCCGAACGGCTTCGCGAGCGTTACGCGCACCACTTTGTGCAAGCCGACGCCACGCCGATGGCTTTTTTTAGCGGCGTAGCCACGCAGATCGCCCGTCTACGCGAACGTGAGCAGCAGCGTTTAGCGGTGGCGACGGGCAAAAGCCGCCGTGGGCTTGATCGTATTTTTGCCGAAACCGGCAGCGGGGGCTGGTTTCATGCCAGCCGCACGGCGGATGAAACGCGTTCAAAGCCGCACCCGCAGATGCTGACTGAGCTGCTGGCAGAGCTTGCGGTGCCCGTCGAACGAGCGGTGATGGTTGGCGATACAGAGTACGACTTGGAAATGGCGCGAGCGATTGGCATGGATCGCGTAGGCGTGAGCTACGGTGTGCATACGCCGGAGCGTTTAGCGCTGAGCCGCCCCAAGTGGATTGCTCATAGCATCGAAGAGCTTTTCGATGGCTTGCGCGGTTAATTGGCTCGGCCTACATAAGGCGTCTGGAAAAGAACAGCTTTTGAAAAAGACAGCTTTTGAAAATGACAGCTTGTGAGAAGGACGGTTTATGAGTGACGATCGTTGGACAGAGGGTCCAGAAGTATCATCAGGCAAAACTGACCCAAAAACTGACCCAATAGCGGGTGCGCCGGGTGACGATGCTGAAACGCTGCGCGAGCGCCAGCGTTTGGCACAGCTTGAGATGATGGATCATTGGATTGGCGGGGTGTTGACCGAGCAGCGACGCACTCGCCGCTGGAAGCTGTTTTTTCGCCTTATGCTGCTTGTTATTGTGTTGGTGTCACTGTTCACCGCGCTTAATGGCCTGTTTTGGGATACCTCCAGCACCGCAGCACCCACGCAACGCCACCTGGGGATTGTGGAGGTTAACGGGGTGATCGCTAGCGATTCGCCGGCTAATGCGGAGCGTATCATCAAGGGTTTAAACCGTGCCTGGGCTGCTGAAAGTGCCGCGGCGGTGGTGTTGCACATCAATAGCCCCGGCGGTAGTCCTGTGCAGTCTCAGCGTATTTATGCGGAAATCATGCGGCTACGCGAGCAGGGGGATAAGCCAATTATCGCCGTGATTGAGGATCTTGGCGCTAGTGGTGCCTACTACATTGCCGCCGCGGCGGATGAGATTGTTGCCTCGCCGGTGAGTCTGGTGGGCTCGATTGGTGTTATCTACGCGGGTTTTGGTTTTGAGGAGGCGATAGCGCGCATTGGCGTTGAGCGTCGTGTGGTCACTGCGGGTGAAAATAAGGCTTTTTTAGACCCGTTTCAGCCGCTGGATGACGATACCGCGGCGTTTTGGCAAAGCGTGCTGAACCAAACCCATGAGCAGTTTATCGACGACGTGCGTGCAGGGCGTGGCGAGCGGCTAAGCGATGGCTCGGATATTTTCTCAGGGCTAATCTGGAGCGGCGAACAAAGCATTGAGCTAGGCTTGGTGGACCAGTTGGGGAGTCTTGAAGAGGTGGCTCGCGCACGGGTAGGCGCTACCAACTGGGTGGACTATACGCCGAGCCTTGATCCGTTTGAGCGCCTGACACGGCGTTTCACCCAAGTGGTTGCCGAGGTGTTGGGCGTGAGTTCACCCAACACGCCGCTGCGCTTTTAAGGCCAAGCCCCCGCAATACCTCCATTGATCATAAAGAGACGCCAAGCGGGTCTATACCTGCTTGGCGCAGCATGTCGCAGAGCGCGATTAGCGGTAGCCCAATCAGCGCATTTGGGTCGCGCCCTTCCAGTTTTTCAAACAGGGCAATACCTAAGCCTTCCATGCGAAAGCTGCCTGCGCTGTCTAGCGGCTGCTCCTTGGCAACGTAGTTTTCGATCTCTTGCGTGCTTAAAGTGCGAAAAACCACCTCAAAAGGCTCGACATGCACTTGATGGTGCTGGTGGCGGGTATCCAGCAGTGCCAAGCCAGTCAGGAACGTCACACGCTGGCCAGAAAAGCGCGCAAGGTTGGCGCAGGCTTTTTCAGCGGTATGCGGTTTGCCAAGAATGTCACCCTCAAATACCGCCACTTGGTCAGAGCCTATAATGCAGTGGTGAGGGAAATGTGCTGCGACTGCATTGGCTTTGCTCAGCGCGAGCCGATGGACCAAAGCGTGGGGCGTTTCCCCGCGGTGGGGCGTTTCGTCGATATCCGGCGAATGACATTGGTAGGGCAGTTGCAGACGATCCAGCAGCTCGCGCCGCCAGCGGGAGCTGGAGGCCAGCACTAATTCGGTAACCGATGGCGCTTTCTTTGGTGGTGTCACAACTATCTCCTGACTGCTTTTTGCGCAAAAGGAGAGTGTAGCGAAAGCCAGCGCAAGTGCCTATGTTGACGGTTTATGGAGGAATCTATGAAGAATTGTACTGACAACTTTGACACCAGCAGGGGGAGTGCCTATCATTGCGCGCCTATGTTGACCTCACAACTCCCCAGCCGGGTTGAGCCTTATAAGCTTGCAGCCCGCCACGAACGAATCGAAGGCTTGGTAGCGCTTGATAAGCTGCCACGTCTTGCCGAAGAAGCAGGTGTCCAAACCGGCGACTGTAATGTCGTGCTTGAGTTTGGCGTCGATGCCCAAGGTCGTCGTGAAATTCGTGGCCACTTGCAAGCGACGTTAGCGCTTGCCTGCCGACGCTGCCTGGTGCCGCTGCCTCAAGAGGTAAGCAGTGACTTTCTGCTTGGAATGATCACTGACGAAGCCTTAGCGGCCGAGCTGCCTGCTAGTCATGAACCAGTGCTGGTGGAAAAGGAACAGCTGGACCTGCTGACGGTGGTTGAGGATGAGTTGATTCTCAGCCTGCCTCAAGTGGTCTATCACGATGAAGCCGAATGTCATGTCTCGGCGGAGCAGCTGGTCAGCAAGACAGAAGGCGCAGCGGACGATTCCGCTCCAGCCAAGAACCCTTTCGCGGTGCTTAATGCCTTGAAAAGCAGCGGTGCTTTGAAAGACAAAAAATAGCATCCTTTACCTTAAATACCTTGGAGTAAACACCCATGGCAGTTCAACAGAACCGTAAAACTCGTTCCAAGCGTGGCATGCGTCGTAGCCACGATGCGCTGACCGCACCGACACTGTCTCAGGACAAAGAAACCGGTACGACTCACCTGCGTCACCACATTTCTCCAGACGGCTTCTACCGCGGACGCAAAGTAATCGAGGTATAAACCTCTATTTGCGCTATAAACGGCTAAATGGATTCAGTGCGGTATGCGCTTAGCGATTGATGTGATGGGGGGTGACCAAGGCC
The DNA here is from genome assembly GCF_001507855.1 of Halomonas sp. 54_146. Classification (GTDB taxonomy): domain Bacteria; phylum Pseudomonadota; class Gammaproteobacteria; order Pseudomonadales; family Halomonadaceae; genus Vreelandella. The sequence goes on from NZ_LGEN01000001.1 coordinate 195,842, forward strand.
CTCATGCGATTATCGCAGGTTCCGCAAAGGCGGTGGTGGAACACCCCGGCCTTGAGCTGATTCTATTTGGTCCGCGTCAGCAGATTCTTGCTGAGCTTTCACGCTTGCCGCAGCCCCTGGCTGCGGCAACGTCACGTTTGGTCGCTTGTGATGCGCCAGAAAGTGTTTCGCCATCGGCAACCGCTGCCTGGGCGCTGCGCAAGGGGCATGCCACTAGCATGGCGCAAATGCTGCGAAGTGTCGCCCAGGGTGAGACGGTCGCGGGCGTTAGTGCGGGTAATACAGCTGCGCTTGTTGCCTTGGCAAGGCGCGAGCTGGGTATGATCGAGGGGATTTCTCGACCGGCGATCAGTACGGCAATTCCGGCACGCCAAGGGCGACGCTGTTATTTGCTGGACTTAGGCGCTAACGTGGATTCGCCTGCCCATCGGTTGGTCGATTTTGCGCTGATGGGGGCGGCAATGGCGCAGTGTGTCGATGGCACGGCTGTGCCGCGTGTTGCGCTGCTCAATGTTGGCGCAGAAGCCACCAAGGGGAGCGCTAGCGTGCGGGAGGCTAATCGCCTGCTGCGCGACCAAGCAAGTGAGCATGCTTTCGACTATCAAGGTTATGCCGAGGGTGGCGATCTGTTTAAGGGCCAGCTTGATGTGGTGGTGTGCGATGGCTTTGTCGGTAACGCCGTGCTCAAAGCAAGCGAAGGTTTGACGAGTATGCTGGTTGAACGCGTGCAGATGGCCTTTGAGTCACGCCTAAGCGGTCGTTTAGCAAGCCTACTGGCCAAGCCTGTGTTGAAGCGGCTAAAGCAAGAGCTTGACCCCGTGCGCTATAACGGGGCCAGCTTACTAGGGTTGCGCGGTATCGTAGTGAAAAGTCACGGCAGTACCCATGCCGATGGTTTCTACTACGCTATTCAGCGCGCCATGCGAGAAGTTGAACATAATTTACCTGCGCGGATCGCAGGCCGCTGGCAAGTGGTGTCACGTAGCGGTGACCGTCCTGGCCAGCCATGAGCAGGCTTTACTTGAAAGGGGTGAAGATATCCCGTTTTCAGGCACAGCTACCGCTATGATAATAAACAGTGAATACTTTTTGCGGGTTTATAGGTGGCATCAGGATGTGCCAATAATCTCGCCTCTCGCTCATATGAGCAAATGCCTACAAGAGCAAAGGTGAACGACATGTCTCAACCCCTTGCCCTCATTTTCCCCGGGCAAGGCTCTCAGCAGGTTGGAATGCTGCGAGAGCTAGCCGAACGCTATAGTGTGGTGGGAACGACATTTGAGGAAGCGTCGGATGCTTTAGGCTATGACTTGTGGAAGGTCGTCCAAGAGGGTCCTGAAGCATCGCTAAATGCAACCGCGTGCACCCAGCCCGCGCTGCTATGTGCAAGCGTCGCTATTTGGCGCGTGTGGCAAGAATTAGAGGGGCCGCGTCCTACCGTGATGGCGGGTCATAGCCTGGGTGAATACAGCGCTATGGTGTGCGCCGGTGTGATGAGCTTTGCTGAAGGCGTCAACCTGGTGCGTCTGCGTGGTGAAGCAATGCAGAAAGCGGTGCCTGCAGGTGAAGGCGGCATGGCGGCTATTTTGGGCTTGGCAGACGACGCAGTAGAAGCTGCCTGCGAAAAAGCCGCCCAGGGCGAAGTGGTTTCTGCGGTCAACTACAACTCCCCTGGTCAAGTGGTTATTGCCGGTTCTAAAGCCGCCGTTGAGCGGGCCATTGTTGCCTGCCAAGAGGCGGGCGCCAAGCGTGCCATGGCCTTGCCCGTTTCGGTGCCTTCACACTGCGCATTAATGCGCCCTGCGGCCGAGCGCCTGGCGGATGCCATGCAGTCCATTAAGCTCAAAGCGCCGCGCTATACGGTGATTCAGAATGTTGATGCGCAGGCTCATGCTGATATCGCTACGCTAAGCACTCGCCTAATCGAACAGCTGTATCAGCCGGTGCGCTGGAGCGCTTGCGTTGAAGCCATGGCGGCTCAAGGCGTAGAGGTATTTATTGAGTGTGGGCCAGGAAAGGTGTTGACTGGCCTCAATAAGCGTATCGTGAAGGGCAGTAGAGGATTGGCGGTGAATGACCCTGACAGCCTGAACGCTGCCCTGGAGCTAGCGCGTGAAACCTTGGCTGATAAGGCATGACCAGGGGGTGGGCTGTTTCGCTGCCCGTGCTTGTTAACATGGTTAAAGGCAGAACGTTATGACGCAAGAACAGAGAGTTGCCCTGGTAACAGGGGCTAGCCGAGGTATCGGTCAGGCAATCGCCCGCGAGCTGGGCCGCCAAGGCCGTATCGTCATCGGTACGGCGACCAGCGAAGCGGGTGCTGAAAAAATTGATGCCGATCTTAAGCAAAATGGTATCGAAGGTGCTGGCCTATGCCTTAACGTCACCGATCAATCGAGCATTGATGCCGTATTAAAAAGCATCACCGAGCGCTTTGGTGCCCCGACTATTTTGGTGAACAATGCGGGCATCACCCGCGACAATTTGTTGATGCGTATGAAGGAAGACGAGTGGGATTCCGTTATGGATACCAACTTGAAATCTGTCTATCGTGTAAGCAAGGCATGTTTACGGGGTATGACGAAGGCACGCTTTGGGCGTATCGTGTCTATCAGTTCGGTAGTGGCAACCATGGGCAACATGGGCCAAACTAACTATGCTGCGGCCAAAGCGGGTATGGAGGGTTTTAGCCGAGCGTTGGCGCGTGAAGTTTCTTCGCGGGCGATTACCGTTAATTCAGTAGCGCCGGGCTTTATTGCCACCGATATGACCCAGGCACTGCCGGAAGCGCAGCATGAGGCGTTACTCAAGCAAATTCCGTTGGCTCGATTAGGGGCACCGGAAGAGATCGCTGCAGCAGTAGGGTTTTTGACCAGTGATGCAGCCGGTTACATCACCGGCGAGACCCTTCACGTGAATGGCGGCATGAATATGCGTTGATGGCCTTGGGCTTGGCGGTTGCGTCGACCCAAGGGCGTCTATAAACTACCCCGCAGCTTTTGGCTTGCGGTTTCCAAATAGCTGGTTATCAACAACGGCTAATGTGAACGACTGGAGTACGTTAATGAGTACTATTGAAGAGCGCGTAAAGAAAGTAGTAGCAGAGCGCCTGAACGTTAAAGAAGAAGACATCCAGAACAGCTCTTCTTTCACAGAAGACCTGGGTGCTGACTCGCTTGACACCGTTGAGCTGGTAATGGCGTTGGAAGAGGAATTTGATACTGAAATTCCTGATGAAGAAGCCGAGAAAATCACCACGGTTCAAGAAGCTATCGACTACGTGAACGCCCACCAGTAAGGGCTGCGTCGATGCATCGAACCAGGGTGGGGTGCTAAGCCACCCGCTTTAAGAGCCGTCCTTTTGTAGGGCGGCTTTTTTGCTTTGCTGCCACAATGCTTATAACGTTCAATCTCCGTTATACTGTTGACCAAATTTAAGCAGCAAATGACCCGGATGGGTCGCGTCACCATGGATGCCTGGAGGAAAGCTGATGGCACGGAAAAGGGTAGTGGTAACTGGGTTAGGCCTGGTGACCCCAGTGGGTAATAGTGTTGATGAGTCGTGGGCCAACATTGTTGCAGGCAAAAGCGGTATTACGCCTATTGAACATTTTGACACCAGCGGTTTTAACACCCGCTTTGGTGGATCGATTAAAAACTTCGATATCAGTCCGTATCTGAACCCCAAAGATGCCCGCAAAATGGATCTCTTTATCCAATACGGGATGGCAGCGGGTGCCCAAGCGGTGGAAGACTCCGGTATCGAGTGTACTGAAGAAAATGCCGATCGCATCGGTGTGGCTATCGGCTCAGGCATTGGCGGCTTGCCGATGATTGAGCATAACCATAATGCGCTGATTAAGGGTGGGGCGCGCAAAGTGTCGCCGTTCTTTGTACCGGGCTCCATCATTAATATGATTTCCGGCAATATGGCGATTCAGCACGGTTTCAGAGGGCCCAACATCGCGATTACCACCGCGTGCACAACGGGTACCCACAATATTGGCTACAGCGCACGCACCATTGCCTACGGCGATGCTGATGTGATGATCTGTGGCGGCGCTGAAATGGCCACAACGCCGTTAGGCCTTGGCGGGTTTTCTGCTGCCCGTGCGCTCTCTACGCGTAATGATGACCCCGAAGCGGCAAGCCGCCCGTGGGATGCCGACCGCGATGGCTTTGTGCTTTCCGACGGTGCTGGTGTGTTGGTGCTTGAAGAGTACGAACATGCCAAGGCGCGGGGTGCCAACATCTATGTCGAGCTGGTTGGCTTTGGCATGAGTGACGATGCTTATCATATGACCTCGCCGCCAGAAGATGGGCGTGGTGCTGCGCTTTCCATGCGCAATGCAATCAAAGATGCTCAAATTGATGCTTCGCAGGTGCATTACATCAATGCCCACGGTACCTCCACGGCGGCGGGTGACCTGGCAGAAAGCCGTGCCATTGAGAGCGTTTTGGGCAGTGCGGCTAGCAGTGTGGCAGTGAGCTCGACCAAGTCGATGATCGGTCACCTGTTGGGTGCCGCGGGAGCGGTAGAAGCGGTGTTTAGCATCTTGGCTATTCGTGACCAGATCGCACCACCCACGATTAACCTGGATAACCCGCAGGAAGGCTGCAACCTTGATTATGTGCCGCACACGGCGCGAGATATGCGTATTGACGTTGCGCTCTCCAACTCATTTGGCTTTGGTGGCACTAACGGCTCGTTGCTATTTAAGAAGGTGTAGCCGGCGATGATGTCGCCCGCTTTACCTGACAATCAACAGGTACCGTTTGATGACCGTGGGTTTGCGTATGGGGATGGCGTGTTTGAAACGGTCCTGTTGCGCGCAGGTATACCGGTGTTGTGGGGTTATCACACCGCGCGTTTGAAGCGGGGCTGCCAGCGGTTGGGTATTCCAGTTCCCTGCCAAGCGTCGCTTGACACCACTTGGCAAGGGGCACCCACAGCAGCGCTGGAAGTGCTGAAACTTGTGGTTACCCGAGGCAGCGGTGGGCGCGGCTACGCCGAGCCTGAAACTGTCTCACCCCGCTTGCTTAGCCGTCGAACACCCTTTCAGCCGTTGGTTGGCCGCTGGCAGCAAGGTGTCACCGTGCGGCTTTGCCACCTGCGCCTTGGGCATCAGCCCTGTTTGGCAGGTATTAAACATCTAAACCGTTTGGAAAATGTCCTGGCTCGTCGCGAGTGGAGCGATACCTCAATTGCCGAAGGCCTGCTGGCAGACACTGCAGGCTGTGTCGTTGAAGCGACCAGCATGAACATTTTTTGGCGTCAGTCGGGAGCCGTATTGACTCCACCGCTTGACCAATGCGGGGTGGCCGGTACGCTGCGAGCTGCATTGATTGACCAAGGGGCTGTTGCGCAAGCGCCGTTGCCGCTTGACGAGATTGTGGCTGTCGAACAGCTTTGGGTGGCTAATTCGGTACAGGGCATGTGGCCTGTTACTACACTGCTCGCGGCAGATGGCTCGCCGCTCGCACGCTGGCCGCTCAGCACGAAAGATCCACTGCAGCGCTTGGCGCATCAATTACTGGGTTATGAGACAGGCTATGAGCCATCGGCTTGTTAGCTCGTGCTGCAAAATTATTCGAGGTGTCATGGTGAAACGTTTATTCATCGCTTTGCTGGTCGTCGTGATGGTTGGGGCGGCAAGTGCGGTGGGCGGCTATTTCTATTGGCAGAGCCGATTAGAAACGCCACTCGCCCTCGACGAACCGATGCTTTATCAGGTTCCCTCCGGTGCTGGGTTCAATCAAGTTGTGGCCCAGTTAGAAGCGCAGGGCATCGTCAATGACGCTTGGGCATTTCGGCTGTTGGCGCGAGTTGAGCCCGAGCGTGTGCCGCGGCTGCGCACCGGCGAGTACCAGCTGCTGCCTGGCATGAGTGGCCTTGAAATGATGGCGCTGCTGGGCAGTGACAGAGTAGTCACCTATTCGCTGACCATTCCTGAAGGGTGGTCTTTTCGGCAAATGCGCGAACTGCTGAATGCAGCCCCAAAGCTGGATAATCGCACCGCTGAGTTGAGCGATGAAGAGATCATGGCGCTGCTTGATCGCGAAAATACCTTTCCAGAAGGCTGGTTCTTCCCCGATACCTACCGCTACCACTTGGGCATGAGCGACGTTGATATTTTGCGTCAATCACTTGGCCGGATGGAGCGAATTCTAGAGGAGGTGTGGGAAGAGCGTGCCGACGACCTAACCATTGAGTCTCCTTATGAGGCGCTGATCATGGCCTCCTTGATTGAGCGCGAAACCGGTGCGCCAGAGGAGCGGCGTGAAATTGCGGGGGTGTTTAAGCGCCGTATGGAGCAGGGAATGCGCCTGCAAACCGACCCGACGATTATTTATGGCATGGGCGAACGTTATGACGGGCGGATTACCCGCGCCGATATCCGCGAGGCCACGCCATATAACACCTACGTGATTGACGGGATGCCGCCCACGCCGATTGCCCTGCCAGGGCGCGCCTCATTAGAAGCGGCGGTGAATCCATTGCCGGGTGAAACCCTCTATTTCGTTGCCCGCGGCGATGGCACGCATCACTTCTCACGCACGCTGCGCGAGCACAATAACGCCGTTAACCGCTATATTCGTAATCGATAAGGGAACATGATGACCAAGCGCGGACGCTTCATTACGCTGGAAGGCGGTGAAGGCGTGGGAAAATCCACTAATGTGGGCTTTGTCGCCGAGTTGCTTGAAGCCCAGGGTTTGGAAGTGGTGCGCACCCGCGAGCCAGGCGGCACCGTTCGCGGTGAAGCTATTCGTGGGCTGCTGCTGGACCCCGCACCGCAAGAGCCGCTGCATGTAGACGCCGAGCTGCTGCTGATGTTTGCCGCGCGAGCACAGCACTTGGCGGAAAAAATTCTGCCTGCCTTGGCGCGGGGGGCGTGGGTAGTGTGCGATCGCTTTACCGATGCCACTTTTGCCTATCAGGGCGGTGGGCGTGGCATTGCCAATGAGCGTATCGCGGTGCTGGAGAATTTTGTTCAGCAGGGGCTTTCGCCTGACTTGACCCTATTGCTTGATATGCCCGAGAACGCTGCAAAACAGCGCTTAGAGTCACGCCTGCGTGATCGCTCTGAACAGCGCGACCGCTTTGAGCAGGAGCAGGCCGACTTCTTTCAGGCCGTGCGGAACGCCTACTTGGCGCGTGCGCAGGAAGCACCCGAGCGCTTTGCGGTGATTGATGCCCAGCACTCACTCGACACGGTGCAAGCGCAGATCCGTCACACCCTGTTGGAACGGGTTGCAGAATGGCGTTAACCGGCGTGATGCCGTGGCACCAGGCCACCTGGCAGCAGTTAACCCGCTTGGCCGATGGTGGGCGTATGCCTCATGCGCTGTTAATTCACGGTGCCCATGGCGTGGGTAAGCAGCAGTTGGCCGAGGCGTTAATCGCACGAACGCTATGCGCCGCACCCGCTGATCAAGCCTGTGGTCATTGCCATAGCTGCGCCATGCTGGCATCGGGCTATCACCCTGACCTGCTGCGTGTCTCGCCGGAAGAGGGCAAACGCCAAATTCGTATTGACCCGATTCGCGAGGTTAACCGGTTTGTCTCGCAAACGGCCCAGCAGGGGGGTTACCGTGTCATCGTGATTTCACCCGCTGAGGCCATGAACATTGCCGCCGCCAATGCGCTGCTCAAAAGCCTTGAAGAGCCTGGCGATAAGACGCTGTTTATTCTGCTGTCGGATGTGCCTTCGCGGATGCTGGCGACCATCCGTTCCCGTTGCCAGCAGTGGTCACTGCCAAGCGTTGCCTTTGAGGCATGTCGCGGCTGGCTAATTGAGCAGCTTAATAGCGCCGACGAAGCCTACTTTTGGTGGCAGGTAGCGGGCGGATTGCCGCTGCTGGCGGTGGAGCTGGCTGCGCCGGAAGAGCGCGCGTTGCGCCATCAGATTCACGATAGTTTCGAGCAGTTAGTGCGCGGTGCAGAGCCCGTTTCGGAAGCGGCGCGCCTGGACCGCCAGGCGATAGATGCCATCTTGTGGTACGGTATCGCCTGGCTGGAAGACCTGATTCGTCTCGGTTTATCCGGTGAGGCGGCGGTGTTGCATAACCCCGATCTTGAGCCGCTCTATCGCCAAGCGGTTAAGAATGGTCGCGTGCAAGATTGGTTCCGCCTGTTGGATTTTGCCCGTGAACAGCGGCGTCTGTTGGCGGTGGGGGCTAATCCCAATCCCCAGTTGGTGCTAGAAGCATGGTTAGTACGCTGGGCGGCTCTGTTACGTTCCTAGTCGCGATACTAAGTCGCGATATACTCAGTCACGATATACTCAGTCGCGATACTACTAGTAGCGTTGAGAGCCACCGCGTTATTTCCCACAAGAGCAGCGAGGTCGTTATGTCAGCCCAGAAAGCGCTTTCTCTCACCGTCCCCGATGTGCCGACGCTGCTTTCCGCTTACATGCCTTTTTTAGATCGTGGGGGGATGTTTGTTCCCACCAACAAGCCTTATGCACTCGGCCAGCAGGTGTTTTTACTGCTTACCCTGCCGGGTGAAAGCGAACGCCTTTCGGTCACCGGCCACGTGGTGTGGGTGTCGCCTGAGGGCGTTAGCGGGCGGCGTATGCCCGGCATTGGGCTGCATTTTAGTCAGCAAGATTATCATGTGCGTGATCGTATCGAGACGCTGCTTGCCGGTCAGTTAGACAAAGCGGCGCCATCGTTCACGCTCTGACGTAAACCGTTACTTCTGTCGAGACCCGTATGTTTGTTGATTCACACTGTCATTTAGATCGCTTGTCGGAACAAACCCACGGGGGTGACATTGCCGCCACGCTGGCAGCGGCGCGTGCTGCCCGCGTCAGCCAATTTCTTGCCATTGCGGTCACTTTAGAAGATATGCCGCAACTGGCCGCTATTGCCCGTGCCCATCACGATGTGGCGATTTCTGCCGGCTTGCACCCCTTACATAGCACTGAAAATGAGCCTAGTGTTGCCGATATAAAAGACGCCGCTGAACGCTATGGCGCGGTAGCGATTGGTGAGACCGGGCTGGATTACCACTACCGCGACAGCGTACCCATAGAGGTTCAGCACGAGCGGTTTAAGCGGCATTTGATGGCGGCGCAAGAGTTGGAACTGCCGGTGATTATCCATACCCGCGAAGCGAAAGAGCAAACGCTGGCGCTGCTGCGTGAATATAGCGACCCGCGAGTGGGCGGTGTATTACACTGTTTTACTGAAGACTTGGCGATGGCACGTGAAGCGGTGCGGCTAGGCTTTTATATCTCGCTATCGGGCATCATCACCTTCCGTAATGCTGCATTGCTGCGAGAACTGGCCCGCCAACTGCCGTTAGACCGCCTGCTGATAGAGACCGACAGCCCCTATTTAGCGCCCGTTCCTCATCGTGGTAAGCCCAATGAGCCAGCCTGGGTGGTAGAAGTAGCCGAGTGTATTGCCAACGAGCGGGGCATTAGTGTGGATGAAGTGGCGATGCAGACCACCGCTAACTTTTATCAACTGTTTCGTGCCGCCGCACCTGATGCACCCGAGCACGTTAAAGAGGCGCTGGCACACTCTGGGCTTTTATAGCCCTTTGGTTTTTTTATAGCCTAATGCGCCTTAAAGACGCTCAAGCGAGGTGGGCGAGATGAATATTGATCGATTGCTGCAACAGCGCGATGTGGATGGGGGGCGCGGAGAGACAAGCGCTATTCCGCCGCTAGATGAATGGCAGCCTGCGCTTTCTGGCGATATGAATATCAACATTCACGCCGATGGTAGCTGGTGGCACGAAGGCCAGCCCTTTGCTCGCCCCAGGGTGGCGCGCTTATTGGCAACGCTGCTGCGCTTTGATACTGACGGCTACTGTTTAGTCACGCCGGTTGAGCGCTGGCGCATCCAGGTCGAAGACCTGCCGCTGGTCGCTGTAGAAGCTGATTTCCGTGACGATGCTTGGTGGTTCACCACCCAGTTTGACGATGTTGTGCGCCTAGATACCGAGCATCCACTGTCTATCACGTTAAATCCGCAAGGCGAAGCGGTGCCGCAATTGCCGGTGCGTTTTGGGCTAGCGGCACGGCTACACCGCAATGTGTATTACCAGCTCGTTGAGGCAGCAGAAACCCGTGATGCAGGCGATGGCACTTATGAGGTGGGAGTGATGAGCGCTGGGCAATGGTTTGCCTTGGGCCAGCTTGATGATGAATCGCCAGGCGAGGTGCTGTGAAGTTAACGGCTGAGCAGCAAGCGGTTGTCAATCACCGCGCTGGGCATGCGCGAGTGGCGGCGGTGGCAGGGGCAGGCAAAACCACCACCATGGCCGCGCGCGTGCTGCATTTATTGGCGAGCGGCGTATCGCCAAAGCGTATTTTGGTGCTGATGTTTAACCGCTCCGCCAAAGATGACTTCCAACGTCGTTTAGCCTCTATGGCACCCGCTGGCCAGGCGCTGCCGGATGTGCGCACTTTTCACTCTTTGGGTCACCGATTAACCCAAAGCCTGTGCCGCTGGGGGGCGTTCGCGCCGCGCCGTCTTTTATCTGCCGATTGGCAGTTAGAACGCCTGCTTCGCCAAGCGAGTCTTAATGTGCTGCGTGATGCGGTAGCGCGTCGCGATGCGGCCTTAGAAGGTGATCGGCTTGAGGCCTTGGCGCACTTTTGCGGCTTAGTGAAAGCGGAAATGATCACCCCTGAAGCGCTCTATGAGCGGCTTAATTTCGAACCGGATACCGACTATTTTCCAGCGGCCTTTGCTGAGGCAGAGCGGCTATTAAATGACGAAGGGCTAATGACCTATGCCGATTTACTGTATCGGCCCTTGCTGGCGCTAGAGGCAGATAGTGCCCTACGAGGCAGGGTGGAAGGCTTTCTAGACCATGTCATCATTGATGAATACCAAGATATCAACACTGCCCAGCAGCGCCTGCTCTCCGTGCTGGTGGGTACCCATGCTGAGGTCATGGCGGTGGGCGATGCCAATCAGTGTATTTATGAATGGCGTGGTGCTAAGCCCGACACCATGCTGGAAAATTTTACCGCCACCTTTGGCGAGGCGACGGATTACCCGTTATCGACCACCTTTCGCCACGGCCATGCCTTAGCGCTAGCCGCCAACCATGCCATTGCTGCCAATCAGCGGCGGCCAGACCAGCTATGCCTCGCCGCGGCCAACAACCCGGAAACGCGTGTTTCCGTGGGGCAAGGCAGCCGCTTGCTGCTTGATGCGCTGATGGATTGGCAGGCTCAGGGCCGAGCGCTCAACGAGACCAGTTTGCTGGTGCGCAGCTGGGCGCTCTCAGTGCCGTTTCAACTGGCGCTGCTGCAGGCAGGTATTCCGTTTCGGCTTCAGCGGGAGGATCGCTTTGTCTTTCGTCTGCCGCTCGTTCAGGCGCTGGCAGGCTATTTAAAGCTGTCACGCCGGCCTGATTTACTTCGCGACCCGCAGCAGCTATTACTGCTGCTTTCCCAGCCGACGCCCTTTGTTGCCAGAGAGCGCCTGCAGCGGTTATCCCAGCAGTTAGCCACGACTCAGCAGTGGCCTGAACGGTATGACCCCGTCCTCACCGAGTTAAAGCCAATCCAGCGGCGCACGCTTAAAAAGCGCTGGGTGTTGCTATGCGAGCTGCCTCAGTTGAGTGCCTGGCCGCCTGCCAAGCTGCTACGTCACGTTGTCGACAGCATTGATGCGGAAAAAACCCTCAAGCGCGCGGCTGCTAGGCGAGATAAAGGCGAAGAAGACGTTCGTTTGCTTGACGTACTCATTGAGCAAGCGCAAAGCGTGCAAGACCCAGACGCCTTTATTGAACTACTTGAACGCCCGGTCGAAAATCAGGCCGGTGGCGTACTGATTAGCACCGTGCACGGTGCCAAGGGGCTTGAGTGGCCGCTGGTGGCGGTCGCGGGCGTCAATGAAGAAGATTTCCCCCACTACAGCCGCGATAATCCGCTCAGCGATGAGCGCTTGGAAGAAGAGCGACGGCTCTTCTACGTGGCCATCACCCGTGCTCAAGAGCAGCTGTTAATGCTTCACGATGGTGGCGTGCATCGTCCCAGTCGCTTTATTGCCGAAAGTGCCTGGCAAGACAGTATGCGCGTGGCGTCCTGCTTGGCGAGCGCCAGCGCGCCAGCTGCTTCCCTCCAGGTGGCGTCGGTCAGTCTGGTTAAGCGTTACTTGGCGCGACTTGGCCGCGACGATATTGTTCTCGCCGCTGCGCAGGTTGAAGAGGCTAAAGCGGGTTATTCATCAGACACGCGCTTTTACCCTGGCCAGCGGCTTCATCATGAGGTGTTTGGGGAAGGCGAAGTAGCCGCAGTAGAAGGAAATCCTAGCGACCCGGTGATCGATGTGCGTTTTGACCAAGCCGGACGCCGGCGGCTCATCGCCCGCCGTGCGCCGATACGGCTCTTGGAAAATAGGCTATTGGAAAACACTCAGGTGCCGCTGTAAACGTGTTTGAACAAAAATCTGCCGCATTCTGCGATTCGATTCTCCGAATGAATCGACAGTTAAGGCAGAGCAAGGCGTCAGCCTTGCAGGTATAACTGGATAGAT
>NZ_LGEN01000009.1 GCF_001507855.1 Halomonas sp. 54_146
CGCAAGGCAGCACCCCGTGCCGGCTCGCAGAAGTCGACCGGCACACCGAGAACCCCGGTATCGCTCTCCTCGCTCTGGCAACAGAGCGCGTGAGAGGGGGTAAGAATCCGCGATTCTATTCTTTGAATGAATCGTCGGAGGGTTCAATAAGTAGTGGTTGATACCTTAGCGGCATCATCCTTTAGCGAGATAATCCCTTAGCGACATAGCCGAAACCCGCGCATGCCTAAATGAAAGTGATCGGCATGCGCGGCGTTGTAATCAGGCCCTAGCACGTTTCCAAAGGTATCGCAGGCACCATCGCGCGCGGCGCGCAAGAACTCTCCCGTTGCACCTTCATCATCCCAGTGGTTGATCAGCGTAATGCGCTGGCCGTTCTCCAGCTGAAACCCCACCACATCCAGCGCTTCGGCGGTGGCGTGTTCGCTGCGCCTGCCGGTTTCGCGGCCATACACGTTACGACAGGCAAAGCTACCCACATGGTTAACTTGGCGCACTCGGCTACCCATGATCTCTTGTGCGGCAGGCTGAAGCGCGTGACGTTCATACATGACCCACGCCAGTGCCAGCGGGCAGGAGGCCACGAAGCTTTGGTTGAACGCGACGCCGCTAGACTGCAGGCGGACGATATTGGTGAGCGGGCAGCTGGCCGTGGGCGAGTAATCTGCCAAGGGCGTGTAGCGAAGCTCGCCCTCGGGAACCGTATCTAACGCGGCTAAACAGCCAGCGCGGTCATCCGCTAAGCGGCTGAGCTTGAGCTGAGTGATGGGGGTAATGGGGTCGTCAATGTGCAGCGGTGCCCACGGTACCCAGTGGCGGGGAATCTCAATTAGGCCTTTTTGCAGGGCTACGCCTAGCGCAATCAAACCTAAAATAAACAGGGTACTGCGCATGCTGGCCTCCTTGTATATCACTGCCAACGCTACAGTCGCGGCGTTGGGTGTGCGATACTGCGCAGCCTTGTTATTCTGCTACAGTCGCTACGCTTATTTTTTCGCTACTTTTTTCTGCCAACTGAGGGGAAGGCGCTTCATGTCCCAAGGTACGCTGTTTATCGTTTCTGCCCCGTCGGGTGCTGGCAAAACTAGCTTGGTGCGCGAGCTAATCGACAGCCTGGATGGGATTCAAGTGTCGGTGTCGCACACTACGCGTGCCAAACGCGAAGGTGAGGTAAATGGCGTAAATTACCATTTCATCGATGTGGCCGAGTTTGAAGCGATGATCGCGCGGGGTGAGTTCTTCGAGTATGCCAACGTATTTGATCATTACTACGGCACCTCGCGCCAGGCGGTAGAGGAATTGCTGGCAGCAGGGCAAGACGTTATTTTGGAAATTGATTGGCAGGGCGCTCAACAGGTGCGCAAGCAAGTGCCTGATGCGGTGTCGATTTTTATTCTCCCGCCCTCGTGCGATGAGCTGGAGCGTCGCCTTGCTAGCCGCGGCACCGATGAACATGCGGTCATTGCTCGGCGCATGCGCGATGCAGTAAGTGAAATGTCTCATTACCATGAATATGATTATCTGGTCGTTAACGATGACTTCACCACAGCGCTGCAAGAGTTGCAGTCATTGGTGATCAGCCGCCGCTTAAGCCGCTCGGTAATGAGCAAGCGCCATGCACCGCTGTTGGCTGCGCTCTTGTCACAGGCGCCTGCGGTCGAGTAATCTATTCGGTCATATTATTTTCTATTGCACTGCATTATTTTTTGCACCACTTTTTTCGCTGGGTCGACCCCGTTCTCTTTTTTATGACGGCGTCGGCCCGGTTCCGTCATTACAGGAAGGCTCCCATGGCTCGCGTAACCGTTGAAGATTGTCTTGAAAACGTTGAAAACCGCTTTAAGTTAGTGATGATTTCCACCCAGCGTGCTCGCCAGTTGGCGCGCGGCTCCCGCGATGCGCTTTTGCCTTGGGAAAACGACAAGCCCACGGTCATGGCATTGCGTGAAATTGCTGCCGGCCTAGTGGATCACACTGTACTGGACGAGCCCGTTGAAGCTGCCGTTCGCCCGCGCCCGGCCATGGCGCCTACCCATATCGACGACTAACGTTTACAACGAACCGATAGAGGCGCGGTAGATGTTCACTATTGATGACCTGGCCGATCGACTCGGCGGCTATTTACCCCCGGATGAGATCCAGCAGGTCAAGCGTGCCTTCTACTACGCCGAGCAGGCCCATGATGGCCAACGACGGCGCTCCGGCGAGCCTTATGTGACCCACCCACTGGCGGTGGCGAATATTCTTGCCAATATGCACATGGATCATCAAAGCCTGATGGCCGCCATGCTGCACGACGTTATCGAAGATACCGGCGTTTCCAAAAAAGCCCTTGAGGCTCAGTTTGGCAAACCGGTGGCAGAGCTGGTGGATGGGGTCTCCAAGCTTACCCAAATCACCTTTGAAGACAAAGCGGTTGCCCAGGCAGAAAATTTTCAAAAGATGGTGCTGGCGATGTCGCGGGATATCCGCGTCATTATCGTTAAGCTGGCCGACCGGCTGCACAATATGCGCACTCTGGGCGCGCTGCGTCCGGACAAAAAGCGCCGTATTGCCCGTGAAACGCTGGAAATCTATGCCCGCATTGCTGGGCGGCTGGGTATCAACACCATTCGCGTTGAGCTTGAGGATCTCTCCTTCCAAGCGATTCACCCCATGCGTGCCGAGCGCATCAAACACGCGGTGGCTAAAGCCCGTGGCCATCGGCGCAGCGCCATGCGTGAAATTCAGTCATCGTTGCAAAAAAGCCTGGATGAAGACGCGCTGAACGGCACGGTGATTGGGCGTCAAAAGCATCTATTGTCGATTTACAAGAAAATGCGCGACCAGCGCAAACCCTTTGTCGAAATTATGGATGTGTTTGGGTTCCGCATTATTACCGAAGACGTGGCCAGCTGTTACCGTATTTTAGGCGTGGTGCATAATCTCTATAAACCAGTGCCTGGGCGTTTTAAAGACTATATTGCCATTCCCAAAGCCAACGGCTACCAGAGCCTGCATACCACCCTGTTTGGCTCCCGTGGTATGCCCATTGAAGTGCAGATACGCACCCGCGAAATGGAAGCCATGGCCAATAACGGCATTGCCGCCCATTGGCTATACAAGGCAGGGCAAACCTCGCACCCGATTGCCGAAGGCAGCCATGCCCGCGCCCGCGCCTGGGTGAAAGGCCTGCTGGAAATGCAGCGCCACGCCGGTGACTCTTTGGAGTTTATCGAACACGTTAAAAACGACCTGTTCCCCGACGATATCTACGTATTTACCCCCAAAGGCGACATTATGGAGCTGCCTCAGGGTGCTACCGTGATCGACTTTGCCTATACCGTGCACACCGATATCGGCAATAACTGCATCGCCTGCCGGATAGATCGCCATTTGGCACCGCTTTCGACGCGTTTAGAAAGCGGCCAGACGCTAGAAATTATCACCGCCCCCGGTGCCCGCCCCAATCTTGCCTGGCTCAACTTTGTCACCACGGCAAAGGCGCGTTCAGCGATTCGTCATGCGCTCAAATATCAACAGCAAGCCGAAGCGGTCATGCTGGGGCGGCGGTTACTAAATAAAGCCTTGGCACCGTTTGATACTAGCTTGGAAGAGCTGGATGACAGTGTCATCAAGCGGGCCTTCAAAGAGTTGGATGTGTCGTCTGAAGAGTCGCTGCTGGAGTCGATTGGCTTGGGTAATCGCATGACGCATGTGGTGGCTCGTCGTCTATTGGATGCTGCACACGGCGATGACGCTTATGCGCGCCCAGCGGCGGGCGTTGAGGGCAATAAAGCCGTGGTGATCAGCGGCAGCGAAGGCATGGTGACCAACTTTGCGCGCTGCTGTCACCCGCTACCGGGCGACCCGGTGGTGGGGCATCTTTCTACGGGCAAAGGCTTGGTGGTGCATCGCGCTGAGTGTAAAAACGTCATTGATAAGAACTTTGCCGATAAAAACGACCCCGATAAGCTCTTCGCGCTTGAATGGTCAGACACAATCGATGAAGACTTCCCGGTTGCGCTACGTATCGAAATTGAGAGCCGCCGAGGGTTAGTCGCAGAGCTTGCCGGTTTAGTGACGGATGCCGACGCTAATATCGAGCGGATTGGTATTGAAGAGCGTGATGCCCGCCTGTCGACAGTGACACTGACGCTGTCAGTGAAAGGCCGCGTGCACCTAGCGCGGATTATTAAACGCATCCGTAATCTTCCCAACGTTGGCAAAATTACCCGACTCGCCAACTAGCCAGCCAGCTAATAACCAGCTAACCAGCTAACACCGACGATAAAAGCCTATTGATTAAATCGTTCGTAGTATAGTTTACTTAGTTTTTATTAACGACTGAAGGAGCGAAACATCGTATGAGCAATAAGGCTGTTATCAACACCAGCAAAGCCCCCGCGGCTATTGGCCCTTACTCCCAGGCTATTAAAGCGGGTAACACCGTTTATCTTTCCGGGCAGATACCGCTAAACCCTGAAACGATGGCGATTGTCTCTGAGGATTTTGAAGCCCAGGCGCGCCAGGTCTTCACCAACCTGCAAGCGGTGTGTGAAGAAGCGGCGGGCTCGCTCAGTGACATCGTGAAATTGAATCTCTATCTCGTAGACTTGGATAACTTTGCCATTGTTAACCAAGTCATGGAGGAGTTCTTCACCGCTCCTTTCCCCGCCCGCGCCGCCGTTGGCGTGAAAGCGCTGCCCAAAGGCAGCCAGGTAGAAGCAGAAGCAGTGATGGTCATTGGTGACTAGGCCGACATTTTTATAGGGGCTAGTTTTATAGAGACTAGTTTTATAGGGGCTAGTTTATAGCCCCTATTTTGTAGCCCCTAGGCTTTGTTTAGCGCTAGAAAGCCGCCCTCTTTGAGCACCTGAGCATACCCTTCGCGGTAGCTGGGAAAACGGAATTGATAGCCGGTGTCAAGAATGCGCTGGTTATCGCAACGTTTGCTGGCGCGGCGGCGTAAAGGCGATTGCATGGTTTCCGTCGCCTCTACTTTCAGCTGCTGAGCCAACCACATCATCACGTTATGCATAGTGACGGGTTCGCAATCGCTACCCAGGTAGATATCCGCCAGTGAGTGCCCGCTCTCCTGATAGCGAATCAGATGGGCAATAATGCCGGTGCAGTCGTCGCGATGAATGCGGTTGGAGTAAATCACCGGCGTGATGGCGGCCACGCGGCCTTCGGCAACCTGGTGAATCAACCGATCGCGGCCTGGGCCATAAATGCCCGAGAAGCGAATAACGGTGCCCGGCAGCGAATGATTGAGCAGCGCCTGTTCGGCTTCACACATTAGAGTGCCAGAGAAGCTGGTTGAGCCCGTGGGGCTTTCTTCGTTGACCACTTCACCTTCCTGCTGGCCATGCACACTGGTCGATGACACAAAAAACACCCGACGCGGCGGCGTTTTGTGCTGTTCCATCACCTTTAGCACGCGCTTTAAACCTTCGGGGTAGGCGCTTTGGTAGGCGCTTTCTTCAAAATGGTCAGCGCTGACGGTATACACCACGTAATCAGCCTGGGGCAGGCGTTTGGCATCCGCCTCTTCAAGGCTATTCAAATCCAGCGCCAGCGGTTTGATGCCGGTGCCCTTCAAGGCCTCGACGTTGCGGCGTAACCCGATCACTTTGTGCCCTTCATCGAGCAACTCGCGGCCAAGGTTGATCCCAATATCGCCACAGCCGATAATCAGTACGGTTAGCTTCACCGTGTTCACTCCTCTTGATTAATATTCCCTATTAGATGCAAAGTCTCTATCAAGAGCGTCTCTAACAACAATGACATTGACCCGTGACATTGTCGGACGAGAAGACCGTCGGCAGAGTTTGCTTGTCCTTTTCCATCCCGCTGACTGTCATGATGCTAGTCACCAGCTGCTACGAGAGGATGCCACTGGCACCGCTATGACTTTAACAGAACTTCGCTATATCGTAACCCTCGCTCAAGAACGCCACTTTGGCCGCGCGGCAGAACGCTGCCATGTTTCACAGCCAACGCTCTCGGTGGCGGTGAAAAAGCTGGAGGAGGAGCTTGAAACGCCGCTGTTTGAGCGCTCCAAATCCACCGTTCAGGTGACGCCGCTGGGCGAAAAAATTGTTGCCCAGGCCCAGCGCGTGCTGGAACAGAGCAGCCTGATTTTTGAGCTGGCCAGCGCGGGTAAAGATCAGCTGGCCAACCCGCTGCGCATTGGCGCTATTTATACGATTGGACCGTACCTATTTCCCCACCTAGTGCCCGCGCTGGCGAACGCAGCCCCGCAAATGCCGCTGTATATCGAAGAGGGCATGACCGGCACGCTGCGTGCCAAGCTAAGAAGCGGCGAGCTGGATGTGATTATTGTCGCGCTGCCGTTTACTGAAACTGATGTGGTCACCAAGGCAATCTACGACGAAGCGTTTGAAGTGTTGATGCCCGCCAATCACTCGTGGGTGGAGCGCGAAGCGATCAACAAAGAAGATTTATTGGAAGAGCGCCTGCTGCTGCTCGGTGAAGGCCACTGCTTCCGCGACCAAATTCTGGAAGCCTGCCCAGCGATTACCCAAAAGCTCAATAGCCCCAACAACACGCTGATTGCCGAAGGCGGGTCGCTGGAAACCATTCGCCATATGGTGGCCTCTCGATTAGGTATCACGGTGCTGCCGCAGTCGGCGCTGGGTACTGATCAGTATGAAAATGCCATGCTGGTCAGCCGGCCGTTTGTGGAGCCAGCGCCGTCGCGCACCGTGGCGATTGCCTGGCGGGCGAGCTTTCCGCGCCCCAAAGCCATTGAGGCGCTGATTCAGGCGATCAGCCATTGCAAGCAGCCTGCCAAAACCGTGAAAAGCGTTTCAAAAACCAGCGCAAAAACGACGCTATGAGCGATCTCTCTGCCCCCATTACGGCGCTGAAAGGCGTGGGTGAAGCCCTAGCCCTAAAGCTTGGCCGGTTGGGGATCGAGCGGGTGAGTGATCTGCTGTTTCACCTGCCGCTGCGCTATCAGGATCGCACGCGGCTGACGCCCATCGGCCTGCTGCGCGCCGGGCAAGAAGCGGTCATTGAAGGCGAAGTGACCGCCTGCGATGTCGTCAAAGGCCGCCGCCGCAGCCTGCTGGTGCGCCTACGCGATGCCAGCGGTATTTTGAGCCTGCGCTTTTTTCACTTCTCACCGGCGCAGCAACAACAGCTGCGCCCCGGCGCGACGGTACGGGCGTTCGGCGAAGCGCGGGCAGGCGCGACCGGCTTAGAGATCTACCACCCGGAATACCGCCTCAGTGGCGGCAGTGAAACCCCGGTAGACGAGTACTTCACGCCGATTTATCCCACCACCGAAGGCTTGAACCAACCGCGCCTGCGCGCCTTGGCTCAGCAGGCACTCGGGCTGCTCGATAACGCCCCTGAAGCGCTGCCCGACGTGATACCCGATGCGCTTCTCACGCGTTTTCAGCTACCGGGCTTACACGCCAGCCTGCACTTGCTGCACCAGCCACCGCCCGATGTGAATATAGCGCAGTTGACCAGCGGCCAGCATCCGGCCACGCGGCGGCTAGCGCTGGAAGAGCTGCTTGCCCACCAATTAAGCCTGCGTGAAGTGCGCCTGCGTATTCAGGCCGATGGCGCGCCGACGCTGCTCTCTGGCCGCAGCCTGCAGGCGCGCTTTTTGGCTCAGCTACCGTTTGCGCTCACCGGTGCCCAGAGGCGCGTGCTGGAAGAAATCGGCCACGATTTAAGCCGCCCCGCACCGATGCTACGGCTGATTCAAGGCGACGTTGGCTCGGGTAAGACCGTGGTGGCTGCCATGGCGGCGCTGTGCGCCCTGGCAGGCAACTGCCAGGCGGCAATCATGGCACCCACTGAAATCCTCGCTGAGCAGCACTTCCGCTCGTTTAAAGCCTGGTTTGAGCCGCTGGGCATTGAAGTGGCGTGGCTGGCGGGCAAGCTCAAAGGCAAAGCGCGGCTGGATGCCAAAGCAGCGATTGCCGATGGCCGCGCGCGCATGGTGGTGGGCACCCACGCGCTGTTTCAGGACGACGTGCATTTTGAGTGTTTAGGGCTGGCGATTATTGACGAACAGCACCGCTTTGGCGTGCATCAGCGCCTGGCGCTGCGCGAAAAAGGCGAAGCGGGCGGGCTGACGCCGCACCAGCTGATCATGACCGCAACACCGATTCCTCGCACCCTGGCCATGAGCGCTTACGCAGACCTGGATGTCTCGGTGATCGACGAGCTGCCCCCCGGCCGCACGCCGGTGAAAACCGTGGTGGTGCCCGATGAGCGCCGCCCTGAAGTAGTGGAGCGCATTCGGCTTGCCTGCAGCGAAGGCCGCCAAGCGTATTGGGTGTGCACGCTGATTGATGAATCCGAGGTGTTGCAGTGTCAGGCCGCCGAGGTCACCCGCGATGAGCTAACCATAGCGCTGCCCGAGCTTGCCGTTGGGCTGGTTCACGGGCGCATGAAATCGAGCGAAAAAGCCGAGGTCATGGCGGCGTTCAAAGCGGGTGAGCTGGATTTATTAGTAGCGACCACGGTCATCGAAGTAGGCGTCGATGTACCCAACGCCAGCCTGATGATTATTGAAAACCCCGAGCGGCTAGGGCTTTCCCAGCTTCACCAGCTGCGCGGCCGGGTCGGGCGCGGCAGCACAGAAAGCTTCTGTGTGTTGCTTTACCATCCGCCGCTATCGAAAAGCTCCCGCCAACGCTTGGCGGTGATGCGCGAAACCAATGATGGTTTCCGCATTGCCGAGAAAGACCTGGAAATTCGTGGCCCCGGCGAAGTGCTCGGTACCCGCCAAACCGGCCTGGCACAGATGAAAATCGCCGACCTGGAGCGCGATGCGGACTTATTAGAGCGTGTAACGGCGCTTGCTCAAACGCTGCAAGGCAACAGCGACGTCACCGCCGTGCTGGTGCGCCGCTGGCTAGGTGAAGCCGCAGGGCGTTACGGGCAGGTCTAGGCTTTTAGGTGCTTGCGCTAGCGCTGCTTGGCTCGGGCGCTTCACTTCCTACCAAGCGATTGGCGGCTTCGCCCAGCGGGGGTAGCTGCTCGGTAATCAGGCGTAGCTGGCTTTGAATCGGGCGATAAAGCGCGACGGCTCGCTCGTCTGCCACCGCGCTCTGCTCTTCCAACTGGGTTAACAGTTCGGCGGCGTGGTCCGTGAGCGCCTCAACCGGCTGGCGCTTATTGAGCTGTTCGGCGATCTGGCCTAGCAACTCACCAATGCGTTTTGCCACTGGCACAAACGTGGCGTCGTCTTCATCGTCTGCCAGCTGATGGCGGTGAGCGCCCAGGGCGGAAAGGTGGCTGAGCAGGGTGTTGGAAAGCACCAGAAAGCGCAGGCCGTTATCCGCATCCTGCTTTCGGTAGTGCCCCGGCTCGTGGAGCATATTGGTCAGCAGCGTGGAAAGCGCCGCATCGGCGTTATGGGCATTACGCCGCGCCAGGCGATAGGCCAAATCATCCTGCTTGCCTTCTTCGTACTGATGAATAATCTCTTCCAGGTAGCGGCGGTGGTTGTTCAGCGCGTTGGCGGCCTCACGGTAAAGCCTGCGCCCTTGCCAGTCGGGCAGAATAAAAAACACCGCGAGCCCTGCGATCAGCGAGCCGATCAGGGTGTCGAACAGGCGCGGTAAGATCAGGTTAAAGCCATCGCCTACTTGGTTGAAGCTGCACATTACCAGCAGGGTGATAGAGGCGGTGGCGATCACGTAGTGTTTTTCACGATTGGCGAAAAACGACACCCCCGCGGCTACGGCGATCATGCTTTGCACCAGCGGGTGTGGAAAAAGCGTGATCGACGCCCAGCCCACTACCAAGCCCAACACCGTGCCTATCATCCGCTGAGATAAAAACCGCCGCGTGGTGGCAAAGTTGGGACGACACACAAACAGCGTGGTGAGCAGAATCCAAAAACCCTGCTCCGGGTCGATCCACTGCAGCAGCCCGTAGCCGACCATCAGCGCGATAGAAAGCCGCACCGCGTGGCGAAAGGTGGGTGAGCCTAAGGTGAAGTTGAGACGCACGCGTTTCCACGCTTCCAACACGCTTGAGGGTGAGCGGTCATAGAGCGCGCTGTCTCGCCTTTCCTCGCTGGCATCGGGGTTGTGGGCTCTGGAAAGCTGGGCTTCCAGAGTGGCAAGGTTCTCAGCTAAGGCACTGAGTGGGTAAAGCAGCAGACGCCATTCGGGCTTGCCCCGGTCGCGCAGGTTCTCAATCGAGGCGTGTAAGTCGGCCAGCGCTTCTTCGCTTTGCCGGTGATCAAACGGGCGGTTGAGCAGTAGCGATTTCGCCAGCTGGCGGCAGGCGCGACCCTGTTGATCCAGCAGCCGCTGGCAGCGAAACAGTACATCGTGGTGGAAAAATGCTTTGCTGAGCGCGCTATAGGGGTAGTGGGTGGAGCTTGCCCGTTCGTGAATATCCTGGGCGATAAAGTAAATGCGCAGGTAGCGGTTGAGCTTGCGGTCGCCGCGCTGGCCTTCTAAGCGCCTGAAAATCATCTCTTTAGCTTGGTTGAGCGCATCGACCACTTTGCCGTTCTGGCGCGCCAGGGCCACTCGGCGGGCTTCTACATCGACACCGCGCACCGGTTCAAACAGCGCTGATTTAAGAATCAAAAACTCGCCCAGTGCTTTATAAACCCGCGCCATGCTTTGCTTCACCGGCTGGCGGGAAAACAGCGCGCACCACACGATTGAAATAACCCCGTACCACGCCGCACCGGCCAACAGCAGCAGCTGGCGTGCCGCTACGTCTTCATCTACCCCGCCGTGCTGTTCAATGTTGATCATTGAGTAGATCGACAGGATCAGCGTGCCAGAGGTAATGGTGGCGTAACGCTGGCCGATAGCACCGAGCATGATGAGGGTAAAGGTCGAAAGCCCCAGCCCCACAACAAATAGCCACGGCCAGGGAAACAGCCACTGCACAATAAAGGAGGCTGAGGTAAAACATACCAGGGTTACCAGCAGGGCTTGAAAGCGGCCTTGCCAGCTATCGTCGGTTTCCGACAGCGCACTGGCGATAATGCCCAGAAATAGCGGAATCACCAGTTCCACATTGCCCATAAGACTACTAAACAGCCATGCACCGCTGAACGCTATAAAAACGCGCAGGCTGTAGGCGAATTTATCAAGAGTCCAAAGACGCCGAAGCGACAACGAAATGGGCATAGAGGCTCTTATGAGTGATTGTTAATGCTGTGGGTGATTGTTAATGCTGTGTGTGATTGTTAATGCGTAGTATAACAAGACTGGTAAACTTTAGTATAACTAGGCTGGGGGCGTTAGGCGTTAAAGGGGGGAAAGAGGAAAACCCCACCACGCGGACGTGGCGGGTGGGGCTAACATTGGCAGTTACAAACAGTGGCAGCGACCAGTGGCAGTTACAAACATTAGCAGCTACAAATACTTGAGTAGTTTTTGCAGCTTATTCATATCGGCGGAGTCACCCACTAAGCGCACGCTGCCGTCCATCATGCCGTCGAGAAAGGCCTGCTGGGTTGGCTTTTTGAGCACTTTCAAGGCGGTTGCCTGATCGCGGAAACGCAGTTCTAGATCCAAGTCCACCGGTAGCCCTTTAGCGGAGCTGATGCTTTTCGGCGTCATCCGGTAGTGGCGGGCAATGCTTAGATCTTCGGTGGCGATTCCCCAATCAAGGCCGCGCATGCGTTCTAACTGTTCGCGAAAGCGCGGCTTGCGGCGCAGGGCGCGTTTGAGCAGTAAGCTCAGCAGCCACAGCGTCAGCTTGAGCTTCATTAGGAAACCGCGTCCTTGAGGGCTTTGCCTGGCTTAAAGGCAACGTTTTTGCTGGCCGGAATTTGCAGTGGCGCACCGGTTTGCGGATTTTTGCCGGTACGTGCAGCGCGCGCGCGCACCGTGAAAGTACCAAAGCCGATGAGAGCGACGTCTTCGCCCTTGGCGACACTGTTGGTGATTTCATCCAGAATCACATTCAGCACTTGGCCTGCTTTTTCTTTGGACAGGTCGGCGCTTTCAGCGATGGCAGCAGCGAGTTCAGGTTTGCGCATAAGGAGTCTCTCTTTAGTCAATAAGCGGATAATAAACAAACAAATAATAAGCAAGCGAACGTTGGTGAAGAATCGAGCCTTTGTTAAAGAATCGAAACTTCGTCAAGTGCCTGGCGCTGAGTGCGTCACCACTATGCGTCACCACCAATAGGTTAGCTGCTCAAGGGCAGCTACTCTAGCCTAGTCGTGAACGCGGCGAAAATCAGCCTAGCAGCGCAGGCGCTGCTCTGGAAAGCTCCACTTTCCTTCTCACGCAGCCACCTGTCAACGCAAAACCAATCAAACGTCCGTCTTTATTTTCAGCTAAGGCGCTGATATCAGAACCTTGGCCTTCAATACGCCAGCGTTCTGGCCTTGTGTGCGGTGGGTAGGCAACCACGGGCAATAAGGGCGTTTTCACCACGATCGGCCAAGCGCCGAAGCTAACAGGGGTGGGTGTGCCCGCAAGGGTGGCCGCCAATGCCTTGGTGCTTGCCTGCAGCGGCTGTACGTACATGGCATTAACGCCATCCACGCAGGCTACATCGCCTAAAGCGTACACATCCTGATGCGATGTACGTAAGTAGCGGTCAACGTCTATGCCGCTCGCCGTGACAGCTAATCCAGCGGCTTGGGCAAGCGCTGTGCGTGGGGTAAGGCCGGTGGCCATTAGCACCAGATCAGCGCTGACGGTGTCGCCGTTATCCAGACGTAATAGGATGTCTTCGCCGTTTTCGGCCGCGATGGAATCAATCGAGCGGCCAAGGTGAAGGTGGATACCTGCTTCGCTAAAGGCATCGCTTAGGGCGTTTCCCAGCGGCGGCGGTAGCAGCCGGGCAAGCAGGGTGGCTTCAGGGGCGATAACGCTGACCTGATGACCGCCAGCGTGCAGGTCGTTGGCAAATTCACAGCCAACCAGCCCCGCGCCAACAATCGCTACCCGTGAAGAACCGTGGCCTAACGCCTTATGAAAGCGGCGGTAGTCATCTAGGTCGTTGATAGAAAAGCAGCGTGGCACCACGCTGGGGGCAATGTTATGTGAGGCGGTGTTATCTGAAGAGATACTAAAAGGCACGCGGGGTTCAGCGCCTGTTGCTAATACTAGAGTGTCGTAGGTTAGGCGGTCTTCACTGGTTCCATTGCGGTCTTCCAGAACCACGGTTTTGTTATCCACATCCAGGGTGGTTACTTGGGTGTGGATAACCACGCGGGCGTTTAGCTCTTCGCCAAGTTCAGCGGCGCTTCGCTGGGCTAATTTTTCGGGGGTTAAGCGTTTGGCAAAGCCGGTGGAGAGCAGCGGCTTGCTGTAGTCATCACCGCTGTCTGCACTTACTAATGTGATTGAGCGTTGGTCGCCTAGGCGGCGTAATGCGCGGGCAAGGCCAACCCCCGCCATTCCCGTGCCAATAATGACCAACGCCGCGTGAGACGAAGAAGACGGGTGAGACGAAGCAAGCTGAGTCGTTGAGGTTAGCTGTTGATAGGCTACGGGCATGCAGACACCAAAAGGGTCGCTAAAAAAGTCGTTGGCATAAAAAGCCTGTAAGTGCGCCATGTTACACTAAGTGCCCCGATTTTTTGCGCACGATAGCGGGTGATCTTGATCTACCTTCGCGCTAGGCTATTCCCCTGTCTGTTATTTTTGTCCTTTGTTTTTCGTGAGGTAAGCATGGATCGTTCACTGTTGCGGCCGAAGGGATTAGCTCGCGTTGCAGATTTTTTACACTTAATGCGCCTAGACCGGCCGATTGGCACGTGGCTGCTGATGTGGCCGACCCTTTGGGCGCTATGGATTGCCGCGCAAGGCGTGCCAGGCCGGAATATCCTGCTCATTTTTATTGCCGGCGTTTACGTGATGCGCGCCGCTGGCTGCGTCGTTAACGATTATGCAGACCGGCATTTCGATGGCCATGTGAAGCGCACTAAAAACCGTCCGCTGGCGACGGGAAAAATCAGTGAAACCGAGGCTCAGCTGCTCTTTATTGCCCTGGTGGCGGGGGCGTTTATTCTGGTTTTGCTGACTAATTGGTTTACGGTGGCGCTCTCGCTAGGGGGTGTGGCGCTGGCGATTATTTATCCGTTTATGAAACGTTACACCCACTTCCCGCAGGTGGTGCTGGGGGCGGCGTTCTCTTGGTCGATCCCGATGGCCTTTGGTGCAGTGCTGGGCCATGTGCCGCTTGAAGCCTGGCTACTTTTTTGCGCCAACGTACTATGGACCGTCGCCTACGATACCCAGTACGCCATGGTAGACCGCGACGATGATTTGAAAATTGGCATTAAATCGACGGCGGTACTGTTTGGTAGCGCGGATCGTTTGATTATCGGCTTGCTTCAGGTGGCTACGCTCATACTGCTGGCGTGGGTAGGCTGGCGGATTGGCTTAGGCGGTTTTTTCTGGCTGGGGCTTGCTGCGATGGCGGCAACATTCGTGCATCAGCAGCGCTTAATTCGCCATTGTGAGCGGGACGCTTGCTTCCAGGCGTTCTTGAATAATTTTTGGTCGGGCCTGCTGATTTTTGCAGGCATTGCGCTAAGTTGGTGGCCTGCGGCGGGCTAATAGCGGCTACTCTGATTAGACTGTTTTGATAAGACTGTCACGAGATTGTCATCAAGTCATGATGTTATCGTCACTGATATGTCATTGCATGATCTTTCTTTGAACACCGTGAGGCTCTGGTATGACCGCCAAGACCGTTCTGATTGTCGATGATGAGTCGTCGATTCGCGAGATGATCGCGGTAGCGCTGGAAATGGCTGATTATCGCGTACTCGAAGCAGATAACGCCCAGGATGCTCATGCCATGGTGGTTGACCATCAACCCGACTTGCTGCTGCTTGACTGGATGATGCCCGGCACCAGCGGTATTGAGCTTGCCAGGCGCTTAAAGCGTGAAGAAACGACTGCCGATATCCCTATTATTATGCTGACCGCGAAAGGCGAGGAAGATAATAAGATTCAAGGGCTTGAAGCCGGCGCTGACGATTATATTACGAAGCCTTTTTCGCCCCGTGAGCTAGTCGCACGGTTAAAGGCGGTGCTACGTCGTGCGACCCCGCGTGGCGTTGAAGACCCCATTGAGGTTAACGGCCTGTTGCTTGATCCGGTGAGCCATCGGATAAGCGCACACGGCAAAGCGTTGGAAATGGGCCCTACTGAATATCGTCTGCTGCAGTTTTTTATGACCCATCAAGAGCGCGCCTACACGCGCAGCCAGCTGCTTGACCAGGTGTGGGGTGGCAACGTTTACGTTGAAGAGCGCACGGTAGATGTGCATATTCGTCGGTTGCGCAAAGCGTTGGGCGAAGTACATCAACATCTGATTCAAACGGTTCGGGGCACCGGTTACCGTTTCTCTGCTCGGGGGTAAATGTGCGCTTATGGAGCCGTGAGCTGTGGCGCTTAGCGTGGCTAGCCGCACTAGGTGCTAGCGTTGGCTGGCTACTGGGTGCGGCTGGGCTTGGGCTGGCTGTTGGGCTTGCGGTATGCCTGTTTTATCACCTGCGGCAGTTGCGTGCTTTGTACCAGTGGCTAACCCTTCACCCCCACGATGAACCGCCTGCCGCACAGGGCATGTGGGGGGAAATGTTTGATCGGTTATACCGCTATCAAAAAAGCCAGCGCATTACTCAGAACCGGCTACGCGCTACGTTAGCGCGTATTCAAGAATCATCTGAAGCGATGCGCGACAGCGTGGTGATGCTTGACCGCCACGGTGATCTTGAATGGTGGAACAGCGCGGCGACTAACATGCTAGGGCTGCAAACCGCCCATGACCGCGGCCAGCACATTACTAACTTGCTACGCGATCCGAGCTTTATTAGCTACTTTAATGCGTGCGACTATAGTGAGCCGCTAACGCTAAGGTCGCCGATTGATGAACGCTGTATCCTGCAGTATCAAATCACGTTGTACGGTGATGACGAGCGGCTTGTCATGGCGCGGGATATCACCCGCTTGCATCGTCTGGAGCAGATGCGCCGTGATTTTGTCGCTAACGTCTCCCACGAGCTGCGCACCCCTTTAACGGTTCTTTCCGGTTATTTAGAAACTTATAGCGATTTAGCTGAGCAGCTCCCGCCGCGCTTAGGCAAGGGTATTCATCAAATGCAGGAGCAAACTCAGCGAATGCAGAATTTGGTGAATGATTTATTGCTGCTGTCCCGCTTAGAGATTGACCAAGGCGGTAAAGATCATCACCCGCTGTTAATGGCACCATTACTGCAGAGTGTTTGTAATGATGCGCTGGCGTTATCGCATCAGCGTCATAGTATTACCGTTGCCGTCGAAAGCGATGCTCGTTTGCTGGGCAGTGAGCAGGAGATTCGCAGCGCTGTTTCTAATCTCGCCTTTAATGCGGTTCGCTACACTCCCCCTGGCAGTCATATCACGTTACGTTGGAAAGCACTGCCTGATGGCGGCGGCTGCATTGACGTTGAAGATAACGGTGAAGGCATTGACCCGGTGCATATTCCTCGCTTAACCGAGCGGTTTTACCGTGTCGATAAAGGCCGCAGCACCGCGACCGGCGGCACGGGTTTAGGGTTAGCCATTGTTAAGCACGTGCTATTGCGACACGATGCGCAGCTGCAAATTGAATCCCACCCCGACAAAGGGGCCGTGTTCCGTTGTGTTTTCCCCGCCTCACGTTTTCTCCTATCAGAAACATATGCCTAGCGCATAATGCTTGCAGACATACTACGTGTAGAAGTGGGCAGTATCGGCACCAGCTTGGTAAAGCGGTGCGCATGTGCCATTTTTACACAACTTTTGGTGCCCCTTATATGTAGTTATGCGCTTTTTTGGGCGCATTTTTTATTGTAAATAACTGATTATAAATTGGTTATTTTTTATTATGGCTACATGGCATACCTTCTGCAGGTTTCTATTTAAGATGGAACGAGCGGTACTGGCATTACTACCGGGTGCGTCGACAGGGAGTCGCGCGCAAGGCATTAACGAAACATTTGGTAACAAAACATTGCAATTTTCGCAAAACATTTTACAATTGAAATGTAAGCGAACCATGCGTGAGCATGTCAAACCGAAAAGGATGCACAACGATTCAAGGAATGAATAAAACGGCAATCAAAACGCTAGTCAGGGTGTAAATCCAAGGTTGGAGTCCCGCAAACGGAAAGGAAGCTAGCGTTAGTTATTGTCAATAGGTTGTGTATTAAGACCCTGCTTAGGCGGGGTCTCATTTTTTTAATGGTGGCGGTCTTCTGATGGTGCTAATGGTGTGCTCGGAGCGGTGACCGTTCAGCCGCTTCGGCACGCTGCGTGGCACTTTGCATCCAGGCTTCTAGGTTGGCGTAATATTGCGCATGTCTCTGTAGTGGTCGTCCCACATCAGTACCGCACCCGCAACGGCACCTGGGAGTAGAAATAAATTAGCCAGTGGCACCCAGGTGATCAGCGTGACCAGTCCGCCAAAGCTGAGGCTTTGCCACCAGCGCTTAGCGAGCCGCTGCCGCATGTCGGTAAACGTCACCTTGTTGTTATCCATTGGGTAATCTAAATAGGTGATTGCCATTATCCAGGCAGAAAACAACGCCCACAGCAGTGGGGCAACTAAATTCACGCCTGGAATCCAGCTAAGCACAAACAGGCCAGCGGCGCGCGGCAGAATATAGGCGAGCTTAACAAACTCACGCCCAACGGCATCGATAGCTGTTTTAGTCAGGTTTCGGTCATCAATAGGCGCGCGGCCAGTCGCTTGAATTTCAACCTTCGCGGCCAAAAAGCCGTAAAAAGGTGCCGCAATTAAGCTGGTCACCAGCGTGAAAGTGAAAAACACTACGATCAACAGGCTAATAACAAAAAGCGGCCAGATAAGCCACGATAGCCAATCAAGCCACGCGGGCACCATGCCCATCCAATGAGCCAACCAACCATCGAAGCGGTTGAGCACAAAGCTGAACATGCTGACGTAAACGATCAGGTTGATCAAAATAGGCAGGAAAATATAGCGGCGCATACCCGGTTGATACACTTGGCGTGTACCTCGGCTAAGCGCAGTGACGGCATCCAGCATGTTAGGGGAGACTCCTTATGATTCAAACGTCCAGGCAGCTAAGCAACCTGGACGTATTGCAGGAGGAAACCCCTATCAGGTCAAGACTTTTTTTCTGACTTGTTTTCTATCGCGGGGTCGAGATTATCGAGGTCGCTATGGCGAATATCCAGGCCTTTGACGAGATAAACCACGTACTCAGCGAGGTTGTCGGCATGGTCGCCTACCCGTTCCAGCGCCCGCAGTACCCACATAATGCTGAGCACTGAAGAGATAGACCGCGAGTCTTCCATCATAAAGGTCATTAGCGAGCGCATGGCGCTGCTGTACTCGTCGTCGACCAGCTGGTCTTCACGCACGACCTGCATGGCGAGTTCGGTGTCAAAGCGGGCAAAGGCAGTGAGCGCATCGCGCAACATTTTGCGCACGTGCTCGCTGATATGACGAACTTCCACCAAGCCGCGAATAGTGCTGGCACTTTCGCTAAGCAGCAGCGCGTTGCGGGCGATTTTGCTGGCTTCATCGCCAATGCGCTCTAAGTCTGAGGTGGCGCGGATGACAGCGACCACCAAGCGCAAATCGGAGGCCGCGGGCTGACGGCGTGCCAGTACGCGGGTACATTCGTCGTCGATTTGTAGCTGTAGATCGTTGACCTGACGGTCATTATCACGCACCTGCTCGGCTAAGCGAGTGTCGCCTTCCAGAAGTGCTAAGACGGCATCCTGCACTTGCTTTTCCACCAGGCCACCCATGGCCATCAGATGGGTTTTTAGCTCTTCCAGCTCCTGGTTGAACTGGCGAGAGATATGCTGGCTGTGGGTATCGCTCGTAATATCCATGGAGCACTCCTGACGTTGCAGTTAATAAGGCCTAGGTGATGCGGCCAGTGATGTAGTTTTCGGTATGTTGCAATAAAGGGTTGGTGAAAACCTGGTCGGTAGGCCCGTATTCAACCAGCTCACCTTGATGCAAAAAGGCGGTGTAATCCGACACACGCGCCGCTTGTTGCATATTGTGGGTAACCAACACTAACGTCAGTTCCGACTTTAGGTTACGGATCAGCTCCTCAATTTTGA
This sequence comes from Halomonas sp. 54_146, assembly GCF_001507855.1. Lineage (GTDB taxonomy): Bacteria > Pseudomonadota > Gammaproteobacteria > Pseudomonadales > Halomonadaceae > Vreelandella. Next base: position 19,062 of record NZ_LGEN01000009.1, read on the forward strand.
GCGTTGAAATCGGGTCTAATGCAGACGCCGGTTCATCAAGCAGCAGCACGTCGGGTTGCACGGCTAAGGTGCGGGCAATCACCAGGCGCTGCTGCTGGCCACCGGAAAGCTGCCAGGCAGAGCGGTGCAGGCGATCCTTCACTTCATCCCAAAGGGCGGCTGAAGTTAATGCCCACTCAATGATGTCGTCGCGCTTGCGCTTGGTCAGGCGCTGTTGCAAACGCAGGCCAAAAGCAACGTTTTCATAGATCGACATGGGAAAGGGGTTGGGGGTTTGAAACACCATCCCGACACGCCGCCGTAGTTCGGTAACGTTCACGTGTGGGCCATGAATATCTTGCCCTTCCAGCGTGATGCGGCCGTTATGGGTAACCGATTCATTGAGGTCATGCAGCCGATTAATCGCCCTGAGTAAGGTTGATTTACCGCACCCCGAAGGGCCAATGAAGGCCGTTACCCGGTGGCGAGGAACGCTAAGGGTTAAGTTGCGCAACGCCTCTTTCCCCGCATAAGCGAGGCTAAAATGATCGATACTCAAGCAGCAGTGCTCAGGCGAAAAATGCGTCACTGGTGCCTGAGCGGTATTGGCTGAATGTAATGACGCTAGCATTCGTTTCCCCGTTGACGCCGAAGATAATGACGCAGAAATATGGCAGTTAGATTAAGTACCAGCACAATTAACACTAAAAGTAGCGCCGTGGCATACACCAGCGGGATGGCCGCCTGCACATCTTCGCCGTGAAAGGCGGTATCAAATAGATGATAGCCAAGATGCATGAACTTGCGTTCCAAATGAAGATAAGGAAACTCGCCATCGATGGGCATCTGAGGCGCTAGCTTGGCGACGCCCACAAGCATTAAAGGCGCTACTTCGCCTGCCGCGCGGGCGACCGCTAAAATGACCCCGGTGAGCATAGCGGGGGCGGCCATAGGCAGCACAATGCGGGTGAGCATTTCTAAGCGCGTGGCACCCAGCGCCACGGCACCTTCGCGCTGGGCGTCGGGTATACGCGCCAGCCCCTCCTCTGTAGCCACAATCACCACTGGCAAGGTGAGCAGTGCCAGCGTTAGCGATGCCCACAGCAGCCCGCCGGTGCCAAAGGTGGGCGAGGGCAGGGTGTCGCTGAAGAACCATTCATCCAGCGAGCCGCCAATACCATACACAAACACGCCTAAGCCAAATACGCCATAGACAATAGACGGAACGCCGGCAAGATTACGCACGCCAATGCGTACAAAACGGGTTAGCCGCCCCTGATGGGCGATTTCGTTAAGATAAATAGCCGCCAGCACCCCAAAAGGGGTGACGATGACAGACATTAAAATCACCATGAGGACGGTGCCAAAAATCGCCGGCCAGACACCGCCGCTGGTATTGGCTGCCCGCGGGCCTTCGCTCAAAAACCGCCAAACAGCGTCGCCCCACGCCAGCGTTTTCTGCCACCACGACATCGCGTTAGGTGCCTGCGCGTGAATGACATTGGCAAGCGGCTGGCGCAGCGTTTGGCCGTTGGCGGTGGTAAGCAGCAGCTGGCTTTCTTGGCGTTGGCTGGCAGGAAGCGCCAAAAGAGCCGTTAAACGTTGCCAGGCGGCCTCGCCTTCCCAGCGCTGTTCGGCCTGTTCAACTGCCACTAAACGGCCGATAAAATCATCCCATGGGCTGCGCTCTAAGCGAATCAGATCAACCGGCTGGGTGCGTTCAACAATCTCTTCAACCTTCACCCAGCGCCAGCGTGCTCCCTCTAGATCGCGGTTGCCGGTGAAGTACAGGCGTTCATCGCCCTCTTGAAGGGGCAGCGCAACTTCACGCACTGCGTGGCCCGCAAAGATGTCACCTGAACGCAGGGTAACTTCCTCTAACGTGGCGGGCCAGAAGTGGCCTAGCCCACGCACCAACAGCAGTGTCAGTAGCGCCCCTAGCATCAACAAAGAGAGCGCCACGCTGGCTGCACATAACCAAGGCCATAGGCTATTTAGCCAGTTGAAGCGGTAGCTAGGAGAGGCCGCGTTGTTCGGTACAGCGGTCATGAAGGCCCTCCCATCTGTCGGTAACGGCGGCGCAAGCGCTGGCGGACGACCTCGGCCAAGGTGTTAACTAAAAAAGTGAAGATAAACAGCACCAAGGCCGCCAGAATCAGTAAGTGGTATGTCAGGCCACCGGGCGCGGCTTCGGGTAGCTCGATGGCGATCGCGGCAGACAGCGTTCGCATCCCTTCAAAAGGGCTGGCGCTAAGCAGGGCGGTATTGCCGCTGGCCATCAGCACAATCATGGTTTCGCCTACGGCTCGCCCGGCCCCGATCATCACCGCTGAGAAAACCCCCGGCCCCGCTGCCCTCAGGGCGACTTTCCACAGTGCCTGCCATCGGCTAGCGCCCAGGGCTTGAGCGCCTTCTATTAAGGTATTCGGTACATCGGCCAGCGCATCTTCCGCCAGTGAGTAGATGCCGGGAATCACGGCAAAGCCCATCGCAATGCCGACAATTAGGGCGTTACGAGTGGCGTAATCAATGCCAAAACGTTGGTCGAGTAACAAACGCAAATCGCCGCCTAGCCACTGCTGTTCTATCCAAGGGGTGAGCCAGAGTGCCAGCGCCATCATTATCGCAAGCCAGGGAACCAACCAAAGCCCCGCCCAAGAAAGCGGAAAATAGCGCCGTAGCCGCGTTTTGGTCAGCTGCCAGAGAAGGCCGGCAAGCGCTGCGCTGAGCGGCAGCCAAATAATCAGCACCAAAGTGCTCGCCAAGTGGCGTTCCACCCAGGGTGCCAAAATGAGCCCGGCAATAAAACCGACTACCACACCGGGAATAGCTTCCATCATTTCTAGCGTGGGTTTGATACGGCTGCGAAGGCGCGCTGACATAAACAGCGCTGAGTAAATGGCGGCACCCAAGGCAACAGGAATAGCAAACAGCAAGGCGGATAAGGCTGCTTTCAATGTGCCCCATGCCATGGGAGAGAGTTTTGCCAGCGCCAAGGTGTCGCCAATGGCCAATAATGGCAGGGTTTCCCACACCAAAAAAACGCCGATAGCCAGTATCGCCATCAGCACGCCAACGCCGCCAGCGGTAATTAACCCCGTGGCCACGCGGTCTTGCAGCAGGCGAAGCGGCTGACGAGAGGTAGTTAACCGAGGTGGGATCATGTTGGCATCATTAAATAACCAGAGCGACCACAGAGCTGATCAGTGAGCATAAGACGACCCCTTACCCTAAGGTGCTTTTGTGACATTAAGATGACAAGCCGTGGCATTTACCTGATTGGCGCTTGCCATACCCGCTGTGATTCTAAAATGTTCTTCGATAACGCAACAAAACCCGAGGCGCGGGCAATTTGCTGGCCTTCCTCAGACATAATCAGGTCAAGCAATGCCTGCTCAGCAGGCGGCAGTTGCTCGCCAGGCGGCAAGTTAACGTAGAGATAAAGATCCCGCGATAGCGGGTAATCACCGTTTTGGATCGCGGCCTCTGTAGGGGGAATGGCGTTGCCGCTAGCGTTAATGAGGCTTAGCGCGTGTACCGCGGGGGTAAGGTGATTGTATCCCGCATAGCCCATGGCATTGATCGACTCGCCCACGGCAGCAACCACGGCGGATGAGCCCGGGTGCTCGCTGATATCAATGCGAAATTGGCCATCACATAACGCCCGTGCTTGAAACAGCCCGTGGGTACCTGAGGCAAGATTACGCCCGTGCAGTGCAATACTGCCCAGCACCGCTTCTTGAGTGGCAGGGAGTTGATTCCAACGCCGGATAGGCGCTTCAGCACCGCAGGCGCGTGAGGTTGAGAAGATAGCATCAATCTGCTGTCGCGTTAGCGCACGCAATGGATTATGCCGATGCACAACAATGATAAGGGCATCGCGGGCAACGGTTAATTCCAGGGGGGGGTAGCCATAGCGCTCAGTAAAATTATCGCGCTCAGCTTTGGTCATCGGCCGGGACATCGGCCCAAGCCGAGTGGTGCCTGCCATTAATGCCGGTGGCGCACTGGCAGAACCGCTCGCTTGAAACTGCAGCTTGACGTCTGGGTGGCGGGTGGTAAGGGTTTCGCCCCAACGCAGCATCAAACCCGCCATGGTGTCAGAGCCAACAGCCCCTAAGGTACCGCTAATGTTCTGCGGCTGCCCCCAGGCCAGTGGGGCTGTCAGCACTAGGGTGACCATAAACGTAAAGGCCATCATAAACGTATTTGAAAGAGTCGTTAAAAGGGTATTCAAACTAAGTTCCTCTTATGGTTAACTGAAATCCTATTATTGTGTTGCGCTGCAGCAACGCTCCTTAACAGCGCTCATCGCAGTGATGATGACAGCGAATGTCTACAGCAAATGTCTATAGCAAAATGTTTACAACAATAAACGGATAAAGCGACCACCACATGACTCTTCTACAAACGGATTTAGACGACGTACCTGCCCCCCAGGGCTTACTCACCTTAAAGTTACTGGCTTCACGCCAAGATACCAATCTTTATGGCGATATACCCGGTGGCTGGCTGGTCAATAAAATGGATCAAGCGGCCGAGCTAGCCGCAGGGCGTGAAGCCGGCGGCCGCACAGCCACCGTGGCGATTGAAGCCATGGATTTTTTAAGCCCGGTACGCGTTGGTTCAATGGTCAGCGTTTACACCCAGGTTCAGGAGATTGGCCATAGCTCGATGAAAATCGTTGTCGAAGTATGGGTGCGTTCGCTCCATGGGCGCCTGCTTGAAGAGCGCCAAAAAGTGACGGAAGCGCGTTTTGTGATGGTGGCGCTAGACGACAACGGCCGCATTCGGGCGGTGCATGGCTAATTCTAGGCAGAGCTAACCCAGCGTTAATACCTTAATTCGATAACCTAGTTAAGCTAAGAGCTCAGTTAATTTAAAAACCTAGCTAGCTCGATAAGCCATTTAAAGAACAAAAGAGCGCATCATGCGCTCTTTTGCCGCTTCTCTTTTTTGCTCTTCTATTAACGCGTTATCGAGTGAGCCGGCAGGCGGATTATTTAAGAACCAACGTTGTCGCGGCTCTTAAGATACGCGTATTCGCCCACATCGCTAAACGGACGCAGCACCTTCTGGAACGCAGAGTAAGACTCATATACTTGACGAGACTCTTCGTCATTTTCTACCTGGCGCTGAATAACGTCCTGCGAAGAGGTGTAAAGCGCTTTCATGACATCGTCAGGGAACGTGCGCAGCTGAACGCCATGCTCATCCACCAGCGTGGCCAGCGCTTGAGCGTTGCGGAAAGCGAATTCGCTAATCATCGCAAGGTTAGACGCCCGCGCGGCTTCACGGATCACATCTTGCAGGTCTTCCGGCAGCGCGTTCCACGCATCCAGGTTGATGGTACCTTCCAGCGCGGCGGTGGGCTCGTTCCATACCGAGGTGTAGTAGTAATCAGCTACCTGATGTAGGCCGAACGCCATATCGTTATACGGGCCGACCCAGTCTGCGGCATCCAGTACGCCGGTTTGCAGCGAGGTGAAAATATCAGAGCCCGGCATATTAACGGTCGTTACCCCAATGCCGTTCATCGCCTCACCAGCCAAGCCGGGTAAGCGAAGCTTCAGCCCCTGCATATCGTCCAGTGAATTGATCTCTTTCTTGAACCAGCCTGCCATTTGGCTGCCGGTATTGCCTACCGCGAAGGGTTTCAGATTGTGCTTGGCGTAGATCTCATCCCACAGCTCCTGACCGCCGCCATGGTACAACCAAGCGTTCATTTCGGTGGTGTTCATGCCGAATGGCACCGCCGTAAAGAACTGCGAGGCAGCCACTTTGCCGCGCCAGTAGTAAGAGGCCGAGTGCCCCATTTCAGCGGTGCCGGCAGCGACAGCGTCGAACACTTCCAGCGCCGGCACCAGTTCACCCGCGCCATGTACGCGAATCTGCATACGACCGTTGGAAAGCTGTTCTACCCGGCGGGCGAAATCATTCGCACCGGTGCCCAGGGCAGGGAAGTTTTTCGGCCAAGAGGTCACCATGTCCCAGGTATAGGTTTCCTGGGCGCGTGCGTTTGAGGTCGTGACGAAAGGGGCGGCAACGGCCCCAGCGACGCCAAGACTGGCGGTTTTAAGGAAGTGACGGCGTTGCATAATGAGCAAGACTCCGGAAATTGTATGATTTTTTTGTCAGTGCGCGGGTAAGCGCAGTGTCCGTTAGCCAGTATGCGCTAAGCAGGTTTTAATCGGCAAGCCGATGAACTCAACGCCACGGGCGCGGCTCACAGTGGCGTCAGCTTGGCAAAGCCGAGCACTAACCATTTAACGCCTTCGCCCTCAAAGCTGACCTGCACCCGGGCGCGTGCACCTTCGCCTTCTGCGTTAAGAATAATCCCCTTGCCGAACACTGGGTGCTCCACCCCTTGGCCGACGTGCAAACTTGGCAAGTCGCCGCTACTTTCGATGCTTTGTTGGGCAAACGATGAACGCGAGGCGGTGACCGGGCGAGAAATATGCCCGCGCAGGCGCACTTCTTCCAGCAAGTGCGGCGGCAGCTCGCGCAAAAAGCGCGACGGCCGCGGGAACACTTCTTTGCCGTGCAGGCGGCGGGTTTCCGCGTGGGTCAGGTAGAGTTTCTGCATGGCGCGGGTGACGCCGACGTAACACAGCCTGCGCTCCTCTTCGAGCCTGCCCGGTTCTTCAAGCGACATTTTATGCGGAAACAGCCCCTCTTCGACGCCGGCAATAAACACCACGGGGAACTCCAGGCCTTTGGCGGAGTGCAGCGTCATTAGCTGCACGCTGTCTTCAAACTCTTCCGCTTCGTGGTCGCCGGCGTTAAGCGCTGCCTCAGAAAGGAACGCTTCCAGCGCCGCCATGCCTTCGCCTGCTTCGGGGGCTTCAAACACATCGCCTTGGGTGAAGGCGCGGGCAGCGGTGACCAGTTCTTCCAGGTTTTCTACCCGTGCTTGGCCTTTTTCGCCGCGCTCGCTTTTGTGATGCTCAATCAAACCGGTATGCACCATGACATGGTCGATAATTTCGTGCAGCGCCATGCCGGCTGCGTCGTTATCGAGCTGTTCAATCAGGTTGGCGAACGTTTGCAGCGCATTGGCCGCACGGCCTTTTAGGCTGCCGTCGTGAACCACATCGTGCAGCGCCTGCCACAGCGGAATGCTCTGCTCGCGGGCGCGCAGGCGGACAATCTCAATGGTGCGCGTGCCGATGCCACGGGTAGGCACGTTAATCACCCGCTCAAGTGAGGCATCGTCATCGCGGTTAAGCAGCAGGCGCAAATAGGCCAGCGCATTTTTGATTTCCAAGCGCTCGTAAAAGCGGTGGCCGCCGTAAATACGGTAGGGCATGCCTTGGCGAATCAGCGTCTCTTCCAGCAGCCGCGACTGGGCGTTGGAGCGGTAGAGAATCGCGATATCCCGGCGGTTGAAGCCTTCATCGACCTTTTCTTTAATGGTATCAACGATATAACGCGCTTCTTCCAAGTCGTTAAAACCGGCGTAGATGGAGATTGGCTCGCCTTGGATGCCGTCGGTCCATAGGTTCTTGCCCATCCGCTCGCTGTTGTGGCTGATCAGCGTATTGGCGGCTTCTAGAATCGCGCTGGTGGAGCGATAGTTCTGCTCAAGCCGCACGGTGTGGGTTTGCGGGAACTCCTGCTCAAAGCGGCTGATATTTTCCACCTTGGCGCCGCGCCAGCCATAAATCGACTGGTCGTCATCACCTACTGCGGTCATCGGTGTTTTCATGCCGGTGAGCAGCTTTAGCCAGGCGTATTGCAGCGTATTGGTGTCTTGAAACTCATCCACCAGCACGTGACCAAAGCGCTCCTGGTAGTGGTTTAGCAGCGCAGGGTTATCGCGCAGTAGCTCCAGGCTGCGTAGCAGCAGCTCGCCGAAGTCGACCAGGCCACCGCGGTCACAGGTAAGCTGGTAGCGCTCGTACAGTTCGACCATTTGGCCGATATAGGCATCGCCATCGACATTCACCTGGTGCGGGCGCAAGCCTTCTTCTTTGCAGCCGGAAATAAATCCCTGCACCTGGCGCGGCGGGTAGCGCTCGTCGTCAATCGAGTAATCTTTCAGCAGCCGTTTGACTAGGCGTAGCTGGTCATCGGAATCAATAATCTGGAAGTGTTGCGGCAGCCGGGCGTCCTGCCAGTGGGTGCGCAGCAGGCGGTGGGCAATGGAGTGGAAGGTACCGACCCATACGTGGCGTAGCGAAATGCCCAGCAGCGCCTCAAGGCGGGTGCGCATTTCTTTGGCGGCTTTATTGGTAAAGGTAACCGCCAGCAGGGCGTAGGGAGAAAGCCCTTCGGCCTGCATTAGCCAGGCAATGCGATGAACCAGCACGCGGGTTTTGCCGGAGCCTGCGCCTGCGAGCACCAATAGATTGCCTTGAGGGGCGCTCACTGCTTCGCGCTGGGCGGAGTTGAGCTGATCGAGAATCGCCGTGACGTCGTCCATAGTAGCCGCTGCCGGATCAAAAAATAGGCGGCTAGTCTAGCACAGCCAGCGAACTGGCTGTGTATACAGGTCTAACGACTAAGGCTCTTCGGGAAAGCGCAGCGTGTTAAGGCTCTTTTTAACGGCTTTGAGCTGTTCGGCGAGTTTCGGGCCGCGGGTTTTGGCCACGCCGACGGCTAGTACGTCAATCAGCACCAGGTGGGCAATGCGAGAACTAAGCGGCGTGTAGATCTCGGTGTCTTCGTGGACATCGATATACAGCGGCAGGCTGACTTCTTCAGCGAGCGGTGAGCCGCTGGGGCACAGGCCAATCACCGTCGCGCCCGCTTCACGGGCTAAGCGCACGCTGGCGACTAGCGCTTTGGTACGGCCGGTTTGCGAAATAGCCACCACCACGTCGCCATCGTTCAACGTCACTGCCGACATATTCTGCATGTGGGGGTCTGCGTAAGCAGATGTTGAAATTTGCAGCCGGAAGAACTTGTGCTGTGCATCAAAGGCCACCGCGCCGGAAGCCCCAAAACCGTAGAACTCAACGCGGTTGGCCATCGCCAGGGCATTAACCGCTCGACCCAGGGCGTCGTTATCCAGCCGGTCGCGCACCGATAGCAGCGTGCCCACGGTGGAGTCAAAAATGCTGTGAGAAAATTCCGCCACTGAGTCGCTATCGTTCATGGAGAACTGGGCGAACTGGCTGCCGCTGGCCAGCATTTGCGCTAGCTGTAGCTTGAAATCTTGAAAGCCGTTGCAACCCAGCGCACGGCAAAAGCGCACCACGGTAGGTTCGCTAACGGTGGCTTCGGTGGCTAGATCCACAATGCGCATGTGGATGACTTCTTCGGGGTTGCGCAGTACAAACCGCGCCACTTTTTGCTCGGAGCGTCGAAAGTGCTCCATGCGGCGTCTCATTTCATCGAACAGGGCGCGACTCACGTTCAGCTCCTTGGGTGCTCAACCAACAGGTATTCAACAGTACGTCAATATACAGTCGTTTGAAACGACCGTTTCTGTCTGTCTGCTCATTTCTATCTGCTCATTATTATGTTTTTACGTTTCTTTAACACTGATGAATACAGTATGCCTCAATGAGTGGATAGGGCCACTAACTATTGGGCAGGTTAGCCTCAGCGTTTAAAGGACGTTAGACAATTTTTTTATGAATAGTCATCATTTTGTCAAGTAGGTTATAGTAATAAGTGAAGTGCCGCACTGCATCATAACAGTCGTCACCGATGCAGGTGGACGGAGGCATATTCACCTGGAGGAACGTCGATCATGAGAAACGTCGAACGCATCACCTCGGTTAAAAGCGAATTGCTCGACATATTTATGAGTCTACAAGTGGATGAGCATGAACAACGCCAACGCAGCGCTGCCCAGCGTAGCTTAAGAGCGCGGCGGGGTATTGAGCTGCATCGGGAATTCCAGAAATTGTCGCGGGATATCGCCCCCTTGCCCGATGAAGAGCGGCAAGAGAGCGAATTGCACTAACGTTACTCGTTATGCATACTCGCCCTGCTTTCTAGCAGGGCTGAAGTGGATTAACGTCGGCTTTTATCACTATCGCTAAGTTTCAAACTCGGCCTTATAAGAGTCCGGTAATGAACACCGCGATAACCCCAGCGGGCGCTACATAGCGCGCGATGATGTTCCACATATTCTTGCCGGTTGCTGAAAGCCCAAGTTCAGCTTCCACGCTTTCGCGCTTCAAGCACCACCCTACAAACACAATCGCCCCCAGACCCGTTAACGGCAGCATTATTTTGCTGGTAAAGGTATCCAGTAGGTCGAAAATATTCAGGCCGAAGAACAGTACCTCAGACCACACGTTAAACGACAGCAGCGCTGCAACACCCAGTAACCACACCCCAATACCGCTGGCGAGCGTTGCGGTTACCCGCGTCATCGTGGTGCGTTCTTCAAGCATTTCCACGGTGGGTTCCAGCAAAGAAATGGCTGATGTTAGCGCGGCGAAGGTAAGCAGCAGGAAGAAAATCAGCCCCAGAATGGTGCCGCCTGCCATGTTGCCGAATGCCAGCGGCAGGGTAACGAAAATCAAGCCGGGCCCTTCACCGGCACTCAAGCCGTTGGCGAAGACAATCGGGAAGATGGCCAAACCGGCCAATAGCGCGATCACGGTATCCAGAATGATCACCGTGCGGGCGGTGCTGATCAGGTTAACGTCTTCTCCCAGGTAAGAGCCGTAAGCCATCATAATGCCCATGCCCAGTGAAAGCGTGAAGAAGGCTTGACCCATGGCGGCTAACACCACCCCGCCGTTAAGCGCGCTCCAGTCAGGGCGGAACATAAAGGCTAACGCTTCGCCAAAATAGCCGCTAGCGACGCCGTAACCTACCAGTATCAGCATTAGTATGATCAGCGCAGGCATTAGCAAGCGCGCCGCACTTTCCAGCCCTTTGGTAACCCCGCGTGCCACAATGCCGACGACCAGCGCCATAAAGGCGGTGTGCCAGAGCAGCAACGTGGTGGGGCTACCCAGCATGCCGCCAAACAAGCCGCTGATGCCGTCGGCGTCTTGGCCATTAAAGGTGCCAAGCACCGAGCTTAAGGTGTAGTTCAGCGACCAGCCGCCGATCACGCTGTAAAACGACAGAATCAAAAACGCCGCTAACACACCGCTCGCGCCGATCAGCGCCCACGCCTTGGACTTACCGTGGTTAGCGGCCAGTTCGGCCATGGTGTTAATGGGGTTTTTCTGGCCTCGGCGGCCAATCATCCACTCCGCCACCAGAATAGGCAGCCCCACCAGCGTCACACAGGCGAGATAGACCAGTACGAAAGCCGCGCCGCCGCTGTCGCCCACCATATAAGAAAAACGCCAAATATTACCTAGCCCAACCGCTGAACCAGCGGCGGCCAGCACAAAAGTCATCCGCGATGACCACTGTGCATGCGCAAGTTTTGCCATGACACACCTTCTTTTAATCAGTTGTAATGAGTTTTTCGGTGCGATACACCGTTTTTTCGGAAAAATGAGTCGTTGTTAGCACCTTTTTCCGAAAGTAAGCGCAATTTATCTGATCAATAGGCTGCATGCCAGTTAGCTCACCTAAAAAGGTGGGCTAAAACAGCTGGCTTTGCTTTTCACCGGCGAAGGGTGCAAGAGGGGGTAGCGGTGTCTGTTCTCCCAGCGCGTTATAGAGTAAACGGGCCATGTGAGGAGGCTCCCGATTATCAGCAGTATGCACAAATAAGAAAGGGGTTTTCCCCTGACTTATCCACAGTTTTAGACGGGCTTTCCAAGCAGTGAAGTAGTTGCTGTTAATCGTTTTGTCAATATGGCCAATGAAGCGAATTACCGGATAATTTGCCGTGGAAAGCACGTGTAGCGGCAGTTTCGGCTTTTCTTGCTGTGCATGAGCAAGGCCTGCATGACCATTTGCTGGAGTTGAAAAGACCGGACGGACATCAAGCATCACACGATTGGCCGAATAAGTTATCAACAGGCGGTTAAGTGCCCTCTCGGCGGCTCCCTTGTGGAAAAACTCAGGGTGGCGCACCTCTACCGCGCAGGGCAGGTGTGAAGGCCATTGGGCGAGCAATGCTTCTAGTTTGGGCAGCTCCTGGGGGCCAAAATCTCGCGGCAGCTGCACCATGGTGGGGCCAAGGCGGTCATGCAGCGGTTCTAACGCTGCTAAAAATGCCCAGGCATCCTCTAAGCGGGTTAAACGCTGGTTGTGGGTAACGCTTGAGGGCAGCTTAAAGCAAAAACGAAAATACGCCGGTGCCTGGCGCGCCCAGGCGGCAATGGTCTCGGGCTTAGGTGCGCCGCTATAAAAGGTGGTGTTGCCCTCCACGCTTGAAAAAACCGCCGCATAGTCACTTAACAGGTCGGTTTTGGCGTGGCGCGGGTACAGGCTACCCTGCCAATCCTGATTGGCCCACATGGGCAAGCCTACATAAAGCGGAAGCGTCATAAGGGGTGAATCTGCATAAGCAAGGCCTTCGTGGGTATTAAGTTAGTACCAAACGATATAGTGACGAACTTGGAAAAATTGATCTATATCAAGTGACAAATAAGGCTTAATTACTACGCTTTATAGATAACTACTTTAATACACATCTACAGCGGTGTGTTCTTCCCCTGTGGAGTTATCTATGTCAAAAAAATCTCATCCAATAATAGAAGAGGAAGCGCCCCTCAAGCGTCAAGAACGAGGGCTTTTTCTGTTTATTGTCGTGTTGCTCTTTCCCATTTTGGCCGTAGCGGTGGTAGGGGGCTATGGCTTTTTGGTGTGGATGTATCAAATGTTTGCAGGCCCCCCTGGCCCGCCGCTATAGCAGTGTCACAAGCTTCTATCTGATCACTTTAAAGGTGTTAACCGCTGCTAAATAAAGTGGTTAACATTTTTTTAACGCAGGAATGCTCATGACGCGCACGGATAACAATAATAATCGGCGCAATCTTTTTCGCCGCTTGTCAGGGCGTGATGATGTGCGTCGGCCGCCCTGGAGCAGAGCTTCCTTTCTCGACCTGTGCACCGGCTGCAACGCCTGTATTGATGCGTGCTCGGAAGGCATTTTGAGCCGCGGTGGCGGTGGCTACCCTGAACTTAGTTTTGCCCAAGAGGGCTGCTCGCTGTGTGGTGATTGCGCCACGGTATGCGAGCCACAGGCGATACAGCCAGCCGGTAGCATTAGTGATGCTTTTCCTTGGCACGCCGAAGTGCAGCCGCACTGCTTGGCACTGGCCGGCATTCATTGCCAAAGCTGCCAGGACGCCTGTGAATGGAGCGCAATCCGCTTTCCGCTGAAACCCGGTGGCCGGCCGCCGCAACCCGATATTCATCTAGAAAGCTGCACCGGCTGCGGTGCCTGCTACTCCGCCTGCCCTAATCAGGCGATTTCACTATTAACAAAAGAAAAAGATACCGCTTATGTCTGATCAACTGCTGCACATTATTAGCTTTATCGTTCATGTGCGGCCCGACGCGCTGACACAGACGACGGCGTGGATTACCCAAAATACCGTTGGGGAAGTAAGGGGCGAAGACGCGGCCGGAAAGCTTGTGGTGGTCGCTGAACATACCGACGAACAACAGCTATTGGCTGTAATGGATCAGGTACGCGAGCAGCCTGGCGTCATTGACGCTGCGTTTGTTTATCACGAAGTTGTCAATGCCCAGGCAGCAGATGAGCCGCACGTACAGGAGGGGGAACAATGAAACTAACACGCCGAGAATTTGTAAAGGCGAATGCCGCGGCGGTGGCTGCTGCCACGGCAGGGATGTCGATTCCCGCAGGCGCCAGCAATCTCATTACCCATGCGGATATGAACCGCCTGCAGTGGGATAAAGCCCCGTGCCGCTTTTGTGGTACCGGCTGCAGCGTCATGGTAGGCACCTATGAAGGCCAAATCGTGGCGACCCACGGCGACAACCAGTCCGAAGTTAACCGGGGGCTTAACTGCGTTAAAGGCTACTTTCTTTCCAAAATTCTTTACGGAGAGGATCGCTTAACCCAGCCGCTGCTGCGTAAGCGCAACGGCCAATACGCGAAAGATGGCGATTTCGAGCCGGTCTCCTGGGATGAAGCGCTCGACCTTATGGCGGAAAAATTCACCAGCGCCATTCGTGAACATGGCCCAGAGAGCGTCGCGCTGTTTGGCTCTGGCCAGTGGACGATCTGGGAAGGCTACGCGGCCAGCAAGCTATTTAAAGCCGGGCTGCGCTCGAACAATATCGACCCCAACGCCCGCCACTGTATGGCTTCGGCGGTGTATGGTTTTATGCGCACTTTCGGCTCGGATGAGCCCATGGGCGTGTATGACGATATCGAACACGCAGATGCCTTTGTGCTGTGGGGCTCTAACATGGCCGAGATGCACCCGGTGCTCTGGACCCGCGTTACCGACCGGCGGCTTTCCTTCCCAGACACAAAGGTCGCCGTGCTGTCGACCTTCGAGCATCGCAGCTTTGAGTTGGCCGATATACCCATGGTCATGTCGCCTCATGCGGATATCGTGATCCTTAACTACATCGCCAACCATATTATTCAGACCGGCCGGGTAAATCAGTCATTCGTCGATAAGCACGTCAACTTCGCCCGGGGTGCTGATGACATCGGCTACGGCCTGCGCGACGAGCACCCGCTGCAACAGGCAGCGGAGAACGCCGATGATGCCAACAGCTGGACGGACATGAGCTTTGAAGCGTTCGCGGACTATGTCGCGCCCTACACCTTAGAGCGGGCAGCGCGGGAATCCGGCGTCTCTGAAAACCATCTTGAGGCGCTGGCAGAACTGTATGCCGACCCCGATAAAAAGGTGATGACCTTCTGGACCATGGGGGTTAATCAGCATACCCGCGGGGTATGGGTTAATAACCTGATTTATAACCTCCACCTGCTGACCGGCAAAATTTCCGAGCCGGGTAACAGTCCTTTCTCGCTCACCGGCCAGCCTTCTGCCTGCGGCACGGCGCGGGAAGTGGGCACCTTCGCCCACCGCCTGCCCGCCGACCGCGTGGTTACTAATCCTGACCATCGCCGCGATGCGGAGAAAATCTGGAAGCTGCCCGAAGGCACCATTCCTTCATGGGTGGGCTTTGACGCAGTGGCCCAAAGCCGCCGCCTTAAAGACGGTGACATCAAGGTTTACTGGACCCAGGTGACGAATAATATGCAGGCGGGTGCCAACGTCATGCAGGAAATTCTGCCCGGCTGGCGTAACCCTGAAGCCTTTGTGGTGGTCTCTGACATCTACCCCACGGTTTCAGCCCAGTCGGCGGATTTGATTTTGCCCGCCGCATCCTGGGTAGAAAAAGAAGGGGCTTTTGGTAACTCCGAGCGGCGCACCCAGTTTTTCCATCAGCTGGTCAATGCCCCCGGCGAGGCGCGTTCAGACTTATGGCAGACCGTGGCGCTTTCCCAGCGCATCCGCGTGGCTGACGTATGGCCCGAGGAGTTGTTGGCAGCCGCCCCGGAAATGCGCGACAAAACCCTGTTTGATTTACTGTTCGCCAATGGCCAGGTTGACCAGTTCCCCACCTCCGACATGGAAGAGGGCTACGCCAACGCCGAGGCAGACGATTTCGGCTTCTATATCCAAAAAGGGTTGTTTGAAGAGTACGCCCGCTTTGGCCGCGGCAAAGGCAAGGATTTGGATAACTTTGATGCGTACCACGCCAGCCGTGGCAAGCGCTGGCCGGTGGTGGATGGCCAGGAAACCCTATGGCGCTACCGAGAGGGGCTTGACCCCTATGTAGAGCCAGGCAGCGGCTGGCAGTTCTACGGTAAGCCCGATAATCGCGCGTTAATTTTCGCCGTACCGGCCGAGCCACCCCCCGAGGCACCTGACGCCGATTTCCCTTATTGGCTCTGCACCGGGCGCGTGTTGGAGCATTGGCACACCGGCTCCATGACCCGCCGCGTGCCGGAGCTGCACCGGGCAGTGCCTGCCGCGCTGTTGTATATGCACCCAGAAGATGCCCGAGCCGAAGGGTTCCGGCGGGGAAGCGAGGTTAAAGTGGCCAGCCGGCGTGGCGATGTGAACCTGCGGGTAGAAACCCGTGGGCGGGTTAAACCGCCCCGCGGCTTGGTGTACGTGCCCTTTTTTGATGCCTCCTACTTGATCAATAAGGTCACGCTGGATGCAACTGATCCCATTTCCAAACAGACCGATTTCAAGAAGTGCGCGGTGCGCCTTGATCTCGTTAATCTGGCGTAAACAGACTAAGGAGAACAATCATGAAATGGCTTTTTCCTCTCTGTTTATTCATGGCTTTGCTGGGAAGCACGGTCAGTGCAGATGAAACACGCGATGCCTCGGCACCGGATGGCTTACGCCCTGGTGGCACCATTAGCCAGACCCAGCCCGCAGCACCTATCGCCGGCGAGCCGCGGGACAGCGGCCGTGAAGTGCGCAATTACCCAGAGCAACCGCCGGTGATTCCGCACTCAATTCGCGATTATCAAGTCGATATGCGCGTTAACCAGTGCTTAAACTGCCATAGCCGTGAACAGGCCGTCAGTGCGGGCGCGCCTATGGTGAGCATTACCCACTTTATGGATCGCCATAAGCAGGTGTTGGCCGCCGTATCGCCGGACCGTTACTTCTGCACCCAGTGCCACGTGCCTAAAACCGATGCTGAACCGCTGGTTCCCAATCGCTTTCAGTCCGTGGAAGAGGTAATGACCGAGGCGCTACGTGAGCGCCAGGAGGGTGGGCAATGAAACGCTTTTTCACCCGCTACTGGCGTATTTTAAGCCGCTCGAGTGTTCACTACAGCCTAGGGTTTTTAACCCTAGGCGGTTTTATCGCCGGCATTATCTTCTGGGGCGGTTTTAACACGGCCATGGAAGTAACCAACACCGAGCAGTTTTGCACCTCCTGCCACGAAATGGAGCGCAACCCAATGCAGGAACTCAAAACCACCATTCACTACTCCAACCGTTCTGGAGTGCGGGCGACCTGCTCAGATTGCCACGTTCCCCACAGCTGGACGCATAAAGTGGCGCGCAAAATGGAGGCCTCTAAAGAAGTATGGGGCTGGGTATTTGGCTCTATTCGCACCGAAGAGCAGTTTGAGGCAAAGCGCCGCCAGCTTGCCGAACGTGAATGGTCGCGGCTACAGGCCAATGACTCGCTAGAGTGCCGTAACTGCCACGAATTTGACTCGATGGATTTTACCCAGCAAAGCACGCGTGCTGCCCGTGCCCACTCCACCAACCTTGCTTCGGGTGAGTCGACCTGTATCGATTGCCACAAAGGCATCGCCCACGAGCTGCCGGATATGAGCCCCCATATAGGTGCCGCCACGTTAGGCATGTCTGATATCGTTTCCTGGGCTGCGCATTTAGAGCTAGAAAGCGGTGTCTACGCCGAGCAGTAGCGGCTTTTTACCCAGCGCCAGCACGCCTCGCTTGAACGGGCGCTGGCGCAGTGCGCGGGTTAAGTGATAGAACAGGCAGTATCGTTAATTCATACGCCAACGTGCTGGGTGGAAAAGAGAATGAGTCAGGGAAAAGTAGTGGTGCTTCATGGCCCCAACCTAAATTTGCTGGGCACTCGCCAGCCCGAAATATACGGGTACGAAACGTTAGACGACGTGAATAACATGCTGCGAGAGAAAGCAGTAATGGCAGATTGGGACATCACCTGCTTTCAAAGTAATCATGAAGGCGCTTTGATTGATGCTATTCACGCCGCCCGCCTTGATGGCACCCAAGCGATTATTATCAACCCAGCTGCCTATACGCATACCTCAGTGGCGATTCTTGATGCCCTCAATGCCTTTGATGGCAAAGTGATTGAAGTGCACTTATCGAATGTTCACAAGCGCGAAGCTTTTCGCCATCACTCCTACGTCTCGCTGCGCGCTGATGGCGTGATTGCTGGGTTGGGGTCGCAAGGGTATCGGGCGGCGCTAGACGCCGTGATGGCAGGCTCTTATTAATAGGCTTTTATTAACAGGCTTTTAATAACAGAACCTAATTAACATGCGAGCGTATTTGAGCCACTTTGTTTTGCAACACAGGTAGGTACACGTTAATCAACGTATCGAGACTGACCCGAGCAGCGTTAGTGCTGATGTTAATCGCGCCCATTAACTGCTGCTTGGCGTCATAAACAGGAACGGCAATGGAGCGTAAGCCAGAATCAAGTTCCTGATCAGAAATCGCGTAGCCTTGCTGCTTTGCGTTCATGATCTGATGGCGTAACTCATTAACGTCTGTCACCGTTTTATCGGTATAGGGCGCTAAGGCCACCGTGGAGAGGAAGTGCTCAATATCCGTATCGCTGAGTTGCGCCAACAGCATACGCCCCATGGAGGTATGCGCCGCTGGCAGCCGGGTGCCGACGGATAGCGTAATGGCCATTAAGCGATGTTTCGCTGCAGAGCGCGCGACATAAATGACATCCTTACCATCCAGCACGCCAAGCGAAGAAGACTCCCCTGTTTCAGCGGTAATATCTTCTAAATGCTGCTGAATAACATCCCGATAGTTATTAGCCGATAAAAAGGCATAGCCGAGCTGAAGAACCCGAGGTGCTAATTCAAAGTAGCGCTGCTGCTTACGCACGTACCCCAGTGCATGCAGCGTGAGCAAAAAACGCCTAGCTTTCGCTCTATTCATGCCGGTGCGCGTGGCCACTTCGCTTAGCGTCATGCGTGGATGCTCAGCGTCAAATGCCTGTATAACCTCCAAGCCGCTAGCAAGCGCTGTTACAAAATCACGGCTATCTTCACTCAGCATGTCTTCCTGCATTTTTTACTGTCCGTTGTCTTAAAGGCTGAGATAAAAGATTAACGTAAAAAAGTTCGCAATGCGAACTAGTGTGCTTGGCAGTGGATCGACAAGCTCAGTGCTGTTTTTCAGTGCTGTTTCTTAGCGCTATGCCTTGTTAGCTGACTATCTCAGCCCCAGCAGCGTCATCAGCCAGATGACCAGGCTAAGCGTGAAGAAAGAGGCAACGGTGGCTATCAGCATGGCAGCAGCGCTAATGCCCCCTAGCCCATAGCGCTGGCCGAACAGCGGGTAAATGCTGATCATCGGCGAGGCAGCGAATAGCACCGCGCCCACCATGTAAAGTGGGTCAATGCCTGGGGTCAGATAAAAAGCGATAAAAATAATCAAAGGGTGAATCAGAAGTTTACCGATAACAATCTGGCCAACATCCCTGGCCATGCCTTTCACCTGTAAGCCAAACAGTGCGCCGCCGATCACGAACAGCGCCGCTGGGCCGGCTGCTTCGGCCAGCATATCGATCGCTTTAAACAGCGGCGCGGGAAGCTGAATGCCGGTAACGGCTAAGAAAATGCCGACCAATAAGCCGACTAACACCGGGTTTTTGATGAGGTTAAGGGCGGTCTGTTTAACCGTTTTCCATAAGCTGGAGCCTTGTTGGCTGCCCATTTCAGCAAGAATGAGCGCCATAGGAATAATAATCAGCGTCTCAATCACCATGTTCAGCGCCAACAGCACCGCCGCCGGCGAGCCAATCACCATTGCCGCGACTGGGTAGCCAACAAAGCCACTGTTAGCGGCCGCCATGCCCAGCGCCTGCATGGCGCTGGTATTAAGCGGCTGGCGCTGTAGCTTCAAGCAAAGCAGTAGCCCGGCACCGAACACTGCGATAGACCCCAGGCCGTAGGCAATTAGATAGTTGAGCTTAAAAATCTCTTCCAAAGGCTGCTGGGTTAAGGCGCGAATCACCAGCGCGGGCAGCGCGCAATACATCACAAACACACCCACACCCTGCATCTGCTCGCGTTGGATAATGCCGCTCCACCTCACGACGTACCCCAAACCGATGAGTAGGAAGATAGGGGTGGTAATACTAAGAATAGCGAGCATCGCGGCCTCGTTAGCTCATAGAGACAGGTTCGGGTGTGTTCGTTGAGCGAATAAGTGTACGTTATTTTTAAGGCATCAGGGCATGCGGTGGGCAGTGAGCGAAACCAGCTGTTCAATATAATGAGTACGCAGCGGTATCACGTGGGCATCGATCTGTTCAGAAGCGATAGCCTCAGCGGTAAAGAAACGAAACGCATCAACGCCTTGAAATACGAAGAGATCAACACCCGAAAGCGATTTAGCGCCCGCCTGGTGGGCGGCGTTTAAAAGCTCGGTGTGGGCGGGAATATACACCGCATCAAACACCCAGTGCTGGGGCCCCAGCCCTGCGGTATCGATGGGGCAGCCGGGGTGATTAATATGGCCGATGGGCGAGCAATTGACCACGCCCTGCCACTTAGGCAGCGCGTGTTGCGCCTGCTCCGGCGTGATGCATTCTGCGGTTATGCCCATGGCGTTAAGGTCACGGCTGAGGCTTTCCCCGCGTGCGCTATCGCGTTCCAGAATATGAAGGCAGCTGGCGGCCAGCTGGCCTAACGCACACGCCACCGCACGGCCCACGCCGCCAGCGCCGATCAACAGCACATCGCCCGCAGGCTGGTCACCAAACGAATGGCGATAGGCGCTGATAAAACCGGTGTAATCGGTGTTTTCAGCGCGCAGGCCACCTTCATCAAACAGCAGCGTGTTGGCGGTGCCTACTCGCTTGACGCCTTCGCCGCGAATATCGGCAAGCTGTGCGGCTTTTTCTTTAAACGGGAAAGTGACATTGGTGCCACGGTAGCCTTTCTCGCGCAGCGTTTGTATAGCGCTGGGAAAGTCAAAATCTGCCACGCCCAAGCTGTCCACCAAGTCATAACGCACCGGTAAACCGAGTGCTGCGCCTAAGCGTTCGTGTAGATCAGGAGATTGCGATTTGGCGATGCCTTCGCCTACCAGTCCGAGTTTGATCATGCTTGGCTCTCTCCCGTGCCGTGGTTCTGCGCTTCCAGGCGCTGCTGCGCAGTGACACGCACAAACGCATTTGGCGCGCCAAGGCCTTGGTAGCCCTCGCGCTGCACCAGCTCAAAAAAGAACGCCTTGCGGCCAGGCTGGGTATACAGCTGGTGGAAGTCGCCGCTGCTGTCTTGATCAAACAGAATGTGGTGCGCCTGCATCCATGCGTGAGTTTGGGCTGGCAGGTCAAAGCGCGCAGCAAGGTCGCGGTAGTAGTTACCGGGAATCGGCAGTACCGGCGTGCCGGCCTGCTGCAGCGCTGCGCTGGTATCACGTATAGAGTTAGTGCGCAGGGCAACGTGGTGAATCCCCGAGCCGCCGTACTGGCGAACAAAACGGTTGCTGGCGGTATCTGGCGAGGCGCTGGCGTTAAGCGCCAGGCGGAAGCGGCCGTTGCCGTTTTGCAGCACCTGGCTTTGGATCAGCCCACGCGGGTCGGTGACATCGAACGAAGGCGTTGGTGCCAGCTGGAAAATGGCTCGGTACTGCAGCATCAGCGAGAGGTAATCGTGGTAGGAAAGCGCCACGCTGATGTGGTCGATATCCACCAATGCCCCTTGGGGAACCGGCTGCACATCCACGGGGAACTCACGATCCCAGGTGCGGCTTAGCTGCGAGTCATCAATAATATAAGAGAGGCTGCCATCTACATTGCGCAGCGCGCTCATGCGGTGGGAAGCGCCTACTTCTTCGGGCTCGACGATGGCGTAACCAAGCTTGTCCGCCCGCTTGAATGCTTCATAGGCATTGGCGACGCGCAGGCCAATCGCGGTGACCGCCGTGGCGTCGCGCCCTGGCGTGCGGCCGGTAAAGCTCGATTCAGTGTTAAGCACCAGGTTAACGTCACCCGCCGCCCAGCGCTCAGCGCTCAGCGTATGGTGACGCCCCACGCAGGCCATGCCGAGTGCGCTGAGTAACTCGCGCAGCGGGGCTAAATCGTCTGGCTCCACGGCAATTTCGAGAAAGGCGACTGATTCAATCGGCTGCGGTGCGGGAATGCCGCTGCCTTGCTGCATGCTGCGCAACAAATGGTAGGAGCGCAGGCCATCGCAGGCGGTTTGTTCGCTGTGGCCCATGCGGAACACATCGTTAAAGATTTCGTGGGAGAGCGGGCCGTCGTAGCGGGTCTCTTCCAGCATGGCCATGAATTTATCCATCTGCAGCTCGCCCTGGCCGGGGAAGCAGCGGTAGTGGCGGCTCCACGACAGGTGATCCATCGAGAGACGCGGCGCATCGGCGGTCTGCACCAGGAAGATACGGTCCCCCGGAATGCGGCCGATGGTGCCAAGCTCTGTCTGGCGCGAGAAAATATGGAAGGTATCCAGCACCAGCCCGACATTGGGGTGCGCGGCGCGGCGCACCACTTCCCAGCTGTCGCGGTAATCGTGAATATGCCGACCCCAGGCCAGCGCTTCATAGGCCACGCGCAGGTTACGCCGAGCGGCGCGCTCGCCCAGCTCATAAAAGTCATCGGCGGCGCGGCTTAAGCCCGGTAGCGAATCAGGGTGAACGGTACTGCAGGCCATTAACAAATCAGTACCGAGTTCTTCCATCAGGTCAAACTTGTGCTCGGCGCGGTCGAATGCCCGCTCCCGCGCGCGACCCTGCAGGCCTTCGAAATCGCGAAACGGCTGCAGCGTGACCAGCTTAAGGCCACGGGCACGAATCAGCTCACCGGCTTCACGCGGCGTGCCTGCGAACGCGGTTAGGTCGTTTTCAAATAGCTCAAGCCCTTCAAAGCCGGCTTTGGCAATGGCGTCTACCTTCTCTTCCAGCGAGCCGCTTAGGCAAACGGTAGCAATCGATGAATACATGGCATCATGCTCCTGTAATAAATGATGAAGATCAGTAGCCCGCCAAGCGCGGTAGGAAGGTGACCAGCGCCGGTACGAAGGTAATCAGCAGCAGAATTAAGAACTGCACGGCCAGCATCGGCATAATGCGGCGGATAATCGCCCCCATCCCCACGCCGGAAACCGAGTCAGCGACAAACAAGCACAGCCCCATGGGCGGCGTAATCAGCCCCATCATCAGGTTGAAAATCACGAGAATGCCGAAGTGCAGCGGGTCGATACCCAGCGCCATGGCAATGGGGTGAAGAATTGGCACCAGCACCAAAATGGCCGCGATACCTTCTAAAAACAGCCCCACCACCAGTAGCAGCACAATGACGGCAATCAGGAAGGTCCACTGGGTATCGATGCTCATCAGTGCCCATTCGGTGAGCATGTTGGGCACGCGCTCGAATGTTAATACCCAGTTGGCCGCAGCCACGGCACCCATGATGACCATAATCACGGCGCTATCGCGCATGGCGCGGGCGAAGATGCCAGGCAGGTTGACCAGTTTGATATTTCGGTAGAGCACCACGCCGAGAATCAGCGCGTAGACCACGGCAAAGGCGGCTGCTTCAGTCGGTGTGACGATACCGGCGAGAATCGCCCCCACCACAAATACCGGCATGAGCGCGGGCAGCAGGCCGTGGAGGAGGGCGTGGCGGCGAGACTGCTTTCTTGTCTGTGCTGCGCCCAAATCACCGGCGAAAAAGTAGACGTAAATGGAAAGCCCCAGTGCCAGCAGTAGCCCTGGCACAATCCCCGCCAAAAATAGCCCGGGTACCGACACGCCCGACACCGTCAGCGCGTAGATAATCACCGGAATACTCGGCGGAATAATCGGGCCAATCACGGAGGAGGCCGCGGTGAGTGCCGCCGCAAAATCCCGTGGGTAGCCCTCTTTTTCCATTGACGGAATAAATACCCGCCCAAGGGCTGAGGTATCGGCAATCGCTGAACCGGAAAGGCCGGCAAAAATCACCGACGCCCAGATATTCACGTGCGCCAGCCCTGCCTTCATGCGGCCGACAATCGCAGTGGCCAGGTTAATAATCCGGTGAGTGATGCCCGCTTCGTTCATTAGCTCGCCGGCCAGAATAAACAGCGGTATCGCCAGCAGGGGGAAGGATTCCATGCCGCCGAAAAACTGCTGCGACACAATACGGATATGGTAGGGCAAGTCGCCGGTGCTCATCAGCACCGTCAGCGTGCCGAGTATGGCAAAGGCAAAGGGTACGCCGAGCAACACTAGCGCTATCAGCAGCACAAAAATCATGATGAAGTCTCCTCGCCACGGTGATCACTCAAACGCAGCGCGCCCATTACCAGGGCAGAGAGGCTGAGCAGGCCGCCGCCCATCAGCATGGAGGCTTGAAATAACCACATGGGCATGCCGGTGCTTGAGGAAGTACGCCCACCGCGGGCAGAAATGAACTCGAACGCCGATACCATCAAGCCAATACCAACGGCCAGTACCACCAGGTCGATGGCGACCGCCTGCCAGCGCAACCAGCGTGGGGGTAACAGGCGGCGAATAAGGTCAAAGCCGATGTGTTTGTCTTGAAGATACGCCCAGGACATGCCAAACATCAGGCCATAAATCATCAGGTAAATAGCGGTGTCTTCTCCCCAGGTAATGGAGCCGCCATAGGTGTAGCGCGCAAAGGCATTGCCTGCGACCAATAGAAAAATCAGCATCATGGCAAGCCCGGCCAAGCTGCCATTGAACAGGATCAGGCCGCGGTGTATCCGGGCGAGAAGAGCAGACATAAAAGCACCTTCAATCGATAGTCAGGCACGCAAACTCGCGAGTGAGCCATCATTGGCCCACTCGCAAGCGCTTTGGTCAGGCAGGGTTAGAAGCGCGTGGAGGCTTCTTCTACAGCGGAAGAGAGGCGGTCGATCCAAGCGGCGTCATCGCCAAGCTCAGCGCGCAGGTAGGCTTGCACCGGCGGCTGGGCCGCTTGGCGGAAGGCTTCCATCTGCTCAGCAGTGGGCTGAGTCACTTCCATGCCGGCTGCTTCTAACTTGGCAATACCCTCCGCCGAGTTGAACTGTTGAATGGCACGGCCAGTGGTGCCCGCGACCACCGCGGCGCGTTTCACCGCGGCCTGCTCTTCCTCGGTGAGTGACTGGAATATCTCATCGTTGATCAGCAGGTGATCGACCCCATAAACGTGGCGATCCAGCGTCAAGTAGTCCTGAAACTCGTAGAAGTTATTGCCGTAGATCACCGAGATAGGATTCTCCTGGCCATCGACGACGCCGGTTGCCAGTGCGGTCGGCACTTCGCCCCACGCGATGCCCTGAGGTTCAGCCCCTAGCCCGCGCACCATTTCCAGGTAAAGCGGAATGGTTTGCACGCGGAATTTCAGCCCTTGCATGTCTTCCGGTGAGTTGATGGGGCGCACGGAGTTGGTGAAGTGACGAAAGCCCGTTTCGCCGTAAGCCAGTGTGCGTAGGCCAGTCTGTTGTAAGCAGTGCTCGGCTAGTGCTGTACCAAACTCGCCGTCCATCACTTGCCACGCCACTGGCGCTGACGGGAAGGTGTAAGGGATATCCGTTACGGCGACTGCCGGACAGAAATTGGCGTAGGCACCGGAGACCATCGCAAGACTAATGGTGCCATCCTGAGCGCCTTCAATCAGCTCGGTTTCACCGCCTAGCGAGCCAGCGGGGTAGAGCTCTACAGTGAGATCGGTTTCGGCTTCCACCAGGTTTTTAAACACCTGTCCGGCCGCGCCCTTTTTCGAGGTGGTCCAGTCATCTGGGTCAACGTGGGCAAAGCGTAGCGTCTGGGCGGAGGCGGTAGTGGCTGCGGCCAGCGTTGCGGCTGTTACGGCGAGTGTGAGAGTACGCTTAATCGACATTGTTGTTGTCCTTTTATCGGCCTGTTGTCACGGGTTTGAAACAGTGCTGCTCTAATCAGTGTTGCTTTTCTTCAGTGTTGCTTTCTGTTTTAAGCAACCCTTCTATTTTAGATAACAATGTACGAAATGGTACGTTCAGTCAAGCTATGGCATACTAGACAAAAGACGACCACGATAATAAAAGGCACGTTCTATGACAGCCCCTTCAAACAAGGTCAGCCCCCCTGCCGTGCGGCGTCGGCGTAAAAATAACCCCGAATCAGTGCGCGCCGATATTCTTGCGGTGGCCACCCACGAATTCTCGGAAAAAGGCCTTTCCGGGGCACGCATTGATGAAATCGCTGAGAAAACCCGCGCCTCCAAGCGGATGATTTACTACTACTTTAAGGATAAAGAGACGCTCTACCTGCACACCCTGGAAGCCGCCTACCAGAAAGTGCGCTTGCAAGAAGCCGAGCTGGCACTTGATCATTTAGCCCCGCTAGAGGCGCTTTGTCGGTTAGTGCGGTTCACTTTTTGCCACCACGCCAAAAACCCCGATTTTATTCGCTTAGTCATGATCGAAAATATCCATCACGGGCGTTTTTTGGCGCAGTCAGAGCTGATTCAATCGCTCAATGCCGGAGTGATTGATGTGCTCACTAATGTCTATGTTCGCGGTGTGGAAGAGGGCTGTTTTCGTGAAGGTTTGGACCCACGAGAACTGCACTGGCTAATTAGCGCGCTGTCGTTTTTCAATGTCTCCAACCTGCACACCTTTTCGCGCATTTTTGATTGGCAGCAAGCCGCGCCGGAAAATCAGCAAAAGCTAGAAGACCACGTGACCGAGATGGTGCTGCGCTACGTGCGCGCTGACAGGCCAGCGCTGACAAGTTAATGCCACGCTACTTTTAGCGTATAGTTCGAAAGGCGAGTTCGAAGGGCGAACAACTGTGCGGTTTTGTTGCGCCTGCCGTTGAACCATGCCTTGCTGAAACACGTTAAAAGGAGCCTGCTAGCCATGTCCTCTGCCTTTCTAAAGCACCCCTTTATGAGCCAGCACGCCATTGCTGCGTGTGATGATGACGCCACGGTGCGCGCCATGCTGGCTTTTGAGTTAGCCCTGGCGGAAGTACAAGAAGCGAGCGGAGCAGTGCCTAGCGGTGCCAGCCAGCAGATGCGCGAGCAGTTTGAGCACGCCTCTTTTAACGTCGCTGAGATGGCCAAAGGCATCGCCAGCGGCGGCAATGTGGCCATTCCCTTTGTCAAACAAAGCCGTGCGCTGCTGCCTGAAGCGCTTAAACGCTACTGGCACCAGGGCGCGACCAGCCAGGACGTGGTTGATTCCGCGCTGATGCTGCTGCTTAAACCCCGCTTAGCGGCGCTGAATGAACTATTGCTACGCTGCCGTTCGGCGTCGATGGCGCTGATGGATGCCCACATCGCCACGCCCATGGTGGGGCGCACCTTAATGCAGCAGGCGCTGCCGATCACCTTTGGGGTCAAGGTGGCTCACTGGGCAATTGGCTTGGAGCAAGCGCGCCGCCGCTTAAGTAGCGTAGAGCTACCCGTGCAGTTTGGCGGCGCGGTGGGCGTGCATTCAGGGTGGGATGTTCAAGGGCTTGAGTGGATGGACGCCGTGGCGGAACGGTTAGGCTTAGCGGTGCCGGTATTGCCCTGGCATACCGACCGCTACCCCATTCATGCCCTCGGCACGGCGTTAGATGGCGTGGCCGGGGCGGCGGAAAAAGTCGCCCTGGATGTGTCGCTGCTGACCCAAACCGAAGTGGGCGAAGTGGCGGAACCTTCGGCACCGGGCATGGGTGAATCCTCCTCGATGCCCCATAAGCGTAACCCGGTGCGCAGCGCGCTGATTCGCGGCGCGGCGCGGCAAGTGCATGGCCACACCAGTGTGCTGATCAACGCTGCCGCCCAGCCGCTAGAGCGCGGCTTGGGCGAATGGCATGCGGAGTGGGCACCGTTAATGGAAAGCGTTTTGCTCGTAGAAGGTGCGCTAGAGCAACTGGCGGTGCTGCTTGAAGGGCTAGAAGTGAACCCCGCCAATATGCAGCGCAACCTGGCCGCTACCGGTGGCGGCATTATGGCCGAGCCGGTGGCGCGTTTGCTCACCCCAACCTTGGGGGCAGATAACGCCAAAGCCGTCAGCGCCGCCGCTGCGGAAACCTCACGCCTCGAATCCCGGCCCTATTTTGAGGTGCTACTTGACGTGCTGGCTGGGCATCCTGAGGTAAAGGGAAGCGTAGACGCTGATGCTCTCCGCAACGCCTGTAATCCAGCTTTATACCTTGGTAGTAGTGCTGCCCAGGTTGAACGCGCAAAGAAATGGCTGGCAGGTGAATAAGCAGCTGAAATATTTACGTTTACGGGGCGCTGTTAAGCGCGGGGAAAATACCACGCTGGCACACGGTTAGCGGCGGAGTATTTGACCTCATCCGCGATCAGCAGTAACTTGTTCGCATTGAGAATATATGTTCGTCAAACGAACAATCACCTGCACAATCGCCCACCACCAGCTAAGAGGCACCCATCATGGCCGAGTTTCTCAGCTTGCATGACGCGGTAGCGCGCTACGTCCAAGACGGCGCCACCGTTGCCATGGAAGGCTTTACCCACCTGATTCCGTTTGCCGCGGGCCACGAAGTGATCCGCCAGAAAAAGCGTGACCTGACGCTGATCCGCATGACCCCCGACATCATTTACGATCAAATGATTGGCGCGGGTTGCGCGAAAAAAGTCATCTTCTCCTGGGGCGGCAACCCCGGCGTTGGCTCGCTGCACCGCCTGCGCGATGCGGTTGAGAAAGGCTGGCCGCATAAGGTCGAGATTCTTGAGCATAGCCACGCGGCCATGGCCTGCGCCTTTGAAGCGGGTGCGGCGGGATTACCGCTGGCGGTTTTTCGCGGCTACATCGGCAGCGAACTGCCCAGCGTCAACGACCAAATCAAATTCATTGAGTGCCCGTTCACCGGCGAGCGCCTAGCCGCGATACCGTCGGTGCGCCCGGATGTCTCAATCATTCACGCCCAGCGCGCAGACCGCCAAGGCAACGTGCTGGTGGAAGGCATTGTGGGCGTACAGAAAGAAGCCGTACTGGCCGCCAAACACAGCATCGTGACGGTGGAAGAAATCGTCGATGACCTGAACACGCACCCGAATGCCTGCGTGATTCCCAGCTGGGCGATCAGCGCCATTGCGGTGGCCGAGAAAGGCGCGCTGCCTTCCTACACCCACGGCTATTACGGCCGCAGCAACCGCTTCTATAAAGAATGGGACGCCATCGCTCGCGACCGCGACACCTTCACCCAGTGGCTCGACGACAACGTCTTTAATGCAGGAGGCCAAGCCTGATGAGTCTGGAATATACCTCTTCTGAAATGATGACCGTGACCGCTGCACGGGCGCTGGAAAACGGCACCACCTGCTTTGTAGGGATTGGCTTGCCTTCCGAGGCTGCCAACCTGGCGCGGCTGACCCACGCCCCCGACGTGGTGCTGATTTATGAATCCGGCACGCTGCAAACCAAGCCTGATGTACTGCCGCTTTCGATCGGTGATGGCGAATTAGCCGAAACCGCGCTAACCACCGTTGCCGTACCGGAAATGTTCCGCTACTGGCTGCAGGGCGGCAAAATCAACGTGGGCTTTTTAGGCACCGCGCAAATCGACCGCTATTGCAACCTTAACACCACGCTGATTGGTGACTACCGCGAACCCAAGGTACGCCTGCCCGGCGGCGGCGGTGCGCCGGAAATTGCCACCAACGCCGGTGAAGTGTTTATCACCCTCAAGCACTCCAAGCGGGCGTTTGTGGATAAGGTCGATTTTGTCACCACGCTGGGCTTTGGCCGCGACGGCAAAGGGCGTGATAACGTGCCCAATATCGGCAAAGGTCCCACCCGTGTGATCACCGACCTGTGCGTGATGAAGCCTGACCCCGAGACCAAAGAACTGGTGGTGGTGTCGCTGCACCCGGGCGTCACCCGCGAGGAAGTGATTGACGCCACCGGCTGGGACATTCGCTTTGCCGAGCAGCTGGAAAGCACGCCTGAGCCAAATGCCAACGAGCTTGAAATTCTACGTGAGCTGAAAGCGCGTACCGAGCGAGCCCACGCGGGCGCATAAGGAGTACTTTATGAGTGATGTTGCCATGAGAGACGTGTTTCTTTGTCACCCACGCCGCACTGCCGTTGGCCGTTTTGGCGGCACCTTGGCCAGCGTGCGCCCGGATGATTTCGCCGCGAGCATCTTTAAAGCCGTACTAGCGGAGGCACCGGATCTCGACCCCGCGGCCATTGAAGAAGTGTTTATGGGCTGCGCCAACCAGGCCGGTGAAGATAACCGCAACGTAGCGCGCATGTCGTCGCTGCTGGCGGGCATTCCCACCTCGGTACCCGGCACCACCATGAACCGCCTGTGCGGTTCGGGTATGGACGCAGTGGGCACGGCGTTTCGCGCTATTAAAGCCGGCGAGATGGAGCTGGCGCTGGCCGGCGGCGTGGAATCCATGTCCCGCGCGCCTTATGTGATGGGCAAGGCCGATAGCGCTTTCACTCGTGGGCAAAAAATTGAAGACACCACCATTGGCTGGCGCTTGATCAACCCGCTGATGAAGAAAGCGTTTGGGGTGGATTCGATGCCGGAGACGGCAGAAAACGTCGCCGAGCAGTTCAATATCTCTCGCGAAGATCAGGACGCCTTTGCCCTGCGCTCGCAGCAAAAAGCCGCTGCTGCCCAAAAGGCCGGCCGCTTTGCCCAAGAGATTACGGCGATTGAGATTCCCCGCCGCAAGCAGGAGCCGCTGATTTTTGATACCGATGAGCACCTGCGGGAAACCACCCTTGAGAAGCTGGCAGGTTTGCCCACGCCGTTCCGTGACGGCGGTAGCATCACCGCGGGTAACGCTTCAGGCGTTAACGACGGTGCGGCCGCCATGCTGGTCGCCAGCGAAACCGCGGTTAAACAGCACGGCCTAACACCGATGGCTAAAATTATCGGTATGGCCACGGCAGGCGTTGAGCCACGCATCATGGGCTACGGCCCGGTTCCCGCCGTGCAGAAGCTGCTTAAGCGTACCGGCATTTCCATGGACGACATCGACGTATTTGAGTTTAACGAAGCCTTTGCTGCTCAGGCGCTAGCCTGTACGCGCGACCTGGGCCTGAAAGACGACGACCCGCGGGTGAACCCCAACGGCGGCGCGATTGCACTGGGCCACCCGCTGGGCATGTCCGGCGCACGGCTGCTGCTTACCGCCGCCCACGAGCTGCAAAACAGCGGCAAGCGCTACGCGCTATGCACCATGTGCGTAGGTGTTGGCCAGGGTATCGCCACGCTGATCGAACGCGTTTAACGGAGAACGTCATGGCTTTTCATACGATTAATGGCCGCAGCGTGGCTTACCGGCTGCTCGGTTCAAAAGTAAACCCCCTCGTGGTGCTGGCGCACCCCTTGGGCATGAGCCAAGCCGTGTGGGACGACGTAATTCCCGCGTTGCTGCCCCGCTACCGCGTGCTGACCTGGGATTTACCCGGCCACGGTGCCAGCCAAGCGGTGAGCGGTACGCAAATTACCCCCGCTGATTTGGCCGCTGAAGCGTTGGCGCTGGCAGAGCTTGCGGGCGCTGCGCGCTTTCACTTTGCCGGTACCTCTATCGGTGGCGTGGTTGGCCAGCAGCTGATTGCCGAGCATAGCGAGCGCCTGCTTTCCGCCACGCTGACCAACACCGGCGCGGTAATCGGTAACGCGGAGCTGTGGAACACCCGCGCTGGCCGCGTTCGCCAGGAAGGGCTGGCGGAGATGTCTGAAGAGATCGTGCCGCGCTGGTTTGCCCCAACAGCGTTTGAAGCAAGCCCGGCGTTAAAAGCGGGTTGGTGCACTCAGATGGGTCGTGGCGATGATGAGTCTTACGCGCAGCTGTGTGAAATGCTTGGCCGCGATACCTTCACTGGCAAATTAGCAGCCAAGCAGGCCAAGGTGCAGCTGTTCGGCGGCAGCGAAGATCTGGCCACGCCGCCCGCCACGCTGGAAGCGCTTGCCGCTGAACTCGATGGCGCACCGCTGGAGGTGTTTAACGGCGTGGGGCATGTGCCTTCAGTAGAAGCGCCGGCGCTGTTCGCGCAGAAGCTACTGGCAGTGATGGCGGCTGATTTAGGTGATGTTGCCAACCACGGCGTGGCTTACGCTGCCGGCCTTGAGACCCGCAAGCAGGTATTGGGCGAAGAGCACGTTGAGCGTTCTACCGCCAACGCCAACAGCCTGGATGCGCCTTTCCAGCAGATGATTACCCGCCTGGCTTGGGGCGAGCTGTGGAGTAACGACGACTTAACCCGTCGTGAGCGCAGCATGATCACCACCGGGATTCTCGCTGCCCTTGGCCGCGAAGAGCTAACGCTGCACTTAAAAACCGCCAAGCGTATTGGGCTGACTGAGGCCGAGCTGCGCCAAGTACTGATGCACGTGGCGATTTACGGCGGCGTACCGGCGGCTAACCACGCCTTTGCGCTGGCCAAAGAGCTGGGCTGGGGCGAGTAGTCACGCGTCAACGCTCCTCGCGATATGCTCGCGGTGAGCGTGCTATCCTCATAACCTAAAGGTTATGAGGATTTTTTTATGCTGAACGCACGGATTAAGCTGCGCCACCTGCAAGCGTTTCTTGAGGTGGCGCGCCAGCGCAGCTTTGCCCGCGCGGCTGAGCGGCTGTCGATCAGCCAGCCGGGCATTTCCAAAACCATCCGTGAGTTGGAAGATACGCTCGCTGTTGCATTGTTCGAGCGCACCCCGCACGGCGTTTCGCTTACCCAGGCGGGCTTAACATTGCTTCGCCATGCAGGGCCTGCTGTGCGCGCCTTGGAAGAAGGCGTAGAAGCCCTGCAGGCGGTGCAAACCGGCGCGCACTGGCTGCGCGTTGGCACGCTGTCTACCGTTGAAAGCCGGCTACTGCCCGAAGCCCTGCGCCGCTGGCAGGCTAACACCACCACCGAGCGGGGCGCGCAGGTCGTTACCGGCACCAGTGCCTTTTTGCTCTCGCGTTTACGGCGCGGGGAGCTGGATGTGGTGGTTGGCCGCATGACCGAAGCGCGCGAAATTCAAGACCTGAGCTTTGAACATCTGTATTACGAACGTCTTCAGCTGGTGGTTCGCCAAGGCCACCCGCTGCTGGCCGAGCAGGCGCTAGGTGCCCACAACCTCTGCGCGTACCCCTGGATTATCCCACCGCCGCAAACCACCCTACGCCAGCAGGTTGATAGCTTTTTTGTCCGCCATGCGCTTTTGCCGCCGCCCCTGCGCATCGAGACGCTGTCGCTAGCGCTTGGCCGGCGTTATGCCCTGATTGGCGAAGCCATTTGGGTAGCCCCAGAAGAGGCGGTGCGCTCTGCGATACAGCGCGGTGAGCTGTGTGAACTTTCCCTGCCTCTAGAGCAACACGGCGGTTCGGTCGGGTTATGCATCAACCGTTCGTTGCGCCCTTCGCTTGCCGCTGAAGCCTTTTGTGAAGTGCTGCGCGAAGTCGCCGCCGACGTGGTGAAGGGCTATCACGCTGAAAGCTCATAACCCATAGGTTATGAGGGTAGGGTAAGTTATTAATTGGCAGGTCGCGCATTAACCACGACACTAATGGTTTGTTTCAATCAATGAGATAATTGTATGCAAAATGACAATAAACGCTTTGTGACACGCGACCGCAATTGGCATCCGCCCGCCTATGCGCCGGGCTATAAAACCTCGGTGGCGCGTTCCCCCCAGCAGGCGCTGGTGAGCATGCAACAACCCACGGTATCTGAGCTGACCGGCCCAGACTTCAGCCATCTGCGCATGGGCCCTCACGATAACGACCTGCTGCTGAACTTTCGCCAAGACCCTCAGCATCAGGGCTTGCCGCAGGGTGAGCGGATTATCATGTTTGGCCGGGTAGTCGATCAGTTTGGCAAGCCCGTACCGCACACGTTGGTTGAGATGTGGCAAGCCAATGCGGGTGGCCGTTACCGGCACAAAAACGATAAGTACCTGGCACCGCTAGATCCTAACTTCGGCGGTGTAGGTCGCTGCTTGACCGATGAGCAGGGTATGTACCGTTTCCGCACCATCAAGCCCGGCCCTTACCCGTGGCCGAACGATATGAACAGCTGGCGGCCTGCGCATATTCACGTCTCAGTAACTGGCCCTGCGATTTCCACCCGGCTGATTACCCAGATGTATTTTGAGGGCGACCCGCTAATTCCCCTGTGCCCGATCGTGCATACGCTGAAAGACCCGCTCGCGGTTGAAACGATGATTGGGCGGCTTGATATGGCGCACAGCAAACCGATGGACTGCTTGGCCTATCGCTTTGACATCGTGGTGCGCGGCGAGCTGCAAACCTATTTTGAAAATCAATAGCTGAAAACCAATAGCCGAAAACCAATAAGGCCAGGGGAAATAAACATGAAGCAGCCTAATAGCCAGCCGACCAGCGAACTGATGCTGCGGGAAACCGCCTCACAAACCGCTGGCCCCTACGTTCATATTGGTCTTGCTCTTGCGGCGGCGGGTAACCCCGTGCGGGATGAAGAGATCTGGAACGAGATGGCTAAGCCCGATGCCGAAGGCGAGCATATCGAAGTGGTCGGTACCGTTATTGATGGTAACGGCGATTTAGTGCGCGATGCATTTGTTGAAGCGTGGCAGGCCGATGCCAACGGTAACTATCAAGCCGATTACGACCTGAGCAAACCGTTTAATAGCTTTGGGCGTACCGCGACGACGTTTGATCACGGCAGCGAGTGGTCGCTAACCACCATCAAACCCGGTGCGGTGCAGCACCCTAGCGGCCAACCAATGGCACCGCACATTAACCTTGCGCTGTTTGCGCGTGGGGTGAATATTCACCTGCAGACGCGGCTCTATTTTGACGATGAAGCCGATGCCAATGCCAAGTGCCCCGTGTTAACACGCATCGAGTCACCGGCACGCCGACAGACGCTGATCGCTAAGCGTGAAGAGGTCGACGGCAAGGTTCGTTACCGGTTGGATATTCGCTTGCAGGGGCAGGGCGAGACGGTATTTTTCGATTTCTAGCCCGTTGAACCGCACGTGCGGTGAATAAAGCCAAAAGCGCTACTCTTTAGGGGGTAGCGCTTTTTTTGGTTAGGCACGACCATGGTCGTGGATAAATATTGGAAAAGTCCAATTTTATGTGGGTATTGTACTTTTCTATGAGGGCTTCAAAGCGACAAGTGCTGCCGGTGACGGTAAGGCGGCTTGAAGGGCGTCAGCGGCTGCTTAGACATAGACGAATGTCGATTAGCCCTAGGCCTCATAGTGAACTAATGTGGTGGCTCAGAGCGAACTACTATTCGCCATACGAACTTATAATAATCCAAAAAAAATCCTGGAGGCTCCTATGAAAATGACCCTATCCCGCTGCGTGTTGGCAGCAGCGATTGCTGGCCTAGCCGTCAGTTCCGCACAGGCAGAAACGACGCTGCGTATGGCGCATTTTTGGCCAGGCGCTTCCGGTGTTAACGAAGATGTTTTGCAAGCCTGGGCGGATACCATTGCCGAGGAGTCTAATGGCGACCTGACGGTTCAGATGTTCCCTTCCGGCACCTTAGCCAAGCCAGATTCCATTTATGAAGCCGCCGCAAACGGCATTGCGGATATTGGTGCCACGGCTCAGGGCTATACCGCTGGGCGCTTCCCGCTTTCACAAATTGTGGAGCTACCGGGCGTTGCCAGCACCGCAACACAGGGTGCCTGTGTTCTGCAGACGCTTTATGACGAGGGCCATTTAGATAGCGAATACGAAGACACCCGCCCGCTATTTATGTTTACCACCGGGCCTGGCGGTATTCATACCATCGACACCGATGTGCAAACACCTGCCGACCTAGAAGGAATGCGCATTCGTCGCCCCACCGCCGTTGCCGGTGAAATGCTAGAAAATATGGGTGCGATTCCGGTAGGCATGCCTGCTCCCGATATCTATACCTCTATGCAGCGCGGCGTTATTGAAGGCCTGAGTTTTCCGTGGGAAGGCTTAAAAGGCTTTCGCGTCAATGAGCTAGTGAATTACCACACCGAAGTGCCGTTTTATACGCTGATCTTCGTTGCCACCATGAACCAGCGCGCCTATGACGGCTTAACCGCCGAGCAGCAGGCGGTGATCGACAATAACTCCGGCATGAAGTGGGCTGAAAAAGCCGGCGCAGTGTTTGATCAACTGGATGTAGAAGGTAAGCAAGAAGCGGTTGATGCGGGCCATACCATTCGTGAAATCGAAAACCCGCTGGACCACCCCGACTGGCAAGCGCCGCTGCAAACCGGCATTGAAAACTATCTGACGCAGCTGGAAGAGCGCGGATTAGACCAGGCGCGAGAGGTTTATGAAGCTGCGCTGGCCGCCAGTGAGTCTTGTGGTGCCCAACAGGGGTAAGGTTTTCATGCGGTCTTCTTTTGATTTTCAACACGTCCTGTATAGGGCCAGCCATTGGCTGGCCCTCATTTGTCGCTTGGTAGCGGGAATCGCACTGATTGGCCTGCTGGCGGTGACTATCGCTGATGTCAGCACGCGCTATCTTTCCCGGGTAACCGAAGGCGCGATTGCGTTGCGCGTTTCCGGCAGTGTGGAGTTAGTCAGCTATTTAATGCTGTTCGCGCTATTAGCTGCGATGGCCGCTAACGTGGAGAAGAGCCAAGTGGTGGTAGAAGCGTTCTCACACGGGTTGCCGAAAACGATAAAAAATCGCCTACAAGGCTTGTTTTTCCTCGGCTTTATGGCATTGGGGCTGATTTTGTTTGTGGGGTTGCTGGATTCAGCCGCGGCCGCTAGTCGGCACGGCGAGATAACCCAAGACCTGCGGATGCCCATGGGGCCGATTTATCAGCTGGCAGCGGTGCTCAGTTTGCTATTGGGGATACGTAGCTTTATTCACGCCTTATTAGGCGTTATTTATGCGGCAGGTGAGGAGACAACTCATGGGGAGTGAAGCAATCGGTGCCATCGGGTTAGGGCTGTTATTGGTACTGATGATTTTGCGCGTACCGGTCGCCTTAACCATGCTTATTGTGGGGGTAGTGGGGTTTGCACAAATTATTAGTTGGGATGCCGCCATTGCCCAACTGAAAACCGTGCCCGTCGAAGTGCTTTCCAACTACAGCTTCAGCGCCGTGCCCATGTTTATTTTAATGGGCGTACTGGCGGCCCATTCGGGCATGGCCGGTAAGCTGTTTGATTCAACCCGCGTTATTTGCGGGGGCTGGAAGGGCGGCTTGGCGATTGCGGCGGTGGGCTCTTGCGGTATTTTCTCCGCGATTTCCGGTTCTTCGTTAGCCACGGCGAGCACCATGACCCGGGTAGCATTGCCGGAAATGGAGCGCTATGGCTACAACCGTGGCTTAGCGACCGGCGCGCTTGCCGCTGGCGGCACGCTGGGCATTATGATTCCGCCCAGTATCGCGCTGCTTATCTACGCCATTCTTACCGAGCAGTCTGTTGGCGATATGTTCATGGCCGGGTTGATTCCCGGTTTGCTAGGGCTGGTGATGTATTCACTGACCATTACGGTCGTGATGTATCTGCGCCCCTCCCTGGCGGTAGCAGGAGAACCGACCAGTTGGAAAGATAAACTGCTTTCGCTGACCGGCTTAGTGCCCTTCTTTGGCGTTTTCCTGGTGATGATTTTAGGTATCTATTTTGGTGCCTTTACGCCGACGGAAGGGGCCAGTGTTGGCGCGTTTGCCACGCTGCTTTACGCCTTAGTAAAAGGCATGCGCGGTGCGCAGCTATGGCGCAGCGTACAAGAGACGTTGGCGCTTTCTGCCGTGGTGTTTTTTATGCTGGTGGGGGCTGAAACGCTCGGCTACTTCATCTCGGTGTCGCGCATTTCGTTTTCCATTACTGACCTGCTCTACGGTATGGATCTCACGCCTATCGTCGTGGTGCTGTGCATTCTTGCGCTCTACTTTGTGCTGGGCATGTTTATGGACTCTATCGCGATGCTGGTGATCACCGTGCCGGTGGTGTATCCGATTATTCAGGCCATGGGCATCGACCCCATTTGGTTCGGTATTTTGACCGTACTGACCGTTGAGTTGGGGCTCATGACCCCGCCGGTGGGCATGAATGTGTTTGTAATAAAAGCGATGGCACCGCACGTTGGGCTGGGTGAGATTTTTAAAGGGGTCGCCCCGTTTGTGGTCTCGGATTTAATACGCTTGGCGCTATTAATCCTTTTCCCGGTGCTTTCTACCTTCTTCTTGCTTTAAGCAACGCGCTTGTTTAAGCAAAGAGGTTGTTTAGCTAAAGGGCTAACCGGTATTAACGCGCTTGCGACTGACGAATGCGAAAGTCGCGAGGTGAAAGCGCGGTATTGCGCTTAAAAAAGCGGGTGAAGTAGGCAGGTTCAGAGAAGCCCAAGCGGTCAGAGACTTGGCCGATAGTCATATTGGTATAAGTTAGCTGGCGCTTGGCTTCTAGCAGTAAGCGTTCATGCAGTAATTGCAGAGCGCTGCGTCCAGCGAGTTGGCGGCACAGCATGTTTAAGTGCGCGCTACTTACCCCTAATTGCTCGGCTAACGCTTCAATACTGGGTTGCTCACGGTAGTGCGCCTCAATCAGCGTTTGGTAGCGCTCTAAATGCTGCCGACCTTTGTCGCTTTGGCGGGGGCCATAGCGTTTTATAGGGTTCTCTGTGCAAGCACCAAGACGCGAAAGCTCCACCACCAAGGCTTGAATCAGTGCTTCGAGCAGCCTATCTCGGCCAGGGGCAGGCTGGCGGTACTCCTGGTCGATTTGACTAACCAGCGTAACTATTCGTTTTTGTGGGTTTGATTCGCTCTGGCTTGAAAGGTGCAGAGGATAGAAGTCTGCTTGTTTAAGGGTGCTGCTTTCACCCATTACTGCATGTAAGTGATCCGCCAGCGGTTTCGCCAGGGTAATAATATGACCTTGAACATCGGGCGAGAAAAGAAAACCGTGAATGGCCATTGCGGGCACAACGATAGCGCAAGCGCTCTGTAGCCGATGCGTTGTTCCCTCCAGCGCTAGCTCAACGCTGCCTTGGGTAATCAGCAGAATATGCACCAGGTCAGCATGGCGATGTGGTCGAATGCGCCAATCATGCAGCTGGCTGCGCTCAGGAATGGATTCGCAGTGGAGCAAATCTGGCGTGGGCCAGTGCTGCGTTTCGCCATAGAGTTTAAATACCGGAACGGCCGTTCTCGACGACATTGCTTGTATCCTTTAATAAGCACCCTTCACATTCGTCATCTGGATTTTT
The DNA here is from genome assembly GCF_001507855.1 of Halomonas sp. 54_146. GTDB lineage: Bacteria > Pseudomonadota > Gammaproteobacteria > Pseudomonadales > Halomonadaceae > Vreelandella. Next base: position 57,741 of record NZ_LGEN01000009.1, read on the forward strand.
CGTCTACGACTAAGGTGGGGTAATAAAGCGCTAAAAGTCCAATAATTGATCTAAATCATGCCTTATTATGCGGCGTGTTTCATTGAAAAATACAACTACTATTTTCTGGAATGGTTTCTTTCCAGAACAACTTGTTTCTAGATAATGATAACGATGAGGCATCCCCTATGAAGACGCAGGTCGCCATTATTGGTGCAGGCCCCTCCGGTTTATTGCTGGGGCAGCTGTTACATCGCCAAGGCATTGATAACGTTATTGTTGAACGGCGCAGCGGCGAGTACGTGTTAAGCCGTATTCGCGCTGGTGTGCTTGAGCAGGGCATGGTGGATTTACTGCGTGAAGCAGGCGTCGACCAACGGATGGATAAAGAAGGCCTGCCCCACGATGGGTTTGAGCTGGCGTTTGATAACCGCCGTGTGCGCATCCCGCTCGATGAGCTAACGGGTGGCAGCAAGGTAATGGTTTACGGCCAAACCGAGGTAACGCAAGATTTAATGGAAGCCCGTGAAGCCGCTGGCGTCGCCACCATTTATGAAGCCGAAAACGTCCAACCCCATGATCTGGAAAGTGACCAGCCGTATATTACCTTTGAGAAAAACGGCGAAACAGTGCGGTTGGACTGCGACTATATTGCCGGCTGCGATGGGTTCCATGGCATCTCTCGTCAGTCGATCCCGCAAGACCGCATTAAAGAGTTTGAAAAAGTTTACCCGTTCGGCTGGCTCGGCATTCTTTCAGATACGCCGCCGGTTTCCGATGAGCTGATTTATGCGCGCCATGAACGTGGTTTCAGCCTGTGCAGTATGCGTTCTGCTACCCGCAGCCGTTACTACCTCCAAGTGCCGCTAGATGAAAAAGTAGAAGACTGGTCTGACGAGCGCTTTTGGGAAGAGCTTAAACGCCGCCTGCCCGAAGACGTCGCCCAAAAACTGGTGACTGGGCCATCCATCGAGAAAAGTATCGCCCCTCTGCGTAGCTTTGTGGTCGAGCCCATGCAGTATGGCCGGCTGTTTTTGGTCGGTGATGCCGCGCATATTGTGCCGCCCACCGGCGCCAAAGGGCTTAACCTAGCGGCCAGCGATGTCAGTACGCTCTATCAGCTGATGGTGAAGGTCTACCAAGAAGGGCGCACTGATTTGATTGAGCGCTACTCGCAGACATGCCTGAAACGCATCTGGAAGGCAGAGCGCTTCTCTTGGTGGATGACCTCTATGCTGCATAACTTCTCTGACGAAGAAGATTTCAACAGCCGCATGCAGCTGGCCGAACTGGACTACGTGACGAGCTCAGAAGCAGGGCTAACGACCATCGCGGAAAATTACGTGGGTTTGCCTTACGAATCACTGGAATAGCGTATTGCCAGGCCTAGCTAGCCCAATCGCCCAAGCGTCTGCTTGGGCTTTTTTTGCTCGGGCTTTTTTTGCTTGCGCGTCGGCTTAAAAGAGCCGTGCGTGGCTGATATGGAAGCGGATTGGAGCATCCATTAGTTGTAAGCGATATGTCATAACGTAGCGGAATATCTATTTTCTATGCCATCGCCATGAATAGGGTGGGCTCAAAACCAACTGCTTTTTAGCTAATAACTAGCTGATTTATTTAGTGATAACGCGTTATTTCTCATAACGTTTGTTAGCTCGATTAGGTATGCAAAGCAACTTGAGAGGTATTGGCAGCGCGGCCTTTTAACCGTAACACTTATTTTTACTGTCACTACCATGCAGGTTATTACCATGTCGCAAACTTCAGGGGCAATCGAACAGGCACCCAATGCGGTTGCTTTCAAGCCTATTTCGCTTGTCCTGGGTATCCTCATTGGCCTGGGTGTTTTCTTTCTATTGCCCGAGACCCTAGCCTTCAATGCACGGCTTGTAGCTGCCATTGCTATGCTGATGGCCATTTGGTGGATGACCGAGGCGATCCCTATTCCGGTCACCTCGCTATTACCTCTGGTGCTTTTTCCCTTCTTCGATATTGCCTCGATAGGTGAGACAGCCTCGCCCTATGCCCACAGCATTGTGTTCTTAGTGCTGGGGGGCGTGCTTTTAGGCTTGGCGACACAACGCTGGAATCTCCATCGACGCTTTGCGTTACTGACAGTGCTCGCCGTGGGCACCAAGCCCGCTCAGATCGTTTTTGGCTTAATGTTTGCTAGCTGGTTTATCACCATGTGGGTTAGCAATACGGCTACTGCGGTGATAATGGTGCCGATAGGTGGCTCCATTATTGCCTTAGTAAAGTCGTTAGGTAACGGCGATGACACGCCGAAATTCTCAGCGGCTGTGCTGCTCGGCATTGCCTATGCGATCACCATTGGCTCGATGGCAACGTTAATTGGTCAACCTCCGATGGCGCTGATGCGTGCTTATATGGAGAGCGCTCATGGGCTGGACATTAGTTTCGGCCACTGGATGCTATTAGGGGTGCCTTTCTCTACCACTATGCTGATTGCGGCCTGGTTTGTGCTTAACAAAATCGTATTTCGTGCGGAAGTCGAGGACATTCAGGGCGGGCGCGCGATGATCGAATCTGAACTCAAAGCCATGGGGCGGCTCGCAACAGAAGAAAAGCGGGTGTTGATGGTCTTCGCGGGCGCGGTGTTTTTTTGGGTCTGCGTACCACTGATCGGTAAGCTTTCAGCGGTTCAGGCAGTGCTGCCTTGGTTGTCAAATATTAACGACACTAGCGTCGCCATTCTGGCGGCTATTTTGATGTTCGTCATTCCAGCGACGAAAGGGCAGGGCACATTACTAGAGTGGACGGCCACCCGCGACGTACCCTGGGGAGTGCTGATTTTGTTCGGCGGTGGCCTAACCCTTTCTGCACAGTTCACTGCCACCGGGCTGAGTGTCTGGATTGGCGAAAGCGTGTCTGGTTTGGCTGGGTTACCACCGATTCTCATACTGGCTGTCACTGCGCTGGTCATCATCTTATTAACCGAGCTGACCAGCAATACGGCCACCGCAGCGGCCTTCTTCCCCATCATGGGAGCCATCGCTGTTGGGCTGGATATTGATCCTTTTCTGATGACTATCGTGGTGACCTTTGCTGTCAGCTGCGCTTTCATGTTGCCGGTGGCGACACCTTCCAATGCCGTGGCCTTCGCGACGGGAGACTTGCCCATTAAGAACATGATACGCGCAGGCATTTGGCTCAATATGATTGGTCTGCTGGTGATTATCGTAGCGCTCTACACCATTGTTCCTCTGGTCTTCGATGTCTCATTCTGAACCTATTTAACAGGTGTCTTCGCACAACGTGACCGGTGTGACTGGCCGGTATGACGGGTAGTTGCTTAGATGCTATTCGGGTGTGATGATCGCCAACATCTGATTTATTGCGCTCACAATACAAACTAATGTTCGTCATAAGAACAAGTGGAGGTTTCCATGTCTGATCAGCCTTGCATTATTTGCGTTGCCATTACCGGCAGCTTGCCGCGTAAAGAGAACAACCCGGCCGTGCCTATCACGGTTGAAGAGCAGATTGAAAGCACCCAAGCGGCGTTCGAGGCGGGCGCGACTATTGCCCATTGCCACGTGCGTAACGATGACCAAACGCCTTCTTCAGACCCTGAAAAGTTTGGCCGTTTGATGGAAGGGCTCAAGAAACACTGCCCTGGCATGATTATTCAGCTTTCTACCGGCGGCCGTTCTGGCGCAGGGGAAGCGCGGGGCGGGATGCTGCCGCTGAAGCCTGATATGGCCAGCCTCTCGGTGGGTTCCAATAACTTCCCTAATCGTGTTTATGAGAACCCACCGCAGCTGGTGGAGTGGCTTGCCGATGAAATGCTGAAGTATGACATTAAGCCTGAAATCGAGGCGTTTGATTTGTCGCATATCCATCAGGCGGTGAGCCTTTCCAAGCAGGGTAAGCTCAAAGCCCCGCTTTACGTGCAGTTTGTGATGGGGGTTAAAAACTCAATGCCCGCAGACAAACCCACGTTTGATTTTTATATCGAAACGCTTAAGCGCTTAGCGCCAGACGCCCAGTGGTGTGGTGCCGGCATCGGTGCCAATCAGGCGGTGCTCAACGAATGGTCAATCGCCGCAGGCGGCCATACCCGCACCGGGCTTGAAGACAACGTGCGCCTGGATAGCGCTACACTCGCACCTTCCAACGCTGCGTTGGTTGAGCGTACCGTGGCTCTGTGCGAAAAGTACCAGCGCCCGGTGGCTACCTGGCAGCAGGCGCGTGAGATGCTTGGGTTGAACAATGTGTAAAAATGTTAGCTGCTACCCAACGGTGGGTGAAGGAACATACTCAATCACCATCGGATTGTTGTGTAGTCGTCTTTAAGGTGTCAGAGAGGGCTACTTACTTCGCGATATGTCAGTAGTCACCGGTAATTTTTCATAAAGCAGCCAGTATTATCCTTTTGTCGTAAATGTATTTTGTAGCGCGATGTGGTTGAGAACCCTAGCGGCCGCGGCAAATGGCTGTCGTATCGGGCTAACGGCTGAAGTGCTACGGCTTTTCTCATTTCGTTATTTAAGGTATTTATGCTCATTTAGTGATTAGTGGTGCAGCGTTAAGCTGCACCATTTTTTATTGTAGTCATTTGATTTAGTTGAATTTTAATCTATCAGTATTTAAGAAAATATATTTTTAGTTTGTTTTGCACGGTTTAATTTAAGCTACAGCTACACATGAGCGTTAAACAGCAACGCTAATGCTGGGTTAGCGATACCCTTACGGTATGGAAAGGCACTTAAACAATATTGGTTTCTAAAATCAGATGCTACCAAACTGCAGCCTAGCTAATGATTGCCAGACGCTGGAGCCTGCATGTCAACCGTCATCCAACATATTGAGACGCTGCTGGTCGATTTACCGACTATCCGTCCTCACAAACTCTCCATGACCACCATGGCCTGCCAAACCATGGTGATTGTGCGCATGCGCCACTCCGACGGTATCGAAGGGCTCGGCGAAGGCACCACCATTGGTGGCTTGGCCTATGGCCCGGAAAGCCCGGAGAGCATTAAGCGCAATATTGATACTTATCTAGCCCCTCTACTGGTCGGCCAGCCCTCTAACAATGTTCATCAGTTGCGTGCTCGGCTTAACCGCCATGCTCGCGGCAATATGATCGCCAAATCTGCATTAGAAACGGCTCTGTTGGATGCTCAGGGCAAGCGCTTGGGATTGAGCGTCGCCGAGCTGCTGGGCGGCGTACGTCAGGATCACTTGCCCGTACTATGGACGCTAGCCAGTGGTGATACCGCCAAAGATATTGATGAGGCCATGCTGCGTTTAGAACAGCGTCGGCACTGCGACTTCAAGTTAAAAATTGGTGCTAACCCGGTGGATCAGGACGTGCGCCATGTGGCGGCTATCAAGGAAGCGCTGGGTGATCGGGCCAGCGTGCGAGTTGATGTTAATCAGGCGTGGGATGAATCCACCGCCGTTCGCGGTATTCAGGTGCTACAGGATGCTGGCATTGAGTTAATTGAGCAGCCCATTGGCGCTCGTGAACATGCCGGCTTAGTTCGCTTGGCTAACCGCTTCAATGTGCCAATGCTCGCCGATGAGGCGGTGCAAGATGCCCGCGACGGGCTTGATCTTGTGTGCGGCGGCTTCAGTGGTGCCTTTGCGCTGAAGATTGCCAAATCCGGCGGTATTTACGGGGTACTAGAGTTAGCTCACGTCGCCCAAGCGGCTGGCATTGGCTTATATGGCGGCACCCTGCTGGAGGGCACTATCGGTACGGCTGCCTCTCTACATGCCTGGGCAACGCTGCCAGCAATGGCCTGGGGCACGGAAATGTTCGGCCCGCTGCTGCTGCAAGACGACATCGTCGTTTCCCCTCTCAACTACACCGAATTTGGGGTGGAGTTACCGCAAGGGGCTGGGCTCGGCATCACTCTAGATGAAGATAAGTTGGCGCATTACTCACGCAAGTAAACGTCACGTAAGTAAAAGCCGCAGTAAATAAAGCCATCGTTTGTGATCGCCCGCGATGAAAGAGGAGAGCCATATGCTGTTTCAAGTTGAGATGACCGTTAAGTTGCCGCCGGACATGCCTGCCGAGCAGGCAGCCAAGATCAAGGCAACGGAAAAGGCGTATTCCCAAGACCTGCAGCGCCAGGGTAAGTGGCGCCACTTGTGGCGGGTAGCGGGTAGCTACTCGAACGTCAGTATTTTTGACGTGGAAGACAACGCCGAGCTGCAAGAGTTGGTCAGCAATCTGCCGCTCTTCCCCTATATGGAGATCAGCGTCAAACCGCTGTGTCGTCACCCCTCTTCAGTGCGTGATGACGACAGCTAGTTCTCCACATAACACGCCAAATCGTATGACGACAACAACACCCCATAACAAACAGAGGGTTTCACCATGACTGTAAAAATATTCGACACGCCCGAGGTTCAAGACTTCATCAAAACCGTGGCCGGCTTTGATAAAGCCGGTGGCAATGACCGCGCCAAGCAGATCGTCCATCGCCTGGTCAGCGACCTGTTCAAGCTGATCGATGACTTCGATGTCACCGAGGAAGAGTACTGGGCCGGTGTCAACCTGCTCAATGCCCTGGGTAGCCAAACCCAGTTCGGGTTGCTCTCGCCCGGTCTCGGCTTTGACCACTTCCTCGATATGCGTCAAGACGCCATCGATGCCGAAGCCAAGCGCACCGGCGGCACCCCGCGTACCATCGAAGGCCCGCTCTACGTGGCCGGTGCCCCGGAAGCGGAAGGCTTCGCCCGCATGGACGACGGCAGTGATCCCGATGCCGAGGTGATGTGGCTGACCGGTCAGGTGCGCGATGTCGACGGTACCCCGATCCCCGGCGCTAAGGTTGAAATCTGGCACTGCAACTCCAAGGGCGGCTACTCGTTCTTTGATCCCTCCCAGGATGAGTACAACATGCGCCGCACGATCTATGCGGACAGCGAAGGCCGCTACACCGCGCGCAGCATCATTCCCTCCGGCTACGGCGTGCCTGAAGGCGCCCCCACCGATGTGGTGCTCAAGTCCCTGGGCCGTCACGGCGAACGCCCGGCGCATATCCACTACTTCGTCTCCGCACCGGGCCATCAGCACCTGACCACCCAGATCAACCTGGCGGGCGACCCCTACACCTTTGACGACTTCGCCTTCGCGACCCGGGAAGAGCTGGTGGTGCCCGCTGAACGGATCGAAGATCCGGCCGAGATCGCCAAGCGCGACCTGGACGGCCCGTTCTCCCATGTGGTGTTTAACGTCGAACTGGCTAAAACCGAAGCCCCTGAGCTGCAAGTGCGTCACGCCCGCCCCCGCGCCAAGGAAGACGAGCAGGATCTCGCTAGCCAGTTGGCGGGTACCGCGAAGGTTTAATAGCCTTGTTAATTTCCTTTAAGTGCTTGAAGGGGCTTTAAAGAAGGGCCGCGCTAGGAAGGGGAATTGGCAAGCTCCAAAGGATCCACTTTCCTTTGAATATCATAGGTTATGGGTAGCGGCCCATGAAGCGATCATCAACAAGCTTGTGTAAAATGGTGGTCGCTTCATTCATGAGAAGTGATGGTTTTTCACCGCGGCGACGGCTGCAGACAACAGGTGAGGTGATTGTCTTGTCCGCCAATGCTACATAAGAAATACCATCTCGTTGTACGCGCTTTACCTCCTCAGGTACCAGTGTAATACCGATATCAGAGGCGACGAGGCTAAGTGCTGTCTGAACTTCGTTTGCTTCCTGTATGACCTCAACCTTTAAGCCTTGTCGGCGGAAAATACCTAGTACCATATCTGCCAAGCTAGGACGTGGTTTGGCGGGGAAAAGAATAAGTGGATAACGTGCCAATTCTTCGCATGTAGGCGTAGTGCCCTCTAAAGGGTGACCGCTAGGAAGGGCAGCAATAAATGGCTCATTGAAGAGTATCTCTTGCTCTACGTCTGGATCATCAATGCGAAGACGTCCAAATCCCATGTCAATACGACCTGCTTTAAGCGCCTGAATTTGCTGTATGGTCGTAAGTTCTGTCAATGATATTTCCACATTCTCAATTTGACGCAAGTCGCGAACCAGCATTGGAATCTGCCCATAAAAGATAGAGGGGACAAAGCCAATTCCAAATAGAGTTCGCTTGCTACGTGCCATGTGGCGTGTTGTATCAATAGTGACGTCTACTTTCTCCAAAATTTCTAAAGCACGCTGCTGAAAAAATATACCCGATGGTGTTAAGCGAAGGCCTCGCGAGCTTCTCTCAAACAGTTCGACCCCAACTTCCTGCTCTAGCTGTTTAACTTGGCGCGAAAGTGGCGGCTGTGACATATGCAAGCGTTTAGCGGCACAGGTGAGATTAAGCTCTTCAGCGACAACGCAAAAGTACCTCAGGTGGCGTAATTCCATAAGAACTCCAAGGTATGAGTAACTTCTTAACTAATGGTGGCATTTACCTTCGGTGGCTTCCAATCAGGCTGCATTGCTCAAACAACCGGGCAATCTGCTACTAACTAGGTGAGGCGCTATAACGCTACCAGTATTTACGCACTTGAAAGCTAAATAACGTCTAAGACTTTAGTAATGCAAGGTAGTAACAAGAGGGGGAAAGCTTCCGAGTACGCCTATTCGCTGAGCTTTCAGCAACGACTCGTATAGCTTGGTTAGTCGCTGACACATAGTTGCACGAGGAAGGGGCTTCAACGCTTTATAATGCCTAGTATCGAACCGCCAGGAAATTACTTGCCGTCTAACACACCCTAGCCCATGCTTTTAGCAAGACGCTATAACCTAGGGTATTGGCTAAAACGAAACGTTAGGACGTTTGAACATGGCAAAATTCTTCCAGGAATTCCGAGAGTTTGCGGTAAAAGGCAACGTCGTCGATATGGCGGTGGGGATCATTATCGGTGGGGCGTTTACGCTGATTGTGCAGAGCCTGGTGGCGGATGTGATGAACCCGCTGATTGGCTTGTTGGTGGGCGGTGTGGATTTTTCCAATCTGTTTGTAGTGTTACGCCAAGGGGCGGTGGGCGGCCCTTATGCGACGCTGGCGGATGCCCAGGAGGCAGGGGCGGTAACGCTAAACCTCGGGCTTTTTATCAATGCGGTGGTCAGCTTTATGATTGTCGCCTTCGTGGTCTTCTTATTGGTACGCACCATTAACCGATTAAAGCGCGAAGAGGCGGTAGCGCCTGCGAACCCTACGGAGCAGCCGTGCCCTTACTGTTTGATGGTGGTGCCGATCAAAGCCACGCGCTGTGGCCACTGCACAGCAATGTTGGATCAGCCAGCGGAGGCTGAAACGCCGGTTGAAGTTACCTCTGCGCCACCGCAAATGCCACCCGCAAAACCTTGAGCCACTAAAAAGGGCGCCACTGCTGAAGAGGCGCCCTTTCACGTTATACCAGAAGCAACCCTAGGCGCTTTTCTTAATGGTTTTGCTGTCTTTTTGCTTACTGCCGGGCTTTTTGCTGTCGTTAGCATCGCTGGGTTGCGGCAGCGATGGCAGCGATTTGGCCAGCATTTCGACGCTGTGGCGATAGTAGAGCTGGCTCTTATTATGCTCGCCAAGGCTTGCATAGAGACGTGCAAGTTCAGCGCAAACTTCGCCATTGGGGCGCTGACGCTGGCTGGCTTCAAAGTACTCTAATGCCTTTTGCCATTGGCCGGTGCGCAGCGAAAGCCGACCACACGCTAGCAGCAGCTCGGGGTCGTTGGGGCGCTCTTGAAGCCACTTTTCGGCTTTAATAAGCTGGCGACCCGCATCCACATTCAGCAGGCCATAGCGCTTCACCAACCGCGCGTCCCAGTGTTGGTCCAGCGAGTGGTTGAGCAGGCGTTCTGCAATTGGTTCTTCGTTGGCTTGAATCAACGCTTCACTGTAAAGCACGATCAGCTCGGTATTGCCGCGCAGGTAGTCAGGCATATCTGCCCACAGGCCGCGCACTCGCTCAATGTTAGTGGGGTTTTGGGCTTCGAACACGATGAGTTCGCGGTAGGCTTTAAACTCTAACTGCTCACGTTCTTGCTGGGTGATTAGCTTTTGCGCTGCCAGGCGTGGAATCAAGTGCCGCAGGCCTTCCCAATCGTTAACGCTTACATGCACCTGCTTGAGCAGTTTGAGCACCTGCGGATGGTTCGTGAGCTTTTTATCCAACCGGTTGAGAATTGCCTGGGCTTCTTCCGGCTGCTGGCGCTCAATCATCATCTGCGCTTGCATCAAGCCAACGGCGGTATCGGCTCCGTCGGTGGTGAGCTGCGCCTGATTCAGGTGCTCCTGGGATTTAGCGTGATGGCCCTGGTAATGGGCAGCCAGCGCCGCCGATAGGTAGTTAACCAGCGGTGTGCTGGAGTCGTCTGCAGCACTCACCAGGGTTTTTTCAGCTTTTTTCCAGCGGCCTTCGGTCAGCGCTACCAAACCGCGCACGGTGCGCTGCATGGCGCGACGGTTGCGGGCACGGCTGTTCCAGCTGCGAAAGCGCCCCATCGGGCGAATAATGCCGCTGAGCAGGCGCAAAACAAAATGCAGTGCGATAAACGCCGCGAACAGCAGCACCAGGCCAAACCAGAACGACGTTTGAACGGAAGCGTCGCCTACGCGGATCAGCCAGTAGCCGGGCACGGACATCATCAGGTGCCCAAACAGGGCACCGACGGCGAGGCCTGCAACAATGAGGAGAACAAGCTTTCTCATGAATCACCTCCGCTTTGGCCACGCGTCTCATAGCGGTTGTCGATAAAGCGTGCGAGTTCCTGCTGTGAAGCGCTGATATCCGGCAGCTCCGGCTTTACCTGAGCCTGCTTGAGCTCTTGCAGGCGCGTGATAACGCTTTGTGTCTCGTCACGAGAGGTATCGTAATAGCCGTTCAGCAGCTGTAGCGCTTTGTCGATGCTGGCTTCATAAAGTGCCTGCTCTTCGTTGAGCAGCGCCAGCTGAGATTGCTCCAGCACTAAGCGCATGCTCTGGCGCAGGTAAGACTCTTGCTCAGGTGTGATCAACGCTTCCAGCGCTTCATCGTGCTGACGAATCACCACCAGGTCTTTTAGCTCTTGCCCAAAGCGCGCCAACTGGCGCTGGAAAGTGCCGGTAGGTGGCTGTTCGATGCTAGAGGTGACGGCGCGCTCTTCGATTTCCTGCGAAAGACGCAAGCTCGACAGGCGCTCCTGCTGGGCATTCAGGGCGAGATAAATACCGGTGCGGTCAACCCTGGGCACGGCATCCAGCGCTGCTAGTTCACTGGCAATCTCACGGCGCACCGTGGTTAGCGCAGGGTTGTCAGCATCAACCAAGCGGGCGTCAGCGGTACGCAGCAGCGCGGCTGCGCCTTCAACGTCGCCTTCTAACTGTAAGCGCTGGTTAGCTAGGCGCAGCAGATAAGCCGCTTCGGCATGTAGCCAGTCGCGTTCGTCGGTGTCCTGCTCTTGAGAGAGCTGGTCCAGCACTTGGCCTAGGGTTTGGTCGACCTCGCTGCGGTAGCTGTCAAGTTCATCACGCAGCTCACCCATGGTGCTTTGCAGCGCTTCATCGCGCTGTGCTTCGCCGCTGTCTAGGCGCGCTGCAAGGTCGTTAAGCGCTTGTTGCGAGGCATTGCCTTCCGCCTGCTGGGCCAGTGCGTCGATACGCTGCTGCTGGCTTTCAAGGCGTTGCCAGCCTTGCCAAGCGACGAATATTAAAGCGATTGCCAGGATAATCACCAGGATAATGGCAAAACCACTGCCTTTACCCCCGCCACTGCCTTTACCGCCGCCGCTGCCTTTACCGCCGCCGCTGCCTTGATGGCCGGTGGCCGGCGGCACGGCGCTGCCTGAGGCCGGTGTTGAAGCGGCCGCGTTAGCTGCAGGTGTTTCTGCCGCCTGAGCACCTTTGCCACGTCGCCGTGAACGGTTTTGCTTGTTGGCGTTCTGGTTACCGCTCTGGTTGCTGCTCTGAGACGAAGACGTTGATGCCTCCGGCGGTGTGGTCGCTGTCGTCTCCGAAGCAGAGGCAGAAGCGGGTTTGTCGGTCGTCTTAGCGATGCCGGGTGAGGCATCTGCAGACGTCGGTTGTGCATCATCCTGATCGTTTATTTGTTTGCTGCTCATCTGTCGCTAGCCCTTAGTAAGTTCCTTGATCGACATCGGCACCCTGTGAGTCGCAGGTCTCCAACGCCGCTATCAACGCAGCGGGCGTTGCTCCAGACGCCACTTTGAGGTTACAAAAACCTAGTATGCCTGCCAGTGTAGCTAAACGGCGGCTGGAAACGATTAGCGGTTGGTTCAAGGCCGCCTGATTGCACCATTTTGCCAGATGTTCTAGCAGTTCGCTGCTGGTGACGATCAACGCCCGGTAATTACCTGAAAAAAGGCACGTTTGCTGGGCGGGTGCAGGGGGGTGGAGCGTGCGCCGATAAACGGCCACACGAGTAATATTAGCACCTCGCGTGGCAAGCGTTTCTGCTAATAGCGTGCGGCCACCTTCACCCGCCACCAGTAGAATGCGCTGGTTATCTAGCTGCTGCAGCGAAGCCAGCGCCAGCAACGCTTCGCTAGTATCTTCGCCGGCGCTGGGCGAAGGCACGTGTACGCGCACACCCAGCTGGTCATAAAGCGTTGCTGCGGTGGCACTGCCGACGCTGTAATAGTCAATCCCGACCGGCAGTTGGGGCCAAAAGCGGTCGAGCGATTCGCTTAAGCAAACGGCGGCAAAGGGGCTGACCACTACGATCTTATGGTACTGATCAATATCCAGCCAGATACGCCGCATCGCGGGGTCTTCTGGCAGCGGCTCAAGCTGCATGACGTCCAGCGTTTCAACGCGCTCGCCCTGGGCGCGTAATGCAGCGGCTAGCGCCTCACCGCGCTCGCCAGGGCGGCAGATCAGTACCGGTTGGCTCATATCTCGCGGCCATACACCTCGGCCAAAATAGCGCCTGCGCCTTGGTCGAGGAGTTCTTCGGCAATGCGAATGCCCAGCGCTTCGGGCTCATGCATTGAACCCCGCCCTTCGGCGCGCAGCACTTCGGTACCCTCAGGGTTGCCGACTAAGCCGCGTAACCACAGGGTTTCATTGTCGCTGTCTAGCACTGCGTGGCCTGCGATGGGCACTTGGCAGCCGCCTTCTAGGCGGGTATTCATTGCCCGCTCGGCGCGCACTCGTGTGGCGGTGTCGGCGTCATCCAGCGGGGCTAGCAGGGCAATAAGGTCAGGGTCGTGCAGGCGGCACTCAATGCCTAGTGCGCCTTGGCCGCAGGCGGGCAAGCACACTTCTGGCGGCAGCGCCTGGGCAATTCGCTCGTCTAAGCCCAAACGTTTTAAACCAGAAGTGGCGAGAATAATGGCGTCGAATTCTTCGGCATCTAACTTGGCAAGCCGCGTTTGCACGTTGCCACGCAGGTTAAGAATTTGCAGATCAGGGCGGGCTTCGCGAATTTGCAGGCCGCGCCGTAGGCTTGCGGTGCCAATACGGGCGCCTTCAGGCAGCTCTTCAAGGCTGGCGTAATGGTTAGAGACAAACGCATCGGTGGGGTCGGCACCCGCTAGGATGACCGACAAACCAAGCCCTTCAGGAAAGTGCATCGGCACGTCTTTCATGGAATGGACGGCAATATCGGCGCGGCCATCCAGCATGGCGTCTTCCAGCTCTTTAACAAACAGCCCCTTGCCGCCAATCTTGGAAAGTGGGGTATCAAGAATCTTGTCGCCCTTGGTAGAAAGCGCTACAAGCTCGACTTCCAGGCCGCTGTGTTCCGCCATTAAGCGGTCGCGAACGTACTCGGCCTGCCACATGGCCAGTTGACTTTTGCGCGTGGCAATGCGCAATTTTGTGATAGATAGCACGTTATTCTCCCTATACCGCAGACACGGCGTGTCAAACTATGATAAACCTCATCATAAAGCACCCGGCCACGCAGTAAAAATAACCTGAACAATTAAACGCCGGCGTGAACCCGTTATTTACCTCTTTGTTATCTACCTTTTTAGGCGATGCCATGCTTTCAGTTGTGCCTCAGTGTGAGCTAGACCAGTTCTTTCTGCTTTCTCAGGATCTGTTCTGCTGTATTGACGTTGAAGGCACGCTGCTGCAAGTCAATCCAGCCTTCGAGACGCTGCTGGGGTACTCGTCCGAACAATTAATCGGTCGTGCCTGTGGCGTCGTTGTGGATCCCCTTGATCACCCCGTGATCGAGCGGGCGTTACAGCGAGTGCATCAAGGCGAAAAGGTTACCCCCTTTGAGGTGCGCGCTATTTCCGCAACCGGCAAGCAGCACTGGTTAGAAATTTCGCCGTCGTTGGGGGAGGACGTGATTTACGTAATCGCTCGGGTGATTACGCGGCGTAAAGCTAGCGAACAACAGCTAAAATTATTGGAGCGTAGTGTTGAATCAAGCACCAATGGTGTGCTTATTGTCGATGCTCAGAGCAGCGATCTGCCTCTGGTTTACGTCAACGCTGCCTTTGAGCGCATTACCGGTTATTCGCGCAGTCAGGCACTGGGGCGTAACTGCCGTTTCCTGCAGGGCGCAGAGACCGACCCCGCCACCGTCAAGCAGCTAAAGGTAGGGGTTACCGAACAGCGTGAAGTCCACGTGGTTATCCGCAACTATCGGCATGACGGCACGGTTTTTTGGAACGACCTGCACATTTCACCAGTACGTGATGAGAACGGCCAAGTGACGCACTTTGTTGGCGTGCAGAACGATATCTCCGAACAGCGCGAATACCAGGCCCAGCTAGCCCATAACGCCCATCACGACGCTTTAACGGGACTCCCCAACCGGGTAATGCTGAATCAGCGCTTGATGCAAGGGTGTGTGCTGGCAAGACGCTACCATCGCTATATCGCCGTGTTGTTTATTGACCTGGATGATTTTAAACCCATTAACGATACCCTCGGCCATGATGTCGGTGATTTTATTCTGGTTGAGGTCGCCAAACGGTTAGAAGAGGAGTTACGCCCCTGGGATACCGTGGCGCGCTTTGGTAGTGACGAGTTTGTTGTGCTGTTGCCGGATCTGGCCCATGAAAATGATGTGGTGCAAGTCGTTGAGCGCTTACTTCTGCGACTTGCTCCGCCTTACTGGTATCGCGGTAGCGAGCTGCGTATTACGGCGAGTATTGGGATCGCCATTGATGATGGCAGCATGGAGAACCCTCGCCAGTTGATTCAGCAGGCGGATTTGGCGATGTACAAGGCCAAGCGCCGGGGGCGTAATACCTATCACTGGTTTACCGAAGATTTAAACCGCAAGGTCAGCGAACGTGTGAAATTACGCAGTGCGCTGCAGCAAGCTATCGAAAAGCAGCAGTTTAGGCTGCATTACCAGCCGCAAATCCATGCGCCAACAGGGCGGGTGGTAGGCATAGAAGCTTTGCTTCGTTGGCACCACCCAGAACGCGGCAATATTCCGCCTTCCGATTTTATAAGCCTTGCCGAGGATACTGGCCAAATTATTCCCATCAGTGAATGGGTGTTGGCGACCGCCTGTCGAGATGCTCAGCAGCTTAATGCTATGGGGGTTGGCACTATTATCATGGCGGTCAATATCTCGCCTATGCAGTTTCAACGGCCGGGGTTTTTAGCCTCTATTGAGCAAGTATTAGCTGACAGCGGCTTAACGCCTGCGCTTTTAGAGCTGGAGTTAACTGAAGGCGTGATGATGGACAGCACTGAGCAAGCCATCCAAGTGCTACAAGATTTACGCACGTTGGGAATACTTATTGCCCTGGATGACTTTGGAACAGGCTTCTCCAGCCTGAGCTACCTAAAGCGTCTGCCGATTAATAGAATCAAAATTGATCGCTCTTTTGTTCGCGATGTCATCACTGACATCAATGATGCGGCCATTATTGATGGCGTCGTTGCCATGGCGGGAAAAATGGGGTTAGAGGTGTTAGTAGAGGGCGTGGAGACGTGGGAGCAGTTCGCCTACTTAGAACAGCGTAAGTGTGACTATTTTCAGGGTTACTACTTTGCTCGCCCCATGCCCCTCAGCGCTCTCTGTGCGTTTCTGAACTTACCGCCCGCGTTTACTGCTCGCTGAGCGACGACTCTGGTACACTTTCCGCAACGACTCCCACTTTCCGTAACGACTTTTACGTTTTGTCAGCAGGATATACCTTCGATGAGCCAAGCTACGAATCAGTCTTGGGGCGGTCGCTTTAGCGAGCCCACCGATGCCTTTGTCGCACGCTTCACTGCGTCTGTTACTTTCGACCAGCGCTTAGCGCGTCAAGATATTCAGGGCTCCATTGCCCATGCCGCGATGCTGGCCCGCGTGGGCGTGCTGACCGATGACGAGCGCGATGCCATTATCAACGGTCTGAACGAGATTCAGGGTGAGATTGAGCGTGGCGAATTCAACTGGTCGGTGCCGCTTGAAGATGTGCACATGAACATCGAAGCACGGCTGACCGACAAAATCGGCATTACCGGCAAAAAGCTGCACACCGGGCGTTCGCGCAACGACCAGGTAGCCACCGATATCCGCCTGTTTATGCGCGATGAGATTGATGTCATTGAAGTGGAATTGAAGCGCCTGCGCGAAGGCATGATTGAGCTTGCCGACCGTGAAGCCGACACTATTATGCCGGGCTTTACGCATCTGCAGACCGCCCAGCCGGTTACCTTTGGTCACCATATGTTGGCGTGGCAAGAGATGCTGGCCCGGGATCACGAGCGCTTATTAGACTGCCGTAAGCGCGTTAACGTGATGCCGCTGGGGGCCGCCGCGCTGGCCGGGACGACCTACCCGATTGATCGCCACGTAACAGCAGAGCTACTAGGCTTTGACCGCCCGGCGGAAAACTCGCTAGACGCCGTTTCAGATCGTGATTTTGCGATTGAATTTACTAGCTTCGCCAGCATCCTATTGATGCACTTGTCGCGCATGAGCGAAGAGCTGGTGTTGTGGACCAGCGCCCAGTTTAACTTTATTGATCTGCCCGACCGCTTCTGCACCGGCTCATCTATCATGCCGCAGAAGAAGAACCCCGACGTACCTGAACTGGTACGCGGTAAAACCGGACGTGTGTATGGCCACTTAATGGCGCTGCTGACGCTGATGAAGTCCCAGCCGCTGGCCTACAACAAAGATAACCAGGAAGATAAAGAGCCGCTGTTTGATGCCGTGGATACTGTGCGCGACTGCTTAAAAGCATTTGCCGATATGGTGCCTGCCATCGAGCCGAAAAAAGCCAGCATGTATGAAGCAGCGCGACGCGGCTTTTCTACCGCCACAGACTTGGCCGACTACTTGGTGCGCAAAGGTGTAGCGTTCCGCGATGCTCACGAAATCGTTGGTCAGTCGGTGGCTTACGGCCTTAAAACTGAAAAAGATCTCTCCGAAATGAGCCTTGATGAGTTGAAACAGTTCTCCGACATTATTGAGCAGGATGTCTTTGAGGTGTTGACCCTGGAAGGCTCGGTGGCTGCGCGTAATCACATTGGTGGCACGGCGCCGAATCAGGTACGGGCGGCCGCCCAGCGAGCGCGTGAGGCGCTAAGCGCACTCAAGGCGGGCGCATGAAGACGCTTTCGAGGCTGGCAATGGTGGCGCTGCTGTTGGCAGGCGTGGCCGGTTTAGCCGGCTGCGGGCAAAAAGGGCCGCTGTATCTGCCCAGTGATGCGCCCGCCACCGAGCCGTCTGAGCAGCCTTCTGAATAGGCCGTCCTTTGATAGGCAGTCCTTTGAATAGACAGCCGCAGGGGTAGAAGAAAGGGAGAGCACCATGGATTATTTTAATTACCGCGATGGCGTGCTGTATGCCGAAGAGGTACCGCTGTCACGGATTGCCGACGAGCACGGCACGCCGTGCTACGTCTATTCAAAAGCGACCTTTGAGCGCCACTTTCGCGCCTATACCGAAGCGCTGGGCGGCCACCCGCACCTGATTTGCTACGCGGTGAAGGCCAATTCCAACCTGGCCGTGCTGGGTCTTCTGGCCAAGCTTGGCGCAGGGTTTGATATCGTTTCCATCGGCGAGCTTGAGCGCGTGCTTAAAGCCGGCGGCGACCCGGCGAAGGTGGTGTTTTCCGGCGTTGCCAAGCAGCCCCATGAAATGGCGCGTGCGCTGGAAGTGGGCATTAAGTGCTTTAACGTTGAATCGCGCCCGGAGCTTGAGCGCTTGAATCGCGTCGCCGGCGAGCTGGGTAAAATTGCCCCGGTTTCGCTGCGGGTGAATCCGGATGTCGATGCCGGCACCCACCCGTATATTTCCACCGGCTTGAAAGACAACAAGTTCGGCATTCCGGTAGATGAAGCGCTGGATGTCTACCAGTTAGCGGCCAGCCTGCCCAACCTGCAGGTCAAGGGGCTCGATTGCCATATCGGTTCGCAGCTAACCGAAACAGCGCCGTTTTTGGATGCCCTTGACCGCTTGCTGGTGCTGATGGAGCGCCTGCGTGAACGGGGTGTCGAAATCGAGCACCTCGATCTAGGTGGCGGCTTGGGGGTGACCTATCGCGATGAAAAACCGCCCCAGCCGTTTGATTACGCCAGCCAGCTGCTGGCGCGTCTTTCACGCTGGGAAGGCGGCGAGAAACTTACCCTGCTGTTTGAGCCAGGCCGTTCCATCGCCGCTAATGCCGGCGTTATGCTCACGCGGGTTGAGTTTTTAAAGCCTGGCGAAACCAAGAACTTCGCCATTGTTGACGCCGCCATGAACGACTTGATTCGCCCTGCGCTGTATCAGGCGTGGCAGGCGATTGTGCCGGTGGATACTCGCCGAACGCGGGAAAGCGCGCTTTACGATGTGGTGGGCCCGGTGTGCGAAACCGGTGACTTCCTGGGCAAAGAGCGCGAGCTGGCGATTGCCGAAGGCGACCTGCTGGCGGTGCGCTCGGCGGGTGCCTACGGCTTTGTGATGGCCTCGAACTACAACAGCCGCCCTCGCGCTGCCGAGCTAATGGTCGATGGCGACAACTGCCATGTAGTGCGCGCACGGGAAACCGTTGCCAGCCTGTGGGCGGGTGAAGCGCTGCTACCCGAAGGGGGGCGCTGATGCTTTTACACTTCACCAAGATGCATGGTCTGGGCAATGACTTTGTCATGGTGGACCTGGTTACTCAGCGCGCGCGGCTGGATGAAGCACACATCCGTGCGCTGGCGGACCGCCGCTTCGGAATAGGTTTTGATCAGCTGTTGGTGGTCGAGCCCCCCCGCGACCCGGAGATGGATTTTTGCTATCGCATTTATAATGCCGACGGCAGTGAAGTGGAAAATTGCGGCAACGGCGCGCGCTGTTTTGCCCGCTTTGTGCGCGATCAGCGGCTGACCCATAAACATGAAATTCATGTAGAAACCGCTGGCGGCCCGCTGGTGCTCACCGTGCAACACGACGGTATGGTGCGGGTGAATATGGGTCGCCCGCGCTTTAGCCCTGCCGCGCTGCCGTTCGAGGCAAGTGGCGATCAGCCGTTGCACGCGCTGGACGTGGGCGGTGAAACATTGCAGGTCGGCGTGGTTTCCATGGGTAACCCCCACGCGGTGCTGCAGGTTGAGAACGTTGATAGCGCCCCAGTGGAACGCCTAGGCCCGTTGGTAGAGGCACATCCCCGTTTTCCTAAGCGTGTTAACGTGGGCTTTATGCAAGTGCTCTCGCCCAGTGAAATTCGCCTGCGCGTGTATGAACGCGGCAGCGGCGAAACGCTGGCCTGCGGTACCGGTGCCTGCGCCGCGGTGGCCAGCGGCATTCGCCAGGGGCTACTGAAAAGCCCGGTAAAAGTCCATTTGCCCGGTGGAGAACTCAGCATTGAGTGGCCTGACCCTGAAGGGGCGCTAACGATGGTGGGACCGGCGACACGCGTCTTCGATGGCCGTGTAGCCCTTAATTAAATTCGAGGAGAACGGCGATGTCTCAAGCCCCCGAACCCCGCAAAACGCTCGATCCTGATCAAGTGGCGTTCTGGCTGGCGCGTCATCCCGATTTTTTCGTCGGCCGTGAAGGGCTGCTGCAACAGCTGCAGGTGCCCCACCCGCATATTGATGGCGCGGTGTCGCTGCTAGAACGTTTAGTGTTAGATCTGCGTAAGCGAGCCGAAATGGCGGAAGGGCGACTGGAGCACTTGCTGGATACCGCTCGCCATAATGAATCCCAATACCGCCGGCTGCGCGAAACCTTGATAGCGTTGGTAGAAGCGCAAGACCGTGATGCGCTGGCGCAGGCGCTGGCCACCCAGCTCAGCGAGCGTTTTGAAACCCCGGCCATGGCGCTGTGGTGCCCCGCTACGTTAAGCGATAGCGAGCCAGCGCTGCCCCAGCCGCCGCGCCATGTGCTGGATCAATACGCCAGCGCGCGCCTGACCGCGCTGCTAGATGGCCGCACCAGCCGCTGCGTTAAGCTTAGCGTCAGTGATTGGAAGTGCTTGCTGCCCCATGTTGACCCGCCGCGTAAAGCAGGTTCCTGCGCTATTTCGCGCCTCTCGGCAGGCGACCCGCTGGGCTATCTGTTGCTGGCAAGCCCTAACCCTGACGCTTATCGCGCCAGTATGGACACGCTGTTCACCGAGTATCTGGGCGATATTGTCGCGCGCCTGCTGGTACGCCTGGGCGATCATGGTTGAAACACTCCCGGCTGAAATAACCATAGCCAAGCGCGCCGAGACATTTCTGGCTGCGCTAGCCGCTCACGCAAGCCCTGCTACCGTTGAAGCCTACCGGCATGATCTGGCTGCGCTATGCCGCTTTACCGAGCGCCGCGCGGTGACCGACCCTGCGGCGTTAGACACCGCGCTGCTACGCGCCTTTCTAGGGGCAGAACGCAGCCGTGGCCTGGCACCTAGAAGCCTTGCCCGGCGGCGGGCGGCGCTTTCACGCTTTGCCGATTACTTGGTCAAGCAGGGCGTGTTGGCCGATAACCCGGTGGGGCTGTTGCGCACCCCTAAACAGCCCAGCCACCTGCCGCGCCCGGTGGATGTCGATGCGTTAGCGCGCTTTCTTGATACCCCCCACGATGGCTCGCCGCTGGGTGTGCGAGATCAAGCGATTCTTGAGCTGTTTTACTCCAGCGGCCTGCGCTTGGCGGAGTTAGCGGCGCTTGATCTGGGCGATTTGCAACATAGCCGCGTAAGGGTGATCGGCAAAGGCGGCAAGCCGCGCCAGGTGCCGGTGGGGTGCCGTGCCCAGCAGGCGCTGGCCGAGTGGCTGGGTTGCCGCTCAGCACTCGCGCCGTTGGATGAGCGCGCGCTATTTGTGGGGCAGCGCGGGCAGCGGTTAGGCCATCGCGCTATTCAAAAACGCTTAGCCCAGCTGTCGCTTGCCCGTGGCTTGCCCGAGCATTTGCATCCTCACCGTTTGCGTCACTCTTTTGCTAGCCATTTGTTGGAGTCGAGCCAAGACCTGCGCGCCGTGCAGGAGCTGCTGGGGCACGCCAATCTGTCGACCACGCAAATCTACACCCGGCTCGATTGGCAGCACCTGGCCACCAGCTACGATGCCGCACACCCCCGCGCGAAAAGAAGCCCCGGTCCAGGAAACAAATAGCCCAGGAGTAATCCATGACGATGCTGAAGGCGATTACCTTCGATCTCGACGATACGCTGTGGGATAACCATGGGGTAATGGCGCGCACGGAAGAAGGGCATTACCGCTGGCTGCTGGAGGCACTTAGCGCCTGGCGCGCCGCACGACAGGAGCCTGTGCTTGCGCTCGACCACGCCGCCGGCGGGCATGATTACCTACAGCGCCGCCAACAGCTGGCGAAAGACGTGCCTGAACGGCGCGGTGATTTCACCTGGCTGCGTCTGCGTGCTTTAGAAGCCCAGTTAGAAGCCGAAGGCTTGCCACGCAGTGCCGCGCTGCTGTGGGCGGCAGCGGCGATGAATGAGTTTCACCGCCTGCGCGTACAGGTGACGCCTCATCCTGAAGCGGCAGGTTTGCTTGCGGCATTGACTGAGCGCTACCAGTTGGCGGCGATCACCAATGGCAATATTCACCTTCAGCGCCAGCCGTTGGCGGCCTACTTTCCGGTCGCCATTGCCGCTGGCGAGTTGCTGGCACCTAAGCCCGACCCAACGCCTTTTCTTACCGCGCTTTCGCGCCTGAACGTTGCGCCCGAGTGCGCGATGCACGTGGGCGATTCCTGGCAGGAAGACGTGCTGCCCGCGCAGCAGTTGGGCATGCACGCGGTATGGATTTCAGCGGCGGGGGATCAAGCGCTTCCCCCTCGCGTACATCGCATTGCCCATGTTAAAGAGTTGCCCAGCGTGCTTGAGAAGCTAGAAAACGAGGGCTTGAAAACGAGCGCTTGAAAAGCGTCATTCAGGCGGCGTATACAGCCACTGATCGAGTTTCTGTGACAGCGTATCAACGCCATCGCGCTTGAGTGAGGAAAACAGCTGTACCGAGACAAGGTCTTCCCACTCTTTCAAGCGAGAGCGCACTTTTTGTAACGCGGCGTTGGCGGGGCCTTTTTTGAGTTTGTCTGACTTGGTGAGCAGAATATGCACCGGCATTTCGCGCTGGTCGGCATAGTTGAGCATCATTTGGTCAAACTCTGTCAGCGGGTGGCGCACGTCCATTAGCAGTACTAAGCCGCGTAGACTAAAACGGTTGCGCAAATACTCCGCTAAGTGCTTTTGCCACTCCAGCTTGACCGATTCAGGCACCTTGGCATAGCCGTAGCCTGGCAGGTCGACCAAACGCCGAGACTCGTCATTCATGACGCTAAAGAAGTTGATCAACTGGGTACGACCCGGCGTGCGCGAGGTGCGTGCCAAGGCGTTTTGTTGTGTCAGCGCGTTAATAGCGCTTGATTTACCCGCGTTGGAGCGCCCGGCAAAGGCTACTTCTGCGCCGGTGTCATCCGGGCACAGCGCCAGGGTAGGCGCGCTAATAATAAAGCTGGCAGTCGGGTAGTTCAGCCGGGTGGCTGGGCTATCATGGGGGGTAGACATGGAATTGATCCTGGAAAACGAACATAAAAGCGGCCTACTCAACGCACCGTCACATCACTATTACATCATGCAAAGCTATTAGATCATGTAAAGCTTTCACGTCATGCAAAGCTTTTACGTCATGTATAGTAGAGCGCATGATAGCGAATCATGATGGGCAGAGAGTAAAAAGCAACAAGCAGTACCGCGACGAATTACCCCTAAAGCATTCCAAGACTTGCATTCCCGCCGCTGGGGTGATTCGTTATAATGCAAGCGGTTTATATCTGCGACCTGGGGCGCTAGTGTAACATTGCGCTCTAGCCAGCAGCGACCAACGCGACACGTTGTTCGTATTGGCGGAGCTAACCCTGGTAATTTGTGGAGCCTGGGAAGCGCCCAGGGTGCGTACCAGTCAAACATAAAACGGCATAGTGGAATAGCAATGAGAAAGTTACTGGCAAGCCTGGCAATTACCATGGGCGCCGTTGGCGCCGCCCACGCTCAAACTGACTACCAAGCCAACGCTGATGCGTCAGCCGGCCAGCAGTTATCCCAAACCTGCGTTGCCTGTCATGGGCAGCAAGGCATTAGCCCTTCGGGCGCCTTCCCTAATTTGGCGGGGCAGCAAATGTCCTATTTGGCCAAACAAATCATGGATATCCGTGATGGGCGGCGAATGGTGCCTCAAATGGCGGGTATGGTGGATAATTTTTCTGACCAAGACGCCTGGGATGCAGCGGCTCGCTTCGCGCGCCAAGACGCCAACCTGGGCCAAACCAGCGATGAAGACGCTGAGCTACTGGCTCGCGGTGAAGAACTTTACCGCGCGGGCGATATGTCTAAAGGCATTCCTGCCTGTTCAGCCTGCCATACGCCAACGGGTGTCGGTATCGGCAGCGCCGTTTACCCCGGCTTGTCTGGGCAGCACGCTCAGTACACGGTCTCAACACTGCAGGCATTCGCGTCAGGCGATCGTAACAATAGCCCCAATAACATGATGGGTGATATTGCCTCTAAAATGAGCGACAGCGATATGGAAGCCGTGGCTAATTATCTATTAGGCCTGAACTAATCGTTAGGCCTGAACTGGTCGTTAGGCTTAAAACGCTTCCCTATGCCGATTGCGGAACCTCATCTAGCGGCTTGAAATGGCGGCTAGATGAGGGAACCCGCTAATGTATTTACGGTCATAGCCTTCGCTTAGCTATTTTTGCCTAACTGTTTTCGCCTAATTGTTTTTGCCTAACTATCTTCGCCTGCCTATGGAGAATACACGCATGTTTAAAACGCTCATGGTCGCGATGGCCGGTTTAGGACTTTCTGCGGCGGTTAGCGCCCAGGAATTGGTGGAAGGCCAGCACTATCAGCTGCTTGAAGCGCCGGTAGAAACCTACGTTGAAGACGGGCAAATAGAAGTGACCGAGGTGTTCTGGTTCGGTTGCCCGCACTGCTATCGGTTGCAAGAACCCGTTAACGATTGGTACGAAACGCTGGAAGACGACGTTAGCGTAGAGCACATGCCAGCGACCATGGGCGGTGATTGGAACACTCACGCGACGGCGTTCTACGCGGCCGAATCGCTCGGTATTAGAGAAGAGCTTCACGCTGATTTCTTTAATGCTATTCATGAAGACGGTCGCGCACTGACCGAGGCCGATGACATCGCCACCTTCTTCGCCGACTATGGCGTGACTGAAGAAGAGGCAAAACAAGCGCTGACGGCCTTTAACGTTCGCAGTGAAGTGAATAAAGCCAACAGCCGCATGCGCGAAATGCGCCTGATGGGTGTGCCGGCACTGGTTATTGATGGCCGCTACCTGGTGACACCTAGCACTGCCGGCAGTTTGGACAACATGCCGCTGATTGCCAGTGCGCTGATTGAGCAGGTACGCGCTGAGCGCACAGAATAACCGTGCTGCAGGAAGGGAGAGGGAGTGATGAGATGGCGATAGGTGACGCTCGCTCAACGCTACTAGAGGGTGGTCACCTGCGTCTGCTGACGTTTAATTTGCAGGTAGGCATTCAAACCTCTGCTTATCACCATTACCTCACCCGCAGCTGGCAGCATTTATTGCCGCACCCCCAGCGCCAGCATCGTTTGGCGATGATGGGTGAAGTGCTGAGTAAGTTTGATGTGGTGGGGCTGCAAGAGGTTGATGGCGGCAGCTTTCGTTCCAGCCGCGTCAACCAAGTCGAGTTTCTTGCTACTCGGGCAGGGTTTCCCCATCACTATCAGCAGTTAAACCGCAATTTGGGGCGCATCGCGCAACACAGTAATGGCCTGTTATCGCGCCTGGTGCCCAGCAAAATTGAAGAGCACCGTTTGCCTGGGGCCATGCCAGGGCGTGGGGCGATTCATGCCCGCTTTGGGGATGGGCCTGATGCACTGCATATTTTTGTTGCCCACTTGGCGCTCAGCCATCGGGGGCGGGTGCGTCAGCTCAATTATTTAAGCGAGATTATTCAGCCGCTGCGCCATGTGGTGGTAATGGGTGATCTTAATTGCACCCCAGACCAGCTGCATGCTCACGAGCGGTTTAGTACCTCTCTGCCGCTGCATCCGGTTAAGCCGCTGTTAAGTTATCCGTCTTGGCAGCCGCGTCACGCGCTGGACCATATTTTGCTATCTCAGTCGCTTGAGGCGGCTGAAGTGCGTGTGCTTGATCATCTGTTTTCTGATCATTTGCCGATAGCCTTGGATTTGCCGCTCCCGGCGGCCTGCCTATTGGCGTTAAAAACGGCCAGCGCTAAGCATCAGCCTCTCAGCTAACATCTAATCGGCAGATAAGGATGACGTTCGGCTCAGAATCAGCGATGATTCTGGGCCGTTTTCTTTACCAGGACATTTTTCATGCACGCCAATGCCCATGAGCCGCGGTTACTGCGCTGGCTAGACTACTTGACCGAGGGAGTGGGTCGGGCCATTGCCTGGCTGGTAGTGATCATGATGGTGGTGCAGTTTGCCATAGTGGTGCTGCGCTACGCCTTGGGGATACACAGCATCATCATGCAGGAATCGGTGATGTACATGCACGCCGCTGTGTTTATGCTAGGAGCCGCCTGGACGCTGCGCCACGATGGCCATGTGCGCGTCGATATCTTCTACCGCCGCTGGTCAGCACGCGGCCGGGCGTGGGTCGATTTTCTAGGCACGCTTTTTCTGCTGATACCCGTCTCGCTGTTTATTGCCATCAGCAGTTATCACTATGTGCTCACCAGCTGGGCGATTATGGAGCGCTCTTCAGATGGCGGTATACCGGGCGTGTTTTTGCTTAAAAGCTTGATCTTAGCCATGGTGGCGCTGTTGTTGGTGCAAGCCGTTGCACAGCTGATTCGTCAGGCGCTAATTATTCGCGGCAAGTTGCCAAGTGTACCCCCCGAGCATGAGGAGAGCCTGTAGTGCTGGCGATCATATTAGAATTTATGCCGCTGGTACTGTTTGCCACGGTGTGCGCGGTACTCATGTTGGGCTACCCGGTCGCCCTGGCGCTGGCGGGAACGGCGCTGGCATTTGCGGGGTTGGGCTGGGCGCTGCAATCCATGGGCGTGCCAGTCCCCTTTGAGCCGCGCATGATGAGTGCCATGCCCAATCGGCTATACGGCATCATGACCAACCAAACGCTGTTAGCGGTGCCCCTGTTTGTCCTGATGGGCGTGCTGTTAGAGAAATCGCGCGTCGCGGAAACGCTATTAGACGCCATGGCCATGGTGTTTGGTGCGCTGCGGGGTGGTTTGGGCATTGCCGTAGTGTTAGTGGGCATGCTGCTGGCAGCGTCTACCGGCATCGTAGGAGCTACGGTGGTGACCATGGGCTTGATGTCGCTACCGACGATGCTAAAGCGCGGCTATTCGCCGGCGCTTGCAACCGGCACTATTTGTGCCACCGGAACGCTTGGGCAGATCATTCCCCCTTCCATTGCCTTGGTGCTATTGGGCGATGTGCTTTCCAATGCCTACCAGCAGGCACAGCTTTCCATGGGGGTGTGGAGCCCGAAAACACTCTCGGTGGGCGATCTATTTATCGGTGCGATGGTGCCGGGCCTGCTGCTGGTCATCGCCTATATTATCTATTTGCTGATTATCGCGTGGCTGAAGCCGAGTGTAGCGCCGCCGGCCGACCGTGAAGCGCTGAAAGCGGAGCTTGGGCATACCGGCAGCGTCTGGCCGCTGCTGCTGAAGGGCCTAATGCCGCCGGTGCTGCTGATTGTTGCCGTGTTAGGCTCGATTTTAGGCGGCTTTGCCACGCCTACTGAAGCCTCGGCCGTTGGTGCTTTTGGCGCACTACTGCTGTCAGCCGCCAATCGGCGTTTGAGTATTGCGATGCTGCGTGAAGTGGTGCGTTCAACCGCCCAGGTCACCAGCATGGTATTTTTGATTTTGATCGGGGCGACGCTGTTTTCCCTGGTATTCCGAGCCTACGGCGGCGAAGAGCTGGTAACGCACCTGTTTGAAGCGATGCCAGGCGGCGTGATAGGAGCCACCATTGTGGTCATGCTGGTGATTTTCCTGCTCGGCTTTATTCTCGATTTTATTGAGATCACCTTTGTGGTGATTCCCATTGTTGGGCCTGTGCTATTAGCGATGGGGATTGATCCGATTTGGCTCGGCATTATGATCGCGGTCAATCTGCAAACCTCGTTTTTGACGCCGCCCTTCGGCTTTGCGCTCTTTTATCTGCGTGGGGTTACGCCGCACAGTGTCCCCACGTCGGCTATTTATCGCGGCGTCGTGCCGTTTATCGTGATGCAGTTGGGTATGCTGTTGGCGCTGGCGCTGTTTCCTGGGCTAGCCACCTGGCTGCCATCGGTGATGTAAGGGGACGTTATGCCAACTATTGCCAACGTGCTTACCATTGCAGGCTCAGATCCGTCCGGCGGCGCCGGTTTGCAGGGCGATCTAAAAACCTTCTCGGCTCTTGGTGTCTACGGCACCAATGTCATTACGGCCGTCATCGCCCAGAACACCTGTGGCGTGGCGTCGGTGTACCCGGTGTCGCCCCAGGCCATTCGCGAGCAGCTGGAACACCTGCTGGATGATGTGGCGCTGGATGCGGTTAAAATCGGTATGGTCGC
Source organism: Halomonas sp. 54_146 (assembly GCF_001507855.1). Taxonomy (GTDB): domain Bacteria; phylum Pseudomonadota; class Gammaproteobacteria; order Pseudomonadales; family Halomonadaceae; genus Vreelandella. The sequence continues at coordinate 85,579 of NZ_LGEN01000009.1, forward strand.
CAGCCGTGAAGTCGCTGAGGTGATTGCTGATGTGCTGCGCCAGCGCCGACCGCGCTGGATTGTGCTTGACCCTGTGATGGTCGCCAAAAGTGGCGATATTCTGGTCGATGACGAAGGCATTCGCGCAGTTCGCGATATATTGGTGCCGCTCGCCGATGTGATAACACCCAACCTGCCGGAAGCCGCAGTGCTGCTTGACTCACCGTCGCCCACTAGCTTGGACGCCATGGAAGCCATGTTGCCGGGCTTGACCCAACTGGGCGCCCCTTATGTGGTGCTTAAAGGCGGCCACTTGCGCGGGGCGACCTGCCCTGATCTGCTGGCAACGCCAAATGGCCATGAGTGGCTTCCCGCTTCGCGTATTGATACCGACAACCTGCACGGTACCGGCTGCGCGCTCTCTTCAGCGATAGCTGCCTGCCTGGCCAAGCTACCCGTGGATGCCGATATGGATGCCCCGGTAGCCGCTATCAGCAATGCCAAGCAGTGGCTGCATGCAGCCTTGGAGGCGAGCGTGCGTTTAAACGTGGGTAATGGGCGTGGCCCAGTGCACCATTTTCACGCTTGGTGGTAATTTGGATGCCCTGGGGTATTTAGGCGGCAGATGACTTGCGAGAAAGCGTATTGCACACCATGCTAAGGAGTGTTTGCTTAACGGCTTGTAAGGTTGAGTTGCTCAGCCGAGGAGCGTTTCGCCATGCCCCGCACCCTCTCCAGTACTGTTTCAAGAACAGTTTCAAGAACTATCTTGTTTGCCACCGATCTTTCCGCTGACAACCGTGCTGCCTTTGCTCGGGCGCTGCGTTTGGCCTATGCCCAAGGGGTTCAGCTAGATGTGCTGCACGTGCTGGACCCTTACCTACCGCGGCGGGTGCTGTTGGATGTTGAAAGGGCGGTGGTTGAAGACATCACCGCCATGCTGACCGATCTACGCGAAGACTATGCGCTAGAAGCGCCGAAAACGTTGATTCAAACCGTCACGGGCTCCCCCCACGTTGAAATCGTTCGTGAAGCCCATGAGCGCAACGCCGAGCTGATTGTGCTGGGCATGCATCGCAAACGCGGGCAAAAAGATCTGTTAGCGGGTACCACGGCAATGCGCGTGTTACGCAGCGCCCCTTGCCCTGTGGTTATCTCCTCCCACCAGCCCACCCAGCCCTGGCAGCATATTCTGGTGCCTATCGATTTTTCGCTCACCGCGCGGCATACCTTAAAAGAAGCGCTAATGCGCTTCCCTGAGGCCACGCTAACCCTGCTACACGCCTGGACATTGCCCGGCGAGCGCGAGCTGGGCTCGCAGGCCTATTATGCTCACTGGCGTGAAAATGAAGTGCAGCGCCTGCGTGAACAGTTGACCACCGAAATCGATAGCCTGACGCGTGAGCTAGACGGTGTGCCAGACGTTGAGCTGGTGCTAGAACAGGGTACGCCCTGTGATGTGCTGCAGGCCTATATGAAGCGCCACACGCCCGACCTTGTGATGATTGGTAGCCGTGGCCAGCCTTACCATGTAAGCCAGCTAACCGAAATGCTGCTATGTGAACCACACTGCGATTTAATGCTGTGTCGCGCTTGGTAGGCCTGTGTGCGCTTGGTATGAGCTATTCGTCATATCATTAGCTGTACGGAACCTTTACTCTTATGCCAGGTATGTATAAATATATCTGGCCGGCAACGTAGAGGTTCTCATCATGTTACGTCAACGTAAAAATCATACAGCGGCTAAGGCGGCACTAGCAGTGTGCCTGATGCTAATAACGGCGGGTGTGTCCGCCAACAGCGTCACGGAGCGCGGCGAGCGTTTTGAGCGTGTGGTTGAAGAGAACGGCCAGCGCTATACGCTGATTGGCAGCGGCGTTTTTCGCTATATGATCTGGACCGCCTACGCTGGCGCGTATTATCAGCTTGAAGGCCAAACGCAGCCACAGCCAACGAGTGATATACCGCGCCGCCTAGAACTGGCTTATTTTCACGCCATCGAAGCGGCAGATTTTGCTGAAGCCACTGAAAAAACGCTCAGAGATTCCCTCACACTGTATGAATTCAATCAGATCGAAGAACCTCTAGCGCGCCTAAACCAGCGCTACCGCGATGTCGTTCCCGGCGACCGCTACCTGCTTAGCTGGGATGGCGAACAGCTGCGTCTCGCGCTCAATGGCGAGGTCTTGCTTGAAGAGGAAAACGCCGAGTTCGCCAGCGCGATGTTTAGCATCTGGCTTGGTGAGCGCCCGCTGGGCGAAGGCTTTCGCGATGCGCTGCTAGGGAAAAATTAGCCTGCTACGGTTACACTGGCCATTTGCGAGCCAGGAGGAGCGTTGTGAAGGCACTGATTCAGCGGGTAAAGCGCGCCAGCGTAGAAGTGAACGGCGACATTGTTGGCAGCATTGACCACGGCTTGCTGGCGCTGGTGGGGGTGGAAAAGCACGACGATGCGGCCTCAGTGGAAAAACTGCTGCATAAGCTGCTCCACTACCGTGTGTTTAGCGATGCTGAGGGCAAAATGAATCAAAACCTGCAGCAGGTTAACGGCGGCCTGTTGCTCGTTTCCCAGTTCACCCTGGCGGCGGATACCCGCAAAGGGCTGCGCCCCAGCTTCTCCAGCGCTGCCCCCCCGGCTCAGGGCGAAGCGCTGTTTGATTTGTTGGTTACCCAGGCGCGCACGGCTTGGCCGCAGGTAGCCACCGGTGAATTTGGCGCCGATATGCAGGTGGCACTGATCAACGATGGCCCCGTCACGTTTTTGCTGGAAAGCTAGCTTTTATGTTTTAACCCCGCTTGGGTGAAAGGAGAGTCGTTATCACATTACATACTCAGTCACCTACTTGTTGGATCGTTGCGGGGCCTAATGGAGCCGGCAAGACAACTTTTGCCCTTCATTACCTTCCACAGGTAGCGCATTGCTCCCGTTTTATTAATGCCGACTTGATTGCTGCAGGACTCTCTCCTTTGGCTCCGGAGCGTGAGCTTCTAACCGCTAGCAGAATTTTCTTGCGTGCAGTTAAACAGGCAACGAAGGAAAGGAATGATTTTGCTTTTGAAACAACGCTCTCTGGACGAGGCTATATGCGCCTAGTCAGACAGCTGCTATCGGAAGGTTGGCGTGTAGAGTTGGTTTATCTCGCCTTACCATCTGTGGAAATGTCACGTTTACGCGTTGCAGAACGAGTGTTACACGGCGGCCACGACATCCCTTTAACGGATATCCTGCGCAGGTTTCCTCGCAGTCTACACAATCTGCTAATGTCATACTCACCATGCGTTACCCGCGCTCGCTGTTTTATGAATGATGGCGATATGCCAGAGCTTGTTTTTGAACAGCAGGGTAGCCATCGGGTTATAATCAATGATGAGTATTTTCAGTTAATCAGTAAGGAGTCAGCGCCATGAGCCAGCTTGCACCCGGCACAGAGGAGATGCTTAACAGCCTACGTGCTGCTGTGGCGGAAACATTGGAGCGTAAACGTCGGCTTGGTCAGTACGCGGTTGTATGGAAAGATGGCAAGCCAACACTCGCAGGCGGTGACGCTGCTAAGAATCACATTGCCACGCCACCTACCCACGTTTCGCTCTGACATTCATCCTCTGAAATTACTCATCAACGATGGCCCCGTCACGTTTTTGCTGGAAAGCTAATCAGCCACTGCCAGGCTAGCTTTCTGCGCCTTCGCTGGCGAGCAGCTCCGCTTCCATGGTTTCCAACGACTCTTCGGCGCTAAGCCACTGCCGCTCGGCTTCATCCAAGCGCGCTTTAGTTTCTGCCTGTTGGCTTAGTGTTTTGGTGAGTTCGGCTTTGCGGGTGCTGTCGGTGTAAAGCGTTGGGTCGGCCAGCACTTGTTCTACTGCTTCAAGCGCCAGCTGCGCGCTTTCCATGGCTTTTTCCGCCTGATCGCGCTGCTTTTTCAACGGGCGCAGCTTTTCGCGTAGCTCAGCGGCGGCTTTGCGTGAGGCCTTGCGCGCCTCGCGGCTGTCACTGCTGGGCTGCTGGTTTTGGCGCTCGGCCTTTTCCCCGCGGGAATCACGGCGGCTCTCTTCCAGGCGGGCTTTAAGCCATAGCCGGTAGTCTTCCAGGTCGCCATCGAAAGGCTCAACGCGGTGATCGGCCACCCGCCAAAACTCATCGACCGTGGCGCGCAGCAGGTGACGGTCGTGGGAGACCAAAATAACCGTACCTTCAAAGCCTGCCAGCGCCTGGGTCAATGCTTCGCGCATTTCCAAATCCAGGTGGTTGGTGGGCTCATCGAGCAGCAGCAAATTGGGTTTTTGCCAAGCAACGAGCGCGAGCGCTAGGCGCGCTTTCTCACCGCCAGAGAAGGTGGCCACTGTGCCAAACGCATCATCGCCTTTAAAGCCAAAGCCGCCCAGGAAATTACGAATTTCCTGATCGCTGGCGGTGGGCGAAAGACGCTGCACGTGCACAAAGGGCGTCGATGAAACGTCCAGGCTCTCAAGCTGATGCTGAGCGAAGTAGCCAATCGCTAGATGTTCGCCAGGCACGCGCTTGCCGTTAAGCAGCTCAAGCTCACCCGTCAGCGACTTAATCAGCGTCGATTTGCCTGCGCCGTTAGGGCCGAGCAGGCCAATGCGGCTGCCGGGCAGTAGGGTAATGTTGACGTTATCTAGCTGGACATTGTCGGCGCTATCTTGGGCACCCTCGTCGCCTTTTTTACCGCGATAACCGAGCCGGGCTTGATCCAGCACCAGCAGCGGGCGCGAGGTTTTGTCAGCGGCAGGCAAGGTGAAGTGGAAAGGGGAGTCTACATGGGCGATGGCGATATCTTCCATCCGCTCAAGCATTTTGACCCGGCTTTGCGCCTGTTTCGCTTTGGTGGCCTGGGCTTTAAAGCGGGCGATAAAGCGCTCGATCTCTTCCCGGCGCGCCTGCTGTTTGGCGGCTTCCGCCTGCTGCAGGGCGAGCTTTTCGGCGCGGGTGCGTTCAAACTGAGAGTAATTGCCACGGTAAAGCTCAAGTGTCTTGTGATGCATATGGACGATGTGGTCGCACACGGCATCCAGGAAGTCGCGGTCGTGAGAAATCAGCAGCAGCGTGCCTGGGTAGCGGGTCAGCCATTGCTCAAGCCATAGCAAGGCATCGAGATCCAGGTGGTTGGTGGGTTCATCGAGCAGTAGCAGATCAGAGGGCATAAACAGCGTGCGGGCGAGGTTGACCCGCATTCGCCAGCCGCCGGAAAATGCCGAGAGCGGGCGGGTAAGATCAGCTTGCATAAAGCCCAGCCCGACCAGCAGCTGCGCTGCGCGAGACTCGGCGCGGTAGCCATCTAGCGTTTCGATCAAGCCGTGCAGTTCGGCCTCACGGTGAGCTTCACCGGCCTCACGGGCGGCCTGTAAGTCGGCTTCTGCCTGGCGCAGCGCGATATCGCCATCGAGCACATACTCAATAATCGGGCGGTCGAGGGCGTCAACTTCCTGGGCCATGTGCGCGATGCGCTGGCCGCCGCTCATCTCAATATCGCCCTGGTCAGGCGCAAGCTCGCCCAGCAATAGTTTGAACAAGCTCGATTTGCCAGCGCCGTTTGCCCCGATAATGCCAGCCTTTACCCCGTTATTCAGGGTAACGTCTGCGTTTTCGAGTAGCGTTTGCGTGCCGCGTTGCAGAGCGACTTGGCGCAGTGCGATCATGCCTTCTCCCAAAGAAAGTGGGTCATTGTGATGCGAGATGCTATAGCGCTTGATTCTAACCGATTGCACCGCCTGCAGCAGACACCGTTATGGGATTTTGCACTGGCGTTCTATGCCAAGCCCGGCATTGAAGAGGCTTGTCTGACGCTGCAAGAGGAGGCCGGGGTAGATGTTTGCGAGCTGCTGCTGCATTGCTGGCTTTACTCTTTTGGCTTGGAAGCCAAGCCCTCAGCCTTCGCGCTTCAGCGTGAGCAGCGGCACCTTTGGCAGCGCCAAGTGACCCAGGTGTTGCGTACATTACGCCGTGATTTAAAAGCCTCAGCGGCGAGTAACGAGCCTGTGGCAGCCCTGCGAGAGATTATTAAACAGGCCGAACTGTTGGCCGAACGTGAGAATCTTCAACGTTGGCAAGCGTGGGTTTGGGAAACGCCAAGTGGTGAGCAACGAGTGGTAAATGCCAGTGAAAAGTCGTCAGATGCGGCTAACTGGTTGCGAAAGCAGCTTTTTTTACGTCAAGGCGATGGTCGCTCTGATGGCAGCATAAAATGCCACAAGATGCTGCTGCAGGCGCTACAAACGCTTACCGGCCAGCTTGACCCTCACTAAGTAGCGCGCTAGCCTGAATTTCAACAGCTATAAATTTTCAACAGCTATAAATTTTAACAATGAGACGTTGTTGCGCATTTGTACAGCGCGCTTACCACTGCAAGAGGAACATCGCATGAAGGCAAGCAAATCCGTTTTTACCCGTTCTGTCACCACTAATCGCTCTATCGCCACGAAGTCCATCGCTACGAAGCTAATGACAACCGCCAGCGTAGGTGCATTGTTAATGGGCATGACGGCTGTTGCGCAAGCAGACAACTGGCGCTACGCCCACGAAGAATATGAAGGTGATGTTCAGGATGTTTTTGCCTATGCGTTTAAAGAGCATATCGAAGAAAACTCCGACCACACGATTCAGGTTTACCGCTTTGGCGAGTTGGGCGAATCTGATGACATTATGGAACAAACCCAGAACGGCATTCTGCAGTTCGTCAACCAGTCGCCTGGCTTTACCGGTGCACTGATTCCGGAAGCGCAAATTTTCTTCATTCCTTACCTGCTACCGACCGATGAAGAAACCGTTCTTACCTTCTTCGATGAAAGTAAGGCGATCAACGAGATGTTCCCAGCGCTTTATGCCGAACAAGGCCTAGAGCTGCTGAAAATGTACCCAGAAGGCGAAATGGTCATAACGACCGACGAACCGATCAGTTCGCCGGAAGACATGCGTAATAAGAAAATCCGTACCATGACTAACCCGCTGCTGTCGGAAACATACGACGCCTTCGGTGCAACGCCTACGCCGTTGCCGTGGGGTGAAGTTTACGGCGGCCTGCAAACCGGTATTCTCGATGGCCAAGAGAACCCGATCTTCTGGATCGAGTCTGGCGGTCTTTATGAAGTGTCGCCACACCTGACATTTACCGGCCACGGCTGGTTCACTACCGCCATGATGGCCAACCAAGATTTTTATAACGGCTTATCTGAAGACGATCAAACGTTGGTGCAAGAAGCCGCCCAAGCCGCTTACGATCACACTATCGAGCACATCAAAGGCTTAGCCGATGAAGCGCTAGAGAGTATTCAGGCAGCGTCTGATGAAGTGACCGTAACGCGTTTGAATGAAGAGCAGATTCAAGCGTTCCGTGACCGCGCCCCGCAGGTTGAAGAGGCCTTCTTGAAAATGACCGGTGACAAAGGCCAAGAGTTGCTTGAGCAGTTTAAAGCTGACCTTGAAGCCGTCACCAACCAGTAACCACCCTTCAGCCGTATTGGCAGGCAGAGGGTGATGCATTTCAGGGGCAGCAAAGGCTGCCCCTTTTTTATGGCGATACGGCTAGTGGTGCGTCATCTACCCTAGGGGTTAAAGCGTTACCGTTAGCTTATGTGCTTCTAGCGTTGAATCACCTGCCGCACCATGCCGTTACGCTGGCGTTAATGCCTTCGGCACTGATCGATGCTGCGACTGATCGCTACTGCTACGCCGTTAAAAACGTTAGCGCCGTTAAAAACGTTAGCGCCGTTAAAAAGGAGTCCGGCCATGACCGATGAAGAGATGGAAAACAGTTATCACTCCGGTTTGCCGGGGGTACTGGGTGTGATCGACACTGCAATTAGCAAAATAGAGGCCGTGATCCTCGCGATGGGTGTTTTGCTAATGGCGCTGAATACGGTCACTAACGTTATTGCCCGTTTTGTCTTCGGCAACAGCATTATGTTTTCTGGCGAACTGAATAGAATTTTGATCATCATGATTACCTTTGCGGGTATTGGCTACGCAGCTCGTCATGGTCGCCATATTCGCATGTCGGCTATTTACGATGCTTTGCCTGTCGGTGGGCGCAAAGTATTGATGATCACTATCGCGCTGTTCACCTCACTGGTGATGTTTTTTCTGCTCTACTATTCGGTTGTTTATATTGTTGACCTGCAGAGCAAAGGACGCGTGCTGCCTTCGTTGGGATTGCCCGTGTGGATCATTTACCTTTGGGTGCCGATGGGTTTCTTAATCACCGGTATTCAATACTTGCTGACAGCGGTGAAAAATTTCACCTCTCACGATGTGTACCTCTCGACGGGTGTGGTAGATGGTTACAAAGACACTGAAACCGAAGTCTGATGCAGGGCATTGCACCCTAGGGGAACAGCTATGACAACGATAATGGTCACCACTATGATTGTCCTGCTGCTGCTGGGCTTTCCTATGATGATTCCGCTCATTACCGCCGCGGTAATTGGCTTTTATATGATGTTTAACGGCTTCGGCCAGATGGATACGCTGATTCAGCAGATGATGGCGGGGATACGTCCGGCCTCATTAATCGCTGTGCCCATGTTTATTCTTGCCGCCGACATTATGACCCGTGGCCAGTCGGCTAATCGCCTGATCGATATGGTGATGTCGTTTATCGGCCATATTAAAGGCGGTTTAGCGGTGAGCACGGCGACCTCGTGCACGTTGTTCGGTGCCGTATCAGGCTCTACCCAGGCGACGGTCGTGGCTGTGGGTTCGCCGCTGCGCCCGAAAATGCTCAAAGCAGGGTATTCGGACTCCTTTACGCTGGCACTGATTATTAATGCCAGCGACATTGCTTTTCTGATTCCACCCAGTATTGGCATGATCATCTACGGGGTTATTTCGGGTACTTCAATTGGCGAGCTGTTCATTGCCGGTATTGGCCCTGGCTTAATGATTTTGCTGATGTTTTCGGCTTACAGCATTATCTACGCCATCGTCAATGATGTGCCCACCGAGCCAAAATCAAGCTGGAAACAGCGTGCAATCGCGGTGCAGCAAGCGCTATGGCCACTTGGGTTTCCGGTCATTATCGTTGGCGGTATTTATGGGGGTATTTTCAGCCCGACCGAAGCCGCTGCTGCCTGTGTGTTGTATGCCGTTTTGCTGGAATTCGTGGTGTTCCGCTCGCTGAAGATGCATGACATTTATGCCATCGCAAAATCGACCGGCTTGATCACTGCGGTGGTGTTTATCTTGGTCGCCGTGGGCAATGGTTTCTCCTGGATTATCTCGTTTGCACAGATTCCGCAGATGATCTTGGAGGCAGTAGGCGTTAATGACGCCGGGCCGACGGGCGTACTGATTGCCATCTGTATTTCCTTCTTTGTGGCCTGCATGTTTGTTGACCCCATTGTGGTCATTCTGGTGCTAACGCCGATTTTCGCACCGGCCATTGCCGCAACAGGCTTAGACCCTGTGCTGGTAGGTATCTTGATAACCCTGCAGGTGGCGATAGGCTCGGCGACGCCGCCCTTTGGGTGCGATATTTTTACCGCCATTGCGATTTTTAAACGTCCTTATTGGGATGTCATCAAAGGCACGCCGCCGTTTATCTTCATGCTGATTTTAGCGGCCGCGTTGTTGATCATGTTCCCGCAAATTGCGCTTTTTCTGCGCGATGTTGCCTTCCGCTAAACAGCCACAAGGAATACGCAAATGTTTAATCGCATTTTAGTCCCGGTGGATGGTTCAAAAGGCGCCTTAAGGGCGCTGGAAAAAGCGGTGGGCTTGCATCTGCTAACCGGCGCTGAACTCTATCTGCTGTGTGTTTTTAAACACCACAGCCTGTTGGAGGCCTCGCTTTCCATGGTGCGGCCCAACCAGCTGAACATTCCTGACGATGCGCTTAAAGAGTACGCCACCGAGATCGCCGTGCATGCTAAATCTCATGCCGTTGAGCTGGGTGCAGACGCCACTCAAGTGCGTGCCTTTGTAAAAGGCGGGCGACCCTCGCGCATTATTGTGCGTTTTGCCCGCAAGCGGGAGTGTGACCTGATTGTGATTGGTGCCCAGGGCACCAATGGCGAGAAAAATCCGCTGCTGGGTAGCGTTTCTCAACGAGTAGCGGGTGCCGCGCATTGCCCAACGCTGGTTGTTTAACGCGCTGAAACCGCTTGTTGAGCATTTTCGGCTAAACCTCTCTTGCCGATTATTGTCTGAAGTGACACCCGCCGTCCGGATGATGCACCTCTGGGCGGCGGGTGTTAGTCTTTACGTAACCCTGATTGGCGTTCAGCGCCGCTTTAAAAAGGATCTTTCATGAAACAACTGCTCTCTACCACGGCTTTGACAGGTTTGCTTTTGGTTGCCCCTTTTGCAGCAGCAGCGCCAGAAACCGAAGAACAGCGTTTGGCGTATAGCCTGGGGGTTACCTTGGGTGAAAGCATGCAGGCAGATATTCAAGATCTCGACTTGGATGCCTTCAACGATGGCATGAAAGACGTTTTTGACGGCAGCGAGTTAGCGCTCAGTGAAGAAGAAATGACTGAAGCGTTAATGGCGTTTCAAGAGCAGTCAATGCAAGCGCGGCAAGCAGAAGCCGAAGCAATCGCGCAGATGAACCTTGAAGCGGGTGAGGCTTTCCTCGCCGAAAATGCTGAGCGTGAAGAAGTGATAGTGACTGATTCTGGCCTGCAGTATGAAGTGCTTGAATCTGGTGACGGCGCGTCTCCTGGCCTTGAAGATACGGTCGAAGTGAACTACGAAGGTATGCTGCTTGATGGCACCGTGTTCGACAGCTCATTTGAGCGCGGTGAAGCCGTCAGCTTCCAAACCAACCAAGTGATTGAAGGCTGGCAGGAAGCGCTCCAGTTGATGAGCGTTGGTGACAGCTGGATGCTCTATATCCCGGCAGAGCTTGCGTATGGTGAAGGTGGCCAGGGCCCGATTGGTCCTAACGAAATGCTGACCTTCCGCGTTGAACTGTTAGGCGTTGAATAAACAATGACGACAGCCTCCCACTCCTCGATGCACCCGCTCGCTTACGCACTGTGCTGCCTAGGCTTAGGTACACTAGGTCTAGGCACACCGCTGTTGGCGCTCGCCGAAAATGCCAGTGAGCCTGAGGATTTACCCGCCTTGGGCGCTGCTGCGCAACAAGCAAGCGTGGTGGGTGTGTCGTCTGGCGGCTATATGGCGACCCAGCTAGCGGTGGCCTGGCCCGAGCGCTTTAGTGGCTTGGGTGTGCTGGCAGCAGGGCCTTGGAGCTGTGCTCAAGGCTCGCTAAGTTTAGCGCTGAACCAATGCATGATGACGCGCCGGGGTATGCCTTCATTAGACGAGCTGGAGGCTCGCCATCAGCGTTATCTTGGGCTTGAGCAGGTAGGTAGCGCTGAGGCGCTTAGCCAACTAAGAGCCTATTTGTGGCATGGCGAAGAAGATGAGGTGGTTGAGCCACCGTTGGGCGACCTGCTTGCCGAACAGTGGGCGCGCTGGCTTGCTTCGCCCGACCAGTTGCGGGTTGCGCGCAGCGAAAATGCTGGGCATGGCTGGCCCGTGCGCGTGCCGAGCGAAACTTCCGCAGAGCCCCAGGAGTGGGGTGATTGCCGCCAGGGGGGCGGTAGTTTTCTATTGGCCTGCGATGAGGATGTTGCGGGGCAAATGCTGGATTGGCTCTACCCAGAACGAGAAGCTTCTGGCACAGGCACCCAAGGTGGCGAGTTAATCGCGTTTGATCAGTCAGAATTTGCGGTCAAAGGCCTAGCCGATACAGGCTATGTGTTTATACCCGAAGGTTGCGCCGCGGGCGAGTGCCCGGTGACGTTGGCACTGCACGGCTGCCAAATGAACGCAGAAGCCATTGGCGATACGTTCATTCGCTATAGCGGATTAAATGCGTGGGCGGCTGAGCATCAGCAAATTGTGCTTTACCCGCAAACGGAAAGCAGCATGGCGAATCCGCAAAGCTGCTGGGACTGGTGGGGGTTTGCCGAAAGTACCTGGCAGCTAAGCCCACAGCACGACACCCGTAACGGCACCCAGATTGGCGCGCTGCTGGCGATGTTGGATCGCTTACAAGCCGCGCCTGACCAGGCTGAGTGAGAAGCGTCGATTAAGAAGTGCTGATTAAGAAGCGCCGGTTAACGGCCTAGTTCGCTGTTTAAGGCTGACACTAAACCATGCGAGGTCGGTGAGTAGAGCACCCGCTGCAGAATATCGCCCTCGCGGTTGACTAAAAAAAGCGAAGCGCTGTGATCAATGGTGTAGTCCATTGCTGAATCCGGCGTTTCGACTTTCCGCCATATTACGCCATAGCGCGAGGCAATATCCTCAAGCTGCGCCTGGCTGCCCACCGCGCCAATAAATTCCTCGCCGAAAAAGCCCATATACTCCTGCATGCGCTCAATGGTGTCGCGCTGTGGGTCAACGGTGACCATCACCGGCACCACACGCTCACGCTGGTCATCCGTAAGCTGAGCCAAGGCTTGGCGCTTAACGGCCTGGTTCATCGGGCAAACATCCGGGCAGTAGGTATAGCCAAACGACAGCACCGCTACCTGATTATCGTCTAGCTGCGTCAGGGAAAAATCACCCTGCGTAGAGGGTAGCTCGATAGCCCCTCCGACAATGTCGGTGTCATCAGGTGTTTGCGCATATTGATAAAGGCCAACACCGCTAACTGCTATCAATACAGCGGCTAACCCAGCGCCTAGCCATAACGGTTTACTTGCCATCTGCGTTAACTCCGAATAACGTCAAAATCAAACCAGCTGCCTACTTTGCCTTCTTCGGTGTCCAGTATGACACGTGCTCGCCAAGGCATGACGCTTTGAGTGCAAATGCCCACTTGGCCTTGGCCTTGAAAAAGGCCGGGTGAACTGGCGGTAAGCGCAAAGCGGTGCAGCCCCATATCCATATCGCGGCCAACAAAATCAACGTCGACCTGAGTGGCGGTCATGCCCTCCACCTCGACTTCCAATGGTAATATCTCTAGCGCATCAATTTGCCCATTGGCCAAAACATGGAGCGTGATGCGGCCTTTGTCGCCCAGCGTGGCGGAGCAAGGGGCTGTGTGCAAATCGCAGTCAGCGGTGGGCGGAAACCACGTCACATCACCGTCGCGGTGCAGCCAATGAGCAAAGGCGTACCACGCACAGGCAGCCAGCGCCAAGCCGGTGACCAGGATGAGCACCCTTAATACAGGGAAGGTCGCAGAGTGTGCAGGTTTAGACATCATCTTCATGGCAGAATAATCGCTAAGCAAGCCGTGAGGCGGGTTTTCTTCATGGTAACAGTAATCGAGCCGATATCGCTGTGCTGGGATGTCGCAGGCAAAAGGGATGCAAATGGAGAGTATCACCGGTGCCTTAGGCCCACTGTTTCTGTTGATCTTGCTAGGTGCCGCGTTTGGCTATTGGCGTTGGCCCAGCGACACCTTCTGGCCACAGATGGAGCGGCTAATTTACTTTGTACTGTTCCCCGCGATGCTGGTGAGCACGCTGGCCACTGCCGATGTGAGCCAGGTGCCGGTAGGCCGTTTGGCTCTGGTGCTGCTAAGTGCCATGGCGCTCTTTGGCTGGCTGCTTTGGTGGTTGCGCGGTTGGCTAAAGCTGACCCCCGCGGCGTTTACGTCGGTTTTCCAAGGGGCGGTGCGCTTTAATACCTATGTGGGGGTCGCGGGTGCTGCTGCCCTTCACGGCAGCTTGGGCGCGACCACGGCAGCGGTCGCCGTGGCGCTGATGGTGCCAGTGGTTAACGTGATGTGCGTGGCAAGTTTTGTCGCCGCTGGCACGTTGGGTGGCGCAAGCGTAGGCAAAAGCGCGATGGCGCTGATTAAAAACCCGCTGATTCTGGCCTGCTTGGCGGGCATTGGTCTGAACCTTTCAGGCGTTGGTTTGCCCGGCTGGAGCCAGGATACCATTGAGCTATTAGGGCGCGCGGCCTTGCCGCTTGGGCTAGTGGCCGTTGGCGTGGCGCTGCGCCCGGCAGCGCTGTTACGGGTAGACCGCGGCGTACTGGCGACCAATAGCGTAAAGCTTCTACTGTTGCCTGCGCTGGTGCTGGTATTGGCGTGGGTATTGCAGTTAGACCCTGTTAGCCGCGATGTAGCGCTACTGTTTGCAGCCCTGCCCACGGCCACCTCGGCGTATATTTTAGCCCGCCAATTAGGTGGCGATGCCGAGCTAATGGCGGCCATTATTACCGGGCAAACGCTGTTGGCCATGCTTACGCTGCCGTTTTGGCTGCGATTAGTTAGCTGATATAACTCTTAAATTAACCTATGTGCAAGTTATTAACCTATGTGCAAGTTAGCCGAGGTTGGAAAGAGTAAATAAAAATTATTCGTATTTGTATTGACGGTGTAAATGAGAACGATTATATTATTTTTGTCAGCGTTTGATGAGGCGCTGTCATGGTTTCTCCCTCTCATTGCTAGTCACGGTCTTTTAGCCGCTCCCTTGGAGCGGCTTTCTTTTTTTCTAGCATAATTTTTTCTATTCTTCCCGACGATAGATCAAATCCCATACGCCATGGCCGAGTTTTTCGCCACGGGCTTCAAACTTGGTTAACGGGCGAAACGCCGGGCGCGGCACGTAGGGGGCGGTTTCTGCGCTGGCAGTATTGGCATAGCCGGGGGCGGCTTCCATTACCTCGGCCATCCACTCTGCGTAGGCTTCCCAGTCGGTAGCTAAGTGGAAAGTACCGCCCGGCATCAAGCGAGTGCGAATCAGCTCCACAAACGCAGGCTGCACAATGCGCCGCTTGTGGTGCTTCTTTTTCGGCCAGGGGTCGGGGAAGAACAGCTGCAGCGTGGTCAGCGAGCCTTCGGGCAAGCACTGCTCAAGCACGGCCAGGGCGTCTTCGCGGTAAACGCGCAGGTTGGTTAGGCCGCGTTTATCGACTTCATCTAATAGCTTGCCAACGCCAGGAGCGTGCACTTCGATACCGATAAAGTCGGTATCTGGGTGAGTTTCGGCTTGCTCAATGAGCGAGTTGCCCATGCCAAAGCCGATTTCCACCACCCGCGGCGCTTGGCGTCCAAACAGAACGTCCAAGTCTTGGCGGCCTTCGGCAATGGTTAGGCCAAAACGCGGCCATACGTCTTCTAGCCCGCGGTTTTGCGCTTGGGTCATGCGGCCTGCGCGAATCACATAGCTTTTAATGCCGCGGCGGTGCAGCGGTGCATCTGGGCTTTCCGGGCTAGTGGCGGCGGCGTTGCTTTCGGACGCGGTGTTGCTCTCGTTAGCGGCGCTTTTGGGTTCAGTCATGGGATCTCGAATCAATTAACCGTTAATACGGCCAGCGAAAGGTGAAGAGGGGTCGGCGGATTGGCGGCGCGGCATACGGCCGGCTAAAAAGGCGTCACGCCCGGCTTCCACGGCTAGCTTCATGGCGTTGGCCATGCGCAGCGGCTCGCGGGCGTGGGCAATGGCGGTATTGAGCAGCACGCCATCACAGCCGAGTTCCATGGCCATGGCGGCGTCTGAGGCCGTGCCAATGCCTGCATCTACTAACACCGGTACGCGGCTCTGTTCAACAATCAGGCGCACGTTGTGTGGGTTCTGAACGCCGTGGCCGGAGCCAATCAGCGAACCCAGCGGCATGATGGCGCAGCAGCCCATGGCTTCCAGTTCGCGTGCCACAATAGGGTCATCGCTGGTGTACACCATGACGTCAAAGCCGTCAGCGAGCAGCGTTTCGGCGGCTTTTAGCGTCTCGACCACGTTGGGGTAGAGCGTTGCTTCGTCACCGAGCACTTCCAGCTTGACCAAGCGGTGACCGTCCAGCAGCTCGCGAGCTAGGCGGCAGGTGCGCACGGCATCTTTAGCGGTGTAGCAGCCGGCGGTATTGGGCAGCAGGGTGTAGCGCTCGGGGGAAATAACGTCTAACAGGTTGGGCGCAGCGGCGTCTTGGCCTACGTTGGTACGGCGTACCGCAAAGGTGACGATTTCCGCGCCGCTTTGGGCAATGGCGGCACCGGTTTCGGTGAAGTCTTTATACTTGCCGGTACCCACCAGCAGGCGCGAGTGAAAGTCGCGCCCGGCAATGGTGAGCGGTGCATCGGTGAGCTGAGTATCGGCTAGTGGTACATGCGTCTGTTGCGTCATAGTGTTTCCTCTAGCCGCCGCCAATCGCGTGGACAACTTCCACGTGGTCGCCATCGACCAGGCAGGTGTCGGCGTGTTGGCTGCGGGGGACGATTTCTTCGTTAATTTCGACCGCGATACGACGACCGCTAAGACCCAGCTTTTCCACTAGGTCGGCGGCGGTTAGGCCGCTCGGCAGCGTATGGGGTTCACCGTTTAGACGTATCTGAATAGACATAAAGGGGCGCGTCTCATTGGTCATGCAATGCGTTCTGTAAGGTGTTCTGTAAGGCGTTTTCTATTGTAGCGATATTGTAGCGGTTTCGCGCCGCGCAAGGTACGCCGTGGGTACAATCAGCGTGATCGGCAAAGCGCAATTGGAACCAGGAAAGTGAGGCAGGAGAGCAGCGTGCAACGAGTCGATAAAGAACGAGTAGATAAAGTGTGGTGGTGTATAGCGGCCCTTTCGGGTGCCATGTTGGTGATGCTAGGTGCCTATGCTGCCCACGGTTTGGCAGCGCGTACCACCGAGGCCATGGTCAGTGCCGTTGAAACCGGCGTGCGCTATCAGGCGTGGCACACGCTGGCCATTATGATGGTGTTGGTGTGGTGCCAGGTGCAGCCGCTTGCAGGGCAGCGTTGGGTGCTAGCGCTGTGGGCGCTAGGCATGGTGTGTTTCTCAGGCTCGCTTTACTTAATGGCATTGGCGAGCGTGAGTCTTGGCATTGTGACGCCCATCGGCGGCGTGCTGTTAATGGCTGGGTGGCTGGCGCTTGGGGTGGTGGCGATATCCGCTAGGCGTTAACTTTTTTCGGGCAGCGCATAGCTGGCGGTGACATGCACCACGGGGCGCGTTTCATCGCTGGCTGAGAAAATTTGCACTTCGCCGACAGCTAAGCGGCGGCCAAGTTTGATCAGCTTGGCGTGGGCGATAATGTCGTGATCACCGGACGCTGCGCGGAGGAAGTGGCAGTTTAAATCGCTGGTCACCGCCATGGCTTCAGGGCCGATTTGCGCCAAAATAGCCACATACATGGCCACATCGGCAAAGCCCATCATGGTGGGGCCGGAAACCCGGGAGCCGGGGCGCAAGTGTTCGTTACCAATCTTTAAGCGCATGGTGGCCTTCATTTCACCCACGCTTTCGATTTTGCCCATCCGCTGGGGGAAAATCTCGTCCAAAAAATGTTCGATTTGCTCGGCGGTCATTACGGTCATTGTTATTTTCCTGCGCTTGATTTCGTTAACGTAAACGTAAGTATGTTGTTAAGCTAAACAAAAGCCCCTCAAGGTGCGAGACCTTGAGGGGCTTTTAGCGACTATTGTCTAGTCAAAGTGAAGCGTTTACTTTGCTTTGTGCACCTGACGCCACGCGTGCAGTAGCGGCTCGGTGTAGCCAGAAGGCTGTACGCGGCCCTTAAAGATCAGGTCTGAGGCGGCTTTGAACGCGGTAGAGCCTGCAAAATCGGCGCTCATGGCAGTGTACGTGGGGTCGCCTGCGTTCTGCTCATCGACGACTTTAGCCATGCGCTTGAGGGTTTCTTCTACGCGCGGCGCATCAACAATGCCGTGGTGCAGCCAGTTGGCAATGTGCTGGCTGGAGATACGCAGGGTGGCGCGGTCTTCCATCAGGCCGACGTTGTGAATGTCTGGCACTTTCGAGCAGCCAACGCCGTGCTCTACCCAGCGCACCACGTAGCCGAGAATACCCTGGCAGTTGTTGTCCAGCTCTTGCTGAATCTCTTCATCAGACCAGTTAGTGTTTTCGGCAACCGGCACGGTGAGCAGGTCGTCCAGCAGGTCTGGCTCGCCCTGGCCTTCCAGCTCGCGCTGAACGTCAGTGACATTCACCTGATGATAGTGCAGTGCGTGTAGCGTCGCTGCCGTTGGCGAGGGCACCCAAGCGGTATTGGCACCGGCTTTCGGGTGGCCGATTTTCTGCTCTAACATGCTGTGCATTAGGTCAGGCATCGCCCACATGCCTTTACCGATCTGAGCACGACCGCGCAGGCCGCAGGCAAGGCCAACTTGCACGTTGTTCTTCTCGTAGGCGGTGATCCACGCGGCGCTCTTCATATCGCCCTTGCGAACCATCGGACCCGCTTCCATGGCGGTATGCATTTCGTCGCCGGTGCGGTCGAGGAAGCCGGTATTGATAAACGCCACGCGGGAAGCCGCCTCAGCAATACACGCTTTGAGGTTTACTGTTGTGCGGCGCTCTTCGTCCATGATGCCCATTTTCAGGGTGTCGCGGCTCATGCCCAGAATATCTTCGACGCGGCCAAACAGTTCGTTGGCGAAGGCGACTTCTTTAGGGCCGTGCATTTTTGGCTTCACGATGTAAACGGAGCCAGTGCGCGAGTTGCGCGGCTGGTCGGCGTCTTTTTTCAGGTCGTGCAGCGCGATCAGCGAGGTGACGACTGCATCAAGAATGCCTTCCGGTAGCTCGTTGCCGTGCTCATCCAAAATCGCCGGGGTGGTCATTAAATGCCCCACATTGCGCACGAACATCAGCGAACGGCCGGGTAGCGTAACACTGCCGCCATCGGTGGTTTGCCAAGTGCGGTCGGCGTTGAGCTTACGGGTAAAGGTTTTGCCGTCTTTCTCGATGTTTTCTTCCAGGTCGCCCTTCATCAGGCCAAGCCAGTTGCTGTAAACACCAACTTTGTCTTCTGAATCGACCGCGGCGATGGAGTCTTCGCAATCCATAATGGCGGTAAGCGCTGCTTCTACCACCACATCTTTAACGCCTGCGGGATCGGTTTTGCCGATGAAGTCGTTGGGGTCAATCTGAATTTCCAGGTGCAGGCCATTGTTGGCGAGCAAAATGGTGTCAGGTTTGGCCGCGTCACCGGTAAAGCCAATGAGCTTGCCCGAATCTTTCAGGCCGGTTTCACGCCCGCCTTCCAGCGTAACCACCAAGTGCTCGTCACGAATCACGTATTTCACGGCATCTCGGTGAGAACCAGTCGCCAGCGGTGCCGCACGGTCAAGCACACCACGGGCGTAGGCGATAACCTTAGCGCCCCGCGTTGGATTGAAGCTGGCGCCTTTTTCCGCACCGTCTTCTTCTGAAATCGTATCGGTGCCATACAGTGCATCGTAAAGGCTACCCCAGCGCGCGTTAGCCGCATTCAGCGCATAGCGTGCATTGCTCACCGGTACGACCAGCTGCGGGCCAGCCTGAACGGCCACTTCACGGTCAACGTTAGCGGTGGTTGCTTTAACGTTAGCCGGGGCTTCTGCCAAGTAGCCGATTTCTTTCAGAAAGCGGCGGTAGCCAGGCATATCACCGACCGGACCTGGGTGCTCGCGGTGCCAGCTATCAAGTTTTTCTTGCAGGCTGTCGCGCTTTTCCAGCAATTGACGGTTTTTGGGTGTCAAATCGTGAAATAGGGCATCGACACCGGACCAAAAGGCGCTTTCATCAATACCTGTTCCCGGCAACGCTTGCTTATTGATGAACTGGTCTAAATCGGCTGCCACCTGTAAACGGTGGCGCGTGATACGCTCGCTCATGGGGTTTCTCCTGTCAGAGTGAAAATGTCAGAGTAAAAAGGCATTTGTGGAAAATAGTTCCATACCTGCTCGGGCATGTAAACAGCGTAGACCCGAAAGCAGCATAATGCTCGACCAAATGATAAGGGGGACGACCCCATTTCCGTGCTTTAGCCCATCAAAAAACGGCGTTATGGAGAAACAACGATGCGTGATTTCCAACATTTGGAAGGCTTGTTTCGCCACGCTTCGAGCGATAGTACCCTCGCGTTACTGCTACCCGGTGATGCGTTGGCAGAGGCCATGCACGGTTATTTTCACCACTATGGCCTAACAGCACTGCTGTTAGATACCAGTGAAGTGCATGCAGGCTTTATTGATACTGGGCGTTTTGCGCTGTGGTGCCAAGTATGGAGCCCCCCGCAGCCGGTGGGTACCGCTTTTGTGGTGCACGGCTATTTCGATCATATGGGGTTATATCGCCACTTGCTTGAACGTTTGTTGGCTAAGGGTTGGCGGGTTGTGCTGTGGGACCTTCCCGGCCACGGCCTTTCCAGCGGGGCGCGGGCAGAAATAGAAGATTTTGACGACTACCAGCACTGCCTGACCTATTTGCAAACCACCCTGAAGTTTCAGGGTATGGCGCCTGAGCCGTGGCTGGGCGTGGGCCAGAGTACCGGTGGGGCGATTCTGGCCACCGATGCGCTCACCCGCCGTGAGGCGTCGGGCTGGTCAGGTTTGGTGCTGCTGGCACCGCTGGTGCGCCCTTGGGGCTGGAGCCAAACCAGCTGGCTGCACCTGATTGCCAGCCCGTTTTTAAAGGAGCTGCCGCGTAAATACCGGGCTAATTCTACTGATGAGCAGTTCACGGCGTTTCTACGTGAGGGTGACCCGCTACAGCCCGAGCGTTTAAGCGTTGCCTGGGTGAGTGCAATGCGCCGCTGGATGCCTCGCCTACTAGCGCAGGAACCCAACCCGCTACCGACCTTAATATTGCAAGGCGAGCAGGACTTGACCGTCGATTGGGAGTGGAATTTAGCGATTCTGGCGAAGAAGTTCCCCAATGCCGACATTCATCGCCACCCAGAAGCCCGCCACCACTTGGTCAATGAAGCGGATCCCATCCGTGAAGTGTTGTTTGAAGCGCTGGATGGGTTTCTGGATACGTTTACTGAGGTTCCCGCCTAGCGTCTTGTTTTTGCTCAGTCCTTTGTTGCGATTATGCCCCTTTCAGCAGTCGATCTAGCTGCCGGTAGCCAATTGCTTCAATAAAGTGCGGCTGGCTGGGCTTGGGTTCGCCCTGTAAATCGGCTAGCGTTAGCGCCACCCGCAGTACGCGGTGGTAGGCGCGGGCGGAGAGCTTGAGCCTTTCGAGCACGCTGGCAAGCCAGGCGCGTTCTTCGTTATTAAGGTCGCAGGCGGCTTCTAAGGCTTTACCGCTTAACTGGCTGTTCAGCGCACCGCGCGCCATTTGGCGTTCACGGGCGGCCATTACCCGCTCGCGCACGGCTGCCGATGATTCGCCCTGGGTTTGCGCGGTGAGTTGCTCTGGCGGCAGCGCGGGCACTTCCACTTGTAGGTCAATGCGGTCTAACAGTGGCCCTGAGAGCCGCGCTTGATAGCGCTGTATTTGGCTAGCGGTACACTGGCAGCGGCTTCGCGGGTCGCCTAAGTGGCCGCAGGGGCAGGGGTTCATCGCGGCGACCAATTGAAAACGGGCTGGGTAGCGGCGTTCATGACTGGCGCGGGCTAAATGAATAGTACCCGTTTCTAGTGGCTGCCTTAATACTTCCAATACGTTACGCGAAAACTCCGGTAGCTCGTCCAAAAATAATACGCCGTGGTGGGCAAGTGAAATTTCTCCGGGTTTGGGTTTTGAGCCGCCGCCGACCAGTGCTGCCGCGCTGGCGCTGTGATGGGGTTGGCGAAAGGGGCGTTTACCCCAGTCAGCTTCTAGCGGCAGGCCGCACACTGAACGCACGGCGGCCACTTCCAAGGCATCTTCTTCGGAAAGTGGCGGCAGAATACCCGGCAGGCGGCTTGCCAGCATGGTTTTACCCGTTCCCGGTGGGCCTGCAAACAGTAAATTGTGGCCACCCGCCGCGGCAACTTCAAGCGCACGCCGCGCCTGCTGCTGGCCGCGCACATCGGCAAGATCATCCATCGGCGTGGTCGTTTTTACCGAAGCACTTAACGTGTGCGGGGGTATTTTTTCTTGGTCGAGCAGGTGGGCGACAACCTGCCAGAGAGTGTCAGCAGGCAGCACCGGTAAATCGCCCGCTAATGCAGCTTCATCGGCGCAGGCGCGGGGAATAATCAGCGCTTTTTTTGCCCGCCGTGTGGCCAGGGCAAAGGGCAGTATTCCTGATACGGCGCGCAGTTTGCCATCTAATGCAAGCTCGCCCGCGCACTCCATGCCCTCTAACGCCTCCACTGGGATTTGCCCTGACGCGGCTAGAATGCCCAGCGCAATGGGCAGGTCAAATCGGCCACCTTCTTTGGGGAGATCAGCGGGGGCGAGGTTTAACGTAATGCGCCGAGTATTGGGGAAATCAAAACCGGCGTTTACCAAGGCGCTGCGCACCCGCTCGCGGCTTTCTTTCACGGCGGTTTCC
>NZ_LGEN01000054.1 GCF_001507855.1 Halomonas sp. 54_146
TCGAACACCAAGACGACCCTCGCAAGCTCGGGCAGCCGCTAAACTAGCGCATCACGCTACGCGTCGATGCGTAGGATGCGCGGCTTAATTGCTCAACGGCCTTATGCCAGGAGAGCACTATGTCACACTTTCGTGATCTTACTACCCTCTCGTCACAAGAGACCTATAACGTAGGTGATATGCAGCCCCATATCGTCGTACCCGTCAGTGACCCCAACGACCCTTTCTATATTGTCGAGCCCGGCGATGCACCATTTGGTTTGAACCTTGATGGCGTGGTTAACGTACACGCCTACACGGACTCAACGTTAACAAGCTATGGCGCCGGTACCGGTGCCCTGCTCTCTGATGGAAAACATATTCTGACCGCCGCCCACGTAGTAGATGGCGGCCTTGAAGACAACATGAGGGTATACTTCGACCTGCCTGGCGGCAGGGAGTCTTTTGAGATAGCCGAACTACACCTTCACCCCCTCTATCAAAGCGGCAACTTCGAGGCCGGTCACGACATCGCACTGCTGGAGCTGGAGCACGCAATAGAGTTTCTTGACGGCTATGACATCTATCGCGGTGATAGTGAAATGGGCCAGTCATTCTATAAGAGCGGCTACGGCCAGGGTGGCACCGCAATGACCGGAGCTCAATCAGGCTTTGGCGAGAGCGAAGTGAAACGCTGGGGTATGAACACTTACGACGACCTGCCATGGACGACTTCTGCACCCGAAGGTTCATTGCTTTATTACGAGTTTGAACAGGACAGCTACCTGGGCAATGCCGAGGTCAGCAGTGCCCCCGGAGATAGCGGCGGCCCAGGGTTTATTGAGCTTCCAAACGGCAGCTTTCAAATATCTTCTATCGTTAAAGGTGGCAGCTACGAAATCGAGTTTGGCTCATATGGCCTGGAAACCCGCATTTCTTACTTTCAGGAGTGGATCGACAGCATCACCGGCCTGGAAGCAGAGCCTGCCCCACCTTCCGAGCCTTCAGAGCCCACTGACCCTTCAACGCCTGCAAACGGGGCATTTACCCTTTACGACAGCAGCACCATGAGCGCTGACGACCTGATCAATGCCATGATCAGCGACATCAACGGCATCTCGCTGGTCAGCGGTTCCGCCAACTATATAGGCGCAGACAACGCCACCTCCACCTTTGAAAGCTTCGACTTCGGCGGCCCCGTGCGCATGAACAACAGCGGCGTACTGCTCACCTCTGGCGATGGTGCCCCGCCGCTCTCCAACACAGAATCCAGCTATACCGTCGGCCATGGCACTCCCGGCGATTCCCAGTTTAACGCTATCGCCCAGGCCGCGTTTGGCGGGGCTGGAACAACACGAGATGCGGCTATCCTGGAGTTTAGCTTTACGGTGGATGACCCGAGCGTTCAGAGCATCAGCTTTGATTTGATCTTCGGCTCTGAAGAATTTCCACAGTTCATCGACTCGAACTATGTCGATATCGCCGCCGTTTTGGTCAACGATATCAACTACGGCCTCTTCGATGGCAACGAAGAGCGCCCGCTCAGCGTTATTGGTGCCAACATCGAGGACGGCAATTTGCTGGACAACGGCACCGGCTACCCGAATGACAGCTGGCCCTACGATACCGTCTATGACATCGAGTACAACGGCATCAGCCCGCGCCTGACCATCAACATCCCTCTGGATGGCAGCGACGTCTATGACGTTCGCATCGGCGTGGCAGACACCGGCGACACATCCTTGGATTCTGGCCTTTTCGTCAGCAATTTCCAGACCAGCACCAGCGGTGCCGGGGGGCTGCTGGTAAACGTGACAGCTTCACCAGAAGGCGGGCTGCTGACACCGGCTGGCCCGAACACCGCCACGCTGTTCGAGGGCGGTAGCGGTGACGACATTATGCTGGGAAGCACCGCGGCCGATATCTACAACCTGTCGGCGGGCGGCAGCAATATCGTCACGGGAAGCGCCGAACAGCTGAACGGAGACACCGTTCAGGGCTTCGACACGAATGACAAGATACAGCTGCAGGGCAGCCAGATCACACAAGACAACCTTACGGTTACGATGGGATCCGCTATTTTAGATATTGATACCAATGGCGATGGCCAAGCAGACACCACCATTACCCTGGAAGGCGATTTTGAAAGCACTGAATTCTTCATTACTCAAGATGATGGCAACAGCTTAATTTCTTATGTCGAGATCGAACCTTCTGAACCTATTGGCATGCCAAACGTTGACCGTGCTAGCAGTCTAATAACCGAGTTTGGTAATCAAATAGGATTAAGTATTGATAATTTTGATCGAGATGTTGTGGTTAGCCGTCTTTTGAAAGAACTAGATGCAAACCGCAGTATCGAGGACTTTGATATTATCGTGAGCATGGATCGAGTAATACGCAATGATTTTCGTGAAGTACGTGACCTTATAGGAGACCAGGGTATCGAGGATGCCTTGTCTTCGATTCGCGCAGATTCCCCGGAGCTGTTTGTACCCGCAGCGACGGATTTATTTGGGCTTTAAACACACTCAAACCTAATGTAGACCACTGCTATGCCACACTCTGCCTAATTTTGGGAACTTGGGTGTGGCATAGCTTTCTTTATTAGGGAGCTTAGAAACATGGGTGAAGCTTGAACAGACTGTAAGCGAGGCGCCACCTACGCTTCTCGTTTACACTTTGTGGAGCCTATGCTCTTACCAGGACACCTCTCTTTATGTTAGGTAAAAACTGTTACTATCATCATTTTTATAGGCATCATATATGACACAATGGAAGCCATTATCCCCTAGCAAGCATCATTTGATGGGCTGGAAATCCTTCACGCACTATCTTTTTATTGCGAACAACACACTGGCCCCTATCTGCGTCTCAGAATTGCTCGCCATTAACGGGGCCATGCCTCTCGCTTTTACAAAAACGCCAAAAGGTAATTTTCAGCTGGTGGCGGTACAAGGCCTAGAAAGCCAACAAAATCTATATGTTGGCAGCGATGGTAAGTGGCTAGGGCGCTATGTGCCTGCCGTACACCGTGGCTACCCTTTTCGGCTACAGCTTGCTGAGAATGGTTCATTTATACTGTGCGGCGATATGGATGCTGAGTGGTTGAATCAACATGCCGTGCCCGAAGATACGCGCGTCTTCAATGAACAAGGCGAGCTAACCCCGCCTATGAAAGATGTGGTGACCTTCTTACAAAATGTGCAAAAAGACCTTCAGCGCACACGGACTATTGTGGCGCAGCTAGCCGATGCGAACCTAATGGAACCATGGCCGGTGACGTTTCCACTCCCAGAAGCTTCGCAAGGTAAGCAGCGCATTGAGGGGCTTTATCGCATTAGCGAGTCTCACCTGCGAGCATTACCCCCCGAGGTACTGGCCAAGCTAACGCAAAGCGGTGCCTTGTCAGTGGCTTATGCTCAGCTACTCAGCCAAAGCCGCATTAACGACCTGATCAAACGCCATACCGAAGGGGGTCAGCCACACCCCAATGCCGAAAAAGTGGATTTGGAATCGCTGTTTAATGAGGGCGATGACGACTTTGAATTCAATTTTGATGCGTGATGGTCAATGTTTTTCGCGCTCTTTCATTGCGCTCTTCGTGGTGGCGATTACCGAATACCTTGGGCATTAGTAACGAAAAGGGCCCCACGCCGGGGCCTTGTAATTCAGTACCTTAGCTTGGGAAAGCCCGGAGGCCATTTGGTCGAGCAAGCGACAACCGCACGATCCCCTATCTCGCTCGCCTGGCTCAAGGCTTCAAAGACCGGCACTGAGAACCCCATCATGACCCAACGCTCACAGCGTCCATAGAGCCGCTTTATGCCGTTAAGGTAGGAAATCATGAAGGTAGCAGTATAAAACGCCGCACAAGGCGGCGTTGACGAGCATTTACTGTTTATTGATTATAGCGCTTCCCGGCAGGTGTTAGCCCCATAGCGTCTACCTGCTGGTGGATACGATAGCCAATGTTGTGTGATTTCAAGCGACATTCACCGACGAATTCATCGGGGTTGGCTATTATTTGACTCATCAGTTTCGCCACCTCCAGCATACTTACGTACTCAATTGCTGCCCTATCAACGGGATCCTCCAAGGTTTCAACCAATAAGATATCGTGGTCAGTCAGCATAATTCCATGCATTTTCTTTTCAACTTCATACGCTACGTCTTGCTGTTTTTCAGCTTCACTGAACACCACGGAACAAAGCGAGCCAATGATCCGCGCTTGCGCATGATCCGCCAATGTTAACGGTGCAGTGTCTTCGCTTTGAGCAGCGGTGCTAACAGAAAGTAAAAATACAAAGGGAAGTATCCGTTTCATGTTCCTTTTCCTAATTTTTATCTTCTAATCTTCAAGACATGTGTTTTTATTGATTAGCATTGGCCGCGTCAGGCGGCCGGCGAGACGGGTTTAGTGAGCGCGGTCGCTTGGTAACAACCGCCCTACCACCGCCCAGATAGCAAAGACTCCCAGCCAGACGGTCATCAGACCGAGCACACGCAGCAAATCAATCAACATACCGAACTCCGTGCCACGCATGGGCTGGCCAGTAAGGATAAAGAGGTTGATGCCATAGAAGACCAAGTAGGCGCTAAGCAGTCCCAGCACGACACTCAATAGCTTGTGCAAAATGAGCATGATAGGTGTCCTTATTCATCATGGAAAAAGGCAGGTCAAGCCTGCCGATAGGGTTAGTGCGTCAACGGCTCAGGCAGAGATTCACTGCCGAGCAAACGGAAGATGCAGTGATTGGCCCAACAATAATCAAAAATTGTTCTACCCAATTTTTGGGCATTACAACCAGATGGCGAATTATCAACCTAAAAAAAAGAAAAGCAGGCAGATACACAGAGGGCAGCCCCGGTTGGTGGCTGCCCTTTTTGTACGTGAAGCGGGGAGTCAGTCAATAAGGTGGGATCAGTGCTTATCTTCCATGCGCAGCTTGGCTATCTCGTCAACCTCCAACCCTGTCGCTTCGGCGATCTGTTCATCATTGAGCACCCCTAGCTTCAACAAATTGCGAGCCGTTTTTTCGATACCCAGTTTCTCGCCCTTTTCGATACCCAGTTTCTCGCCCTTTTCGATACCTAGTTTCTCGCCTATCTGACGACCTCTTTCTTCCCACTGCTCAGGCCACTTTTTGATTCGTTCTGCCAGCATGTCATGCACCTCGTGTAAGTCTTGTAAATCCGTAAATTCAGGCAGCTCCATCTCGGGTGCCCGGTTAGGTAACAGCACTCGGCGTATCCACACCACGAACGCCCGACGTAAACCCGTTTGTTCAGGGGCTTTAAGCCACTCAACCAGGGTTCCAAGTACCTTGAGCATGTCTTGCTCATCGCGGTTGTGCTCCAACCGAAAGAGTGCAGCCGCCACGTTTCGCATTTGATCCGACCAAGCGGGGTCGCTGACAATCGCTCCTTCGTCAAGCAGCAGATAGGCCAGGTTTGGTCGATAGCGCTCAAGGCCTCCCGGTACTCGTTCGACAAGATCCGCCACGTTTTGTGCCGCTTTCCAACGCTTCTCTCCATTGTAGAGCACAACGGGCAATACTGGTGGCAGCTTGCCGCTAGGCGTGAAGGCTTTTTGACGAATCAAGTCTTGGTAAAGCAGCCCCAGGTACGTCATGATGCGCACGGCCATGTGCTCATCTTCAGAAGATTGGAACTCCAATAGCAAGTAGACGTAGAGCCAATCGTCGCCCCAGCGTACCCGCCAAATAATGTCATCCTCACGATCACGCAGATCCTCGGTGACGTAGGAGCCGCTCACCTTTTCCAATGTCGAGAAATCAAGCTGCTCAACCCAGGCTTCCGTGACGAAGCCCGTCAGCAGGTCTCTGACCATTTCGGGGTGCGAGAATAGTAATTTGTAGCTATGGTCGTGGCGGTTATGAATCTTGCTAGCCATGCGCACTCCTATTTCAATGTTTTCATTTTACCACAACACCCGATCCCCAACGCTCACACTGACTTACAAGCCCCCTCTCATGGCATTGGCTTACTCAGTAAAGAAAAATCCATCACACATTTCTCAAAAAAAAGCCCATCTAAACAGCCCCGCCCCACGCTGCCGGTCAGGGCAAGCGTGAGGCAGGCAGTGGCGAAGGTGCTTGGTGAGCGTGGCTTTTACAGCCACCCCCGTTCAGCGAACGAGGTGTAGCCTTCATGGCCCACGACAACGTGATCCAAGACGCGAATAGGCACTTGGCGCGTCAGCGGGTCTTGTCACGCAATACACCACGCCAGACGGAGTCACCGCCTGGCAGCGGCGAGCCACCGGATGGGGAGTCATCAGCCTAAAAAAAGAAATCAGGCAGATACGACAAGGGCAGCCACCGGGGCTGCCCTTTTTTGTGCGTGAGGCGGGGGTACAATCAATAAGACGGGGTCAGTGCCGTGTCTCGGCACGCAGTTTTTCGACTTCCTCGGCCGGCAGTTCTTCGATTTCTGCAATCAACTGGTCATTCATTTCGGTCAGTGCTATCAGCTTGCGAGCCGCGTTACGCTTGCTTTCTAATGTGCGCTGTTCGGCTTCATGACGCCCTTTCTCGATACCCAACTGCTCACCTTCCCGTTTCGCATCATTCAAAAATGCTCGCGGATGCGGTTCATGGCACTCTTGGTCATTTTAATGCTTGAACAGCTCATCAAGACTGTTCGCTACTAAGATTTCATCTGTCCAGCCTTCTAGCTACTGGGCATTAGCGGTCTCCAGTTTTTGAATAACCCACTCGGGCAAATCGCCAAACCGCTTAGTAAGTAGGCGTTGAAGTATACGTTACGCTTCTTCCCGCCGCGCATCGTTCAGCAGCGATACTTCATCACGCAGCGCCCGCTCTCGCACAAAGGCCAGACGGCGGGTCTCTTCATCGGCGCTAAGCTCGCGGATGCGGCTCATCGCACGTTTAACCGGTTCATGGGCGACATTGGCCATCGTCAATTCCTCCTGCCAGTGCTTGAAGAAGGTGATCCAGGCGCGCAACGGGCCTTCTGGCAAACCCAGGCGATCCGCCTTATTCAATTCGATCAGGCTCATCTGCAAAACGTTCCCAAGCGAAATCTTGGGCTGGCGTTCATCGCGCATCTCAAATCGCCAGATCGCTTGCTCGCGCTCGGCGGCTGTTTCTGTAAACAGATCAAAATCCAGCAAGTGCAGGCCCACTGAGGCACGCAGCTCCTGGCAATCTTCACCGGCGCTCAGCTGGCTTCCCAGCGTGCGAGCCAGATAGAACACCCCCCCGCTTGTGCCAGGCCCCGTAACGGCGTACCTGCACGTCAACATTGTAGAAGTTGCCTTCGCCATCGCGTGCCAGCACATCGAGAATGATGTACTTGCCGGTAAGTTCTGTCGCCTCGATATTCGGATTCAGAATCTCCACCGAGGCAATGTTGGGCAACATCCGGACGAAGATCATTGATCAGATCCACCAGCAAATAGGGTGCTTCGGCGAACAGCCGCTTGAAAACGTAATCGTTGGTGGGACCGAGTAGCTCGCTCATGGAAACTCCTATCTCAATACTTCAATCCTACCACAGCACTCGGCTCGCCAGCGGGCCTTGCTTGCAATGCCTTACCCAACCAAACGGTGTCGCACTGCCCTCAAGCGGGGAGCCACCGAATAGAGAGCCATCAACATAAAAAAATCAGACAGATACGACAAAGGCAGCCATCGACCGAGGCTGCGCTTTTTATACGCTATAAAGGGGATATTGAAGAAGGTTAGTGCTTGAACATTTCGTCCAAGTTATCAGCAAACAGAATCTTTTTTCAGCCAAAATTGCAGCTGTGGATAATCCGCTGTCCCAATACGTGATTTTACCCAGTCTGGCACCTTATCTAATTTTGTGGAGGAACCTCTGCACCTGGGAATAAATCGCACAACGTCTTTGCATCCAGCAACCGAATGGCTAACTCACTCAACTCTTCATATGACGCCTCAGCCATTTGCTCGTCGAGCCAGAATGGAACCTCCGCAAATTTTTCTAATATTTGAAGACGGAGTGAACGGCGAATCCCTTTCAAAAAAGCCTTGGTTTCCCAGTGAGGAGGCTCACACATGAGGATTTGATCAGCCATGTCACAACCAAGCAACAGTGCTTCTAGATTTTTGTATCGTCCCCCTTCCCTAAGCCAATACGCAAGATCCTTCTCATCCGCTTCATCCAGCTTCTTCGTCGCCCATGACGGCAAAGGGTCAAACCTTTCTTTGAAAAACCTATGGACACACGCCCTCAGACCTTCAACCCACACTTTGTCATACCACTCACTGAGCATTTCACTGTTCACATCCAAAACCTCTGAATAATCCTCAAGATCACTCAGATAATCATCAGGAAGTTTTTCAAGCACGTGAATTGCATCTATTGGCAACTCAGTCACGTCAGCAATAGCGGCGTTATCTATTTTGCTTTCACCTTGTTTAATCAAGAGCAGGGCAAGCTTAACACTTCTCCCAAGCCGACTTTCTAGATACCCCCTTAGGAATGCTCTTTGGTGAAAATATAAAAATGCCATCTGTATAGCCATTAGTGGTTCATTGATAAAACGTCAAGAAGGTTCACGACTTTAACAACTCGTCGAGTGAGTTGGCGGTAGAAATTTTCGCCACCAAAGCATCCAGCTGCACGTCACTCGCTTGCTTCCAACGCACATCTGCCCAATCAGGAAGATCGCCAAACTAAGACAATTTGTTTGCACAACGTACCCTCAACGCCTTGGTAGCGCTCTTGCTGCGCCCAGTTATCCAAATTCTCTGCCAACATATCTTTGTATTCCGCCAAACCGGTGAGCTGACCCAGGTTGACCTCAGCCCCGAGACGCTGCAGGTGAGGCATTTTTCAGAGCTTGATGTATTAAGTACTCAACCCGTGACGGTGTCCGGTTGCATCCGCATAAGTTCGAGTCTGCAAAGGAAGCAACGCTTTGCGCAGTGGAGCAGTGGCATCGCTCAAACCCCATCGCTTGCTGGGAGAATATCGCCCCTGGGTGGGTGTGTCGTCACTTCCCAGCAGTTGCTGGTGGAAATACCTGGTGAGCTGTTGCAGGTGTCGTGCGGTATCACGGCGACACACCGGGTACTGGCTAAGCAGCTCAAGCACGCAGAGTGTTCGTTGGAAGTCCTCGCGAGGCATTACGCCGCACAGCCGTTCCAGTTCCGCCAGTGTAGGGCGATAGCCACGAAACCAGACGGCTTCAGCAAGCTGCTTCACATCATCCACAGCGAACTCAAGTGGGCGCGAGCCGACCCGGTACAACCGTTTACGTGTGAAGGAAACTGCCATAACTAGCCCTCGCTGTGGTGATAGTCGTCTAATACCACGTTCAGATTGCCCAATATACGGGTCTCGTCGCCTACATAGTAGCTGATCGCTTCCCGAGCCAATCGTTCGAATTCGCCAATGTCAATTTGAGGAAGCTGAAGCAGCGCCTGGATATCGTGCTGGTCGCGCTCGCCAAAACGACCGAGCTTGGAGATGGCCACATCAAGCGCACTGGCGACATAAACCTCCACGTTGGGTGCACTACTTTGCGTCACCAGCCGAACGACACGATCCTCGTAGTCTTCGTGTAACGGGGCGAGTGTCGTATTGAAGCTGGCATCCAGCTCTAGCAGCTGCGTCATGCCCTCTTCGTCTGTGAACACATAAGCGTCTTCATCCAGCAGGGCAACGATTTCAGACTTATCGGCATAGCCGTGAGAGGCTACCTCCGCATCGACATCCGCACTCCCACGCGACTGAGTATGGATATGGACCGCACAACCACCGAAGACAATGACTTGGAAGACGCCTTTCTCGCCACTTGCATACACAGGCTCAAGCACATCGAAAAACTCAACGAGTGCATGTCCCAACGCCGTATCGGGCTCAATTATTGGGTAGACTCCCGGTTCTATCGGCATGATCTCTCCTAAAAGCTCAAGATAGAGCTTACCACGGCACCGCTTGTCAAGCGCTATCACCGCTCACGCTATTGGCCTGCTGTGTAAAGAAAAAAAAGCCCACCTAAATGCCTCGCCCCACGCTGCCGGTTAGAGCAGGCGTGAGGCAGGTGAGACGGAACATTGAGGTGTTGGGTTAATAACGAGAGTGACCTTACAGCCACCCCCGTTCAGCAAACGACGTGTAGCCTTCATGGCCCATCACGACATGATCCAAGACGCGAATATCCACCAAGCCCAGCGCTTCTTTGAGCCGCTGGGTAATCCGCCTATTGGCGTCGCTGGGTTGGTTGTAAACGCAGGCACTTGGCGCGTCAGCGAGTCTTGTCACGCAATGCACCACGTCAGACGGAGTCACCGCCTAGCAGCGACGAGCCACCGGACGGCGAATCATCAACATAAAAAAGAAAAGGAGGCAGATACACAGAGGGCAGCCCCGGTTGGTGGCTGCCCTTTTTTGTACGTGAAGCGGGAGGGAATAGGTATAAATGAAAGCAGATCAGTGCCGTGTCTCGGCACGCAATTTTTCGACTTCCTCGACGGGCAGTTCTTCAATCTCTGCAATCAACTGATCATTCATTTCAGTCAGGGCAATCAATTTTCGGGCCGCATTGCACTTGCTTTCTAGGGCACGTTGTTCAGCTTCCCTTACACGCTGCTCAGTTTCCTGCAAAACCTTCTGGCGCTCTGCTCGGCGCTCTTGCTGTGCCCAGTTCTCTAAATTCTCTGCCAACATATCTTTATCCTCCACCAAACTGTTGAGCTGATCCAGGTTGACCTCAGTCCCAAGCCGCTGCAAATGACGCTTCAACCAGCGGGTAATGATCTTGTCGATGCGTTCCTTGTGGGGGTCTGCTTGGATGATCGCTACAATACGATCCACAGCTTGCTGCAGCCCTTTTCTATCCATCGACGCATTCTCGATGCTGAATACACCAGTGAATGCACCCACGAATCATGCTGGGCATTGATTCGGGGCTTCATCGCTCTTCCATAACGTGGAGAGCGTGACCGGCATCCTCGGCGAGTCAGGGGAA
>NZ_LGEN01000055.1 GCF_001507855.1 Halomonas sp. 54_146
GGCCGATGTGGGTGCCGAGATCAGCGTTCGCGCTAGCTATGTCGATAACCAAGGTACAGCAGAAGCCGTGACTTCAAGCGCTACCGTCGCGGTAGAAAATGTCAATGACCTGCCCACCGGCAGCGTCACGATTACCGGTACCGCCGAACAAGGCGAGACACTTACCGCCAGTAACGACCTAGCCGATAGCGATGGCCTGGGCACGGTGAGCTACCAGTGGCTGCGCGATGGAGTGGCAATCACCGAAGCTACGGGCACCACTTACGTGCTCACCCAGGCCGATGTGGGTGCCGAGATCAGCGTTCGCGCTAGCTATATCGATGGCCAAGGTACAGCAGAAGCCGTGACTTCAAGCGCTACCGTCGCGGTAGACAATGTCAACGACGCACCCACCGGCAGCGTGACCATTACCGGCACAGTAAGGCAAGGCGAGACGCTCACCGTGAGTAACGACCTAGCTGATATTGATGGCATGGGCACGGTTAGCTACCAGTGGCTGCGTGAAGGTGTAGACATCAGCGGTGCCACGGGTGAAAACTACACCCTTACCCAAGCGGATGTGGATGCCGTGATCAGCGTGCGGGCGTCGTATACCGATGATCAGGGTACAGCAGAATCCGTGACTTCAAGTGCCACCGATGCCGTGGCCAATGTGAACGACGCGCCCACCGGCAGTGTGATCATTACCGGTACTGCTGAACAAAACGCGACGCTCACCGCGAGTAACGATTTAGACGACGTCGATGGCATGGGCACGGTTAGCTACCAGTGGCTGCGCGATGGTGCGGAAATCACAGGCGCTACAGGCGAAAATTATACGCTGGTACGGGCAGATGTAAGGGCGGAAATTAGTGTTCAAGCCCGCTATATCGATGGCCAGGGCACCGCTGAAACGGTGACTTCTATAGTCACTGATCCTGTAGCCGCTCTTCCCGTGTCACCTCCACGCCCTGAAGCGGAACTTGAGGTCGATGTAACACCACTCCCTGATACTCCTGTAGGAGAGCCTGCGGTACGTGAAAGCTTTAATAATACGAGTAACGAATCACTAAGTGCCCGATTGGTTGAAAATACGGGAAACAACAATGTTGTTACCGCCACGCTGCCAGCAGGCATGCAGTTAACCAGTGATGGAGCACGCACGGCTACGGAGCGTGACCAGGCGTTGGTCAGCCTTATTGCCAGTATTGAAGGTAAAGCCCCGGATAATCTGTCTGACCAGGCGCAAACAGCAGCCAATTGGCTAAGCACTCGCCCTGAAGGCACTCAACTGGATATCCGCACGTTAACGTTTACTTCAGATAGTGCTACCAGTGAGCTCATTGAAATTCGTGGTGAGACAGATAACTCCACGAGCGGTTTCCAAGAGGCATTTGTCATCGATGTGTCCAATCTTCCGAGTGGAACGCGTTTGAGGTTAGATAATATTGATTTTGCCAGCATCAAAGGTGCTGTCACCATTGAGGGAGGAGAAGGCGACAATGTCGTTATCGGTGACAACGAGGCACAAGTGATTGTGCTCGGGCCGGGTGACGATGAACTGTGGGGCGGTGGCGGCGATGATACCATTGGTTCGATGGGAGGCAACGATCGGCTCTACGGTGAACAAGGCAACGATCTACTTTTCTCAGACAGCGGTGCCAATCTTTTCCATGGTGGTCTTGATGAAGATACCGTTCGTTACGAAGGAAATCGGGATGAATATGTCATTTTGCAACAGCATTCCGTCATCACGGTATACCGACATGACGCGCCAGAAGACGCCGATACGCTGATCAATATAGAGCAACTGGTTTTCGCTGATGACCAATGGTCGCTTGAGTATGACCCCATCCTCGAAGAAATCACGGCTCTTTATGCCCAAGTGCTGGGGCGCCAAGGTGATGTTGAGGGAGTACAGTACTGGGCTGCCCTGCAGGCAGAGGGGCTCTCTCGTGCTGATGTTGCCTTGAGTATAATGTTATCGGAGGAGGCCTCTACGTCGCTGCCTGAATTACCTGATGCGCAAGTTGAATGGCTATATGAAGTGTTGCTGGGCCGGGAGTCTGATGTGGCCGGTAAAGCCTATTGGCAGGATGAATTAGCCGCAGGGCATTCGTTGGCTGATATTACCGCTGGATTTCTAAACTCCGAGGAAATGCAAGGCCTCCATCTCGACGCTTCGCAATGGTCCTTTTTTGCTTAAGTAAACTACATTGGGAACCGCTGACAGGCTGCGCTTCTGCAGCCTGCCAGCGGCGTCTCCCAGCTGCCCTTCGACTCGCGGTCAACGAAATGCCACGGTATTGTTTCAGTCAAAACACACAGTGGGAAACACAGATGATTACTCCAATAATGACCATCCCAGCAAAGACTAACCCAGCAAAGAGCTCACTAATGCAAGCTGTTGCGGAAGGCAGTAGCTGTTTAAATCATAATGCTCAATGACGCTAGCGCGGGCTTTATCCCGCAGCGGCTGCATGGCGTCAGGGTGGCTTAGCGCATAAGAGATCTGCTCGACTAAGGCCTGAGTATCGAAAAAATCCACCAGCAAGCCATTTTCCCCATGGGTGATGACCTCGCGCACCGGTGCGGTGTCGGAGCCAATCACGGGGGCAGCGCAGCTCATGGCTTCGAGTAACGACCAGGAAAGCACGAACGGGTAGGTCAGGTAGACGTGAGCACGGCTCAGCTGCATCAAGCCGATCAAGGTGTTGTGGGGCACCTTACCGAGAAAATGTACCCGTCTGGGGTCGAGTTGATGGCGTACTTCATCCAGGAATATCTGTTTCCAGGAAGTTCCCTCTGGTGCCGCGGCTCCATAGCTGACTTTATCGCCCCCAACGATCAACACATGGGCGCTAGGGTGACGAGCGAGTAACGCTGGCAGCGCTCGCATGAAAACGTGATAGCCCCGATAAGGCTCCAGGTCGCGGTTCACAAAAGTGATCACTTCATCTTCACGGGTCAGGGTTAGCCCTGCACCGAGCGTGACCTGAATGCTGTCTTTGGGTACGAAGCGTTGGGTATCGATACCCTCATGCACCACGTTAAGCCGTGAATGGTAGGGGCTGGGATGAACGTCGCGCTGAAAGCGTGTCGGGCAGACGCCCTGGTCCACCTGTTCCAGCATCCACAACGGCCACATGTTCTTCAACCGGGCTTTCAGCCGGGCCTCCTCCGAGGGCGGAAATTCCGGGTCAAAATCCAGGTCTAGCCCCGTGGAATGGTAATAAAACTCAAACCAGCCCAGCACCTTCGCTTGAGGAAACATCTCCTTCAAGCCCAGCATGTCGCCCCAGCCGGTATGGCCGATAATCAGTTCTGGCACCCAGCCTTCATCTCGCCATTGGCGCAGCTGCTGCATGGCCGAACGCCCCCGAATCAGCTTGCTATCCAGGGGCTGCAATAGGGGGTCTAGCTCAGGTGAGTGGCCCCGAACCAAGGGGGCGCGTGTTGTTGGAACCGAAGTTGGAACCGAAGTTGGAGCCGAAGTTGGAACCGAAGTATTAGCGGGGATCTCGCTCAAGGTAAGTGCGCGAACATCCGCGCCATGTTCACGCAAAGCCGGGGCCAAGTGACGAAACTGACCGGGAAAATTGGGATGCATGAACAGCACGCGGCGATGATTATAAAGCGTAGACAAAGGAGTTCCTTCTTTAAAAACATGCTTAGCGCGAGGGTCAGCGGCGCCAGTGACGTAGCGCTAAACGTATAAGCCCTGCCAAGGCCCACACCAGTATCACCCCGGCAAGGCCATAGGTCAGCCACTGCTGCCAGCCTTCAAGGTGCGCCGCTTCACGCCCGATGACATGGGCGGACATCAAGGCAAGAAAGCGCAGCACCAGCCATTGCGGCTGAGGCAATCTATCCCATAGCGAGCGCATGATTTAATCACCAAAATCCAAGGTATCCTCATCATCTTCCGCGAATAGCGTTTCCAGCGCGCTACCCGCAGAAAGGTGACGCTGCCATTCGCTGTGTAATTGATAGCGACGGCTGAGGTGGGTCATGCGCTGTTCTGAAAATAGCTGGGCATAGGCAAGGGAGAGCGCGCCAGACTGGGCCAGTGCGTGAAGCGCCTCGGCGGGCAGTGCTTTTAGCCTAGCTTCGTCAATACGGTGCAACCCCCGTACCGGCTGTACGTTAGGGTCTTCCGGTGCCGCTTTTTCACCCTGGCTCAAATGCAGCGCCCAGGGCACGATCAAATCGTGTTCTGCTAGCTCCGCCACGCGCTCAAAAGTGGTGCGGCGATTTTTCTCCCACGCCTCCATGAAGGTGCGCATGGAAGCCAAGCTTGTAGTGAGGTCACCGTTGTCTTGAAAAAGCCGTTTATCGCCTTCCCCTGCAGTGGGCATAAAACACTCTCCGGCTTGATCGGCGCACAGCGCGGTGCGCCCAGAGTCTTCAATCGGCATCATGCGGAAAGGGTAGCTGCGGTAAAACGCCGGTACATACTGACCTAGCCAACGGCCATCTGGGGCCACGTACACATTCAAGCCCGACTGCAACGACTGCACCGCGACCAATTGAAAGGGCGCTTCATCACTTTTATGCACGAACGCCAGCGGCATGCTGGTTAGCAAATGGGATAGCTCGGCCATCACCACCGGTGCCACCACGTCTTGTGCTGCGAAAAAGTAGCGCGAAGGACGTTTCCAGCCGGCTTCACGATGGGTAACGGGGCTAATGGGTTGATAGTTAACGGGCATCCCTGTCTCCAAATGAAAAAATATAATAAAAACGCTCACCAAATTAGTATCGGCAACGCATCATGGTGTGTTGCTACCCACCTGGCCGTGTGTCATTGCGAGGAGCCTGCGACGAAGCAATCTCAACTCTGCGGTGGCACTCAACCTCAACCCCAGATCGCCGCGCTTCGCTCGCGATGACACGTCAAAGGCCACCCAGATCACCACGCTGCGTTCGCGATGACACGTCAAAGGCCACCCCAGATATCGCGATGGCACTTTAAGGGCAAGCCAGGCCGCTAAGCTCAAAATTTTGGGGCATCGCACCATTCCAGAGCCTGGCCTTGTTCATCTTTGGCGGAAAGGCGGGGTAGCTGCCCGTTTACTAAAGGCCAATCGATGGCTATTGTCGGGTCATTCCAAATGATACTGCACTCGTCTTCTGGGGCGTAATAATCGGTGCACTTGTACTGAAACTCCGCCTCTTCACTCGTTACATAAAACCCGTGGGCGAAGCCCGGTGGCACCCACAGTATCTGCTTATTTTCCGCACTCAGGGAAACGCCTACCCACTGACCGAAGGTAGGGCTGTTTTCCCGCAAGTCTACCGCGACATCGAACACTTCGCCTTGGGTGACACGTACCAGCTTACCCTGGGGCTGTGTCACCTGGTAATGCAGGCCCCGGAGAATGCCTCGCCTTGATTTACTGTGGTTATCCTGCACGAAGGTGTAATGCCCGCAATGCTTTTCAAATTCGTTTTGGCGAAAGGTTTCCATAAAGAATCCACGCTCATCACCGAAGACCTTAGGAGTGAGCAATACCACTTCAGGAATGGCTAACGGCTGTGCCTGCATGCACGCTATCCTTGAGAGTTAGTAAATTGTTTCGCGCAGCAACCCAAGCAGGTACTGCCCATAGCCATTTTTTGCCAAAGGAGCAGCGAGGGTTTCCAAAGCAGCGTCGTCAATCCAGCCTTTACGCCATGCTACTTCTTCTGGGGCTGCTATTTTTAGCCCCTGGCGCTGCTCAATGGTTTGAATAAACTGGCTCGCTTCCAGCATGCTTTCATGGGTGCCAGTATCTAGCCACGCATAGCCGCGCCCCATCACCTCCACATGCAATGCCTTACGCTCTAAGTAGAGACGGTTAAGGTCAGTGATCTCCAATTCCCCCCGTACAGAAGGACGCACCTGCTTAGCAAGTTCCACTACCTTTTCATCATAAAAATATAGGCCGGTAACGGCGTAACGGGATTTTGGCTGAGCGGGCTTTTCTTCCAAGCTTAATACTTTGCCCTGGGCATCAAACTCTGCAACCCCATAACGTTGAGCATCATTAACCGCGTAGGCAAATACGCTTGCGCCCTCACGCCGGGCATCGGCATTTTTCAGCAGCGCCACAAAATCATGGCCATAGAAGATGTTATCGCCCAGCACCAGGGCACACGGGGAGCCATCCAAAAACTGCTCGCCAATCAGAAACGCCTGGGCCAGGCCATCAGGAGAAGGCTGTACGGCGTATTCCAGCTGAATGCCCCATTGGCTACCATCGCCCAACAGCTGTTCGAAGCGTGGAGTATCTTGCGGGGTGGAGATAATCAAGATTTCCCGAATGCCCGCCAGCAGCAGCGTACACAGCGGATAATAAATCATCGGCTTATCGTAAATAGGCAACAGTTGCTTAGAAATAGACAGAGTGGCCGGGTACAGGCGTGTGCCAGAACCGCCGGCGAGAATAATGCCTTTGCGGGCCATCATGGTTCCTTATTGAGTGGATAAGCGCTCGGTCAAGATAAGAGCCAACTGCTCTTGCCAACTAGGTAGCCGCACACCTAACGCACGCTCTAGCTTTTCCAGCGCAAGGCGTGAATTAAGCGGTCGCGTTGCGGGGGTGGGGTACTGCACCGAAGAAATTGCACTAACTTGCCCAGGCGTAATGGTGAGAGGTTCACCGA
This sequence comes from Halomonas sp. 54_146, assembly GCF_001507855.1. Classification (GTDB taxonomy): domain Bacteria; phylum Pseudomonadota; class Gammaproteobacteria; order Pseudomonadales; family Halomonadaceae; genus Vreelandella. Next base: position 6,628 of record NZ_LGEN01000055.1, read on the forward strand.
GTACGTGTGCCTGCCGGAAAATCTCGCAGGCAAAACCGTGCCAGCTGGTTTCCCCGCGAGGGGCTAAGTGATAAATCCCGCCCTCAATTTGGTGCGTAAGCGCTTGCAGCGTGACCAAGGCAATCAAGCGGGCTGGGGTGGGCGCGCCGATTTGATCGCTAACCATGCCAAGCGCTTCCCGCTCGCGGCCCAGGCGTAGCATGGTATTCATAAAATTATGGCCACGCGCACTGTAAACCCAGCTGGTGCGAAATATCAGGTGCTGGCAGCCGCTATCCTGAATGGCCTGGTCGCCTTCCAGCTTGGTTTTGCCATATACACTTAGCGGGCCGGCAGGGCTGGTTTCCTGCCATGGCCGTGTTTCATCACCGTGCTTGGCATCACCTGAATAAACGTAATCGCTCGAATAATGCACCAGCCATTGGTTTCGGCTTTGTGTGTAAGCAGCCAGTTGGGCGGGCAGTTCGGCATTTAACCGGTGGGCGAGATGGGGTTCGCTTTCGGCCTTGTCTACCGCTGTATAAGCGGCGGCATTTACAATCAGCCCAGGCTGAAACCGGTGTAGCCATGTATCAACGGCTGCAGCATCGGTAAGGTCTAATTCTTGGCGGCTAGGGGCGTGAACCTCGCCTGAAAGGCACAGCTGGCGTTGCAACTCAAAACCCACCTGCCCAGTGCCGCCGAGTAACAGAATACCGCTCATGGCTGATGCTCTTGCAGCTCGCGATAGCGACCGTCCATCACCGCCGCTACCCACTGTGGGTTTTGCAAATACCACTGCACGGTTTTACGCAGCCCTGTTTCAAAGGTTTCTTGAGGCTTCCACCCCAGCGTATCCGCAATTTTCTGCGCATTAATCGCATAGCGCCTATCGTGGCCTGGGCGGTCGGTGACATGAGTAATCAACGACGCATAAGATGCTCCACCCACTTGGGGGGCTAACTCATCCAGCAGGTCGCATACCGCATGTACGATCTCCAGGTTGGGCTTTTCATTCCAGCCACCAATGTTATACACCTCGCCGGGGGTGCCTGCCCCCAACACCCGGCAAATGGCCCGGCAATGGTCTTCCACATATAACCAATCGCGCACCTGCTGCCCATCGCCGTATACCGGCAACGGCTTGCCTTCCAAGGCGTGGGTAATCAACAGTGGAATCAGCTTTTCAGGAAACTGAAACGGCCCGTAGTTGTTGGAGCAGTTAGTAGTAAGCACCGGCAAGCCGTAAGTGTGGTGATAGGCCCGTACCAGGTGGTCACTAGCCGCCTTGCTAGCGGAATAAGGGCTATTGGGCGCATAAGCGGTGGTTTCAGTAAACGCCGGGTCGCTTGGGCGCAACGTGCCATACACTTCATCGGTCGACACATGCAAAAAACGAAACGCGCTTTGCTCAGCCGTAGGGAGTGCTTGCCAATACTCACGGGCCGCCTCCAATAAACTGAAGGTGCCATTAACGTTGGTGTGGATAAACGCCTGCGGCCCATGAATAGAACGGTCCACGTGGGATTCCGCCGCAAAATGCACAATGGCGCGTGGCTTCAGCTCCGTCAGCAAGCGGGCCAACAAAGGGGCATCAGTAATATCGCCATGCACGAAGCGATACTGGGGGTTATCTTCCACTCCTTTCAGGCTGGCCAGGTTACCGGCGTATGTGAGGGCATCCAAGTTGGTGACCGGCTCATCGCTGTGCTGGCACCACTGTAAAATAAAGTTGGTGCCGATAAACCCGGCACCACCGGTGACTAAAATCATAAATGAATACTTTTTAAGTGAATGTGAGAGACCAAAAAGGCTAGTTGCCGCTTCAGCAACTAGCTCAAAACCAATCTCGCAAATTCGGCACTTTGCGGCTCGGCTCCGATTGGAGAATTTCAGTTATTCGTATGCCATGTTGGTTCTCTAAGCGCTCTCTTTCCGGCTTAGATAACATGCCATTAGTAACAATAAAGGCTTTTTCAAGCAGCAACCCTGGGCCAACTTGATCCAGCTGCTGAATAAGCTGCTTATATTCGGGACGCTGCTGGCGTGTATAAGCGAGCTGCTTAAAGGCGTGTGGGATATCCCCAGCACTTTTCAGCTCAATCAATGCCGCCACTTTACGATTGGAAGCTTTGAAGAGGTACAGGGCATCGCACTTGGTATGGTTACCGGTAAAAACGCAGCCATCTAAAACAAGTGCTTTGGCTTCCTCATTTGCCCTAAGGCTCAATGTTACTTTTTTGCCTTGCTCTTCTAGACTCAGCGCCGACTGGCACACCAAATATTGATTGCCCATCCGCAGGCACTCGCAGTGTTGATAGGGATGGGTGTCAATCATGCAACCGACTCCACTCAATATCACGCATCCGATCATACACCACGTTGATTTGGTTAAAGTAGGCTAACAGAGTGTCGTCGATCAGCCCGGAGTCAGCATCCATCAACGATTGCTGCTTACTGTTTTCCATCCGATATGCACGCACTTGGTCTGGCGCGAGCGGGAGTAGGGCATCAATTTCCTCATCACCTGTGGGCTGGGAACCCAGCTTGTGCCGCTTCAGGTAGTTGTTGAGTGCTTCCACGACAAAGGGGCTATGGGTCGTCAGAATAAATTGTGTATTGCTGAAGGTGCGAAGCAGATCTTCCAATACGCGCTGTTGCCACGAAGGGTGCAGGTGAAGATCTACTTCATCAATCATCACCACTGCCTCGGCGCTTAACGGATTTTTTAAGTGCGGATTCGCCAACCCCATTCGCATACTCAGGTCGATCACCAGCCCCAGCAATGTCTTGTAGCCATCGCTTAGCTGCATTAAATCCAGGGTTTCGCCGTTGATGGTTACCGCCAGCCGTAGCGGATTTAGCTCAATATGCGGATTGCTGATATCGGGAAAGATCAGGCCAATGGCTCGGCGAACAGCGTCCAACTCTTTCAGAGTGACATCAAAATCACGTTTTTCCTTTTGAAGGCGGTGCTCTTCATTTTCCTTGTTATAAAACCAAATGAAGGCTGATTTGAAGCTGCTTTGCGCTTCCAATGCCTGGCTCAATGCTTCTAGCCGCGTATGATCTTTCGGAAAGCCCTTTCTGCGAAGTGGGACTTCCAGCACTGCCCGGCTCACCCCGTAATATGCCACCATGGGTAGCTGATATGCTTCGCCTGCGTTATGCCGGTCAATGACTTCGTTATCAAGATAGGCTTCCAACGCCTTCAGCCCAATTGAAGGAGGGACAGCCTGCGCCGTGGCTATGCTTTTATCCCGCCTTTTGATGCGATCCCACTTCAACCCTGTGGGTGTTTCAAGCGCAATACGTGCATACGGTGCCAATACATTGTTCCGCTGAAGAATATCGCCATTTTTCTTGAACGTGATACCCGACACCGATGGCAAGTGCGTCAACACCGCCCCCAACCCGATGGCGATGCTGTCTAGCACGGAGGTTTTGCCGCTTCCGTTGCTACCCAGCAACACGGTAAGCCGATTACCCAGCTCCAGGTTGAGTTGTTCGCAGGCACGGAAGTTTTCCAGCGTCAGATTCGTCAGTTTCATGGTCGGGTCTTTAACGGCCTTCAGTATTTGGCGAAACGGCAAGTGTAGTTGGGTTCATATAGGCGTGCACCTCTGTAGTCCCTACACGCGATGACACCGTGGCCGGATTGTGTCATTGCGAGAAGCTTGCGACGAAGCAATCTGCGCTTGGCGTTACAACGTCTCCACCTCAAATGCCACAATTTGCCGCTTAACGCTTGAGAATTCCACGCCTACTAAGTGAATCGGCTTGCCGCTGGCACGGTGTTTATCGGCGTATCCCTTAGCCTTAATTTGTTCCAGCGCTTTGCCTTCCGGC
>NZ_LGEN01000056.1 GCF_001507855.1 Halomonas sp. 54_146
AATTACTGCGCAACTTTATGAATTGTGGAAAAAATGGTGTCGATATCATTGATGCCAAAGGCTTAGCGTACAATTTTTTCCGTTTCGTGAACTGACCCCTGCAACGTTCCACGATGGCAAGTTAGCCAACCGGGACTTTGGTGTGAACACCCGGCAATCGATAGATTCAGGTCTTCCAGAAACCGACGTTGATAGCGGGTATCGTTCGACGGGGGTCAATGTTAATTACCGGAACTACCTGAACAAGAACTGGCAGATCTTCGGCGAAGCTCTTTACGAAGTTTATGGGAGTGACGTCTCAGATAGCCCGATATCCCGGAATGATTATGAAGCGGAGATTGGTGTTGGGTTCATTTATGTTTTTTGATGCGCCTTAATAGAATGATGGTACCAATTCAGCCGAAGGCGAAACTGGAAATGAATACAGGGCAAAGCAGGCCGTCAGCCTGCTTTGCGTCTGCGTGAAGATAGGAATTAGTGCCCCTGCCCTCCAGCAGCGCCATGCACGCCCTCTATATAGTGAATGTAATTGACGTAGTCAGCGACAAAGGCACGCCCCTTATCGCCGCTTTGATCAGCCATGGCCCTTGCACGCTGAGCCTCATGATAACGCTCACGAATACCGTTCTCGATCTTGCGGGTTATATTTGCCACGAGGCGATCAATTTGCCCGTTTTCCAACGCCGCATCCGCCGCCATTAAACCCGGATCAATCTGTCCGGAAGGCTTGATGCCCGTAAAGGGTGCGCCTTCGGATGCACGATGAACCTCAACGAGCGTCGAGAACAAATGCTGATCGGCAATGTGTTTCGCAGTTTCGCTTTGCCTGCGGACTTGGAGCACATCGGCGAATACCCTTTCGATTTCTGCCTCATCCTTTGCCGGCACCCATTTGAGCAAGGGCTTAACATTGCCTGACTCCAGCGCCGCACGGGCTTCGGTAATCACGGGACCGTCCAGAGCATCACAATGAGCTTGGGCGCTACCGGCAAATATCAGGCTGAAGATTGCTGCGGCCACTGCGGGAACAGCAGTTTTGCGTAATTTGGTTTTCATACATAACCTCCTCAAATTGCGTTGAGCTTCACGAGCACCGGGTTTGGTGACGCTTGGCAATCAGAGTACGGAAGGCAGGCCAAAGAAGCGTTCGCAAGTACGAAACCGAACCGATTCCATGGTTTAGAAATAAAAATAAACAATTCAGTTAGTTAGAGGTTTCAGTATCGGGTGGGAGCGTACTCGAACGTCTGATTGCCAGGTTCAGGATGGAGGCTCGGGGCGAATATCGCCCTGCAGGGTTCGTCGGCGATATTCACTGGGGGTAAATCCTGTCTCTTTCTTGAAAGCAGTATTGAATACGGACTTCGAGTTGAAGCCAGAGTCATACATAATCTGCAGAATATTTGCCTGATTGGCTGCATCGGCCAGGCGCGATTTCGCCTCGTCGATGCGATAGCCACTGACGAACTCAAAGAAATTGCAGCCAAAACCTTGGTTAATGGCTCGTGAAACCTCTCTTGAAGGGGCGTCCAATTTCCGTGAAAGTTGTTCCAGGGTGAGGTTTGGGTGCAAGTGAGGCTTTTCCTGCTGCATTAACTGTTCGAGCCTGAACTTTAAAGTTTGATCAAACTGCGGTGCGGGCTCTTCTTCCAGCAAGGCGGCTTGGTCTGCTGCCAATCCAGAGAAAACAACGGGTTGGCGAAGAGAGTTTATCATCAGAAAATTGATGAAAATGAAGCCCGTTACAGCGCCAGCGCCGGCCACCGACTCGGTTCCGGGCGCGCTTCTAAACACATGCGCCGCAAGGCAGTAAAACATGCTTACGGTCCAGGCCACTGCATAGCCGATCAGAAGCGTCCGTAACCAGGCAAGTTGTTTGTTTTCAATACTCGAGAAAATCTGTCGAATACCAAGGCCGAAACGGTTGATCGCACGAATCGTCGTGCACAGGTAGCCCAGAAAGACCGCGTGAATAGCGACTGCAAGAAGGGGAGAGGTAAGTACGCCCGGGTGGTCCCGTTCAAGCAGAATCTGAATTTTGGTCTCGCTCGGCTGCAAATAATACTCAACCAGAAAAATTGCGCCGACCACCCAGAATAGCAACGTGTGCATGAGATGCTTCCCGCGTAACCGGAAGTTCTGATACATCAGCGATTGCGCATATAGATAGAGCGTGCCTGCTTGCAGAAGCCCGATGAGTGTCCCGAGGTAGGCGAAGTTTGGGTGCTGGAACGCAAGCCCGCTGCCATAGAGGAAGATCTCTCCCAACCCGGCGGCAAAGAATACAAGGGTGGCAACCAGGAGTCGGTTAGATATCAGCCCTATGTTGGATGGAAGTAGGAGAAAAACAGCAAGAGCCAGCGATTGAATGATGCTCGTCAGCAGCACAATGTCGGTGAGTGTCAGATACATGCCAGATTCAGCTCCGCTTCAAAACCATCCTGCCGTCCTATTGCCGGCGATCTGAGATGCAAGGTCATGCCGGCACCTTTAGCAATCGCATCGGCAATCGCGAGGCCCAGGCCAGAACCTGCTGCGTCCGTTTTGGCGCGTGCAAAACGGTTTCTTAAAAGAGCGAGCTGTTCAGGTGGCACTCTTGCACCGCCATTGCAGACCCTTAAAACCCCATTATCGTTCAGGTTGATCTTCACCGGCTCGCTACGGGAACCATGCTTAAGGGCATTCTCGATCAGGTTACGCACCAGGATGGCGAAGGCGTCGGGATCAAGAAAGGAGTTCGCTTCGCGCTCCGGCAGCGATAAAACAATTCGCCCGGGTGCATGGTCCTCAAAATCCCGGGCTATCATCGCGAGGATGGGCGCAAGGTCCTGCTGGCTTTGTGAGAGTGCACCGCCGCCTTCTGCTTTTGCCAATTCGAGCAGTTTTCCGGACAGCACAGACAGACTGCGTAACGCTCCTTCAATTTCCGCAACATCGTTCTTCAGATGATCATCGGGCACTCTGGTTTTCAGCCGCTGCACTTTGGCGAGTGCTGTTGCGAGAGGTGTCCGCAGTTCATGGGCACTGTTGGCGGTAAAGCTCCGTTCCGATTCAAGTGCACGGTGTAATCGCTCAAGCAGTCGGTTGACGGCAATAGCGATTGGTTCGAATTCACGGGGTAAGTGCTTTTCTACAACAGGGGACAGATCTCCCGCGCCGCGGGATTCAATGTCTTGCTGAAAATCGACCACCTTGCGAAGGGAAAGCCGGACAATCCACCAGACACCCACCAGGCTGACCGGAATCAAAACCATTAAAGGCATCAGTAAGACCAAACCCGCCTCCAGGGCGGATTCACGCCGGTGCGCCAAGGGTTCGGCCACTTCAAGATAGATGGTATTACTGACTGCAGATACGCCATATAGCCGGTGGGTCAGAGTGTCTGAAAACCCTTCCGCGGGGATTGTACTAAACACGCCAGGGTCTGCATCGTGGGACTGGAGCAGAATATTTCCGTGTTCATCCCGTACCAGATAAGTCAGATATTCGTCATGGTCTTTCAGGGCTGGGGCCTTTTGATTGCCCGCTCCGTTCTCCCGGTTCAGGATGTCGGTGACCGCCAGTGGCAGTATGCGCTGGGCGGTTTCTTCCAGGGCACTGTCGAAGACCTCGTTCATTTCGTGCTGCGCCACCAGTCCCGAAGCGGTCACGCCCAGCAGCCAGAGCAGGGTGACGCCGAGCGTCAGGCCGATACCGAGTGTTTTTTGCAGACTGGTTCTAGTGGCCATGTGTTTCCAGGCGATAGCCCATTCCCCTGACGGTTACGATGGCGTCCCGCCCCAGCTTTTTACGCAGACGGCTGACATAAACTTCGATGGTGTTGCTTTCGATTTCGGCCCCGAAGGCGTAAAGACGATCCTCCAGTTGCGATCGCGATAACAGCATTCCGGGTCGCTGGATAAAGCCCTCAAACAATGCCCACTCCCGTGCCGTAAGTTCTACCGGCAGGCCGTTGCGACTGATGCGGTGATCGCCAAGATCAATCATCAGCTCGCCCACTTGTATGATCGGGCTTGGATTGCCGCGATATCGGCGAGCCACCGCGGCCACGCGGGCCGACAACTCCGAAAGATCAAAGGGTTTGACCAGGTAGTCGTCAGCACCGGCATTCAATCCTTCAATCCGGTCAGACACCTGATCCCTGGCGGTCAGAATGATCACCGGTGTTGTTATTCCGGTAGCCCGGATCGTTCGCAAAAAGCCGAAGCCATGGCCGTCGGGCAGCATCAGGTCCAGCAGAATCAGGTCGTAGGCTGTGGTCCTGATACTCGCCTCAGCAAAGCGCAGAGTTTGCACCCAGTCCACGGCGTGGCCGTCGTCCGCAATCTGATCCCGGACCGCCTCGCCCAATCCCGCCGTATCCTCCACCAAAAGAACCCGCATTGTTCACCTCTGACCCAGCCCTGAAATCAAGATACTACAGCTCGAACCTGACAACAGCCTGAATGGTCAATAACGCTTCGATCTCTCTTCACCGACCTTCAGCTGGCTGTCAGGTTTGGGCGCTAGCCTTCGGGGGAATATTCCAGGTACCGATCGCAGGAGATGTGATGATGCGGATGATTTTTCCTTTCGTTGTGTTGGTTTTGGGCCTATGGGCCTGGAACCTCTTTGCAGGTCCTGGGGCCGGTTCTCCCTGGGCAGTCTATGACCAGAGCCTGCTGCTCAGTGGGCTGTTATCCATTGCTCTGATGTCACTAGCCATGATGTTGGCACTGCGCCCAGCCTGGTTGGAGAGACCGATGGGTGGGCTGGATCAGATCTATTGCACCCACAAATGGGCAGGCATTCTGGCCGTGGTATTCGCCGCCGCCCATTGGCTGATTGAAATGGGTGACGATGTAATAGAGTCGGTGTTCGGAAAAGCCGGCAAGCTGCACGATCAGGATTATTCCGGGTTCATCGACACCATGCGCGATGCGGCGGAAGAGGTAGGGGAGTTCGCCATCTATCTGCTGTTCGCCATGCTGCTGATCACCTTGTTGCGCAAGTTCCCCTACAAATACTGGCGCTATTTGCATCGCGGCATGCCGGTGCTTTATCTGTTGCTCGCTTTCCACGCGGCGTGGCTTACTCCGCTGCAATGGTGGCAGCAGCCAATCGGTGTGCTGATGGCCATTTTGCTCTTTGGCGGCAGCATCGCCAGCGGGCTATCCCTGACCGGCAGAGTTGGTCGTCGTCGCCAGGTTCGCGGCATGGTCACCGCGATCAAAACACCAGACCGGGACGTCACCGAAGTTACCTGCCACATGGGGCCGGCATGGCCCGGTCACCGTGCGGGGCAATTCGCCTTTGTGACCTTCGACCGGATTGAGGGTGCGCACCCGTTCACCATCGCCAGTGCGGATCGGGAAAATGGCACTGTTACCTTCCTCATCAAATCCCTCGGCGACTTCACCCGCAATCTGAGCCAAAAAATCAGAGTGGGGCAAACCGTGAAGATAGAAGGCCCTTACGGCTGTTTTAACTTCGAGCGCCGCAACCGCAAATCCCACCAGATCTGGATAGCCGGTGGCATCGGGATCACGCCGTTTCTGGCCTGGCTCGAAGCTCTAAGCAGCGCCACCGACGCCACCGTGCCTGAAGCCGATCTGCATTACTGCACGCGCAACGCCGGCCAGGATCCCATGGTGGATCGACTTCGGGCGCTTTGCGATGGCTTTCCCGGGATACACCTCGAGATTCATGACAGCAGCAAGGGGCAGGGGTTGTCTGCCGAGACGTTGTCTACCAACGGACGCTCGGCAGCAGGCGCAGAGGTCTGGTTCTGCGGCCCGGCAGGGCTGGGGGAAGCCATTAGAAACGGCTTGCGGGCAGCACCGTTCCGCCTGACTCGCTTCCATAAAGAAGCCTTCCAGTTCCGCTGATAATGTCTGGTTTGTTCAGGGCATTGTCAGGTTAGCGTCTTAAAGTGGATTTAACACAACCAGCAGGAGAGACACCATGAAGACCAAACCCATTCTTTTGAGCCTGTCTTTGTTGCTTCTCAGTGGCACCGCACTTGCCGATGACGACTGCGATGATCCGGTGGCGAGTTGGCAGCCCCGTGAAAATCTGCGTGAAAAGCTGGAAGCCGAAGGCTGGACAGTTCACCGAATAAAGGTTGACGACGGTTGTTATGAAGTCCGGGGCCTCGATGCCGATGGGGTCAGGGCAGAAGCCTCTTTCGCGCCCGCTTCATTGACCATGATGAAATGGGAGCGTGAAGACAGTGACGATGAGGAGAGGGACCGCGGCAACAGGAAAAATGGACAGGACAATCCCAAAAGTCAGGCGCCACGCAACGGCATCGTCAAGGGGCGTCCCACGGTTACCGTTGAGTAACTGAGCGAATTTGCCCTGTTCCTTTAACGTTCATCAGGTTTTTGGAGACCATTTATGAAAACGTTTGTTCTCACTTGCAGCCTTTTCGCCGCCTTGGCTTTACCGGTATTCGCCCAGGCCCGTGACGTGACCTTCACTACGGAACTACAGAATTACGGCGGCGATGGAGCCTATCTGGCGCTGTATCTTACCGATGCCGCCGGAGAGTATCAGGGTACCCTTTGGGTTTCCGGGAAGAAATCTAAATACTACAAACACCTGGGAGGCTGGGCCCGGGGCAGTGGGCTTGATCCTGCAGAGTATGACGGCTTGACTGGCGCCAGTGTTACCAGTGGCCGCACGCTGAAAGTGACTCTGAACCTCGATGATTCGCTGATCGACAACGGCTATGAGGTTCGAGTCGACTCTGCTGTTGAAGATATGCGCGATATCAGAGCCGATGTGATAGCCCCCCTGACCACCGAAGGGTCCGGAAAGCCGGTTTCAGGACGTGGTTACGTGCGCGCTCTGACCTACGAGCTTCAATAATTCACCAGGAGCATCGGCTATTATGTTGCGCAAGTTCCACAGTTTACCGGGTTTGCTTGCAGGCGTGTTCCTGATCGTTCTCTCGGTCACGGGAGCTGTGTTGGCTTTGGCTCCGACGCTGGATAGAGTGTCAGCGGTCATTCCGGCTTCCGGTGAAGTCAGTATTGCCGAGCTGGCAGACCGGGTCGTTGCTCACTATCCCGGGACTGAGCAGATCGTGCGAGAGCCTTCTGGCAAGGTCATTGTCTATTACAGCCGTGACGGCCAGGCCGGTGCGGATCTGGTGAATCCGGTAACAGGTGAGGGCACGCCCTACGAACCTTCCGCATTCTTTGGCTGGATCAAGGATCTGCATCGTGCGTTTATGCTGGATGATGCCGGTAGAGCGCTGGCCGGCGTATTGGCTGTTTTGATGGTGCTTCTGTGTCTTTCGGGAATATTTTTGATAGCCCGGCGTACCGGGGGTTGGAAGAATATATTAAGACCGCTTTCCGGCTCTGGCGGGAAACGAATCCATGCCGAATTGGCCCGGTTTGCCGTGCTCGGCCTACTGTTATCCGCGCTGACCGGTAGCTATATGTCGGCACAGCGCTTTGGTTTGCTGCCGGAAGCGCCTGACACAGGGCCAGGGTTTCCGGCTGAGGTCTCGGGCGGGCAACCATCGCCTGTGGGCACCTTAAAAGCGCTAGGCAATTTCGATCTTGGCGAACTCCGGGAACTGGTGTTTCCCTATCCCGGTGATCCGCAGGACGTCTATTCGCTGTCAACCGCCGGCGGCTCCGGATTCGTGGACCAGGCTACGGGCGAGTTGCTGCAGTTCCAGCCGCGCTCTGACAGCGGCGTATTGCAGGACTGGATTGTACGTTTGCACACCGGTGAAGGCCTATGGTGGCTTGGCCTGATTCTTGGCGCTGCGGCACTGACTGTGCCAGCTCTCTCGATAACAGGTGCAACCATCTGGTGGCAGCGTCGCCGGTCTTCAGGGCAGCTTCCTGACAACGCCGATGCCGCTCAGGCGGATACAATTATTCTGGTCGGCTCCGAAGGTAATGCCACCTGGGGATTTGCCCGGGAACTCCATAGCAGCCTGAATAAGGCCGGTTTCCGCGTGCATTGCAGCGAGATGAATGCCCTGGCTAAGCAGTATCCGCAGGCTTCCAGGCTGTTCGTGCTGACTTCGACATACGGCGATGGTGATGCACCCGCATCGGCCCGGCAGTTTATGGCCAGGCTCAAAGAATTCCGGGCTGAGAAGAACCTGCGATACACGGTACTGGGTTTTGGTGACCGGCAGTTTCCGAACTTCTGTCAGTTTGCCTTGTCGGTGGATGCTGCGCTCGCCGGTAAAGGCGTCAGCCGTTTGCACGCCATTGAACTGATTGATCGGTGTTCTGCCTCGCAATTCAGTGAGTGGGGAAACCGGGTTGGTGAGGTTATCGGTACTCCGCTTTTCTTGAACTACTGTGCATTGCAGCCAGCAACGGTCAAACTGGAACTGGTAGAAAGGGCGGATTACGGGATTGCGGTTCAGGCGCCCACCAGTATCTTCCGGTTCAAACCGGCGGAGCAGGGCGGATGGCTAACGGCTTCTCCAAGAAGATTTAAAGCGCTGCCACCGTTCGAGGCGGGAGACCTTTTGGGGGTTATTCCCCCACACGGTCAACCCCCGCGGTTCTACTCGCTCGCGTCCTCGGCAAATGACGAAATTGTTGAGATATGCGTCCGTAAGCAGGCCGGCGGTCTTTGCTCCGGTTATTTGCATGACCTCAAGCCGGGTGATTGTATCGATGGCTTCATCCGCCCCAATCCAGGCTTTCGGCCAGCTACCGGTAACCGACCAGTGATTCTTGTCGGTGCAGGTGCCGGGATTGGTCCGTTAACCGGTTTCATCAGAAACAATACCAGTTGCAACCCTATGTATCTGTACTGGGGCGGTCGCGATGCCAGGTCAGATTTTCTCTACCAACCTGAGCTTGGGCGCTATCTTGAGGATCATCGACTGAGCGGGCTGAACACAGCCTTCTCAAGAACAGACGAGCGCGCCTACGTGCAGGATAAGCTCAAACAGGATGAATTAGCCGTGCGACAGATGGTTAACACCGGTGCGCAGATACTGGTCTGTGGTGGCCCGGATATGGCGACGGCTGTGCGGCAGGTTATAGAAGACATTCTCAAACCCTTGCACATCGATATTGAAACTCTGAGAGGCCAGGGACGTTATCTTGAAGATGTATATTGACAGATAAAGTGACAAGGTCGAACTGAGCCTATAATCCCAAAGCACCAAATCGCGTCCTGAACAGGAAGCTGAAAGATGCCATCCACAGAAAATGAAAGACTGCTCAGCGAGCACCAGCCTAATGCCGTTCGTGCACGGCTTGCTGGTCCCGTTAAGGCCTCGACGCTACCAGATGCTGTGCTTGGCGGCATCGATGGCTGCGTTACAACGTTTGCGGTTGTATCGGGTGCGTTCGGCGCAGGTTTCTCGCCACAGGTTGCGTTGGTACTCGGCTTTGCAAACCTGATTGCAGACGGCTTCAGCATGGCGGTAAGTAATTACGAAGCGGGCCAGGCGCAGTTGAATCAGATCAAATTTGCTGAACGCACAGAACGTGAACATATCCGTGCTGTGCCAGAAGGTGAACGTGAGGAAATTCGCCAGCTGTTTCAGGCGAAGGGATTCGACGGCGAATTGCTGGAGCAAGTAGTGGAGGCTATCAGTCGTAATCCCGATGTGTGGGTAGCAACCATGTTGCGAGAAGAGTACGGACTCTCGGGTGCCGGACTCAGCCCACGCCGAGCCGCGTTGACTACCTTCGCCGCATTTTTGTCGGTTGGTGCTTTACCTTTACTGCCTTATGCCATCCCGGGTATGGAGAGTCAGATTCAGTTCCTGACGAGTCTTGGTTTGGCAGGCGTCGTCTTCTTGGGTATCGGAATGCTTAAAAGTATCGTCTATGGCTTACCAGCAATGCGATCAGGACTCCGGACTTTGATCATGGGTACGGCCGCAGCGGGGCTGGCGTTTGCTACTGGGCATTTTGCGCAGGGGTTATTGGGGGGTTAGTTCTTCAGCGGTGAATAGACAATTTAACATAATATTTCCCTAAGAGCTGATATTCATTCGCGTACCCGCTATTGGAATTAACGGCGGATTTCTCGCTCTGTTCGCCCAATGAGTGTAGTTGCAGAATTGAATTTTT
>NZ_LGEN01000010.1 GCF_001507855.1 Halomonas sp. 54_146
CCCGTCGAATGCGCAAGGAGTTTGCGAAAGAGCTGGCACCTTATTACTGGAAACCGTACTTCTGGAACCGCGCTTACGCGCTGATCAGTGTGGGTGGGCACGCCAACATAGCGACCCTACTTCGCTACATCGAAAACCAAGACGACCCTCGCAAGCTCGGGCAGCCGCTAAACTAGCGCATCACGCTGCGCGTCGATGCGTAGGATGCGCGGCTTAATTGCTCAATGCGATTGAAGCGGCTGAAAATTTTGACCGTCGCTACATTGTCGTTGCACCTGATTGGGCAGAAGAGTATTGCCAGAAACACGATATCCCTTATGTACCTTGGAATTTCGAGCGCCTTAATGACCGTTCGATGGAAATCGCTGAGACGCTCAAAGCAAAAGGCGTTGATGTCGCCATCCCCCTCTACGAAGAAACCGTTGAATGGGCGGGGGCGATCAACTCAGTGCTGCTGGATAACCCACGCCTTTACGGTCAATCACTGCTCCTGCGCGATAAAGCGCTGATGAAGCGCCGCGCTCAGCTAGGCGGCATCCGTGTAGGTATTTTTGAAGAAGCCCACGACAAAGAAGACGTGGTGCGCTTTCTTAAACGTGTTAACCAGACACTGCTAAAGCTGGATGGCGACCCCAACGACCCGATTCACCTTAAAGCGTTTGATAAAGCGGGCTGCTTAGGCCACCGTGTTATCCGCACGCCAGATGAAGTGGATACTATTCCGGATGAAGAGTTCCCTGTCTTAATGGAATCACACCTGGATGGCTGGGAATTTGCTGTCGAAGCGTGGGTTCACGATGGCAAAATCGCTTTCTTGAACATTTCTGAGTACGTAACACTGGGCTACTCGGTGTTTGTGCCTGCCTCGCCAGAGCTTGAGATTTATCGCGAGCAGATCACTCAGCAGATCGAAAAGCTTATTAAAGCGTTCGATATTGAGTTTGGCTTGATTCACCCAGAATACTTTGTCACCAGCGATGGTGAAATGTACTTCGGCGAGGTGGCGTATCGTCCGCCTGGCTTTAAAGTCTTTGAGCTATTAGAGCGTGTTTACGGCTTCAACGCTTATCAGGCATCCATGCTTGTGTTTGACCCGAAAAGCAGCAAAGAAGAAGTGGCCGCGTTTTTCCCGAAAGAAGTGGTCGATGCCAACGGTTTTGCCGGTTGCTTTGGCGTTTACCCACGCCGTCGCGTGGTCAGCCGCCTGGAAATTCCGGAAGAAACCGAAGATCACCCCTACTTTGAGTCTCATGAGCTAACCTCTCCAGTAGAAGAAACCGTCACTAAACGCACCGCGTTTGGTACCCATTGGGGTCTGATCTACTTCAAAGGCGAAGACGCGCATACCATTCGCGATCTGTTAAAACGCCAAGAAGATCTCGACTTCTATGTATAATCCCTGCTAACGCTGGGATAAGGAGTCACCGTGAAGACAGATCAAGTTACGTCTTCTCAAGAAGATAGCAAGCTCAATGGATTGTTGAGCAAGTTTGATGATGCCGTGTGCCTGCTAATGCAGGCACCCGCCTTTTCAAAGCCCGCCAAGCTGCCGCGTGTGATGGATACCGCGCGGCGGATACTGCTTTTGGATGGCGGCTGCGAAGCATTAGAAGCTCGGGCACACGAATACGAGTCTGCCGGTGTATTTGCAGGCTCTGATTGGGAAACCCCCCAGTTCCTGGTGCCGACACTAACCACGTTTGCGCTTAAAAGCGCGGATGCCAACGTGGTGGTCATTGAAGCACTAAGCGAGCTTAGGCTACTCTCTGTCGCTAAAGGAAATTTCGAGCACTCGCTGGTATCCGCAGAACATGCTCACCATTACCTGACTCAGGTGATGGCGATTAATTTATGGCTGCTGTTCTTACCGCCCAGCGAGGCAGAGCGCGAAACCCAAGGGCGACTGGCGACTATCCCCCGCCAGCTTTTCAAGCATTTAGCCGAACGAATTGGCTACGAACATATTGTTGATCGTTTGATTGATGAAATTTGGCGCATTTTAAAACAGCGCCCGATTCAGGTTGATGCGATCAAGCAGATGATCACCCAAATTGCGCTGTGCCAGGCCAACCCGGAGATTGACCTTGGCGCAAGTGGCCAAGGTGCCGACCGGCTGGTCAGTTCGCTTTACGGGCCCACCCAAGCCTGTCGCGAAGACCCTGGCGTAGACGTTTATCGCGACCGATTAGAGTACATGGATCAGGCTGCGCTGCAGGCTGAGTCCACCGGTTTCGCCCGTGCGATGCACGATACCGGGCTGGTATCGCCCTATCATGCCGTGTTGCTGCGCCACCTGCTTGAAGAAGGTGACCACTTACTTTCTGAAGCATTGGGGCTTTCTTCCACCGGCCGCGATTGCCTGCTGTGTTACCGGGAGCTTGTTCAAGCGCTGATTCGTGGTGGCGTTTACCCCGCTACCGCTCAAGCGGTGTATGGCCTGGCGCTAATGCTTGAACGCGGCATTCTCTATCAACCACCGGTGGCACCCGCCATGTGGCGCCAGCTGAACCTACCGCTCTCAGAGTGGGCGCAGTCGCGGCTTACCGTTGCATATGGCGACAGTGTCTCTCCCCGTGCCCGCCTAATTGAAGGCGTACTGTGCATGCTGGGGCTGCCCTTGGGCGTTGGGCAAGGCAATAACCCGACCTGCCAATCAGCCCGTGCGCTTTCCATGTGGGCGTATAACGACCCAGACTACCTGCTGCAGATGGTGGCGTGGGCGGCACGCGACGACGAAATCATTATGCATTTTGAGGGTCAGGCCATCTCATCGATGGAGAGCCTGTCCGGTGTCGCCACAGAATTGCCGATGGACCTAGACCCAGTTTCGCTGATCGTCGTCCCACACTTGGACCGTATTTATGCGGAAATGGGCAGGCGCTGTATTGGCCGCGAAGGCGACCCCCACCGCTGGGTTAACCCCGAGTTTCACGGCTGGTGGTCGGGTCGCGGTTTCCGCATCAATGTAGATGTCGCCACCGGGCAGCTCAGCGATGTAGATGACTTCCTGCGCCATTTCTACGCCAGCTATCACCCTTATTACAATGGCAACCAACCGCTGATTCATCCTCAGCCAGCGGGTATTGCGGTTACCGATAGCGCAGCGCGGTTTATTGGCTGGCACGCGATTACCATTTTACGGGCCTCACTGGATCCTACTGATGTCATGCGGGTTTACTTCTATAACCCCAATAATGACAGTGGGCAGGATTGGGGTGATGGGGTCATTGTGAGCACATCGGGTAACGGCGAGCGCTTTGGTGAGGCCTCGCTGCCTTTTGAGCGTTTCGCATCGCGGCTGTATATTTACCACTACGACCCGCTGGAGCGCGGTGAACTGGTATCAGTGACCAGCGAAGAGTTGGAAAGTGTTAAACACTACTTGCACCGTAGCTGGGGAGCCGCACGCTTGCCGCCTACTGAACTGCAGGCAGATCAAGGCGGAAGCTCAGCGCTAACCGACTCAACCTTAACCAACTCAACCCTAACCGACTCAACCCCAAGCGATGCATCCCCAGGTGTGGGGTAAGCAGCCTTAAACGATACCTTTAAACATCATGATGCGACTAGATCAACTGTTGGTCAGCCAAGGGCTGGCCAACTCGCGTACCCGCGCCCAACGGCTTATTCGTCACGGGAGAGTTCGCTTAGCCGAAAATGGCAAACCGCTAACCAAAGCGTCTGAGAAATGGCCAGAAGACACCCGCTTTGAGGTAGAAGACGACCCCGAAGAACGCTACGTGTCCCGTGCAGGGTTAAAGCTAGAGGCAGTGCTCACCGCGCTTGCGCTACGTTTTGACGACAGCGTGGTGCTCGATGTCGGTCAATCAACGGGCGGTTTCACCGACTGCGCGCTGCGTTTTGGCGCCCGCCATGTGATTGGCGTGGAAGTTGGCCATGGCCAGCTTGCTCCTGAACTGCAAAACGACCCACGCGTCACCTGTTTGGAGGGGTTAAATGCACGCTATATGCGTAGCGCTGAAGCGCTGCAAAGCGTGCTGGCTGTTCAGCCCATTAACATCGCTATTATGGATGTCTCGTTTATATCTCAAACGCTGATTTTGCCTGAAATCGCTGCCCTGCTACCACCAGGCGGGCAGCTCATCTCGCTGGTGAAACCGCAGTTTGAGCTAACCCCTGGCGCTCTGGATAAGCGCGGCGTTGTCCGCGACGCTAAGCGATTTGCCGACGTTGAAGCCAGCATCCGCAGCGCCTGCGACCACTGCGGGCTGACGATTCATCATTGGCAGGAAAGCCCTATCACCGGCGGTGATGGCAATCGCGAATTTCTCCTTCATGCGGTAAAGCAGGCCTAACCATCAAAACGAGCATGAACACCTAAAACAGGCTTAAAAAAGCGCATTAAGTAGACGCGGGGGGCAGGGGCGTTAGCTGATTGGCGGACTGCACTTTTACCGCGTCGCCCTGCTCACCGTGTAACCATACATCCATCTGCTCGAACGCCACGCGCACACCGGCCTCGCGAAATAGCGCATCAACGCGGCAGTTAACTTCATCTGCTGCAAATAGGCGATCCAAGAGATCATTAACGAAAATACGCAGCTCAAAATTGAGGCTATGCGGCCCATAGCTTAAACAAAAAACCTGAGGCTCTGGATCGTTCAGCACGCGGGCGTTTTCATCGGCGGCTTGACGCAACAGCTGGTGTACTTTGGCTAAGTTTGAACCGTGGGCGACCCCGTAGGTCAGCACGACCCGTGTCACGTTGTCCGATAGCGACCAGTTAATTAATTGATCGGTCACAAACGTCTTGTTAGGGATAATAATTTCTTTACGATCAAAGTCAGTAACGGTAGTTGCGCGAATGCGGATACGGCTGACGGTGCCATGCAAGTTGCCAATGGTAATGGTGTCGCCAATACGAATCGGGCGTTCAAACAAAATGATCAACCCGGAGATAAAGTTGGCAACAATCTCCTGTAAGCCAAAGCCCAACCCAACGCTCAAGGCGGCAACCAGCCACTGCAGTTTGTCCCATGACACGCCAAGCGTTGCGAGCCCCATCACTATCCCGGTGCCAACAATAATGTAGGACAGCAGCGAGCTGATCGCATAGGCGCTACCCTGCTTTAATGACAGCCGAGAGAGCACCATCACTTCCAATAGGCCTGGTAAATTACTGGCCATAATAAAGGTAATGGCGAGGACCAACAGGGCAGCGAATACGTCAGAGATCGACAGCACGTTATCTACTAAATCGCCCTCTTGCGCCTCCCAAAGCGAGACGTTGTCCAAATAGCCAAGCACGGTGAGCAAGTCAGCCCACACCAAGTAGAGCAGCGCGCTGAAGCCAATTAACACGATAAGCTTGGAAAGCCGCAGCGACTGGCTGTTGATCTGCGCCATGTCCAGAGGCGGCTCTTCGACTACTTCAAGCCCCCCTTCGCCGGCCTCTTGCACCTGAGCACGGCGGCGTGCCAATGCGCGACGATAGGCAAGCCTTCGCGCCGCCACCGCAAGGCTTCGCACCAAGGTAGCTTCCACCACGACCCACAGCCCCAGCAAATAAAGGGTCACCACGAACCGCCCGACTAAACGCAATGCGGTGTATTCATACCCCCAAACCACCAACCCCAGCAGTATTAGCGGCACCAGCGCCATCGCCAGCCCTAGCAATAAGCGAAACAGGCGCACGCCAAACACCGGGATATGCGCCAGTATTAACTGTGCCAGCCACCAGCTCATGGCTATCAAACCAAACGACAGTAACCCGAAAGCGGCAGGACGCAGCGCTAACGGGGTTTCCATTTCTCCTGACATGGCCGCGATGGCAATCACCGGCACGAGAGCAACACCTAAGCCCCCCAGCAGTTGCCGCAAGCGGGCAGCGTATCTCGGCGACCAGGTGAAGTGACGCTCAGCCACTCCATCAGTGACCAGCAGCCGGCGCACCCAGGCCACGACTCCCCAGCTAAGGGCTAACTGAAGCAGTGCCGGGGAAACACTGTTTGCCAGCGGCCCTGTTGACCCCAGTAGCCCAACGCCAATGCCCGCCAGTGCAAGCGGCCCAGAGAGCGCCAACAGTGCATTTAATAGCACCGCTTTGGGGGTATGCAGCTGGGTGTCGCTCTTCAGCCGCCCAATTTGCGAATGCAGTGTGGCTAGGCGAGCTTTGATTTTCCGCCGCAGCCCGATGAGCACTAGGCTAAGCGCCACAAGCGGCGCTCCCCATAGCGCTTCCCAGGAAATACCTTGCCAACGGGTGGGCAAAATGGCGCGCCACTCCCCCTCCTGCCACTCTAACAGCAGATTGTGAGGCAGCTGACGCAGCCAGCCCACATCCAGAGGGCGGCTATTGGCGACCCAAAACAGCTGTTCATCGATAGTTTTGCGCAGCTCGCGGGTGGTGGCTATTACCTGCTGCTGATTAAGCTGTAGCTCAATAGCCGCACTCAATAAATTTCCGTAAGACTGCTCTAGCTGCTCAACCAGTTCTCGGCGGGACTGATAGAGCCGCGAAAGTGAATCCACTAGCCCTGGTGCCGCCTCTATACCGGCCTCCGCTAAACGTGTGGTGGCAAACTGTTCACTTTGGCGCAGCTGGTCGCGCTGACGGACTAAATCAAACTGCTTTAAGCGCAGGTCGGCTATTTCATCTTGTAAATCTCGCCGCGCCACTAACGGCGGCAGTGACTGGCGTTGTTCGCGCAGAATACGCGACAAGAGTTGGCTGCCGCGAATGGCCTCAATTTGCTCGTTGAGACTGCGCTGCAGTTGGCGCACGTGCTCTAACTGGCGCTGGGCATCGATATTTTCTCGCACAATGCTATTGGCACGATCGGTCACGCGCAGCAGCTCCAAACTGAGGGTTTGATTGGTTTTTTGCGCTTGCACCACCACGGGATGCCCAGCAGCAATTAACGGGTTATCTCTAGCTGCATCGGCAATGGCCTGCTCAGACACCAAACGCCGCTGTTGATCAATCACTCCTTGCAGCGTATTTAGCTGCTGCTCTTGGTAATCGATCTGCAGCATCAGTACATCTCGCCGCTGTTGAGCCAACTCACGCAAACGGCTGTTAGCGCTCAGCTCACGCTGATAAAAGCTCACTTCTCGGTCAGCCAGCGCCCGCTCAAGGCGCAGTTGGATTAACCGTGCATCGCTCAAGGATGAAAGTTGACGATCCGTCAGCAAAGCCTCGCGCTCATCGTGTTGTCGGCGTAAACTCTCGGCGCGCTGGAGCGTTTCAGCGATGGATTGTTGGGCACGCTCTGGAAGCGTCTGAGCGGCGAGCAGCTGGGAATTGACGTCGGCAAGCTGGCTTTGCAGCTGCTGAAGTTCCACCACTGCGGTGGTTTGCAGTGTTTCTAGTTCATCGAGGGGGCGATCGCTTAAATCTGTCACCGAACGCTGCTGTGACGCTTCTTCAGCCTCGCTTAAGTCACGCTTTAAGCGCACTAGAAGCTCAGGGGCTTGTTCAACGCGGGTGTCTAAGGCGGCTAGTCGTTCATCCACCAACCCCAGCCTTTCGTATGTTTCCAGTGCCGCCTCTAACGCCTCTTTCTCGCTGGTTTGCTGAGCGGTTAACTCCCCCTCAATGGCTTCCAATTGCGCCAGCCTGGATGCCAGCTCACTCTGCTCAGGCACGCGTTCAAGCATGGTCGTCTGGAGCGCGGCATGGGCTAGATTGATAGTGGCAATACTGATGGCAAACAGCAGCAACCAACAGATTACCTTCCATTTACAGGCGCATCTCACCACGTTAGTTATGCCTCGTTGACATCGAATGCTCCGCCTATGCGAACCAGAGCGTTATTGTCAGATGTTCTGATAGCCAACGCAATCAGCAGCGTGACAGAAACAAGAGATGTTGACTTCCGCAGGCGGCGTGATAGAAACAAGCTTGGCATTTGCCACCTCATTCATTTTGCGAGTTACCTTGATGGTCACCCGAAAACTGCCGTTCAAGAAGTTCATCATTATGCTGAGCCTTACGACGCTCAGCACGTATGCTTTTGCTGAAACACAAGATGAGATCGAAGCGCGTATACGGGCACTTAACGCTGAGTTGTATGATTTACGCCAGCAGTTACAGCAAGTACAACAGGCTGAAAACCCTGAAGAAACCGTGCTTGGCCTGCCATTTGAACCGCTGCCGGAAGAGGCTGCACGGGAAGACTTAAGCGATCGCCGTGCGCTTGAGCAGGCTTCAAGCCGAAATCCATTTTCAATCACCACCCACCGCACCAATTACCTATTTCCGGTTAGCTATAATGCTAATCAAAACCGCGCAAAATTCATTAACATTTCTGATGATTCAGAAGTGGATAGCATGGAGTTAAAGTTCCAGTTCAGCGCTAAGGTTAATTTAGCTGAGCAGGTATTTGGTGACTACGGCGATGTCTTTTTTGGCTACACTCAGCGAAGCTGGTGGCAGGCTTACAATACCGACGCTTCATCGCCCTTCCGAGAAACTAACTACGAGCCAGAAATATTTATCGATTTTGATACTGCCTGGGGCATATTGGGTTGGGTAAACACCCGCAACCGAGTCTCTCTTAATCACCAGTCTAATGGGCGCTCAGCACCGCTTTCGCGTAGCTGGAACCGTGTTTATCTTGAAAGCACTTTCCAACACGGCGACTGGGCATTCACTGTGGCACCGCATTGGCGCGTTCCCGAATCAGACCACGATGATGACAACCCTGATATCGAACGCTACATGGGATATGGCGATATTCGCTTATCAAAACGCCTAAACAATAACCATGAAGTAAGCGGGCTGTTACGTGGCAACCCCAGCGCAGGCAATCTGGGTACGCAAATTGATTACAGCTGGCCAGCGTTTAATAGCCTGCGCGCACACGTACAGTACTATTATGGCTACGGCGAAAGCATGGTTGATTATGACCATCGCGTGCATCGTTTAAGCCTTGGGTTTAGCTTAAATCCCTTATTTAGTGCCACGGGACTGAACCGATAGCGGTAATGGCTTGTCTGTTGTGGGGTGCCCCCGGTGTCAGGGTAGTTGTCGCTTGATCGGTTTTACCTGAATCCAATCCCGGGGACGGTATGAGTCATGCAATGCCACGTTATGCACCAGAGCGAAAAGAAACCCTGCTGAGAAAGCTGTTGCCCCCGCACAACCTGTCTGTTGCTGAGTTGGCCCGGCAGGAAGGTATCTGCGAGCAGACGCTTTATAATTGGCGCAAACAAGCCAAAGCCGGAGGAGCTGTTGTGCCGGGAGATCAAAAGCTGACTGACAACTGGTCGGCAGAAGCCAAGCTGGCGGTCGTTATTGAAACCGCCGCATTGTCAGAGATTGAGCTGAGTGAGTACTGCCGCAGCAAGGGTCTCTATCCACAACAAGTAAAGGCTTGGAAAGCCGCCTGTCTGGCCGGCCAGCAAAGCGCCAAGACGCAAAGCCAAGCTGATCGTGAGCAGGCAAAGACAGACAAGAAACGCATCCGCCAATTGGAACGTGAACTCAACCGCAAAGAGAAGGCCTTGGCCGAAGCCGCCGCACTGCTGGTGTTGCGAAAAAAGCTGAATGCCTACTGGGGCGACGACAGCGAGGATATATGACCTCGCTGCCAGTCAGGCAGAACTATGTCGAATGGCTCACTGAGGCCATCACCAACGGTGCACGCAAGAAGCCGGCGTGTGGTGAGCTGGGCATCAGTTTGCGCACCTTCCAGCGCTGGACTCAAGAGAACACCATGAAGCCTGACGGCCGTACTACTGCCATACGCCCCGTACCAGCTAATGCGCTCACCAAGGCAGAACGTCAGGCCATTCTGGAGCTGTGCAACAGCGAAGAGTTCGCGCATTTGCCGCCAAGCCAAATTGTGCCGCGACTGGCTGACCAGGGTCGTTATGTCGGCTCTGAAAGCAGCTTTTACCGTGTGCTGCACGCCGCCGATCAGCAGTACCGTCGTGGCCGCAGCCAACCGCCTCGTCGGCATCCTGCGCCCACAACACATGTAGCCACAAAGCCCAACCAGGTCTGGTCCTGGGACATTACCTATCTGCCATCGCCGGTGCGTGGTCAGTATTACTACCTGTATCTGATTGAAGATATTTACAGCCGCAAAGCCGTTGGCTGGGAGGTGCACAGCGCCGAGTCTGGCGAAGAGGCTGCCGCCTTGTTGCAACGCAGCATTCTCAGCGAAAAATGCCTGCGTGAGCCGCTGGTGCTGCATTCTGATAACGGTGCACCCATGAAGTCTGCGACCTTGCTAACCAAAATGTATGACCTTGGCGTCACGCCTTCGCGCGGCAGGCCCCGCGTAAGTAATGACAACGCCTTCTCGGAATCACTGTTCCGAACATTGAAGTACTGCCCTCAATGGCCGCAGAACGGCTTTGCCAGCCTGGATGACGCCCGGGCCTGGGTCAGGGACTTCATGTACTGGTACAACCACGAGCACCGACATAGCCGGATCCGCTTCGTGACGCCAGCGGAGCGCCATCTGCGCCTGGATGTGGATATCTTGGCAAAGCGTCATTCGCTGTATCAACAGGCACGCTCAGCGCACCCGGAACGATGGTCAAGGAATACGCGAAACTGGGACGCTGTGAGGGAAGTAACACTCAATCCAGAGAAGCAGCAAAACCTGCAAGAAGAACCGCAGCTACAGGCTGCATAAAAGTATGGTCTACGCGACAACTACGTTGACAAACAC
The DNA here is from genome assembly GCF_001507855.1 of Halomonas sp. 54_146. Taxonomy (GTDB): domain Bacteria; phylum Pseudomonadota; class Gammaproteobacteria; order Pseudomonadales; family Halomonadaceae; genus Vreelandella. The sequence continues at coordinate 10,647 of NZ_LGEN01000010.1, forward strand.
CGGGTGCCTGCTATGCTAATAGCTGCGCTAATAACTAGCTCGGATAACAGCCCGGTTAACAGCCAGCCAAGTTAACAACTTGCAGCCTTTTTATTCATTCGTCATAAGGAAGACAACATGGCCAAACGTGAACCCATTTATTCTACTCAAGCCGATCAATTAAAAGACGATCTGCGCCATTTAAGCGAAACCGTTGAAGAGCTGGTCAACGCGACAGCCAAAGACGCGAGCACTGAAATGCATGACCTGCGCGCCCGCGCAGAGCGCCGCTTAAAAGACACCCGTGCCCGTCTTGAAGCACGCGGTGAGCGCATTTATGAAGAAACGCGCGATTCATTAACTCACCAAGCCGATGCCTGTGACCGTTACGTTCACGACAACCCCTGGACAAGCATTGGTATCGGCGCGGCTGTCGGTGTGGTTGTGGGTATGCTGCTCGGTCGTCGCTAATGGCTTTGGGTCCCACCCAACGCGTCTTCTCTGCCGCCAAACGCTTGCTAAAATCGCTGATTGCTAACAGCGAGACCCGCCTGCGTTTGGCGGTGTTGGAATTAGAGGAAGAACGTGCTCGTCTATTGGTGTTGCTGCTGCTGGCAGGGGCAAGTTTATTACTGCTCTTGTTAGGTATTGCCACGCTGACAGCGCTGGTGGTGGTGCTTTTCTGGGATACCTACCGCTTAACCGCTATTGCGATAAGTGCAGGTGTGTTGATAGGCGCAAGCTTACTGCTTGCAGCCATCGCCATCCGGCAGTCAAAGCGTCACTCTTTGCTGAAAGAAACACTCAAACAGCTTGCCGCCGACCGAGCACTGCTTGAGGAGCCACGCGATGAAAGCATCCGCAAACACCGCTAAGCTAGCCCCCTGTACTAAACCAACATCAAAACCACTCAGCCGTGCCGAGCGCAAAGCACTGTTGCTTGATGAGCTTGAGCAGCAGCGGGTGGATATTTTGGTTGATAGCGCGTTCTTACAGCAAGCCGCCGCGCCGTTAGATAAGAATTTGCAAAGCTTCAAATTGCCACTTTACCTGCTCGGCGGCGTCGCTGCTTTTAGGCTAATCCGACACCCTGGCAGCGTAATGGCAACAGGCAGAAAGGCGCTAGCGGGTTACATGCTATTTAAAAAGCTCAAGCTTTTAGCCAAAGCGGCTAATTAATTTTATTGATCTACCTTGTTTGCTGATGGGCTTTATCTGAAAAGTCTGCGAGCGAAGGTAAGGCTAGGCAAAAATCGGCGAAAAGACGGAGTTTACGAGGTTGTAAATGAGTACTTTGAGCCGATTTTTAACAACGCATGACCGAGCGCAGCTAGTTTTCAGGCAAAGCCTAGCAGGATTGCCCGCAGGCCACACCACTGGCCCACGCCCATTGAAAGTTGTACCCCCCAAGCTCTCCCGTCACATCTAACACCTCTCCGATAAATCGCAACTGCGGCAAACCTTTCACCTCAAAGGTTTTTGACGATAGCGCGTTGGTATTTACCCCTCCCATGGTGACTTCTGCCGTGCGCCAGCCTTCGGTGCCCGCTGGTTTAAGCTGCCAGGCATTAAGCCTTGCTGCCCACTCATCCAACGCTTGATTAGCATATTGCGCCAGCGGTTGTGCCGTATCATGGTCGGGATACCATTCCAACAGCGCCTGAGCCATGCGCTTGGGAAAGCGCTCAGCAAGCCAGGTAGAAAGCTGCCGTTTAGGTGTTTCTTGTCGCGCCTCACGCAGCGATTCAGCCACGTTTTCATTGGGCAGCAAATCAATCGTCATATGCTTTCCTGGCTGCCAAACGCTGGATATTTGCAGCATCGCAGGGCCTGACAAACCGCGATGGGTAAACAGCATGGGTTCCACAAAGCGCCGCCCGCCCGCACTGACCGCAACCGGTACACTGACACCAGAAAGCTCTGCTGCACGCCCTTTCCAGGTATCGCTAAGGGTAAAAGGCACTAAGCCAGGGCGCGTATCCAGCACCTCTACGCCAAACTGACGAGCCAGGTCGTAACCAAAGCCTGTCGCCCCCATGCTCGGAATCGAAAGCCCGCCGCTGGCCACCACCACCACTCCCGCATCAATTTTCCCCGCCGATGTTGTCAGCCGCATGGCATCGCCTTGCTGCTCAACGCGGGTGATCTGTGTGCTGAGCTTTACCTCAGCCCCCGCCCACTCACACTCGGTAAGCAACGTGCGAACTATCTCTTTGGCTGACGTAGCGCAAAACAGCTGCCCAGGCGTTTTCTCAACGTACTCAACACCATGTCGCTCAACCAGCTCGACAAAGTGCTCCGGCTTGTAACGTTTGAGCGCTGAAATACAAAAAGAGGGGTTCGATGAGTAAAAGTGCTGTGGCGTCGTACCAAGATTGGTAAAGTTGCAGCGGCCACCACCCGACATCAGAATTTTTTTGCCCGCTTTATTCGCATGATCAAGCACTAAGACGGTTTTACCGGCATAGCCCGCTGAAGCCGCACACATTAAGCCTGCGGCACCAGCACCGATAATCACTACGTCATAGGTCATAATGAACTGCTCATAATTGATGACTCATGCGGGCTGCTCCGACGTAAAAAGGTGGCATTTTAACAGGGACAGCGCGCAAAAATGTTATATATTAAAAAACAATATGTACAATAAATGTACAACTAAGATTTCTTTGGTCTCAACCGCTAACTGACCCAGGCGGATAAGTGCCACTTCCTAAAAGGCCTGGGGGCACTGCCTAAATACGTTTGCTTTGCCATCTAACGCTGAGATAACTATGCATTTCCAATTACATCGACGACTGCTAACCCTATTGGCGCTCGCCCCCCTGAGCCTTTTGCCCATCAATGATGCCTTCGCTCAAACACCCCCCTCTGTCATCGGTACTCGCGCAGTAATGACCACCTGGTCTGACCCTTTAGAAGCATTGGGAACGCTCAGTGCTGAAGAGAGCGTTACGATATCTGCTACCGTCACGGAAATTGTTGCCGACATCAATTTCCGTGACGGTGAACAAGTTGATGAAGGACAACTGCTTATTCGGTTGGAAGATGCTGAAGAGCAGGCACAGTTAAGAGCATCACAGGCACTGCGGGATGAACGCCGCAATGCCTCTACTCGCGCCACTCAACTACAAGATCGTAACTTAGCCGCTCGGGCAGATGTTGAGGATAGCCAATCAAGACTGCGACAGGCGGAGGCGGATATTCAAGCGATCGAAGCAAGGCTCTCAAATTATCGCATCCAGGCACCCTTTAGCGGCCGCGTAGGTTTCCGTAATATCAGTGTTGGCACCTTGGTAACGCCTGGCATGGATCTAGTTACCCTGGATAAGCTAGACGTAATGAAGCTCGACTTTAGCGTACCCGAGATTTTTCTTGGCCGACTTTCACCAGGCCTGATGCTTAACACCTCCACAGCGGCCTACCCCGACGATATCTTTAGCGGTGAAATAGCCACCATTGGTACACGAGTGGACCCGGTAACCCGCAGTATTAATATACGCGCTGAACTCGACAATGCTGACGGACGCTTGCGCCCTGGCATGCTGATGCAGGTGATCGTTCAACAGCGCGTGCGTGATTCCGTCGTCATCCCTGAAGCGGCCATCGAACCTAGTGGTGACCGGCACTCAGTTATGCTAATCGAGGAGAGCGATGGCACCACGCGTCTGACTAAGCGCAATATTTCTATTGGCGAACGTCGCTATGGTCAGGTGGAGGTTCTCGAGGGCTTAGCCGCCGATGAGCTGATTGTAGTGCATGGCTTACAGTTGGCTCGAGATGGACAAGAAGCCAGATTAATCGGCATTGTTGACGATGAAACAGGTATCCGAGCGCTATTGGAGGCTGACCGCTAATGCGCATATCGGATATTTCAGTTCAGCGCCCTGTGCTCGCGATGGTGATCGCGGCACTGATTATTGCGTTTGGCTTAATGGCGCTTAACCGCCTGCCGCTGCAAGAATACCCCACCATCGACCCGCCCGTGGTCACCATTGACACCCGCTACCCTGGTGCCTCTGCCAACGTGGTTGAAACACGCATCACCCAAGTCTTGGAAGACCGTATTGCGGGGGTAGAAGGCATCGAGCTGATTACCTCGCAAAGCGAAGATGGCCGTTCACGCATCGAAATAGAGTTTGGCATTGATATGAATATCGATGCCGCCGCCAATGATATACGTGACCGCATCTCTGGCGCGTTACGCAACCTGCCCGATGATGCCGACAACCCTGAGGTCACCAAAGCCGATAGCAGTGAAGAGATTGTCGTCTGGCTCAGTCTCTCTGGCGCAGACTACTCCATTGCAGAGCTGACCGACTACGCCAACCGCTTTCTCGTCGATAGCCTCTCTGTTCAGCCAGGCGTTGCCCGGGTACGCGTGGGCGGCGGTCAAGATTACGCCATGCGCGTGTGGCTGGATCGCAATGCGCTGGCCGCCCGCGGGCTCACCGTTAGCGATATAGAGGATGCACTACGCGCCGAGAACGTTGAGCTACCGGCAGGCTCAATTGAATCAGAAGACCGTCAGTTTATTGTTCGCCTGCCCCGCAGCTTTGCCACCGCCGAAGATTTTCAGCGCTTAGCCATTAACTCCCCTCGCAACGCCTCACTCAGCCAGGGTGGCAATGGCTATCTTGTGCGCCTGGCTGATGTAGCGCGCGTAGAAGTGGGGGCGGTGGAAGACCGTTCGGTATTCCGCTCCAACGGCGTCCCCATGGTCGGCCTGGGTATGATCATGCAGTCCACCGCCAATGTCGTTGAGCTTTCCGAAGCGATACAAGTGGAACTTGAACGCTTGCAGGGCACGCTGCCCGAGGGAATGTCGTTGAGTTTGAACTACGACGCCTCGCTGTTTGTCTCCGGTGCGATTGAGCAAGTGGTAATGACGCTATTTATCGCCATGGGCTTGGTCGTGGTGGTGATGTTTATGTTTTTGGGCAATTTGCGCACTACCCTGGTGCCAGCGGTCACCGTTCCCATTGCCGTTATTGGTGCGTTTACCGCCCTGGCGGTCATGAACTTCTCGATCAACCTACTAACGCTGCTGGCGCTGGTATTGGCGATTGGCCTGATTGTTGATGACGCCATTGTCGTGCTGGAAAATATTAACCGGCGCATGCACGATTACGGCGAAACGCCGTTAGTTGCCGCCTTTCGTGGCACACGGCAAATTGCCTTTGCGGTGATCGCCACCACGCTTGTCCTGGTGGCCGTATTCGTGCCGCTCAGCATGCTGCAGGGCGATATCGGGCGGCTGTTTTCCGAGTTCGCGCTTACCATGGCCGCCGCAGTGGTCGTCTCAACTCTGCTGGCGCTAACCCTTACGCCGATGATGGCATCTAAGATTCTCAAGCCAGGCATGCACGATAGCCGGATCGGCAAGGCCGTTCAGTGGCTGCTGAACGGCACACAGCGGCGCTACCAAACCGCCCTTGAGTGGATGCTTCACATGCGCTGGCTGGTGGTAGCGATGTTTGTACTGCTCATTGCCGGCACCGCCTGGCTGGCCACGGCGCTGCCCAACGAATACACCCCCCAAGAGGACCGCGGCAACTTTATCGTCTTAGTCAACGGCCCTGAAGGTGCCACCTTCGACTACATGATGGATTACATGGATGAGATCGAAGCGCGTATGACGCCACTGGTGGAAAGCGGTGAGCTGGAGCGCGTGGTGGTTCGCGCTCCGCGGGGCTTTGGCAATATCGAAAACTTTAACAGCGGCTTTATCATCGTCAACATGGCTGACTGGGGCAGCCGCCGCAGCGCCTGGGAGATCATGGCCGAAGTGCGCCAAACGCTTAGCACCTTACCGGGTGTTCAGGCCTTCCCTGTCATGCGCCAAGGGTTTGGCCAGCGTACCCAAAAACCGGTGCAGTTTGTGCTCGGTGGCGGCAGCTACGAAGACCTTGCCCGCTGGCGCGACACGCTAATGAACCATGTGCGCGAAAACAACCCACAGCTGATGGCGCTAGAGAGTAACTATGACGAAACCCAGCCTCAGCTGCGGGTGGATATTGATTATGAGCGCGCCGCCTCATTGGGCGTCACCGTTACCGAAATCGGCAGAACGCTCGAAGTGCTGTTAGGTGGCCGTAATGTCACGCGCTATGTCGATGACGGCGAAGAGTACGATGTTATTCTGGAAGGCGACCGCGACAGCCTCAACAGCCCAAGGGCGCTGGATAATATACAGGTGCGCTCAGCGCGCAGCGGCGAGCTGATCCCCCTGGCAAGCTTGGTCACTCTCTCTGACTTTGCCGGTGCCAGCACGTTGAACCGTTTCGACCGCATACGCGCCATTACCATTGAGGCTAACTTGGCAGATGGCTACCCGCTAGGCGAAGCGCTTGCCTACCTAGAACAAAGCGCTGTAACGCTTTTACCGGAAGAAGTGCAAACCAACGTGGCGGGGCCATCGCGAGATTTCGTGCAGGCCAGCGGTGCCACAACGTTCTTGCTTGTGCTGGGCGCTTTGGTCGTATTTTTAGTGTTAGCCGCGCAGTTTGAAAGCCTGATTCACCCTTTTGTCATTATGCTGACAGTGCCATTGGCGATGAGTGGTGCCCTGCTTGCGTTGCTACTTAGCGGCCAATCGCTGAATATTTACAGCCAGGTGGGGCTAGTGCTGTTGATTGGGCTGGCGGCCAAAAATGGCATTTTAATCGTTGAGTTTGCTAACCAGCTACGCGATGAAGGCCTAGCGTTCCGGGCGGCGTTGATTGAAGCCTCGATTACGCGGTTGAGGCCTATCCTAATGACCGCCGTGACCACAATGGCGGGTGCCATTCCGCTGATTGTCTCGTCAGGGCCAGGGGCTGAGTCGCGGCTGGTTATCGGCACGGTCATCATGGCGGGAGTGGGTTCTGCGACGATTTTCACCCTGTTTGTGGTGCCTGTCGCTTATGACTTATTGGCTCGCCACACCGGCTCGCCTGGCACCGTCAAGCGGAGGCTGGAAGAAGAAATAGCCAACGCACCGGGCGAAACAGACCGCTAACCCTTCTTACCCAACCATCGCCCCGGCCAACCCACCAAAAAGGGCGTCCCAGTGGGACGCCCTTTAGCTTTGCTGCTTATGATCTAGCTATTCATGGTCTAGCTACTCATGATGAGGCAGGCGCTTATTCACACTCGCCGAGGTATTCGCCTTCAATAACCGTATTCATGCTCAGCTCACCCATGGGCGATTGAGTAAGAATATCGACACTTCCTTCGATGCGCTCGCCCATGAAGCGCATTTCACCATCGATGGTCGCCTCACCACCTTCAGCGCGGCATACCATGCTGTAACTTAGGCCATCTGCGTTCAACGTCTGGTCGAGCAGTTCACAGCCCTCTTCTTCCTCGATGAAACCAAACTCAGCGCCCTCAAGCTCTTCCTGGGTAATACACTGACGCTCCGTTTCGGTTTGATCCGGAATATCGATTTCGCCACTAACGCTGGTTGTGCTAACAAACTCCCACTCACCAGCGGTCACATTAGGGGTTTCAGCCAACGCGACCATCGGAAAAGCCACTAGGGCCGCTACTGCCATGTTACGTAACATCATCGCTACTCTCACTGCGTTGCTTTAGGAACCTGCGAATATCCTACCTGATTCAATCCCACGATGCTTTACCTGACGGCCATACTGCTACACTCGACGTTGTATGAAACACTCGATGTTGTATGAAACACTCGACGTTGTACAAAACACGCAACGTTGTATAAAACACACGATGTTAAACAAACGCCTAATTCAGCGCACCCGCTATACGAGGTAGCCAACAATGCAAGACGACCCCCTGGTCAATTACGACTTCCACTGCCCTTATTGTGATTCACCGCTGAGCTTTCTCATTGATACGTCACAGGGCAGCCATGATACCTGGGAAGATTGCCATCAGTGCTGCGCACCCATCCAGCTACAAGTTATCGTCTCGCCGATGACGGGGGAACTCGACAGCGTCGTCGCCGGGCGGGACGACGACGTTCTATAGCGAGCATTAAACCTCTTGCATGGCAGCCTTGCGCTTGGTCTCGTTGCGGCGCATGAAAAACCATGCGAGTAAGGTTGCCAGCGACACCGTCAAAATAATCAGCGTGGCGAGTGCATTAATCTTCGGCGACACCCCCATACGCACCGACGAAAACACCACCATCGGCAGCGTATTCGCCCCTGGGCCTGAAACAAAGCTGGCAATTACCAGGTCATCTAGCGAGAGCGTAAATGCCAACAGCCAGCCTGCCGCCAGCGCGGGAGTAATAATCGGCAACGTAATAGAGAAGAAGGTTTTCACGGGGGGCGAACCTAAATCCATAGCGGCCTCTTCAATGGAGTGATCTACTTCGCGCAGGCGTGCAGCCACCACCACCGCCACGTAGGCACTACAGAAGGTGGTATGGGCAATCCAGATGGTTGCCATGCCCCGGTCAGCTGGCCATCCCGTAATTTGTGCCATTTGCACAAAAAGCAGCAGCAGCGATAGCCCGGTAATCACTTCCGGCATTACCAGCGGTGCCGTTACCATGCTTGAAAGCGCCGTTTTGCCCCGAAAGTGGCCATAACGCGTCATCACAAAAGCCGCTACGGTGCCCAGGCAAACGGCCATGCTGGCAGCAAAAAATGCGATACGCAGGCTGGTCCATACCGCCGACAAAATCTGCTGGTCGCGAAACAGCTCGCCATACCACTGGGTGGAAAATCCTGCCCACACCGTGACCAGTTTCGATGCGTTAAACGAATACACCACCAGCACAAACATCGGCAGGTAGAGAAACAGCAGGCCAAGCACCAGCATGACCGTTGAGAAGTTCGGCCGTCGCATGCACATTATTCGAGCTCCTTGGACTGATAGCGGTGAAACCAGACAATCGGCACCAACAGCAGTAGCAGCATCACCATGGCCAGCGCTGACGCCACGGGCCAATCACGGTTGAGGAAGAACTCCTCCCACAGCACTTTGCCGATCATTAGCGTATTAGGGCCGCCCAGCAGCTCAGGAATCACAAACTCGCCTACCGCCGGAATAAACACCAGCATCGAACCGGCGATAATTCCGCCCATAGAAAGCGGCAAGGTCACTTTGATAAAGGTATTCAGTTTACGCGAGCCAAGATCTGCAGCCGCCTCAAGCAGCGAGTTGTCCATCCGCGTTAGGTGGGCATACAGCGGCAGCACCATAAACGGCAAATAGGCGTAAACAATGCCAATCGTGACGGCAAATTGGGTATTCATCATGCGCAACGGCGTATCAATAAACCCCATCCCTATTAATAGGTTATTGATTAACCCGCTGTTGCTTAAAATACCCATCCACGCGTAAACACGAATCAAAAACGAGGTCCACGACGGCAACATAACCAGCAACAGTAACAGCAGCTGCCAGCGCGCCGGTGCCCGCGCCATGGCATACGCCATCGGATAACCCAGCAGCAAACAGGCCACCATGGCGATAAACGCGGTCTTCACCGATCCCCAATACGCCGCGATGTACAGCGAGTCGGAAAGCAGAAAGAGATAATTGCCTAGATTGAGAAATATATGCAGCGTTTGATCAGCATACTCAAGCAGCGGGCCATAGGGTGGAATGGCAATGGCCGCCTCGGAGAAACTGATTTTGAGCACCAGCGCAAAAGGCAGTAAAAAAAACAGCGTCAACCAGACAAGCGGAAACGCGATCACCACCCGTCGCCCTACTTTCAGGCGTTTGAGCAGTGCGGAAGAACGGGATAGCTTCATTAAAGGCAGTCTCCTCGCAGTAAGGAATGCACCACGGCTGTGATTCAACAACCCTAGCGGTTCAAAACGATCGCACTGTGATCTTCCCAGTAGACATACACGCTGTCTTCCCAGGTAGGCCGATCACCGCGACGCTCTGTATTGGCCATGCTGACTTTAATGATCTGGCCTGACTGCGTGCGCACGTAATAAAGCGAAAAACCGCCCAAGTAGGCGATATCATCCACCTTGCCTTCCGCCCAGTTGTATTCCACCGTGGGCTTGTTGCGGGTTAACCAAATTTTCTCTGGGCGCAGCGCGACCCACACGCGCCGGTCCATCGCTTGGGTGGTAATACCGTGGTCAATGTAAACTGGCCGCTCAAGTGCAGGGGCAGCAATGCGGCAGTGATCGGCGGCGTCTTCGATAATCTCACCCTCAAACAGATTCACCGTGCCGACAAATTCAGCCACCATGCGGCTCGCCGGGCTTTCATAAATATCAATCGGTGAGCCTATCTGCTCGATCCAGCCATCGGCCATAATCGCCACGCGGTCGGCCATGGTCATGGCTTCTTCCTGGTCGTGGGTCACCATAATGCAGGTCACGCCCACCTGCTCGATGATCTCGACCACCTCTAGCTGCATCTCAGTACGCAGCTTTTTATCCAGCGCGCCCATGGGTTCATCTAACAGCAGCAGCTTGGGCCGCTTGGCAAGCGAACGCGCCAGCGCCACCCGCTGGCGTTGGCCGCCTGAAAGCTGGTGCGGTTTGCGCTTGGCAAAGCGTTCCATATGCACCAGCTTGAGCATCTGCGCCACACGGGCTTCAATATCGGCTTTAGGTAGCTTGTCTTGCTTTAAGCCAAAGGCGATGTTCTGGGCCACCGTCATATGCGGGAACAGCGCATAGGACTGGAACATCATATTGATGGGCCGTTTATGTGGGGGCATGGCGGTGATGTTGACACCGTCGAGCAAAATGCGGCCATCAGAGGGCGTCTCAAAACCGGCCAGCATACGCAGCAGGGTTGATTTACCCGATCCTGAACCACCTAATAACGCGAAAATTTCCCCGCGCTTAACCTGCAAATTGACGTCATCCACCGCCAGCGCATCATCAAACTGCTTGCTTAAACGCTTTACTTCCAGCACCACATCTTCAGCAAACCTCGGCGTCTTGCCCTGGGGTCGTGACGTGGAAGGAGTGATTGGCGATGCGGATGAAGGCTCGTTCGACAGGGGCGTAGCGACCATTCGTCACTCCCATCAAAAGGCCCGGCAAAACCGGGCAGATAAAAAGACGAACAGCGAGCCATTAAGGGGGTGTCCCTAGCTCGCCGTCGGGTAAGTGTTAGCTTAACGGCCTGACTTTACGCGGTTCCAAATACGCGTGCGAGCGCGCTGCACATCTTGAGGCTTTTCAATCGCCACGTACAGGTTTTGCATGACATCGGTTGCTGGGTAAATAGCCGGATCATTAATGATCTCTGCCGAGAGATATTCATCGGCCGCTGCGTTAGGGTTGGCGTAACGCACGTACTCGGTAATTTCAGCAGCAATTTCAGGGTCTAGAATAAAATTAATAAAGGCGTGAGCGTTTTCAGTATTTGGCGCATCAGCAGGCACTGCCATCATGTCGAACCAAAGGGCAGCCCCCTCTTTGGGAATGCTATAACCAATACTGAAATCACGTCCGGCTTCTTCAGCACGCTCAGCAGATTGGAACACATCGCCAGAGTAGCCAGCGGCCACACAGATATCACCGTTGGCAAGGTCAGACACATAACGCGAAGAATGGAAGTAGGTGACGTCATCGCGGACACTGGCAATCACTTCGCCCGCGGCTTCCAAATCATCAATATTTTCGCTCAGCGGATCCAAGCCTAGGTAGGCCATCGCTGGAGACAGCATCTCATCGCCTGAATCAAGCATCGAAAGGCCACAGCCTGCCTCGCTCAACGCAGCGGTTATTTCAGGGTCAAACAGCAGCGCCCAGCTGTCTACCGGTGCGTCGTCGCCCAAAATTTCTTTCACACGATCAACGTTATAACCGATCCCATTCGTGCCCCACATATAGGGAACTGAGTATTCGCTACCGGCGTCAATGGCCTCTAAATTAGCCATCAGCTCGGGGTTAAGATTGCCTAAATTGGGCAGTAATTCATGGTTGAGCGGCTGATAAACACCGGCACTCAGCTGACGCGTAAAGTAGTGAGTTGAAGGCACGACAACGTCGTAGCCAGAGCGTCCCGCTAGCAGTGCGGCATCAAGTATTTCATTGCTATCATAAACGTCGTAGATCACTTCAATGCCGGTACGCTCGGTAAATTTTTCCAGCGTCTCCGGTGCAATGTAGTCTGACCAGTTAAACACTCGCACCTCATTGGCGTGAGCAGCGCTAGCCGCTGCGGCGAACGAGATAGCCGCAACGGCCGCGGAAAGTTTGTGGATATTCCTCATATTACTACTCCTGTTGTGTCAGCTATTTAGCCTAAAAATTTGTTAACCTAAAACGTGCCATTGCTGTCTGTCTGCCAAACGCGGTGGGCAACATCGCCGGCAGCTCCAATAGCATAGGCGATAAAGATGACCGCGCGAATTTTGCGACGCTGCAGAATCTATCGCAAGTGAATGTGAAAAACGCTTGCATTCTACCATATCGACCCCATTAAACAGCGGGTACAACAGCGCGCTCTTCTCAAGCACCTGCTGATAAGCCAATAGCGCTGCCCTATTGATGATATGGCTTTTTTTAATTTTCGACATTAGTCGCAAGCCGTTAGTATTAGCCATACTTTATACACTTACCACTCACAGCACATGGAGATTATCTGAATGTCTTTGATCAACACTGAAGTAAAGCCTTTTAAAGCAACTGCTTACCTAAATGGCGAATTCGTTGATGTGACTGAAGCAGACCTGCAAGGCCAGTGGTCCATTTTCTTCTTCTACCCGGCCGACTTTACGTTTGTTTGCCCGACCGAGCTAGGTGACCTGGCCGATAACTATGCCGAATTCAAGAAGCTCGGCGTTGAGATTTACAGTGTCTCCACCGACACCCACTTCACTCACAAAGCATGGCACGACAGCTCTGAAACCATCGGCAAACTGCAGTACCCGATGATTGCTGACCCGACGCTGCGTATTTCACGTAACTTCGAAGTCCTGATCGAAGAAGCCGGTCTTGCTGAGCGCGGCACGTTCGTTGTTGACCCCGATGGCAAAATCCAAATCGTTGAAATCAACGCTGGCAACATCGGCCGTAACGCTGAAGAGCTGCTGCGTAAAGTGAAAGCCGCCCAGTACGTGCGCGCTAACCCGAACGAAGTTTGCCCGGCTAAATGGAAAGAAGGCGAAGAGACCCTTGCTCCGTCTCTGGATCTCGTAGGCAAAATCTAAACCGCCTACCGCTGCCAAACGGCTACTTTCTACTCCGTTGCCCCTTTTGGCAGCAAGACACCCGGGCACCAGCCCGGGTGTCTTATTTTAAGCCCCTAGCCAAATACCGATATCCTGATTATGAGGAAGTTACCGTCATGCTGGACGCCAATTTAAAATCTCAGTTAAAAGCGTATCTGGAAAAAGTGACTCAGCCGTTCGAGATCGTTGCGTCCCTCGATGACGGTGCCAAGTCACAAGAACTTCTCGGCCTGCTTGAAGATATCAGCAGCCTGAGCGATAAGATTACCCTGCACAGCGATGGCCAGGATGCGCGCACGCCGTCGTTTGCGATCAACCGCCCTGGTGAAGAGACCGGCGTGGTGTTTGCAGGCATTCCGATGGGCCACGAGTTTACATCGCTGGTGCTTGCGCTGTTGCAAGTTGGCGGTCATCCGCCCAAGACGTCTGACGAGCAACTCGACCAGATCCGTGCGCTTGACGGCGAGATGCTGTTTGAGACGTATTACTCGCTATCGTGCCAGAACTGCCCTGACGTGGTTCAGGCGCTCAACCTGATGGCGATTTTCAACCCCAACGTGCGCCATGTCGCCATCGATGGCGCACTGTTCCAGGATGAAGTGGAATCGCGCGAAATCATGTCGGTGCCGAGCATCTACCTGAACGGTAAGCCGTTTGATCAGGGCCGCATGACGCTTGAACAGATTTTAGCCAAGGTCGATACCGGCGCTGCCGAACGCGATGCCAAGAAGCTAAGCGAAAAAGCAGCCTTCGACACGCTGGTGATCGGCGGTGGGCCGGCAGGCGCTGCGGCAGCGATTTACTCGGCGCGTAAAGGTATTAATACCGGCGTTGCCGCTGAGCGCTTTGGCGGTCAAGTGTCTGACACGATGGGAATTGAAAACTTTATTTCTGTTTCCCATACCGAAGGCCCCAAGCTGGTCAGCGCACTTGAAGAGCACGTCAAAGAATACGAAGTCGATGTCATGAACCTGCAGCTTGCCACTGCCTTTAAAGCCGCTGAATCAGAAGGTGGCCTGCATGAAGTGGTGTTTGAGTCTGGCGCTAAGCTTAAGAGTAAAACCCTGATTCTAGCCACCGGCGCACGCTGGCGTGAAATGAACGTACCGGGTGAGCAACAGTATCGCAACAAAGGCGTTGCCTATTGCCCTCACTGTGATGGCCCGCTGTTCAAAGGTAAGCGTGTCGCGGTGATTGGTGGTGGTAACTCTGGCGTTGAAGCGGCGATTGACCTGGCGGGTATTGTTGGCCACGTTACGCTAGTGGAATTTATGGGCGAAATGCGCGCTGACGCGGTGCTGCAGAAAAAGCTCAAGAGCCTGCCCAACGTCGATATTATTCTCAACGCTCAGACAACCGAAGTGACCGGCGATGGCAGCCGCGTTAATGGCTTGAACTATAAAGACCGCTTAACCGATGAGGACAAATCCATTGCGTTGGAAGGTATTTTTGTTCAAATCGGCCTAGTACCTAACACCGAGTGGTTGAAAGGTTCACCGATTGAGATGACGCCGCGCGGAGAGATTATTGTCGATGCCCACGGTATGACATCAGTGCCCGGCGTATTTGCCGCAGGCGATGTGACCACCGTGCCTTATAAGCAGATCATTATTGCTATGGGCGAAGGTGCCAAGGCATCACTCGGCGCTTTCGATTATTTAATTCGCAGCTAGTCGATTCTCAGCTAACCAATGCTGACTAACGCACTAACCGTTATCGGTTAGTGCATTTAAGCCCGCTGATATCAGCGGGCTTTTTTTGTAGCATTGGTGAATTAATTAAGACGATGGTGAATTAATTAAGACCACTGATGCATTAATTAAGACTGGGCTGGAGTTTCCCCCAAGACCTCTGGGATGGTCATTTTCACATAGCGCCCTGGTGCCGGTTCAATCACCGTAAGTTCGCCATCACCAGGCTGACGCACGGGCACCATATTCTCGCTATCGGCATAGCCATTTTCAGTCATCCATGCCTGCCAGTGCGGCCACCAGGAACCTTCCTGCGCAGTAGCACCTTCCAGCCATGCTTCGTGGCTTTCTGGCAGTGCGTCGTTAGTCCAGTAACCATACTTATTCTTGTGAGGCGGGTTAACGATGCCCGCAATATGCCCCGAGCCGCCTAGCACAAAAGTCACCGGTCCCTTGGGTAACAACGCCCCATAGTAGGTGCTGTTCCACTTGGCGATGTGGTCTTCTTTAGTGGAAATGAAGTAGCTGGGCGTCGAAATCTTGCGCAAGTCAATTTTCACGCCGTCCAGCTCAATGCCACCTGGTTCAACCAAGCGGTTTTCCAAGTACATGTGGCGCAAATACCAAGGGTGAGTACCCGCCGTTAGGTTCGTGCCATCGGTATTCCAATAGAGCAAATCAAAGGCAGCAGGCGTTTCACCCTTCAAATAGTTGCTGATATAAAACGACCAAAACAGATCATTTTCACGCAGCAAGTTGAAGGTGTATGCCATTGAGCGGCCATCAAGGTAGCCCTTAAGTTCTAGCGTTTTCTCAATGCCATCAACAACCCGTTCATTAAGAAACACACCAATGTCGCCAGGATCACGAAAATCCTGCAGCGTGGCCATATACGTAACGGATTTTACTTTGCGCCCCCGGCGTGTGCTGGTGAGGTAAGCCACCGTAGAGGCCGTTAATGTGCCGCCAACGCAGTAACTGAGCAGATTCACCGACTTCTCACCGCAGGCCTGCTCGATGGCTTCAATAGCGCTGATCGGCCCCATCTGCATATAGTCAGCCCAGGTGATATCACGCTGCTCTGGGCCAGGGTTACGCCAGGAAATCAGGAACACCGTATGCCCTTGATCCACCAGCCATTTGACCAATGAATTATCCTGACGCAAATCGAGGATGTAATATTTATTGATCCACGGTGGCACCATTAACAGCGGTGTTTTAAACGTTTTTTCCGTTGTGGGTGTGTACTGAATTAGCTGGATCAATTCATTTTCATACACTACCGCACCAGGAGAGACAGCAATGTTTTCGCCTATGCCAAAAGCGCTACGATCGGTCATACGAACATTAATGCCTGCGGCGGAATTACTTAAATCTTCGCGCAGGCGCTCCAGACCATCCACCAAGTTTTGACCGCGCGTCTCGATAGTAAGACGCATCACTTCAGGGTTAGTCGTCGTAAAATTCGTAGGTGCCATCGCATTGACCAGCTGGCGCGCATAAAACCCTAAATTACGCTTCTGGGTTTCGTCCATACCGCTCAAGCTCTCGATTAACTCTTCTACCATCTGCGAAAACAGCAAGTACTGCTGCATGATGGCCATATAATAAGGATCTTGAGTCCAGGCGTCGTCTTTGAAACGGCGATCATTTTTTTCAGGTGTAATCAGCGGGGCGAGTTGCTCACCGGCCATGCTGCGCATACCCTGCTGCCACAATAGCCACTGGTCCTGAAGCAAACGGGTTTGGGTTTGCCATACCAGCGCGGGGTTCTGCATAAGCGCCTGCGCACCCGCTTCAAAGCTTGCACGCATATCAGCGTAAACTGAGTCGGAGGCTTCGTTCGGCGCAATGCGGGAAAGCAGATCCTGCATTAAACCCTGGTACCGCTCGCTAATTTCTTTAAGCTGCGCATTCCAGGCTTCAATTTCGGCCACTGTCAGCCCTTCGGGTAAATTTTGGCACATTCCTTCAGGTAGCACCTGGGCTTGAGATAGCCCTTCGGACAGCCCTTGAGATAGTCCTTGAGATAGTCCTTGAGATAGCCCTTGCGAGAGCTCTGACATTGCCTGAAATGGATTTTGCCACGCTGACTGCATACCTATTCTCCCTACGCCTATTACCAGGCGCGCCGAACGCTTGTCTGGCCCAGGGTTCAATGACCCAGGTTATTCTAAGAAACCTCTGGTTAACGATGACGAGCATGGTTAACCAGAGCTTTCCTAACAGTACTACAAAAACATGACGACAAATGCATCGCGGCGCCCTCAGGCGCCGCGATGATGTCGCCACTCAGTTTTTACGTGCAGACTGACTGGTCGCTTTGGCAGGTTGCTCGGCTTTATCCGTAGCAGCCTTGGCTTGCTCAGACATTTGTTTCCCGGCTTCGCTGAACATCTTTTCCATTTCAGCTTTAAATTGCAGGCTCATTTCACTCATTACCCGCGCATCTTCCTGCATTTGCTGAGAAAGCTCATTCATGATTTCAGCTTGTTTGGTGCTGAAATCACGCAGGCTTTCTGCATCTTGAATCTCAGTGGCGCTACGCAGGCGCTCGGTACCCATCTGGCTGTAGCGCTTCACCGCATCCAGTTGGTATTGGGTCATCTTTTCCATGTTATTAAGCATCAGCGAATTAATTTTACGCATGGGCTCAAACATTTGGCGAGTCTGTGCACTAAAGGCGTCCAACATATTATTGTCTTGCATAGTGTCTTCTCCTGTCTCTCAATCCTTGGCATGAGCCTCCAGGCTTCACATGAAAACCGCCTGGAGTGACTCATAGTGACGTACTTGCATACTAACGTAGCTTTGCTTTGCTGCGCTGCAAAAAAGAGTAGCCGTTGACATAGCTCTTTGCAACCATGCTCTTTGCAACCGCCATTCTTTGCAACTGTGCTCTTGGCAACCGTTCAAGAAGCGCCCTTGCTCACGACCCTGCCTACTCTTTCCTTCTGCTCTTTGCTAACTTTTTGCTCGGGAACGGGCAGTCGCGGTAGATTTAGCCTTAGTGCTTCTCTCGCTTGTCGCCTCCTTGCTTGATGTACCTGCCGATGCTCCCTGATGCGAAGCATCTTGATTTGATTCACTTTGGTTTGATGCGCGCTGGCCAGACTCGCTATCAGTGGCGGTAGAACCGCTGGTACTGCCCGCTTTACGCAGCATATCCAGCATCATTTGCTGGTAAGTACCGAAATTTGCCAACCCCTGAGAAAGCCCTTGCTGCATCATTGGCTGCTGTAGAAAAGGCCGCATAAGGCTCATGGGGTCATAGCCTTCTGCGCCGGATTCCATTTGATTCTGGATATTGTTGAGCAAATTTTTCTGAAATGCTTCAACATCCGGCAGACCCAATGACTGGCGAAACTCATCTGGGGTAAGCTCAAATTCAACATTAATCTTCATAGGCAGCTCCCACACTGTTTTTATGCATCTGTTTTTATGTAGCTGTTTTTTTATGCATCACCTTTATTGAGTGTAGCAGCGATACATAAACCTCACAGCGGCTTTAACGCTGAGTTAAACGCGGCGTATCAACGCTGACATCGCCATTTTGCCCCCGCTGGCGCAGCCAGTGGTCCAGCAGCGTTATTGCCATCATCGCTTCAGCGATTGGTGTCGCCCGAATACCAACACAGGGGTCGTGACGTCCTTTAGTAATTACCTCTACGGCTTGACCGTGGATATCAATGGAGCGCCCCGGGGTGGTAATGCTAGAAGTAGGCTTGAGCGCTAACCGTGCAACGATGGGCTGCCCGCTGGAAATGCCGCCCAGCACGCCACCAGCATGATTGGAGAGAAAGCCTTCCGGCGTCATCTCGTCACGGTGCTCACTACCACGCTGGGCAATACAGCCGAACCCTGCGCCAATCTCTATCCCTTTTACGGCATTGATACTCATCAAACCGTGCGCCAGGTCAGCATCTAAACGGTCAAACACCGGCTCACCCAGCCCTACCGGCACGCCTTCAGCAATCACGGTAATTTCGGCACCCACGGAATCTTGGTCCCGACGTAGCTGATCCATATACGCTTCTAGCTCAGCTACTTTTTCAGGATCAGGGCAGAAAAAGGCATTTTGGCCGACCGATTCCCACTGTTTAAAGTCAATTTTGATAGGGCCTAGTTGGCTCATATAGCCACGAATCTGCACCCCCTGGGCGGCCAAATACTTCTTGGCAATCGCCCCGGCGGCCACGCGCATGGCGGTTTCGCGGGCGCTGGAACGCCCACCGCCACGATAATCTCGGTGGCCATATTTATGGTGGTAGGTGTAATCGGCGTGGGCTGGCCGAAACTGCTCTTTGATTTTTGAATAATCGTTAGAGCGCTGGTCGGTGTTCTCGATCAATAAGCCAATCGAGGTGCCGGTGGTCTTGCCTTCGAACACACCCGAAAGAATACGCACCTGATCGGGCTCTTTGCGCTGCGTCGTATGCCGCGAGCTGCCTGGCCGGCGGCGGTCCAAGTCGTGCTGTAGGTCAGCCTCACTCAGCGGTAGCCCAGGCGGGCAGCCATCAACAATAGCGCCCAGCGCAGGGCCGTGGCTTTCACCAAAGGTGGTCACAGTAAATAGCTTGCCAAAGGTATTGCCAGACATGGCGGTTAGTTCCTCACACGAAAGACGCCGCATAGGCGTCGAGTTCAGCGGCGCTCAAGACGAACACGCCCTGGCCGCCACGCTCGAATTCAAGCCACAGGAAAGGCACGGCAGGAAACGCCGCCTCCAAGTGGCGATCAGAGTTGCCGACCTCAACGATCAGCCACCCTTCATTGGTTAAGTGTTCCCGCGCGTCACGGAGTATGCGCCGCACAATATCCAAACCATCGCTGCCAGCCCCCAACGCCAGTGACGGCTCATGGCGGAACTCGACGGGCATGGTGGCCAGGTCGCGGGCATCCACATAAGGCGGATTAGAGACAATTAGATCAAAACGCTGGCCTTCCAGCCCGCTGAACACGTCTGATTCAACCGCTCGCACCCGACTACCCACATCGTGGCGGGTAATATTTTGCCGTGCCACGGCCAAGGCATCTTGGCTGATATCGGCAAGCGCTACTTCGCAGGTGGGTAAATAGAGCGCGGTGGCGATACCGATACAGCCCGAACCGGTACATAAATCCAACACCCTGGCGGGCGGCTCTTCGGGGAACCAGGCGGCAAAACCATCTTCGATCAGCTCGCCAATCGGCGAGCGCGGTATCAGTACGCGCTCATCAACGCTAAACGGGTGGCCAGCGAAGAAGCTCTCACCTAGTAAATAGGGCAACGGACGACGCGTGGCGATACGTTCTCGGGCCAGGCTAATGATGCGCTGGCGCTCAATGGGCAGCAATCGCGCTTCCAGTACACCAGGATCGACATTCCACGGCAGATGCAGCGCGCCTAAACAGAGCGCTACCGCCTCATCCCAAGCGGAATCAGTACCGTGGCCAAAATGCAGGCCCGCCAGATAAAACTCGCTGGACACCCAGCGCAGGTAGTCACGCAGCGTAAAGAGTTCGCTCACCAGCGCCGAATCCGGCTGGGAAAGCGTTGAGTGAGAATGCTCAGCGTTAAGATGCGTGGTCACAGCGACTCCTGGTTAACGATAATCATGGACGAGCCAATAGTGCTTTATCCACATGATGAATAAAAGATTGTACCTTTCACGCCGCCCGGTTCACAGCAACGCTCAGCCCGCTATACTGTGATCCTTTGATTGATTCACCTTTCTGCCACCCGAGCCTGCCATGACGCGACGCCGCCCGCCACCCAATGATGACGATATCAATGCCTTCCGTGACGCGTTGAAAGCCGCTGGGGTACGGCCTATTGCGACCAATCAAGCAGACCCTGGCAAACCCAAACGCGACAGCAGCGCTCACCAAGCAAGACGCCAAGCTGCCGTAGAAAGCAGCCCACAGGCCAGTGGGCGCACATCAGATGGCCGCGTTGAGGCTGTGCGCCCCTCAGAGTACCTTGAATTTAGCGTGCCGGATCTACCGTGGCGCACGTTTAGCCAGCTAAAGCGCGGCCAAACCGCCTGGCAGGCGGGGCTTGATTTGCATGGCTACACGCTGGAAGAAGCGCGTGCCGAGCTGGAGAGTTTTCTGCGCGATTCAGCCGGCCAAGGTCTGCGCTGTGTGCTGGTTGTGCACGGCAAGGCATGGGGCACTACCTCAGATTTCCCCGTGCTCAAAAGCCACACCAATACCTGGCTGCGCGAGTGGCCAGGGGTACTGGCGTTCTGCTCGGCGATTGATATCGATGGCGGCACTGGAGCGGTCTATATTCTGCTGCGCAAGCGCGGGCACTAGGCGGCTGCTTCGTCAGGTTTACTCGTTCGCCAGGTTTACTCGGCGGCATCCGAGGCAAGGCTGGGCATTCGACGCGCCAGCGCCTCATCAGCAAGGTGGCGACCCAAGCGAATTAATTCGTTGGCGCGGTGAAATTCGTAAGCGCTACAAACAGTTTTGGGAATTTCGATCAATACATCCGGCGGATAGCCTGCGATTTTATATTTCGCCAGCGCTGCCTGAGTGATATCAAACGATTCTAAAATCATGTCAAGCTTGCCCCACTCACGCCTACCGGGCAGGTCAACGGTTTCGTCAATGTCACTCGCCTCACTACCCGTTTCGCCATTGCTTCCCCCAAGCTCATCCCACAGCCGCCGGGTGGTGGCACGCACATCGTCAATCCAACTGCCAATATTGGCAGCGCGGTCGCGTTCTAACGCGGTGCGGCTGTCGTTGCGTTCTGCGCTAGGTAACAGCTGCTCTAACGTTATTGGCTGAGGGCTGTGCGCCGTCACGTTAACCGCCACCACAAAATCGGCTTCGTGTGCGGCCAGTATCGGCATCATTGGCAGCGGGTTCAGCAAACCACCATCGACAAGCACCTGCTCACCCACATGTACCGGCGTAATCACGCCAGGCACGGCAATAGAGGCACGGATTGCCTGGAGCAAAGGGCCATTTTGAAACCACACCTCACGCTGGCGCACTAAGTCTGTCGCGACGGTGGTAACAGGAATCGATAGATCCTCAATCAGCGTATCGCCCACCAGGTCTTCCAGCTTACTCATCACCTTGCTGGCACGCATCGCCCCCATGGGGCTCCACGTCACATCGACCAGTTTGAGCACATCAAAGTAATCAAGGTGGCACACCCAATCACGATACTCAGGCAGTTTTCCCGCCGCATAGACACCACCAATCAAAGCGCCCATGGAACACCCTGACACGGCGATAATGTCGTAACCACGCGCCTCCAGCGCTTCAATGACGCCAATATGGGCGTAGCCTCGGGCACCGCCGCTACCCAGCACCAGCGCCACTTTATTGCCACTGCCCAAATGAGCTACTTCTTTCATGAATCAGCGCGCCCCCAGTGATTGACGATAACGGCGGCTACTTGCGCCACCGCGCCAGGCTCCAAGTGCAGGTGGTGGCCACCCTTTAATACCTGGCGGGTTAACGTTTTCACGGCTTGTCGCAACTGAACGGCCCAAGCACGCTCACCTAAAATACCCCGTTCACCTTCTATCAATAGTATCGGTGCATGAATCTGCGCTAATAACGACAGCACCTGTTCCGGCGTAAAACGTACTAAAGAGGGCTTCAGCAACCGGCTGTCGGTGCGCATTTGCACATGGCCATCGGCCGTGGGTTGGGTATTTCGCTCCACTAGCGGGGTGGCCGTTATGCTGTCCATCGGCGTGACCCCGCCCGCCACACGTGCTGCCACGGCGCTTTCAATATCAGGGTAGCGCGGTGCTCGTGAAAGCGGCCGGCGGTGGGCTGCCAGCCCTTTGCGTAACTGGCTGGCGGTCTCTTTTACTGGGGTGTTGAGTGAGCCTAGCCCGTCAATCAGCGTGAGGCGTTTAACCCGTTCAGGCAGTGCCGCGGCAAGCAAACATGCCACCGCCGCGCCCATTGAGTGGGCCAACAAAATGGCTTGCTCAAGGCCAAGAGAATCCATGGCGTCCAGCACATCGTGGCAGTAGTCCCACAGCGCATAGTCCGTATTTTCAGGTGCGTGAGAAGAACACCCGTGGCCACGAAAATCGAGTGCGACAATGCGAATATCCAGCGCCTCAGCCAACAGTGGCGCCAAGCGCGAAAAACTGGCTGCATTATCTAACCAGCCGTGCAGCGCCAGCCACGTAGGCGCGTCTGAACGCCCCCAGCTAAGCGCCGCAAGGCGCCCCTGGGCGAGTGAAAGCGGCTGGGGTGCGAAGCCGCGAGAGACGTTGAGATCAGAGTGGGGCATAAGCTGAAAATCCTGAACAGATACCACTGCATATAAGCAGTTAAGATGACGACGCGGGCAACAAACGGTACCATGCCGGGCGTAATGCTTCCGCTGCTTTTACCTCCACCCTGCATTTGGTGTTGCCATGAAACCTCGCCGCGATACCCGCGCCCGTAATCTGGTCTTTTTTGTTGCTGTTGTCAGCGCTATTGTCGTAGGCTTTTGGCTAGCAAAATGATCATCTAGCCTCTTTGATTAGGCCTCTCCGATTAAGCCCAGGCTCGCTGCCGGGGCTTGTCGACGCAACCCTCGCGACAGCGCATGGCCTATGACGCCAATCAATAGCGCCCCACCAAGGGGAAGCAAAACCCATAGCCCCAGGTGAAGCCGCGGCGTGAGGTCGAGCCAGTAAATATACAGTGCCGCCGTGGCAAGTTCTGCCAACACCGCACCCATCAAGCCGCTGGCAAAGCCCAATAACGCGTACTCCGCCCCTTGAACCCGTGAAATCATTCGGCTACCCGCGCCAAATACACGCAGCAGGCCGCTTTCATGGGCACGCGCTGGGCGGCTTGCGGTTAGCGCTGCATACAGCACGCTTATCCCCGCCAGCAGCACCAAGGCGAGCACTAACTCAACCGCACGGGTAACTTGGGTCAGCACATCACGCACTTGGCCTAAAATGGCATCCACATTGAGCAGCGAGACACCCGGGAAATCGGTGATCAACTCGCGAATTAGCCCTTGCTCTGCCTCGGGCAAGTGGAAAGCGGTAATGTAGCTATGGCCAAATTGCTCCAGCACGCCGGGTGGAAAAATAACGAAGAAGTTAGGTTGGAAGCTGTCCCAGTTCAAACTGCGCAGGCTGGTAATGTGGGTGGTGATTTCGTCGCTCCCGACCGAGAACGTCATCTCATCACCAATGTCCAGCCCCAGCCTTTCGGCCAGCCCGTCTTCCATGGAAATAGGCACCGGGGCTGCCTGTTGGGGCGTCGCTTCTACGGCGCTCATCCACCCCTGGTTCACCTCTTCCCCCATTTGTTGAGCTGAAAACCACTCGCCCGCCACCACTACATTGCCTTCCGGCAACTCGGCCTGCCAGGTAAGGTTTAGCTCCCGGCGCAGCGCGTTATCGCCACGGGCATCCGGCGGCACGGCGTCTCTTGGCGCTTGATTATTAATCGCAATCACACGCCCACGCACCATCGGGTAAAGCGTGCTTTGAGTCTCAACACGGGGGGAAACAGCTGCCTCAAACGGGTCGCGTTCCGAGGGCTGAATATTGATAGCAAAATAGTTGGGGGTGTTCTCAGGTAGTTGATCCTGCCAGGTAGTCAGCAGATCACCGCGTACCAAGACAATCATTGCCATGGCAAAGAAGGTCACTGAGAACGCCAGCAGCTGCCCCAAGCCCGCTTCACGCCGCCGAGCCAGTTGACGGCCACCCAAACGCAGCGCCTGCGACCATTCACTCCCCCCGGATAACCGCTGCACTCCACGTAACAAAGCACTGAGCAGAAAGGCACTGATCAACCAGAGTAAGCCAAGCAGTAACGCGCCACCGATTAATAACGCGATGGCGAGCGGTAGGCTACCCGAATACAGCCACAGCAAGCCGCCAAACACAACGCTCGCCACGCCGACGACTAGCCATGCTGAGGGCGGCAGTGGATCAAGCTCCCGACGCAGTACCTTTAAAGCGCTGACTTGCTTAATGCGCAACAGCGTTGGCCCTGCAAACCCCACCAATACGGCCAGTGCAGTGAATACGCCTAACCCCAGCGGCATCAGCCCGGGTGGTGGCAGTGTCATGGGTAAAAAGCTCACCAACAGCTTGAGCAGTAGCGCTTGACCCACCAGCCCAAGCAGCGCACCCATCACTGCTGCTACCAGCGCTAAACCGAGTAGCTGCAGGCTAAAAATGGTCACTAACTGGTGCTGGCTGGCACCAAAGCAGCGCAGCAGCGCGGCGGTATCCAGGTGACGCTCTACATAGCGCCGGGTAGACATTGCCACCGCCACCCCCGCTAGCAGCACCGCGGCCAAACCCGCTAACCCTAGGTAGCTTTCCGCCCGCTGCAGTGCATTGCCAAGCTGGGGCCGGTCAACGCGAACATCGCGCACGTCCACCCCTTCACGGCGTAGCTCCGCAAGCAGGCCCTGAACTTGATCAAGGGCTTCCGGCGGGCCCGCAGCTAAAATTTCAAACTCTATTCTTGAACCCTCTTGAACAAGCCCGGTTGCCTCGACATCTGCCGTGTTAAGCATTAAGCGCGGATTGAAACTACCAAAACCGCCCGACTGATCCGCTTCGCGCTCGATAATGCCGGTGACGGTCAGCTCGGTTTGGCCCACCTGAACAGTGTCACCCAGCGCTATTTCGATCAATTCCACCAGGCGAGGGTCTGCCCAGGCCTCCCCTGGCGGTGGGCCAGAGGCTATTTGCTCGGTGCCGTTACCAAAATCCACATAGGAGACACCATAATGAGGGTAAACATCATCGACCGCTTTCAGGCTCGCCGGCTGAAAGCGCTCACCGCGGCTGATCATTGAGACAAGATCCACCTGGTCGCTAAGCACAAAGCCAGCCGCTTCAAGGTTAGCGCGCAGCTCGTCAGAAAACGGGGCACGCTGCTCTAGCACCAAATCGCCGCCCAGCATCTGCCCTGCCTGGCGTTCCAAGCCGCGCTCTAAACGGTCAAGAAAGAAGGCAATCATCGTCGAGGCGGCGACCGCCAAGACTAAAGCGATAAAAAGTGCACGCACATCGGCAGCGCGCAGGTCTCGCTTGAGGCTACGCATTGCCAAACGCCAATTCATATCACTCATTGCGTGCCCTCTTCCAGTGAAGCCGCAGCAGGCACAAAGGCTGTTAGCTTGCCCTGATCTAGCCGCAGGCAGCGATCGCAGCGGCGCGCTAACGCGTGATCGTGAGTCACTAAAATAAGCGTGGTGCCTACCTCACGGTTCAATGTGAAGAGCAGATCAATAATCTGAGCGCCGGTATCAGGGTCCAGATTGCCGGTGGGTTCATCGGCAAACACCAGTTCGGGGTCGGTCACAAACGCGCGGGCGACAGCTACCCGCTGCTGCTCGCCACCGGAAAGCTGTTTAGGTAAGTGGTTTACCCGTTCCCCAAGCCCCACGCGCGCTAACCACTTGGCGGCGGTTTGCGTGTCGCCCGCGTGAGGTGAAAGCTCCAGCGGCAGCATGACATTTTCAAGCGCACTCAAGGTAGGCAACAGCTGAAAGTTCTGGAAGACAAAGCCAACACGCCCAGCCCGCAGCGCGGCACGCCCATCTTCATCCAAGCGGCTCAGTGCCTGCCCAAACAGGGTTAGCTCACCGTCACTCGGCGTATCAAGCCCTGCCAATAAGCCCAGCAGCGTTGATTTACCCGCACCGCTTTTACCTAAAATTGCCACGCTCTCCCCCGCCGCTACGCTTAACGACAGGTCGTGTAAGATAGTCAGCGAGCGTTCACCGCTCGTCACCTGTTTCGAAAGTTTGTCAGCGTGCAATACCGGCTGACCAGGAACGCCATGGGGAACGTTCTTGGCCGCTTGGTGGTCGTTAAGGGGCTGGCAATCATCGTGAGGTGACGCGCTCGATGTTATTTTATCGATAGATGAATTCGCAGTTTGATCTGAGGAGTAAGACATGAAGCGTGACATCCCTATGGCATGGCATGGACTGAACCGCATGGTAACCGGATGGCTGGTGCTGCTGATAGTCACCTTTGCCTCTTCTTCTATCTACGCAGGGTCTGTTAGCGCAGAGCCTGTCAACGCTGACGCTGGCCCAACCCTGTTAGTCATGGGCGACAGCTTAAGCGCCGCTTACGGCATAGAGCGCGAAGAAGGCTGGGTGAGCTTACTCGCTGAGCGATTGGACGATGATGCCCAGGTTATCAACGCCAGCATTAGCGGGGAAACGACGTCCGGTGGTTTACAACGGTTTACTGAACTTCTCGGACAACGTCAGCCGGATATTGTTCTCCTGGAGCTGGGCGGCAATGATGGCTTGCGCGGCTTAGCGCCCAATCAAATGCAGGCTAATTTGGCGAGCATGATTGAACAGAGCCAAGACGCCGGCGCTCAGGTGTTACTGCTAGGAATCGATATTCCGCCCAACTATGGCCAAGCGTATCGTGACGCTTTTACCGGCGTATTCCGCTCGCTGGCAGAAGAGTATGACGTGGCATTGGTGCCGTTCCTGCTTGAAGATATCGCCCTCGATAAAGCGTTAATGCAAAGTGATGGCATCCACCCCACCGCTGATGCGCAGCCGATTATCTTAGACAATGTGTGGCCCGCCTTAAAGCCATTGCTAGAAACAACGTACCAAGCGGCCGCTGAGTAGGAATGCTGAGTACTGCTTACCAAGCTGACCCTTGGTCACTGCTAAGTTTGCGCTACTAAGCTTTCTGCTGATTCTGCAAGCCTAACCCCAACAAAATCAGCGTCAAACCCATCAGTGTCGAAGGCAAAATGGGTTCGCCCACGACCCAAAAAAGCAGAAAAAGAGATACCGGCGGTGAGAGGAAAATCAGGTTAGACACTTTAGCCGTGCGAGACACCTTTTGAACGGCCATCTGCCACAGGATAAAGGCTATCCCCATTTCAAATAGACCTACATAAACGCCAGCGCCAAAGGCTGGCCATCCGTGCCATTGCCAGCCGGGGCCAAGCAGTAACAGTAGGGTTAACACAGGTAGGCCGACGCTAAAATTTTGCCATTGACCGACCAGCGGCGGGCGTGGATCACGCGCGTTGAGCAGCCAGTAAAGGGCCCATAACAGCGTCGAAGCCAGTGCCAGCACGACCCCAATAGGATCGGCAAATGAGACATTAAAAATTTCGCCGCGGGTCGCGATTACCCATACACCGGCGTAAGCGACCAACCCAGCGACAATATCCATGCGGGTTAAGCGCTGCCCCAACAGGGGCACCGCTAAAAATGCCATGACCAGAGCCCAAGTGTAATTCAGCGCCATCGCCTCCTGCCCTGGCAGCCGATCATAGGCAGCAAATAGCACAAAATAGTAGGCAACCGGGTTCATTAGTCCCGCCCAAGCAGCGGTTTTCCAGCCAGCCCTTAGGGCGGCGGGCATCTCTCCACGCTTGATGACCAGAGCACCCATCAATGCCCAGGAGATTAGTGCCGCGAGCCACATCAACTCTAACGGGCTCATCCAGGCAAGTGCCACTTTGAAGGCCGTCGCTACTGTCGACCATAGCGCGACAGCCCCTATCCCATAGAGGATCGCCTGCCGATCCTGATTCATCGATCGATATGCCCCAAATCCCGACCAGGTTCTAACTGATCCCGCACACGCTGCTTGAGAACTTTAATATCGGGAAAGCCCCCATCGCGCTTGCGCTCCCATAGCAGGGTGTCTTCATACCAGACCTCAAAAGTACCGCCATGGGACGGCACCAGTGCCACTTCACTCAAGCCTTCCCCAAAGGTGGAGAGCAATTCTTGGGCATACCAGGCACTGCGCAACAGCCACTGGCACTGAGTGCAATAACGAATTTGAATACGTGACATCCGGCTCTCCTTAGCAGGTTAATATGGCTTATTTTAGGGCTATTCTGTCATCTTGAAGTTGCTTGAGATAGCTTGAAATAAATTGAAACAGCTTGAAAAAGATACATAAATACCGCCAAGGAGCCGCAATGGCCGAACATAGCGTATCTCAGTCACGACTCTATGAGTGGTTGACTGGCGATGAAGATAGCCGAATGTGCGACGACATATCGGAAAGTGCCTGCAATGAACAGCCCCGCAACTTTTTTCTGCATGTATGGGCCTCGTTAGGTAATAAGCTGGCTGATGAGCTGTCTAGCGCGCGCCTAGTGCTGCCATGGCTGATGGGCATTATTGGCGCTCCGGTCTGGATGGTAGGCCTACTGGTACCCATCCGGGAGGCAGGCGCTCTGCTGCCGCAAATTTTTGTCGCCGGCTTTATTCGTTTAAAACCTAAACGCAAATGGGTGTGGGTAGCCGGTGCTCTGATTCAAGCCTTGGCTGCTATAGCCCTTGCCGTGCTTGCTCTAGTCGCTAGTGGCAGCATCGGCGGCGCTTTGGTGCTCGCAACACTCATTTTACTCTCGCTGGCTCGCGGCCTTTCCTCCATCGCGACCAAGGATGTGCTAGGCAAAACCATTGCCAAGCGGCGTCGCGGTACCTTAATGGGCTGGAGCGGCAGCATCGCCGGCGCTGCCACGCTAATCGCAGGGGCTGTGTTAATGCTGTTTGAAAGCCGCCCTGGCAATTTAGTGGTGGCGATACTGTTAGCCATTGCGGCAAGCGGTTGGCTAATGAACGCAGTCGCCGCCGCCCGCATTAAAGAGAGCCCCGGTGCGGTAGAAGGAGGCGAAAACGGTTGGGACAGCATCAAACTAGGCTTGTCGCTACTGAAAGATGACCCGACTTTTTTGCACTTTAATCTTGCCCGGGCGCTGTTACTCTCAAGCGCACTTGCACTGCCCTACCTAGCCCTGCTGGGGCAAAACCAAAGCGGCACTAACCTCGGCGGTTTAGGAATATTGGTGCTGCTTTCCGGGCTTGCCGCCATGGTGGCAAGCCCCATATGGGGGAAACGTGCTGACCAATCGAGCCGCCGAGTCATGCGTGATGCGGCAATCGGCACGGTCATTTGTTGTTTACTGGGTGCAAGCTTGGCTTGGCTGCCAGGGGAGTGGACGCAAAGCGTTTGGCCCTATGCAGTGGTTTATGCGCTGCTTGTTATTGTGCACCATGGGGTACGCTTAGGGCGGAAAACCTACCTGGTTGATATGGCGAGCCAGGACAACCGTGCGCTTTACGTCGCCCTTTCCAATACCTTAACAGGCGTGCTGATGCTGTTTGTCGGTGGCATTATTGGCGGGCTCGCTCAATGGCTGGGCAGCGCCGCATTGCTATTGCTGCTAGCGGCTACCGCCCTGGGGGCGATGTTATGTGCTCAGCGGCTACCTGAAGTCGAGTGACGCCAGCTAAACATGCATAAAACGGATGGCGGCTGCCATAAAAACAGGGCTTAGAGCCATAGTATTTAAGCAACAGTGTTGAAGAAAAGGCTTAAGATGGCGTTCAAGATTGCAAAGCATAGCAACGCTCGCCATGATGGAGCAGGATAGCAGCTGTGAGTGGGTGCATTTACTATGCTGGCTAGACAGCGTTAGTGGAAAAAAGTAAGTAGGGAAAAAGCAAGTAGGAAGACGTAAGTAGAAAACGTAAATAGAAAAAATGATTAGAAATCCCGCTTGGCCACCAACAGAGCGCACTATATAAAAAATTGTGTAGCGAGCTATGTTGTGTAGAGAGCTATTCTGTGTAGAAAACTCGGTTAGGTAGAGAGCTATGCTGTGTAGAAAACTCTGCGGCCTACGGAAAGGACTGGAGCTGCAACAGGAACCCTGAATGAAACGATCTCCCTTGATCAGTCCAGAGTTGCTCGAACGCATTATTGACGCATCGGAAGACGGCATTGTCGTTGCCGAGCAAGAAGGGGATGAAAACATCCTCATCTATGTCAATAAAGGCTTCGAGCGCTTAACGGGCTACAGTGCAGACGAAATTCTGTATCGCGACTGCCGCTTTTTACAAAACGAAGACCGCGACCAGGATGCATTGGTCGCTATTAGAGATGCGCTGACAGATGGTCGCCCCTCTCGTGAAGTGCTGCGAAATTATCGTAAAGACGGCACCATGTTTTGGAATGAACTATCCATTACGCCGGTCTATGACGAGGCAGATAAGCTGATGTATTACATTGGCGTGCAAAAAGATGTCACCGAGCGTGTAGAGGCGCAGCTAGCCCTTGCGGAACTGCAAAAGCAGCGAGAAAACAGCTAAAAATTAACTTTCTCACTAAAAGCAACTCTTAGGGCTTGAACTTCATCCCAACTGGCGTTATACAGCGCCTAGGCGCTTAACATGCGCTAGGTGCTTTGCTTTTACACTAGGTCTGCAAAATACTGCGTGGTTTGCAAAACATTAAGCCTGCAAGCCGACAAGTGTACGAGTAAAGCCGTTGTGATGCCGGTACGCCGGCTGGGTTGGAGGGCATATCATGAGCCGTGACCCCTTAAGTCGTGAAACCTTTACTGCCGATACACTCGACTCCGATGAGTTTGAAAGCCTTGATGCCGTGAATGATGACCACTACGGCAAAAGCAAACCAAGCAAGGCAGACAGCCTGCGCGCACGACGCCAAGTAGAAGCGTGGCTGGAAGAGCGCCGGTTACAGCGTGTTATTGAAGATGACTGGGATGAAGAAGAATAGATCGCTCCTCTCTTCGCCCTTCAGCAATTGCCTACTAGTACAGCTCGGCCTACTCATTTGATGAGAGGCCAAGCTAGCCAACACTTCAAGCTGCCTAGCCTTTCCTGGCTCAGAGCACTATCATCTGAGCCTAACCAGTAGCATTCTGCTGTCGTTATTCTTTCCATCAACCTAACGGATCTCCATGGCGCAATTTGTATTCACCATGAACCGGGTTGGCAAAGTTGTGCCACCCAAAAAGCAAATTCTTAAAGATATTTCGTTATCGTTCTTCCCGGGTGCCAAAATAGGCGTGCTGGGTCTGAACGGTTCGGGTAAATCCACACTGCTGCGCATTATGGCTGGTGTCGATAAAGAGTTTGAAGGTGAAGCTCGCCCGATGCCCGGCATCAATATTGGCTATCTTCCTCAAGAACCGCAGTTGGATGACGAGAAAAACGTCCGCGACACCGTCGAGGAAGCCCTTGGGGCGATCAAAGAAGCGCAACAAAAGCTAGATGCGGTGTACTCAGCCTATGCTGAGCCTGACGCTGACTTTGACGCCCTGGCAAGCGAACAGGCGCGGCTTGAAAATATTATTGAAGCGGCGGATGCCCATAACCTTGAGCGTAAGCTTGAAGTGGCCGCTGAAGCGCTGCGGCTTCCACCGTGGGACGCCAAAGTAGGCAATCTCTCCGGAGGCGAACGCCGCCGTGTCGCGCTGTGCCGCCTACTGCTTTCCAGCCCTGATATGCTGTTGCTTGATGAGCCCACCAACCACCTTGACGCAGAGTCGGTGGCTTGGCTTGAGCGCTTCTTGCACGATTATAATGGCACGGTCGTGGCGATCACCCACGACCGTTACTTCCTGGACAACGTGGCAGGCTGGATACTGGAGCTTGACCGTGGGCAAGGTATCCCGTTTGAGGGTAACTATTCCCAGTGGCTTGAGCAGAAAGACCAGCGCCTGAATCAAGAAGCCAAGCAGGAAGCTTCGCGCCAGAAAGCGATCAAGCAAGAACTTGAGTGGGTGCGCAGCAATGCCAAGGGGCGTCAGGCGAAAAGCAAGGCGCGCCTTAACCGCTTTGAAGCAATGCAGTCAGGCGATTTCCAGAAACGTAATGAAACCAATGAAATTTATATTCCGCCTGGCCCTCGCCTAGGTGATAACGTCATTGAGTTTCGCAATGTTGCTAAGCGCTTTGACGACAAGCTGCTCTATCAAGACCTCTCGTTCACTATTCCGCAAGGTGCCATTGTGGGCATTGTGGGTGGTAACGGGGCGGGTAAATCGACCCTGTTTAAGCTGATCACGCAAAAAGAGCAGCCGGACGCTGGCGAAGTTGTGGTGGGTGAAACTGTCGATATCGCTTACGTTGAGCAGCTACGCGACGGGTTAGAAGATAAGCAAACCGTGTGGGAGGCTGTTTCTGACGGCCAGGACATCCTGAATATTAACGGCTACGAAGTCTCATCCCGCGCTTATGTCGGTCGCTTTAACTTTAAAGGTAACGACCAGCAGAAACGCTTATCGGAGCTTTCCGGTGGTGAGCGCGGCCGCTTGCAGCTTGCTCAAACGCTCAAGCAAGGGGCTAACGTTCTGCTTCTCGATGAGCCGTCAAACGACTTGGATATTGAAACCCTGCGGGCACTGGAAGACGCCCTACTGGCGTTCCCAGGCTGTGCCATGGTGATCTCTCACGATCGCTGGTTCTTGGACCGTATCGCCACGCATATCATGGCGTTCGAAGGCGACTCTGAAGTGGTCTTGTTCGAAGGCAATTACGCTGAGTATGAAGAAGACCATCGTAAACGGGTCGGCAACGATACGCCTAAGCGCATGAAGTACAAGCGTATTGATGCTTAATCTCAGGTAGCGTACCAATTCTAGCTTGCCTGTAAACTGCAAAGGCCCCGCTCAATGAGCGGGGCCTTTTTACGTTAGCATGACGACGTTACAGACGACACAGGCAAGGGTTTAACCCGCAGGCCATGTAAACGTGCGTCCTCCCATCAAATGCATGTGGATATGATAAACCGTTTGACCGCCCATCTCGTTACAGTTCATCACCACGCGATACCCATCTTCAGCAAAGCCTTGCTCCTGGGCCAGCTTAGCGGCGGTGAATTGAAGCCGCCCGATGGTAGCAAGCTCTGTTTCATCAATATCATTCAGCGTGGAGATATGCTTTTTAGGAATAATCAGCTGATGGGTCGGTGCTTGAGGGCTAATATCATTAAATGCCAACACGTGATCGTCTTCGTAAACGATATCCGCAGGAATTTCACGCTTGATAATTTTGCAAAATAAACAATCCATACAGCACTCCTTTATTGTTATCCGCCACGTTTAGCGAAAGCGCCGCTGCGCCAATAAATGGCGGACCAAGGGGGCGAGGATAAGCTCCATCGCCAATGACATCCGTGCACCCGGCACCACCAGGGTATGCGGGCGGGTCATAAAAGCATCTTTAATCATCGCTAGCAGCCAGGGAAAATCCACGGTGGAAGGGTCTCTAAAGCGAATGACCACTAATGATTCAGCGTCGGTGGGAATATCCTGCACTTCAAATGGGTTGGAAGTATCGACCGTAGGCACACGCTGAAAATTGATATGAGTACGCGAAAACTGCGGCTGAATATAACGCACATAGTCATCCATCCGGCCCAGAATAGTATCAATCACTGCTTCCTGAGAATAACCGCGCAGCTTGGTGTCACGATCTATTTTTTGTATCCATTCAAGGTTCATGGTTGGCGCGACACCTACCAACAGATCAACATGGCGAGCGATATCAAACTCTTCAGTCACCAGCCCGCCGTGCAAACCTTCATAAAACAGTAGATCAGTACCACAGGGAAGCGACTGCCATTCGGTAAACGTGCCTACCCGATAGCCAGCCTCAATTTTCTGCTTATCTTCCGCGTGAATATAGTGGCGAAACGTGCCAGAGCCATGCTCGCCGTACTCGCTGAACAGACCCTCTAGGCGATCCAGCAAATTAGCCTCAACGGCAAAGTGAGAAAGCTCATCTTTGCGTTCCGGCTCTTCTCGGAAGATACGGTGCAAATCATCGCGGGTATAGCGGTGAAAGGCATCGCCATCCACCACCGCTGCATGTACATCTTCGCGCAGAAACATACGCTCAAAGCTGCGCCGCACGGTGGTGGTTCCCGCCCCTGAGGAGCCGGTAACGGCAATAATCGGATACTCCCGCGACATCAGCCATTCCTCGCATCGGCAAGCACTTGCTTAACCTGCACTGGCACCTCAGCAGGGCGGCCAGTGGCAAGGTCAATCAGCAGCTGATTGACGCGTGCCGTGGCCACCAACTGCTGCGTGTCACGCTTGCAAATGCGCTGATAAATGGTCAACGCTTTGCCTTGCGGCTCAGGCACGGCGGTTTCAATGATCAACGCATCAGGCCAGCGCGCTTCACTTTGGTACTGCACGGCTAAATCAGCCACCACGCTGGGGTGCCCGTGCATGTCCCACTCTTGCAGGTCAAGCGCGGCAAAGGCCTGAATACGCGCTTCGTGAAGCAGCGACACCAGCGCATCATGCCCTAAGTGCCGGCCGTAATTCATATCGGTTACCCGCACCGTCAAAGGGTGACGATGAATGATCGCTTCAGCGGGGAAATCCAGCTTGACACGCTCCATGCCTGCCTCCTTGTCGGTGTTGATTTTGACTGTTGATCGGGGTAACCCCGCCTAGCCTTCACGCGCAATGGCACGGAAGGCGATATCACGCCGGTACTCGGCACCTTCCCAGTGAATCGCCTTAACGCCTTGATAGGCTTGCTGTTGCGCCTCTGAAACGGTCGCGCCAAGGGCCGTTACACACAATACGCGGCCACCTGCCGTGATAATGTCACCTTCGGCATTTTGCGTGGTGCCTGCATGAAATACTTTGCAGCCCACCTGTTCAGCCTCTGCTAAGCCGTGAATCACATCACCCTTGCGGTAGCTGCCAGGATAACCACCAGCGGCCATCACCACGCCTACCGCCGCGCGCGAATCCCACTCACAGCGTTGCCCGGCAAGCTTGCCTTGCGCACCGGCTAAACACAGCTCGGCCAAATCAGAGGTTAAGCGCAGCATAATAGGCTGTGTTTCAGGGTCACCAAAGCGGCAGTTGTACTCAATAACTTTAGGGTTGCCAGCCGCGTCAATCATCAAGCCGGCGTACAAGAACCCCGTGTACGCATTGCCCTCTGCCGCCATACCACGCACGGTAGGCAGAATGACCTGCTCCATAATGCGGGCATCCACCTCAGGGGTGACTACCGGCGCTGGCGAGTAAGCCCCCATGCCGCCGGTATTAGGGCCGGTATCGCCATCGTAGGCGCGTTTGTGGTCTTGGCTAGTAGCCATGGGCACGACATTCTCACCGTCCACCATGACAATAAAGCTCGCTTCTTCACCTTCCAGAAATTCTTCAATGACGACCCGCGCACCCGCATCGCCAAAGGCGTTGGCTTCAAGCATGTCGCGAATGGCAGCTTCCGCTTCCGCTTCGCTCAGCGCGACAATCACCCCTTTACCAGCGGCAAGGCCATCCGCTTTGATCACAATCGGTGCGCCCACTTTATGTAGATAAGCAAGCGCTGGGGTGACCTCGGTGAACGTTTGGTAGTCAGCCGAAGGAATATCATGACGCGCCAAGAAGTCCTTGGTGAACGATTTTGAACCTTCCAACTGGGCAGCCGCCTGGCTAGGGCCAAAAATAGTTAAGCCCGCCGCTTGAAAGCGGTCCACCACACCGTCTACCAATGGGGCTTCTGGGCCTACCACGGTCAAGCCAATCTGTTCATCGCGGGCAAACGCTACCAGGCTTTCTAAATCCGTTGCGTCGATTGCGATATTAACCAGCTTTGCTTCTGTCGCGGTACCGGCATTGCCTGGCGCGACAAAGACTTGCTCGACGCGGCTCGATTGAGCCAATTTCCAGGCCAGTGCATGCTCACGACCACCGCCGCCTATCATCAAAACCTTCATGTTCATCCTTCTCAAACGGGAGAGCGTATATCGGCGGCATTATGCCACAGCGCAACACCAAGTGGGGTCAGGAGGTTTTGTCCTGCTTTTTTTTCGTGCTGCTCACGTCAGCCTTGTTGGCGTTAGCCTTGCTGACGCTAGTTTTGTTAGTCTTATCTGTATCGCTAGGCGTTTCGCGGCTCTTTTCATCTGCCTGATCACCATCGCTCGGCTCATTGTTATGGCCAGGCTGATTCAAGGTCTTTTGCCAAAAACGCATATTCTCTTCGGTCAGCTCGCGCATAAACTCCAGCGGCGTGTTACGCATTGCCTGCTTCCACTGGCTTTGCAGGCGCTTTTGCTGCTCCAGCATCAGTTGAGTGCCCTGCTCAAGATAGCGCGAAAGCGGCAATGGGGAGGTCATGTCATAAACACGTATCAACTGCGCCAGCAGGTCGTTAGAGAACACCTCAGCCTCGCTATCCGCCTGTTCCTGCTCGATAATAATGGAAAGTAAAATCGTGCGCGTCAGGTCTTCACCGCTTTTGGCATCTTCTACTCGAAACGGTTCTTCTTCGATGATTAAACGCCGCAGATCTTCCAGCGTTACATAACGACTTTGCTGTGTATCATACAGCCTGCGGTTTGCATACTTGCGAATCACGCGCACGGCGCATCTCCTTAAACGCGGTAGGGGATTTTTCCCGTTATTATACTTTTCCATTACGGGTATTGTGCCTGCACCACGCGCCCATGCAAGCCACCTTTTTGGATTTGATCGGTGCGCCTAGCATTAACCGGCGCGCCACGCCGATTCTGTGACCAATAGACCCTCATTATGAATTTAATTTTGCTTAATCCTGACGACCTCACCGACAGCGGCAACGTCTTTATAACCGACCCACGCAGATTGACACATTTGCGGGACATTCATCGCGCGACCCCTGGTGATCTCCTTACCGTTGGTATTCAAGGCGGCGCAATGGGAAAAGCGCTGTTAACTGAGCTCACCGCTGAACGCGCTCAGTTCAAGCTGGAACCCCTCAACGAGCCACCGCCGCCAGCGCTCCCTGTACATTTGGTATTGGCGCTTCCACGGCCGCGTATGTTGGCACGCACTCTGGAACACGTCACCGCGTTAGGCGTAAAAGAGATCACCCTGCTGCATACCAAACGGGTAGAAAAAAGTTATTGGCAATCCCCCGAGCTGCGTGAGGATAAAATTCACCAGCATTTAGTTTTAGGTTTAGAGCAAGCACGCGATACCCAGCTGCCTAACATAACGCTCAGCAAGGGGTTTCGGCCTTTTCTAGAAGAGCAGCTGCCGGATTTACTGAGCCAACGCCGCGGGCTGGTGGCACACCCCGGCATGCCCAATGCCTGCCCCAGGGATGTAAAAACCCCAACACTGCTATTGGTAGGGCCAGAGGGTGGGTTTATTGCCTGGGAAATAGAACAGCTATTGATGGCAGGCTGCGAGGGAATGCATCTTGGCCCACGCATTTTACGGGTCGAAACCGCCGTGACAGCGCTGCTATCACGGCTGTTTTAAGCACTAACTGGCGGGGTTAATAAGAATTTACGACGACTGCTCTTCAGGATCGTGGGGGACTACGGTGGTGTTTTCCCCGCATTCAGGCGCTTGCAGGAAAGTTTTACGCACATCCAGCAAACCAAGGTGGCTAATGGTACGGCGGCCTAACAGCAGCGGGTAGTTCATCTCTTCACGGTCGCGCAGGCTAAACTGCTCTTCGTAAATCGTATCGCCCATACACACTTCCAGCAGCACCACAGGGCGCTCATCACGGCCACCTGCACCGCGCACGGCTAGTTCACGATAGAGCGGGCGCTCAATTTGGTCACTGAAGACTTCGCCACTCGCCTGGTCTTCAAGCTTTAAACGAAAGCGTACCCACTCCTGGCCATCCTGCTCGAACATCTCAATATCGCGAGCATCAAGTGATGACGTTAACGCCCCGCTGTCGAGCTTTGCTTTAACCGCAATATTCCAGGGCTGTAGCGTAGCATTTTCGACCCAGCCGAATATTTTGTTATCGTCAGCCATGGCGGTGGAAGTAGATAACAGAGCACCGACTAAGAAGCTGCCCAATAACGTTTTTACCATCACTCGCATAGCATCATCCTTGGTTAAGTAACATTTGAATACCCTATTTGCCTACTCAGCGCGGCTTCGTACCTGCTCTAAAAGCCCCTGGGTCGCAAAGCCATCGGGTATTAACCCTTGATCGCGCTGGAAGTTCCTTAATCCTTGGCGACTATTAGGCCCCATGACGCCGTCAGCGCCCCCCACGGGGTAACCCAAACGGTTCAAGCCACGCTGGAGTTCCTGAACATCATTACGGGTAAGCGGCACCTTATCACGGGGCCAAGCATGTTGAATGCCTTCACGCCCGGCAATGGCATCGCCCAATGTCGCCACTGCCAACGCATAACTGGTGGCGTTGTTGTAGCGTAAGATGGCGCGAAAATTTGCACCTACCAAGAACGCAGGACCATCAGCGCCGGCAGGAATAACAATGGCCGCACTATCAAAGTTGGGCAACTCGCCCTGGCGCGCCTGAACGCCTTGGCTGCGCCACTGGGCCGTGCTGCGCCGTTCGGTTTGTGCATAGTCAAACCCTTCAGGCAAACGCACTTCTACGCCCCAAGGCTGCCCGGTTTGCCAGCCAGCACGAGCCAGATAGTTGGCCGTCGATGCCATCACGTCGGGAATACTGCCCCAAATATCGCGACGACCATCGCCATCGCCGTCCACCGCGTACGCTTCAAAGCTGCTGGGAATAAATTGGGTATGGCCCATCGCCCCTGCCCAGGAGCCTTTCATTTGCTCAGCGGCGATATCACCTTGGTCAATAATACGTAACGCCGCGAGCAGTTCACCGCGGGCAAAGTCACGGCGTCGGCCATCGTAGGCCAGCGTGGCCAGCGATTCGAGCGTTGAAAAATCACCAAAATTGCTGCCGTAGTTACTCTCAATTCCCCAGATGGCAACGATAATTTCGGCGGGCACGCCGTAGCGCTGCTGCATTTGCTGCGCGGTAGCGCGGTGGTCAGCCAGTTTTTCCCGGCCGTTAT
The DNA here is from genome assembly GCF_001507855.1 of Halomonas sp. 54_146. Taxonomy (GTDB): domain Bacteria; phylum Pseudomonadota; class Gammaproteobacteria; order Pseudomonadales; family Halomonadaceae; genus Vreelandella. The sequence continues at coordinate 50,027 of NZ_LGEN01000010.1, forward strand.
TAATTCGCGTGGATGACACTGCGGTATCCAGGTATTCCCAAATAGGCCGGACAAATTCAGGCTGGTAACCGTCTAGCTCAATCACACGCTCACGATAGCGCACGCCATCCAGCGCTTTACTTAACGTCGCCTCGCTGATCCCTTGGCCAGCGGCATACTGGCGAAAGTCTTGTAACCACTGCTGGAAACTAGCATGGCTAACCTCTGTCGCGGCCTGGGTATCGACTTCTGACATCAGTTGAGGGCTTGCCTGCACCCTGTCACTACTCAGCGCCAGCGCGCCTGTGGCAAGTAAAACAGCAAGATACACATTAGGGCGGACTCGCATCAACCCATTAACTTTCAAAGACATAGCATCAATCTCTCGGCAATCCGTGGCGTGAGCTTGATAATGGCTCAGAACAGCAGCAGATACCAGCGCTAGGGGCTTAAGCGAAGTAAAACGACACCATGCAAAAGCACCACTACCACGCTCAGCAAGCCACGAAGCGCAAAATACCAGCGTGGGAAACCTTCCCGCCCTGTGCGGCTAAGATCATAGCCACCGACCAGGATAAACCCGCACAACAACACCCAAAGCCCTGTTTGAACGTCAAGCAGCAGCGCAGGCCAAGCCATTAAGCTCGGCAGCATCGATAACAATAAGCGTCTCACATTGCCGGGGCGAGCCACTTGAAGCGCACTATCCTGAAGCGCGCTGTCCTTAAGCACGCCACCCCAGTGTACGCCACCCAAAAACGACAAGATGACGGCGCTGTAATAAGTAAACCCATTAATTGCGGATGCTTGCCAGGCTACTGGCGCCAGCCACGCCAGCACACCGCCAGCGATAAAAGGAAGCAGGCCTGCAAGGCCCAAACACCAGGCAACGTGGCGTTCACTGCTTAACAAAGCCATTTCCCATACCCTTTATTGAGAAGTTTATGTGAGAAGTTTACGAGTGCTCATTGCGCGCCCTAAAGCGCTATTCATCGCTTTCTTGAAGCTCTGCATTGGCAATCAACCAGCGCTGCCACTGCTCAGGCTCGATACAGGGAGCCGTATACGCTAAAGGCGCTACGCGCCAAGGCTGGTGACGCTCTAGGCCATAGGGCAGCGTTTCTAGATGTTTCAACCAGTGGGCGACATAGAGCCCTTTAGGATCATAATGCCCCGCTTGCTTGAGCACATTGAAGTAACGGTCTTGACGCGGGTCGCGCCCTACCCCCGCAATATAGCGCCAGTTACCCCAGTTGCTGGCAACATCATAATCCACCAGGCAGTGCTCAAACCATAACGCGCCCAAGCGCCAATCCACCTGCAAATCCTTCACTAGAAAACTCGCCACATTTTGCCTGGCACGGTTAGATATCCAGCCTGTTTGGCGCAGTTCTAACATCGCTGCATCCACAAACGGCAGCCCGGTCGCAGCGTTACGCCAAGCATCAAAGGCAGCGTTGGGCTTAAATGTTTGCCGGGCTCCAAACATGCTTGCTTTTTCGAGCTCGGCTACACGTATGAAATACTCCCGCCACAGCAGCTCAAAAATAATCCAATAACTCGATTCACTGCTGCCGTTTTCCGCCTCCCACGCTTTAACTGCGTCATTCACCTGGCGAGCTGACAAACACCCCCTGGCCAGCCAGGGCGAAACCCTGGTGGAAAAATTAGCCCCGAGCAGGCCATTACGCGTTTTTTTGTAGTTTTCCCCTCCTTGCTGACGCCACAAGTAATCGTTCAGGCGGGCATGGGCGGCGGACTCACCACCCTCAAACGCGTAACCTTGCCGGGGGTCGGGCTGCCAGCTAGCGCTTTGCTCGCACACGGCTTTTAGGGGGGGAAACCCACGCGGCGCTTCAGGCCAGGGGGGCAGCGTGAATGGCGCGCTGCGACTGCTGGGTATAACGCACGCGTGCTCTACGCTGCGCCTAAAGGCAGAGAAACTGTTAGGCAGTTCATCCGGCGCAAAGGGGAGCGTCTCACGGCTAAAAAGCCGCCCACTCTCCATGCAGCGCAGTTGGGTTTGGTTGGGAAGTTGGGGTTGGTTAGCAAGCCCACGTGCCACTGCTTGAATGTGCTCTTTCTCTTCAACGCCTGCATGGTCGGCAACGCGTACTTCCCGCGCCTGAAGCGATGCTGCCAGCTCTACCACCACCTCACTGGGATTGCCGATACGTACCAGCAGGTCACTGCCGCGCTGGAGAAGTTCGCCACGCAACTCCATTAAGCTCTGCCACAGAAAGCGTAAGCGCGCAGGGCCTATTCGGGGTGTTGTTTCGCCTTCTATGAAAGGCGTAAACCACTGTTTATCCAACACATATAGGCACAGCAAGGAAGCAGGCGGGGAGTTAAAGTGCAACAGAGGGTTGTCAGCGACGCGCAAGTCGTCTTGCAGCCAGACAATGTCAATCGTGCTGTTCATGCTCGTGCCTCCTAGGGGTGCTTTACTGCTCGGTTTATAACCAGAGCGTTGGCTGCTTAGCGCTACGTCGGCAGCGCTCGCTGCAGTAGCGCACCTCATCCCAGCAACGCGCCCATTTTTTACGCCACGCAAAGGGGCGCTGGCATTGAACACACGTTTTTTGCGGTAGGTGTTGTTTACGTTTCATGTTCACGTTTGTCGGAATTCTTGCGTGATGCGCATTAAAACATGAACAAAAGAACTTATACAGTATAATTATTGTACATGTATTTTTTTATACCGACGGAGGAAAATCTTATCAAGCCATTTTATAAACCCTGATCAACGGACGTAAAAAAGCCACCTGGGCAGGTGGCTTAATAAAAAGTGAAATGCACGGCTACATGTTTAGCTTTTCATTCACCGCTAATCAGGGTCAGTGTCTCGGGGCTGGCGCTTGGCGTTTTCCTGTGTTTCCAACCCGCTTTTTAATTCGTGCGTTAAAGGGTCGTAGTTAGGGCGCAATTCGTCTTTTACGGTGCCGCTCCACAGCTTAGAGCCGACAAAATAACCAGCCCGCCCAATAACATGGGCCGCCACGGGGGCGGTCATCAGGATAAACACGATGATGGCAAACGAGCGGGCGACAACCCCCGCTTCTGCAAAGTGCATGGCAGCCGCCAACATAATTAATATGACGCCCAACGCCGCCGCTTTGGTGGTGGCATGCATACGCGTTAGCAAGTCGGGTAAACGCAGCAGGCCTAAGGAGGCAAGCAGCATAAATAGCGCGCCGCCAATAATTAACGCGCCCTTTACAAAATCAATCATCCCGCGGGCCTCCTCTTTCCAAAAATCGCGCAAAGGCAATCGCTGCTAAGAAACCCATCAAGGCAATCACAATAGCGGCATCCAGGAAGCTAGCAACATCAGACTTGATGGCATAGACCCCGACCAACCCTACTACGGTGGTAGAAAAAAGCTCTAATGCCACTACCCTGTCGGGCAGGCTGGGGCCGCGCACCACACGCACAAACGTGAGCAGCAGCGCTACGCTCATAATGATCTGGCTGATTTGTATAACGGTATCCATTAGCGAAACAGCTCCAAGGCCCGGTGCTCCATCTCTTTTAAATTACGCCGCAACTCTTCTTCATCGTCTAAGAACATGGCATGGATATAGAGCACTTTCCGATCATCAGACACATCTAGACTAAGCGTGCCGGGCGTTAACGAAATCAGGTTAGCCACCATGGTGATTTCCATTTCCGTGCGCGCTGAAAGTGGCATCGCAATGACCCCCGGCTTCATGTGCCAGGGAGGCGTTATGATATCGAAGGCGACGCGTAAGTTGGCTTGAATCAGCTCTTTCATAAAAAAAACAAGAAACCCTAAAAAGCGCGGCACGCGAGCCGGGTAGCCTTTTAACGAATCGAGCTGCGGTTCAATCAATACCAGGGTGATATAGCCAAAGATCATACCTACCAAAAGGTTTAAGCCGGTGAAGTCGCCGCTTAATAACACCCATGCTAGGCCTAACAGTAAGTTCCAAATGGCTCCCGTCATGGTGCCTCCTCCCCAGCATCCGCTTCATCGACCCCTACGGCTGATGAATTCAACAACGCGTCCTCTACACTGGCGGAAGCGCCCAGAACGGCTTCGATGTAACCAGAAGAATCAAGCAGCTGCTCACCAATGCCGGTCATTACCCACATAATGGGCTCAGCAAAGACCCCGATCAGCAGCGTTGACATCGCCAGCACTATCACCGGCAAATACATCATCCAAAGGCTTGGCTTTAACAACCGGCCATCATCACCGGTTGGGGTAGCGGTTTCAGGTACGTGATTATCTTCCGGTAGCGATTTCCAGAATACCTCATTCCAAATTTTCACCATGGAATAGAGCGTCATCAGCCCTACCGCCAGGGCCACGCCGGTGACCACATAAGCTTCAGCCTCCAGGCCCGCTCGCACAATCACATATTTAGCAAAAAAGCCCGACAGCGGTGGTATACCCGCTAGAGAGAACGCTGAAAGAAAAAACGCGACAGAAAGCCAGGGCCGTTCACGGTACAACCCGCCCATCTTTTTAAGCTGGTAAGTGCCCTGCAAACGATGGGTGATACCGCTGATCAAGAAGAGATTGGTCTTCACCACCATATTATGCACGATGGCGAACACACCGCCGGCGATTGCCAGCGGGGTATACAGCGCCAAACCTAAAATCATATAGCCAATCTGGCTGACGATATGAAACGACAGTATCCGCCTAAACTCATATTGGGCCGCTGCGCCAAGCACGCCGGTTACCATGGTAAAGGCAGCGCCCCAGAGCATAATGTCCTGAAGATAGCCCATGGTTTGATCGAACATCAGCGTGAAGACACGGAACATGGCATAAACACCCACCTTGGTCAGCAGCCCGGCAAATAAAGCGGAAACTGCAACCGGCGGGGTGTGATAAGACGCTGGCAACCAGAAAAACAGCGGAAAGGCTGCCGCTTTGATACCAAAGGCCACCATAAACATGACCGCCAGCACTTCGACCATACCGGAGTGTTCCGCCGCATCCATGCGCAGCGCAATATCGGCCATGTTAAGCGTACCCACCATGCCGTAGAGCAGCCCCACCGCCGTTAAAAAGATGACGGATGCCAGTAGATTCAAGGTAACGTATTTAATTGCCCCTTCCATCTGTGCCCGTTCGCCGCCCAGAATCAGCAGCGAAAACGATGCCACCAACATCACTTCAAACCACACATACAGGTTGAAGATATCACCGGTGAGGAAGGCACCGATAACACCGGCCAACAGCAAATGCATCAGCGGGTAGTAGCCAAATTTTTCATGGCCACGCCCGGTGGTTGCCAGCGAGTAGATACCCATGGCTAGGCCGATAATGGCGGTCATCAGCACCATCACCGCACTCAGCAGGTCAGCAATTAAGGTGATGCCAAACGGCGCGGGCCAGCTGCCCATCTGCATGGTGACGTAGCCATCCGAGAGGGTCGATACAAACAACCACAGGCTAACCACCAGTAGCGCGGCATTGCCTGCCACCGCCACAAAACGCTGCATGGGGCGCGAGCGCCAGAACAACAAAGAGATCGCCCCTGAAAGCAGGGGCAAGAGGACGGGAAGAGCGACTTCAGGCCTCACGTATCGGTATCCTTCATCTTGTCGAGATCATCCGCCTTGACGACTTCATAGGCACGTCGAATCAGCACTACCGCAAACGCCAGCACGCCGAAAGCGATCACAATCGCCGTCAGCACAACCGCCTGCGGCAAAGGGTCAGCGACACCACTAGGCGGCTGCATCATCCCTTCTGGAATCAGCGGCGGCGCTCCGCGGGTCATGCCTGCGGTGGTAAAAATCAGCAAATTGGCGGCGTTAGAAAGCAGCATTAAGCCAATCACCAGCTTGACGATGGAACGGCGCAGCATCATAAAAATAGCCGTTGCGTACATTAAGCCAATCGCTACTGCCATTAATGGTTCCATACTGCGCCTCCTGTTAACTCAAGGTTCATCCTTGTCGACCTCCATAAGCGACATCACCATGCCGGTAACAGAGCCCAGCACCGCAAAATAGACACCGACATCAAAAATCAGCGGCGTTGAGGCTTTAAAGTCGATGACGGGAATGGTCCACCACTGGGCGGTCAGAAATGGCTGTCCCATAAACCAAGCGGGCACGACCGAGACCATCCCCAGCAATAGCCCAACGCCGATCAAGTCACGGGGGTCGACCATACGCAGCACTTGCTTGGTGGCGCTCACGCCAAAGGCGAACAAATAGAGCGTAAAGGCACCGGCGGCTACTAAGCCGGCAATAAAGCCACCCCCCGGCTCGTCGTGCCCTCGAAGCAGCAAGAAAACGGAAAACAGCAGCTGTAGCGGCATTAAAAAGCGCGCTGCCGTATTGAGAATAATTGTGCCTGACTTAACCATCGTAAGGCCCCTTGGCAGTTACTTTACTGCTTTCGCTAGTTTTGCCATCAATAGTTTTGCTATCACTGCCTTCACCATGGCGTAGCTTCAACATGGCGATCACGCCAATGGCGGCGAGTGCCAGCACGAACATCTCACCCAAGGTATCCAGAGCGCGGTAGTCGACCAGAATGACATTGACGATATTGCGGCCATAAGCCAGCGGCGCGCTGTTCTCAATCATATAGGTCGAAATGGGTTCAAACTGCTGGATACTCCACGCCGTCATAATCAGCAGGCAGATCAAAATCCCCATCATGGCCGCCACCACGCCATCGCGAATACGTTCCAGGCTGGTGGAAAGGTTGGAGAAACGCGGCAGGCGAAACAGCACCAGCACCAGCAAAATGACCGTTAAGGTTTCTACCAGCAGCTGGGTAATTGCCAAATCCGGCGCACTAAACAGAATAAAAATTAGTGCGATAGAAAAGCCCATTACCCCGACAGACACCACTGCTCCAAGCCGAGATCGAGAAATAGTCGCGAACAGCGCCCCCATCACCATGGTGCCTACCACTACCGCCTCGTGAAAGCGGACATCCAGGTCAAAGGCGAATTGCGGTGAGTGGCGCAGCAGAATTGAATTACCGATAAGCGCAATGAGCGTCATCAACATCACCAGGATGTAGTTACGCATATAGCCGTTTTGCAATAGCCGTGTTTGCCACTCCGAAAAATGCACGATGCCGTTCATCGTGCTTTCATAGCCCGCCTCGGGGCCATGGCGCATTATCGGTGCCAATATAGAGAGTTTGGCACGCACGCTATCCCAATGTTTGAAGAGCAAAAAGCCTAAACCAAGGCTAATAATCGACATGATTAACGCGACATTGATGCCATACCAAAGCGACAGTGCAACCTCCATGGGTTGACCAGACACAGAGCTAGCCGCTGCGGTGAGTAGCGCATCGGCACCGAGCATCGCCGGCAGCAGGCCCAACAGCAGCGAACCTAACGCTAACAGTGCAGGCCCCATCAACATACTAAACGGCGCTTCGTGTGGTTCACGTGGCGTGTGGTGGCGTTTTCCGTAAAACGGGCGTAACGCAATAATAAAGGCGACTGCGATCGTCAAAATAGAGGCGACAAAGGCAAACAAAACGAGCAGCGCACGGAAGCTGTCGGCACCTAGCACTGATTCAAGCATGAGCTCCTTGCCGATAAAGCCAAATAGCGGCGGCACCCCGGCAAGCGAGAGCGCGGCCACTAACGCGATGGTGGCGGTCACCGGCATCAACGGCCGCAAGCCGCCCATGTGAGTCACATCTTTGGTGCCGGTTTCATGATCAAGAATACCAGCAACCATAAATAGCGCCCCTTTATATAAAGAGTGCGCCAGCAAGAACGTCACAAAGGCGGTCATTGCGTATTCAGTGCCAATACCTAACAGCATCGTCAGCGTGCCCAGCGCCATAATCGTCGAGTAGGCGAGCAGCTTTTTGATATTAGTGTGGTGAATAGCCAAGAAAGCGCCGGTTAGCATAGTGGTGGCACCCACCACGGAAAGAATTCCGACCCACATCGCCGTGCCGCCCAGCTCTGGGTGTAAACGAGCCAGTAGGTAAATACCCGCTTTCACCATGGTGGCAGAGTGCAGGTAGGCAGAAACGGGCGTAGGTGCCGCCATGGCATTCGGTAGCCAGAAGTGAAACGGAAACTGAGCCGATTTAGTAAACGCCCCAAGCAGCAAACAGATCAGCATAGGCGTGTAGAGCGCATGTTCACGCAGGTCGGCGTCTTGACTGAGAATCTCCGCCAGCGACCAGCTACCGCTGGCAATGCCCAGCAATACCAAACCGGCCATTAATGCTAAGCCGCCGGCGACAGTAACAAATAGCCCCTGCCGCGCTGATTTGCGAGCTTCAATATCGGCATGGTTAAAACCAATCAACAGATAGGACGTAATACTGGTCAATTCCCAAAAAATGAACAGCGTAAACAGCCCATCGGCCAGCACCAGCCCAAGCATCGAGACCATAAAGGCAACTAAGGCGAGATGAAACCGAGCAAGATCAGGATGGCCTTTCAAATAACCACCGGCATATACCAGGACACAGGTACCTATGACGGTAATTAATAGGCCGAAGAGCAGCGACAAACCATCCAGAAAAAATGTCAGGCTAATACCCAGTGAGGGCACCCACTGCCACTCCAACAAAAGGCTACCGCTTTCGATAACGTCTGGTGCTTGTAGAGCCAACCACGCTGCCAATCCTGCAGGAAACAGTGCCAACACAAGACTGGTACGATGACCAAACCAGCGGTGCAGAAGCGGCGACGACGCAGCCAGCAAAAAACCCATTAACACGGCAAGTTGCATCTAGCGAAATCTCCTGAATAACGTAAGGCTAACCTTTGAGGCAGAGGCTTTGACTTTGAGACAGAGACAAAAGCCGTAGGTATCATACCTTAATCACTGGCATGCCAGCATGTAAGTAATGTGATTCTAAAGTTGTATACCCTACAACAGTCAGTTTTGGCTGACCAGTCAAACCCTTAAACGCAAACAGCCGCAGGCGTGTTAATTCGCGCTGCGGCTGTCGTTAACGGTCGTTAGCTGGCATTTAGAGCAGATATTACGGCAAATAGCGTGTTAAGGAACCGATAGCCATCCTGCTAATTCATTGTTGATGACCGCTAGCAATGCGTCGATATGGTCATCGCGGTCATTCAGGCAGGGTATATAGCTGAACGTTTCGCCACCCGCTTCCATAAAGCTGTCGTGGATCTCTTCTTCAATCTCTTCCAGGGTTTCAACACAGTCAGAAGAGAAGGCAGGCGACATAATCGCAATATGTTTATGCCCTTGCTTGGCGAGCTCCGCCACATGCTGAACGGTTTGCGGGCCAACCCATTTCTCGGGGCCAAACTGTGACTGGAAAGCGGTATCCACTTCTTCTTTGCTAAAACCAAGCTTCTCACGCAAAAGGCGCGTGGTTTTTTGGCACTGGCAGTGGTAAGGGTCACCTTCCATCAAGTAGCGCTCAGGAACACCATGGTAACTGGCTACCAGTTTGCTAGGCCGTGTTGGCAAACCGGCGTAGGCTTCCTGCACCGAATTAGCCAGCGCCTGAATGTAGGCTGGGTGATCGAAATAAGCGGGCACCGTGCGTATATACGGCTGCCACTTCATTTTCATCAAGGTACGAAATGCCTGGTCGTTAGCCGTCGCTGTGGTCGGTGAACCGTATTGAGGGTAAAGCGGGAAAAACACGATTCGCTCGCAGCCCTTCTCTTTCAATCGCGTCAGCACGCTTTGTGTAGAGGGGTTGCCATAACGCATACAGAAATCAACTTCGACATCGTCACCGTAAAGTGCTTTTAGCCGCTCGGTCATTTTCTCGGTCTGGGCACGCGTAGTCGTCAGCAGCGGGCTTTCGTTTTTTTCGTTATTCCAGATACTCCGATACGCTTTACCTGATGAAAACGGCCGCTTAGTCAGAATAATCAGTTGCAGCAGCGGCTGCCATTTCCAACCCGCGTAATCAACAACGCGTTTGTCAGAAAGAAACTCGTTTAAGTAACGACGCATTGACCAGTAGTCGGTGGCATCCGGGGTTCCTAGGTTCGCTAGCACAACACCTACTTTGGCACGCGGCACCGGCGGATGATCGCTGGGTGCGTGGGCCAAACGGCCCTCGCCCGGCTGATCCTTGACGACATTCTCGGTCATTGCAGTTGCTCCTGGAAAATTACGATGTCACTCACACTTAATATTAGCTAACTAAATCCTATCACTTTTCGTCAAAGTGGCGGCATAAAGTTATACTATCGCCATTATTTGTATAACTATATTTCTACAACCACAGGCCAACCCATGTCTAAGCCTTTGCTTTTGGTACTCGGCGACCAGCTGTCACTTTCGCTGATAACGCTGCAGGAAGCGCCTGACAACGCAGTGGTTGCCCTGTGCGAGGTTGCCGAAGAAGCCCGTTATGTGCCGCATCATATACATAAAATCGGCCTCTTTTTGGCCGCCATGCGTCATTTTGCCCAGGCACTGCGCGAAAAAGGTTTTCAAGTGCACTACAGCACCCTAGATGACGCCGATAACACCCACTCAATCATCACTGAAGCCGAACGTATTGCCCGTTTATACGGTTGCAATGAGATACGCGCTGCCCGCCCCGGTGAGTGGCGCTTGTGGCGCGCCATGCAGCAACGCGATAATCCAGCGCTTCCCTGGCGGCTCTTGGAAGATGAGCGTTTTTTCACCACACCCGATGACTTTAGCCGGTGGGCGAACGGTCGCAAACAGCTACGTTTAGAGTACTTTTATCGCGAGCAGCGCAAGCGCACCGGGCTATTAATGGAGGGTGATGAACCTGCGGGCGGCAAGTGGAATTTTGACCACGATAATCGACAGCCTATCAAGGCGGCACTTGAGTTTCCTGACCTGCCACACCATCACCACGATACGTTAACGAAAGCAGCCCTGGCAGACGCCGAACGCCACTTTAGCGATCACATGGGGTCTGTGGATAATTTCAACCTGCCAGTCACTCGTCGACAGGCGCTGGTGGATTTACATCATTTTATAGACCATGGATTGGCTAATTTTGGCCGTTATCAGGATGCGATCAGCGATTCAGCGCCTTATTTGTATCATTCCCGGCTTTCAGCAGCGCTTAACATCGGCTTACTCTCGCCCCACGAAGTCTGCGAAGCCGCCGAGCAGCGCTACTACAACGGCGACGTACCGATCAACGCTGCTGAAGGGTTTATCCGCCAGGTTCTTGGCTGGCGCGAGTATGTACGCGGGCTTTATTGGACCCAGATGCCCCGCTACAAACGTGCCAATCAGCTAGGCTTCGAGCGCGATCTGCCAGCGTTTTACTGGAATGCGGACACCGATATGCGCTGCCTGCAGCGCGCTATCCAGATGACCATCGACAACAGTTACGCTCACCATATTCAGCGGCTAATGGTCACGGGCAATTTTGCGCTACTGTGCGGGGTTAAACCCGAGGCACTATGCGACTGGTACCTAGCGGTTTACGCCGATGCCAGCGAGTGGGTAGAACTGCCCAATACGCTTGGCATGGTACTTCATGCCGACGGTGGCTTAATGGGCTCCAAGCCCTACTGCGCCTCGGGTAAATATATCGACAAAATGTCCGATCACTGCCAGCACTGCCGCTACTCGCCCAAGCAGGTCACCGGGTCTAACGCCTGCCCTTTTAATAGCCTCTACTGGCATTTTCTTGAAACTCATGCCGACCCCCTTAACAACAACCCGCGTATGAAGCTGATATATGGCTCGCTTAACCGTATGGCCGATGAAAAACGCCACGCTATCCGCCAGCAGGCTGAACATTTTTTAAACCAGCTGCAAACCTCGCCGGGCTACGGCAAACCCTGCCACACCGCAGGCTATGCGCAACCCACGAGCAAAGCCAATAAGGAGTCTCGATGAGCCGTTTCACACCGCTACACGCCTCCCCGCCAGTCATATTGTTTCATGATGGCCACTGCCCCTTTTGCCAGCAGGAAGTAGCATGGCTGGAAAAGCATCGCCATCGGGAACATATCCAGCTGGTGGATATTCAGGCCAAGGATTTTAACGCCCAGGCGCACGGGAAAGAATTTGCCGCGATGATGGGGCAACTGCACCTACGAGATAGTAAGGGAACATGGTATATCGGCATGGATGCCAGCCGTGCCCTCTATGCGGTGTTGGGCTATCGGCGGCTGGTGAGGTTCTCTTGCTTACCGGTAATAAGCGGCTTAATGAATGCCGGTTACCGGTTTTTTGCCCGTCGACGAATTCGATTCGGGCAGTGGTGGGAAAAACGTAAGGGGAAACCTTAGCGGTTGTAACACTTTGCTTTAAAAACTAGCTTTAAAAGCTGGCTTAGAACACTAACGGCATGCGTGAAGTGAGCGGTTCACTGTAGTGCGTATCGCGGCCAATCACTTCATCATGAGGCACATGCTGGACTAAATAAGCACGGCTTATGCCTGCCCGCTTAAGCTCCATATAGACATCGTCTAGCGCACGAAAAAGCATTGGCTTGGCACGCTGCATTAGCATGTGGCGCGTACCCTCAACATCTTCTAGCTCAATTTGATAAAAACGACTGCCCGAATGGGTAATCACGCGTATTTCAAAATTGTCGTGACTAGCGACAAACTGTTTAAGATCCTTCAGTTCCATGGCTCTCTCCTATTTTTTATAGATGTCATGTTTTTATAGATATCGTGAGGGCACAGCATGACTGCACCCAATGACGATTCTGTTGCCAGATTATTGCAATATCATTACATAGATATTCACATATAATACTAAGGCAACAATAGTGCAAGAGAGTTCCGGACGGAAAGTGCTCTTAGCAGAAAGCGTTTTAAGCAGAAAGCGTTTTAAGCAGAAAGAGCCCTTGGCTGAAGCGTTAAGCCTGAAGCATTAAGAAATAAGGCGGCTCACGCTCATTGGCCTTGTCTCACTGATACTCAGAAGGATCAATGGCTTTGCCAAGCGAATTGCGGTCAATCCAGTTACCGCCTTTGGTTTCTTTATAGCGGAATACCACCTTGTCACCCACCGTAACGGGGAGCTCACCATCTTCGGTTTGGTAGCTGTACTTCTCACCTGCCACCACCAAATGATAGCGATAAAGATCTGGCATACCCAACCACTCTTTGAAAGGCCCCTCGCGCTCTAGCGCTTCTAATTCACCACGACCTTCAAGCTTAGGAAGACGCTGCCGATTACCGCGCTTAAATCCACCTGCCATTTGCTACTCCCGTCATTTGCATGTAGTTCGTCATTTGCACGTAGTCCCGTCATTTGCAGCTAGCGGGTGGTGCATTATACGAATTCAACTTCCACCCTCAAGTTAATCGCCAAAGGAATCGCCGTAACTATCCGGAGCCAAATCTTCAAAGCGGGTATATTTACCGATAAACGCCATATGCACCGTGCCGATAGGCCCGTTACGCTGCTTACCGATAATTAACTCCGCAATTCCCTGGTTATCAGGGTTGTCCGGATTATAAACCTCATCGCGATAAACAAAGGCGATGACGTCCGCATCCTGCTCAATCGCGCCCGAGTTATGGCTCACAATACCGTCCGCCAACCAGCAGGCATTACCAGGCACGGTTAAATCGAACACTTCCTCTTCACCACAAGAACGTATCGCGACGATTCGGTCCCAGAACAGGTCACTGACCGCCATCTGCTTTAAGGCATCGTCTTGCAGCACGTCAGCATAGGTCGATAGGGTCTCGCGAGAGGGCGAAAATCTGAAGTGCGAAGTACCGCCGTAAGATGTACCCCGCATCGTGGCCATCCGCCGTTGGCTAATTCCCTTAGCGCTCATCTCTTGCTTAACGTACTCAAATACTTCCTGGGGAAACGTATCGATATTGGTATTGCTGTTAACTCTAGTCGATAGCACCTGCTGTAAAGCGGATTGCTGGTGGCCAAACGCGCCAATACGCTGAGCAAAGCGCTGCTGCTGCTCTGATCCCGACACATCGGCGGTGTACCAGCCATCACCTTTGCCAGCAACCACATGACGAATCCGAGTAACAATGCCAAAACGCAGTAGCAGTGCGCTCACATCATCAATGAGACGGCGGCTAACCGTCGAAAAGTAGATCCGCGTTCGCTGATTAGCCGCTGTGGTTATACTGCCGTCTGTCGCCCATAGGTGGCGTAAAAACAGTGCCACTTGCTCGTTGGATAGCTGGAAAATAGCGGCTGGAATATGCTTTTCAGCTGAGCGCTGCCCAAACACCCCCAATGCTTTTAGCCAGCGGCCAACCCCAGTGGCGTGCCACCGATTACCGTTCCCGGCAATCACCAATTGGTGCCAGTTGCCTCGCCCGGCATGTCGGGTGACCGTCGATCCAAACTGCTCAGCAGCATGTTTAACGGCGTCACTGTTCGCTTCACTGGCTGTTGTATAACGCAGTGGCTGCCCTTTTACATAGCTACCATCGCCCAGCAAATGCGCCATCAAGATAATCGCATGTTCATCCCATACGTGCGGCGTGACTGGCTCTGGCAGCTGTCGCGCCATAGCAATACGATCACCCACTTTAAGGTTGGCGACAGTTTTCCAGTCCCACAGCGCCTTGAGGCGATGTTCACCGGTGCAGCGAATACGCCGACCGCTAGCCAGCGAGACCTCAAAGACAGGCTTGGTACCCACCGACCATACCAGATCGGTCTCCGCGTCCTGTAACGTCCCTTGCTCACTCATTGAGATAACGCGGGGCGTTTGGCCCACCAGCTCGCGAATGGGCATCCGCTCGCCGCTGGCGAGCATAACCAGCGTTTCACCCGTGACACATTCCCTCAAATCCGACATGACTGGGCGCTTGTTGGGACGCTGCTCCAACGAGCGGTTCAGCTGTGAAAGTGCAACCACAGGGCAGTTAAATTCTTTCGCCAAGCCTTTTAATGAACGCGAAATCTCTGAAATTTCACCGGTGCGGTTTTCATTGAAGCCGGGGATCTGCATCAACTGAAGATAATCGATCATCACCAGCGCTATATTGCCGTGTTCACGCACGACACGGCGTAGCCTTGAACGCATCTCATTGGGTGAGAGTGCCGCGGTATCGTCAATAAACAGCTGCTTGTCTTTGAGCAGGTTAACGGCAGAGGTTAAGCGCGGCCAATCCTCATCTTCCAGCTGCCCGGTACGCACACGGGTTTGATCAATCCTGCCCAGCGACGACAGCATGCGCAGCATCAGAGACTCTGCGGGCATCTCCATGGAGAACACCATGACCGGCTTATCGCTAGAAATAACCGCATGCTCAACCAGGTTCATCGCGAAGGTGGTGTTGTGGACACAGATATCTTCGGCGACGAAATTATGTGTGTCATCCACTGACAAGTCGTAGACCTGCTGACTGCCAAGCGGCTCGATGGCGACAATTTCATCCCAATACACATCGGATGTGGCTAAATTTTCAAGATACACATCCCTTTCTAACAGGCAAGCAAATTCGGCGGCTCGGCGACGCGATAGGCACCGCTCGCTACCTGCTGATAGATGCGGGTTGTAACCCACTGGCAAGGACTTACCTGCCTGCTCAAACAGCTGACGCCAAGACCGCTGCCCTTTTTTGGCAAGCACATAGCGATTGACCGATTTAGGCAGGCTGTCGCGATTACTATGTGCGCGCTTAGTGTCAATACAGGCGCTAAGCGCTTCTAAGGCCCGCTCTTTGCTAAAAATACCAATATCTTGGATGAACCGCTTCAGGCTTGCCTGGTCGAGTATCTCAAGTTCCCAGGGTGATTGGCACAGATTGGCATAGTGATTCTGTTTCTCTCGAATTTTGCTCAAAACACCAAAGCGCAGTAACAAATGCTGTACATCACGAATCAACTCACGACTTGATGAAGCATAGCTGACACGGCCTTGGCTATTTGCCTGTACAAAGGCACTACCGTCACAGGCAAAGAGACGATTGAGAAATAGTGCTAACAGCTGTTTAGGTAAGCGAAATACGCAGTCTGGCATCCGTTTATGCAGTGCTTTTTTCGCCCAAACACCATGCGCTTCAAGGAACATCCTCACAGGGTTCGGAGCGTTTTTTGCTATAGCGCCATAGTCAAAATCAGCATCGCCAAGCGTTGAAGGTATGCTTAGCGACTCACAAAGACGCAAAAACGTTGGCTGAGCTGGAACGGTCTTTCCGTTACACCAGGCACTTACGGCAGCCTTACTCACGTTTAGTAGCGATGCCAGTGCCTCTCCGGTCATGCTATGCGCTTGCAGCTTCATACGTAAGCTGTTTGCAAACTGCTCTCTTAAAGGGCGTAGACGCTCAGCATCGCGGCTCACCCGCAGAGCTGGCGTTCGCCCCTTGTTTTCTGCAGCATCTTCAACCAAACGGCACGTTACACCAGGAAAATGACTTACCGCTTGGGCAAAATCCGCACGCAGTTCCGGGCTACTATTGGTGAACATCGGGCAGGCCTGCGTCGTGCCTCCATCGGCTAGCATAAAAGCTAAGACTTTCACCTGATACTCAGGCATGGCTTCATGGCCAAACACCGGTATTTCACGGGGCACAGCAATACGTTCGCCAACGGCTATTTCGTGAAGTGGCTTCCAACCCTCTCCAGTTAAAAACGGGTGTGTTAGCGTTGTCGCAACTTCTCTCCCTGTTGCGGTACGAACACGGAAAACGGGTTTTTGACCGTCATCAACAAACGCCGATGCCTGCGATTTTTTCAGCTTAAAATCATCGGTTAACGTAAAAAGCCGAGCTTGTTGACGAGCTACCAGCTCATCAATCGTGACTAGTGCCCCGGTATCAGGGTCCACTAGGCGCGACCCACTCATCAAGCACTTACCCATCGAGGGACGGCCAGCAATGACCACCATGTCTGAAGGCTGCAACCCCGTGGTCATCTCATCCAGATCACGGAAGCCAGTCGAAAGCCCGGTCATTTCACCTTTAAGGTTAAACAACTCATCAATGCGGTCGACGGCTTTGGTTAGCAGCTCACTCATGCCAATAGGGCCGCCAGTTTTAGGCCGCTCCTCGGCAATCTGGAACACCAATCGCTCGGCTTCATTGAGCAGTTCGTCTGCCGGGCGCCCCTGCGGTGAAAAGGCACTATCCGCAATTTGATTAGCAGCGCGAATCAGCTTACGTAGCGTCGCGCGCTCGCGCACGATATCCGCGTAAGCGCGAATATTGCTCGCAGAAGGCGTGTTACGCGCAAGCTCAGCCAGAAATGCCAAACCGCCAACAGTGTCTAATTGGTCGCGCGCTTCGAGCGCCTCAGAGAGAGTGACCACGTCTAATGGCTGGGCAGACTCAGCCAGATGAATCATGACGTTGAACACCAAACGGTGCTCGTAACGGTAAAAATCATCCGCCACCAAGCGCTCTGAAACGTTATCCCAGGCTTGGTTATCCAGCATCAGCCCGCCTAATACCGACTGCTCCGCCTCAAGCGAATGCGGCGGCAGTTTTAGCGCTGCCGTTTCTTGATCAGCATTAGGCTGGTCTTGCATAGCGTACTCCTTTAAACACGACGGCATGGCTAGTAAAGAGGTTTATCTTAGCGGCAGCAGTGAAGCGCGACCACCCGCATTGTTTAGTGGTTACGATCCATGTCTAGTGGTTACGATCCATTTAATGGTTGCAATGTAAATGCAGATGTAATGGCTGTGATGTAGACGTTAGCTAAAAAACTGTGCGCAAAGGCACAGTTTTTTAGGCAGCATCCAGAAATAACCAAATCTAGAAATTATTAAATCCAGAAATAGCCAGGCTCAGAAATAGCTAGGTCCAGAAATAACAAAAGGCGCGGGGAAGCCCCGCGCCTTTTGAGGCGAGCGTGTTAGTGCACTTAGTCACTACATTACGTAGTTACTCTGCAACTACCACTACGCGTACAACGGCATCCACTTCAGCGTGCAAGTGAAGGGCGATGTCGTATTCACCGGTCTGGCGAATCGGGCCATTCGGCATGCGTACTTCGCTCTTGGCAACATCGATGCCAGCAGAGGAAATCGCGTCAGCCAAGTCACGCGGACCGATAGAGCCAAACAGCTTACCTTCGTCGCCTGCTTTGGAAACCAAAGACAGCTCGATGTCGTTTAGCTGCTCAGCGCGCGCTTCGGCTTCTGCCTTACGCTCAGCGGCCTGCGCTTCTAGCTCAGCACGCTGGGCTTGAAACGCTTCAAGATTGTCTTTGGTGGCCGGTACGGCTAAGCCGTAAGGCACCAAATAGTTACGACCATAACCAGGCTTTACAGTGACCTTGTCACCCAGGCCGCCCAGCTTACCAATGTTGTCGAGCAGAATGACTTCCATCTCGTAAACCTCTTGTCAGTTGCTGCGGGCAAGGCGTGCGCGAACGTTCGCGAATGTATCAATCAGCCCCAACAGCAGCACAATGAGAATCGTGGGCCAGGTCGTGATTAGCAGCACATAAAATGCCACCAACCACAGCCCGTTCATCCCCTTTAATCCAATAAACCCATGCACTAACGCAACGCCAGCAACCAATAGCGGAACCCAGCCAAGCATAGCCAGCGCGCTAGCGCCAAACGCCATGCCTGCTACCCCAATCGCTACCAAAATAGCGAGCTCTTTAGGGGTTAAGCGCAGTGCGTGAAACTCTTCACGAAAGCCGCCTGGGTTGTACAACCCAGCTTGCCAGCTACGCGCAAGCGCTAAACACACTATCGCTGCCAACAGCACGACAAGCCCGGTTACCCCACCTACCACTAGCGCGGTAAGGGTTTGGGTGTCGTAGCCCTGGTTGGCAAATTCCGTGAGCATGCGGTCCACTTCTTCTGAACCTTCCCGCAACTGCTCTAGCATTAGCTCGGTACCACCTGGTGGGCTGAAGATACCGAGGTGAACCATTACAGCAGCAACCAGTGTTCCTGCAATTAAGGTTTCGCCCCAACGCATCCTCTCGCGCAGAATAACGGCCATCAGCGTTACCAGCAGTATGCTAGCAAGCGGAATCACGTCACCCTGAGCCCACCACCAGCCAGCCGGCAATGCTCCAGCTATGATGACCGGTAGCGCAGGCACAAAGCCTTTACGTAAGGTCATCAACGCGGCGATGGCTGCTCCTAACCAGAACAACCAAGGCACTAGCGTTGCTAGGGCCGCCCCGCCTGCAGCGTAAGGCGTGCCCCGCATTAGCCATCGGGCTAGCGCCAGCATCACGTTAAACGCTTACTGGTGGCTATCGGAGTAGGGCAGCAGTGCCAGATAACGCGAGCGCTTAATAGCAGTCGCCAACTGACGCTGATAGCGTGCTTTGGTACCGGTAATACGGCTTGGAACGATCTTGCCGGTTTCGGTGACGTAAGCCTTCAGCGTATCCAGATCTTTGTAGTCGATCTGCTTGATGCCTTCAGCAGTGAAGCGGCAAAACTTGCGGCGACGGAAAAAACGTGCCATGGACTAGCTCCTTAAAACGTGCAGTGAATAAAATCAGGCAGTTTCTTCTTCTTCAGCGCGCGGACGATCTTCGCGACGCGGACGCTTTTCTTCTGCCGGCTTCATCATCGGGGAAGCTTCAGTAACAGCTTCCTTGCAGCGTACTACCAGGCTGCGGATGATAGCGTCGTTGAAACGGAAGATATTCTCGATCTCTTCGAGCGTCTCACCGCTGCACTCAACGTTCATCAGCACGTAGTGGGCTTTGTGAATCTTGTTGATCGGGTAAGCCAAATGACGACGGCCCCAATCTTCTAGGCGGTGCACAGTGCCGCTGTTTTCGGTAACGATGCTGGTGTAGCGCTCGACCATAGCCGGCACCTGCTCGCTTTGGTCCGGGTGGACCATAAACACGATTTCGTAATGACGCATGGGATCTCCTTGCGGTTTGACAGCTTCCTTTGTGTGCCACTGCTAGTGCAGCCAACGACGACAGGGAAGCAAGGAGTTAACTGAGGTGTTCCGTCACCGCGTTGAGCGGCCACTGGGGCACCGAACAGAACGTTTATTTCGATTACTAATGTTCACAGCTAACGCCCGTTTGCACACAAACGGGCGCGTGTATCTTAGTGGGGCGGTGGCTAACTTGCAAGCTGGCGTTGACGAACGGCCTCAAACAGACAAATACCGGCGGCCACTGACACATTTAGGCTAGAGACCTCCCCTGCCATGGGTAGCTTAGCCAAATTATCACACGCCTCACGGGTTAAGCGGCGCATCCCTTTACCTTCCGCCCCCATTACCAGTGCCGTAGGGCCGGTCATATCAATTGCAAATACGCTAGCCTCGGCCTCGCCAGCCGTGCCGGTTATCCATACCCCGGCATCTTTCAGCTTAGCGAGCGTGCGAGCCAGGTTTGTCACCTGATAAATCGGCACGGCTTCGGCTGCCCCACAGGCCACTTTACGCACCGTTGCATTAAGCGGCGCGGCTTTATCTTTCGCTACAATTACGCCATGGGCACCGGCAGCATCGGCACTGCGCAGGCAGGCACCGAAGTTATGCACATCGGTGACACCATCCAGGATGAGCAGAAGCGGCGGAGTAGACGATGGCCAAGCGCGCAGCTTCAGCCACAGTGACTCCTCGCCCTCTGGAGACAGCGGTAAGCAAAAAGCCACCACGCCCTGATGCGCAGCGCCTTGAGTAAGCTGATCCAGCATCTCTCGCGTCTGCTCTTTGACCTGAGCACCTAGCGATTGCGCGTGAGCAGCCAGCTCTTTTACACGCCCACTGCCCCCTTGCTGCACCCACAATTCACGCGGTGCCTCGCCTCTATCCAGCAGGCTCTGCAGCGCATGGACGCCATAAACTTGATCCAATTCACCGGGAGCCTTCGGAGCGGCTCCAGCGTGAGTGCGCTGACCACGCCGAGTTGACGCTGTTTTCATGCTCAACCCTTATTCGGTGATGGTTTGCGCGGGCCATTACGCGTGCGCCGGGGGCCACGACGCACAGCGGGTTTATCGCCAGTGGATGGCTTGTTACCACCGGTTTTGGCACTATCATTCTTTGAATTATCATTCTTAGCACCAGCGCCCTCTCCCCCGCGGCTCTTGCGCGGCTGGCGACGTGGGCGGGGTTTTTCATCGCCTAGCCCGAAATCAATCTTACGGTCATCCATATCGACACGCGCCACCTGAACCGTTAGGCCATCGCCCAAGCGGTAGGTTGTGCCGGTACGCTCACCTTTTAAGCGGTGCTTCTCTGCTTCGTAGTGGTAGTAATCCGAAGGCAGCGACGTCACGTGCACCAAGCCTTCCACGTAGAACGCATCCAAACGGACAAACAGACCAAACTGAGTGACTGAGGCAATGGTGCCTTCAAACATTTCGCCCAGCTTATCGGACATAAACTCGCACTTCAGCCAGCCTTCAACATCGCGCGTGGCTTCATCGGCACGCCGCTCGGTCATTGAGCAGTGTTCACCCAACTCAAGCATTTGCTCGAAGGTATACGGGCACCACTTGCTTGGTGGCTCAACCGGCGCACCTTCAACACGCAGTACGGTGTTGGTTTGGCGCGGCCCGCGAATGACTGAACGAATAGCACGGTGTACCAACAGGTCAGGGTAGCGGCGGATAGGCGAAGTGAAGTGCGCATAGGCTTGGTACGCCAACCCAAAGTGGCCTTCATTTTGCGGCGAGTAAGCCGCCTGATTCATCGAGCGCAGCATGACGGTCTGAATGATATCGAAATCAGGACGGTCAGCTATCGTTTCACGCAGCGCCTGGTAATCTTGCGGGGTCGGCTCATCACCGCCGCCAACCGCAAGGCCTAGCTCGTTCAAAAACAACCGCAGCTTATCAAGGCGTTCAGGCGTTGGCCGCTCGTGAATGCGGTACAGCGCAGGTAAATCGTGCTTATCCAAGAAGCGCGCAGTGGCCACGTTGGCCGCCAACATGCATTCCTCAATCAGCTTGTGTGCGTTGTTACGGGTGCGCGGGACAATTTTTTCGATCTTGCGCTCATCGTTAAAGATGATTGCCGTTTCAGTGGTATCAAAATCAATAGCACCGCGTTCTGCACGTGCTTCACGCAGCAAATAGTAGAGTTCTTCCAGGCTCTGCAGCGGCTTCACTAATTCGCTGTGCTGTGCCCGTAGCGCCTCACCCTCTTCACTGTTCTCATCGAGAATAGCGGCTACCGTGTTGTAGGTAAGGCGTGCGTGGGAATTCATAACGGCTTCATAGAAGCGGTAACGGCTAATAGCACCGGTTTTCGAGATATTCATCTCGCACACCAACACTAAACGGTCCACATGAGGATTCAGTGAACAAAGCCCATTGGACAATAGCTCCGGCAGCATGGGAACGACTTGGCCAGGGAAGTAGACCGAGTTACCCCGCGTGCGGCCCTCGTCATCCAGCGGCGTGCCTGGGCGTACGTAGTGGGAAACATCGGCAATGGCGACGAGCAGCTTCCAACTGCCGGACTTGGTTTTCCATGCGCAAACGGCATCATCGAAGTCTTTAGCGGACTCATCGTCGATGGTAACCAGCGGCACGTCACGCAGGTCAACGCGGTGCTGCTTGTCGTCTTCCAGCACTTGCGCTGAAATACCGCCAATTTGATCAAGCACTTCCGGGGGAAACTCAGCGGGAATATCGTAACTGCGAATCGCAATATCAATTTCCATGCCTGGGTCCATACGTTCACCCAGCACCTCAACCACTTCACCCACCGGCTGTATACGCGTTGCGGGCTGCTGGACGATTTTGGCAGAAATCACCTGCCCATCTTTAGCGCCACCGCACGCGCTATGGGGAATGATCACTTCCTGAGTAATACGCGGATTTTCCGGAATCAAGATACCAAACTCAGGGGTATTGCTGCGGTAAACGCCGACAATCGTCTGAGTATTGCGTGCGATGACATCGGCAATCGTGGCTTCATCACGGCCACGGCGATCACGCCCGCTAACACGTGCCAACACGTGGTCGCCGTGGAATACACGGCGCATTTGGCGCGGCGGCAATACCAGGTCTGGCTTTTTGCCATCATCGCGGAGCAGAAAACCAAAGCCATCACGATGCCCCAGCACTTTGCCTTTAATCAGGTCGAGTTTGTCGATCAGCGCGTAGGCACCTCGGCGATCACGCAGCACTTGGCCATCGCGTTCCATCGCCGCCAAACGGCGCCTGACAGCTTCTATAAGCTCTTCATCTTCCAGCCCCAGCATGCGGCTCATATTTTCGTGGGTAATCGGCTTGCCATAGGCTTCTAAGGCAGCAAGCAAATACTCCCGGCTCGGTGCTGGGTTGTCATACTTATGCGCCTCGCGCTCGGCGTGCGGATCATCACTTAATGTCCAATACTTCATGCGATCAACATCCTTGACGAGGTCATTTGCGAGAGGCATAAAAAAAGCGCAAACGCGGTGCGTTGCGGGCGGGATATTTCAGCGCTTGAAAGGCTGAAATGAATAGGGTTTTGTTTAGTCATAGGCGCAGTATAGCGCTGCACGTTGAATCACCCAACCGTCTTGAACGCTGTTTATCCAATTTGTTCTACAAAAAGCCAGCGTGGGGTCTTGCATTTAACTATCACCTCGGTATTATACGCGCCACTTGCCCAGATGGCGGAATTGGTAGACGCGCTAGCTTCAGGTGCTAGTGTCCGTATGGACGTGGAGGTTCAAGTCCTCTTCTGGGCACCAAACTGCTTTTGTACTGTTTGTCTTGCTGGTAGAAGCAAGCAGTATGTATAAGCTGTAGGGTGCTAAACAAGTAAAGGCAATAAGCCAGTAAATGTAAGTGGTAAGCAGCAGCTGGTAAGCTGTTAAAAGTAGCAACAAGTTTGTGTTCGCCCAGGTGGCGGAATTGGTAGACGCGCTAGCTTCAGGTGCTAGTGTCTGTATGGACGTGGAGGTTCAAGTCCTCTCCTGGGCACCATACGAACGCAAACGACAGGTAGTTCAAAGATAGGTAGTTAAAAGACAAGTAGCTCAAACGATCAGTAATTGATCACAGCTGTAAATGATGCGCCCAGGTGGCGGAATTGGTAGACGCGCTAGCTTCAGGTGCTAGTGTCCGTATGGACGTGGAGGTTCAAGTCCTCTCCTGGGCACCATGACAACATGGACCCGTCCGCATCATTACTTTCTCTTATTACCTCATTTTCTCATCACTCCTGCTCTGTTAGTTTTTTCACTGCCGTTTTCTTTTGCTCCTTTTCTATTGCATCCTTCTCCCTATTACTGAAAACGTCCACGACGACGAGCAACTTCTTCGAGCGCCCACCCCTGTGTACGTAGCTCTCCCTCTAAAACAGTTTCAACTTCTGCGCTTAGCTCAGGAAAGAAGTTCAAACCTGTCAGCGCCTCAACCTCATCAATAGTCACTAAGTAATCATCTAACGGCTCATTGCCACGCACGTCTTGCGGCATAATAAATGCCAGCGCCAATGGTGCTTCGTTATGCGGCGCGACGATAATCTTATAGAACGCTTCCGGCACTTCCACCAAGCCCACCCGATTAAACACGTTATCCATAAAACGCTCAGGAAATACGGGGCCGGTGATCACCTGTAAACGATCAAAGCGCGGAGCGAAATGGTCCATCACGACCTCTTCAAGGCGCTGCCATAACTGGCGATTTAACTGCGGCCGCTGAGGAACCATATTACTCATTAAAAAAGTGTCCACCTGGGCGCTGCGCCCATGCACGGCTGCGATCGCGTAATTGGGTGCCATGTGTCCACGGTCGTAGCCACTGCCCGCATAGTGATCAGTGCCCACGGGCCATAGCGTGCGCCAGTCGGCTTGAAAATTAGGCCGGGGGCCAATTCGGGTGTCATCGCCTACCGCTTCAACCTGATAGCTCACCCAAAGCGGATTAACCCGCACGTCAGACCAGCCCACTAAAAAGCCATCATTACGCAGCACACGGTGAAAGGTAGTGAGGCTAAAGCTATCCCAAGTGGGCACGCCCATCCAGGTGTACGCATCTTTATGCTGGCGCTCTTGAAACTCCCAGAGTCCCGTACCTGCAATAACAAACAGCACAACAATGCCCAAGCGTCGACCCTGCCGACGCCAGCTTGAAAGCGATTTCCCCAACTGACTGCTCCCTGCTTTGCGCATTTCGCGCTTATCGTTTTATGCAGCGCTTACCCAGGTTACCAACCTAGAGAAAACATGGTTTCAAGGTCGTGGCGAGAATGCACCTGCATGGCATTCAGCGTTTCCGTATCGCTAATACCTTCTACGGCGTTTAAGCGCTCGGTAACTAATTCAGCCAAGCTTTCAAAATCGCGGGTACGCGCAATGGCGACCAAATCATAACGGCCACACGTGGAGTACACTTCGCTAATGCCATCTACATCAGCCAAGCGTTCAGCCACGGCCTTAACCTGACCCTTCTCAGTATTGATTAAAATGACTGCGTTTTGCATAGCGCGCTCCCAAGAGAAAAATCATAATTAAAAGCCTTAGACGCTAAAAGCCTTACTAAAGTGGTGAAGAGTATAGCAGCGACCTAGTGTCGGGCGTAGTGCTGCCAGCGGCGGATTCCCAGGTTGCTGTCTTCCTGCCTATTTGGCCTGATATGCAAGCGCCACGCGCCCCACCCAGCGCATGGCGTAGGTGGGGAATTACGTGCCTTTTGATGAACGCTCTATCAACGACCAAAAACGACATCCGCCACGTCACGGTAACGTTTGGCAAAGTGTACCGTCATGCCCTCTTTGAGGTAATCGGGCAGCTCTTCGTAATCGCGCTTGTTGGCATCAGGCAGAATGAGCTCAAAGATATCACTGCGCCGAGCGGCGATGACTTTCTCGCGAATACCGCCGACGGGCAGCACTTGGCCGGTTAACGTTAGCTCGCCGGTCATTGCCAATGGCCGGTCGATAGCATGGTGCTTGGCCAGTGACATCAGCGCGGTCGTCATGGTAACGCCAGCCGAGGGGCCATCTTTGGGCGTAGCACCTTCCGGTACGTGCAGGTGCACAAACGCCGAGTCAAAGAAATCGGCATCGGCACCATACTCCTGTAGATGACCCAAGGTATAGCTGTAGGCGATATTGGCTGATTCCTGCATCACCTCACCTAGCTTGCCGGTCAGTTTAAAACCACGATCTAGCGAGTGTACCTTGCCCGCTTCAATGGGCAGCGTTGCGCCCCCCATAGAAGTCCACGCCAGGCCGGTCACCACGCCTTCGCCGGTCAGCACTTTTTCCTTACGGAAAATCGGTGCACCCAAAAACTCTTCCAGGTTTTTGACCGAAATCTTGACCGTTTCAAGCTCTTCTTCAAGCAGCTTAACCGCTGATTTACGCACGATACGGTGCAGCTGCTTTTCAAGCTGACGCACACCGGCTTCACGGGCATACCCTTCAATCACCTGCTTCAAGGCGGCATCGGAAAGACTGATGCGCTTTTTCGTCAGGTTGTCGCGTTTAAGCAGCTTTGGCCATAGGTGATTCTTGGCAATCGCCAGTTTTTCTTCGGCGATATAGCCGGAAAGCCGAATCTGCTCCATGCGGTCAAGCAGCGGGCCTGGGATCGAATCCAAGGTATTGGCGGTGCAGATAAACAGCACCTTGGAGAGATCCATACGCACATCTAAATAGTGGTCAAGGAAGTCGACGTTCTGCTCGGGGTCAAGCACTTCCAACAGCGCCGATGCAGGGTCGCCCTGGAAGGATTGCCCCAGCTTGTCGATCTCATCGAGCATGATGACAGGGTTCTCGACTTCAACCTCTTTAAACGCCTGCACCAATTTGCCGGGCATCGCGCCCACATAGGTACGCCGATGGCCTTTGATTTCCGCTTCATCGCGCATGCCGCCCACCGAGAAGCGGTAAAACTGCCGCCCCAACGCCTCAGCAATTGAGCGCCCGATGGAGGTTTTACCCACCCCGGGCGGGCCTACCAGCAGCACAATCGAACCACCGACATCGCCTTTAAACGTGCCTTCGGCCAGGAATTCGATAATACGCTCTTTAACGTCTTTCAGGCCGTCGTGGTCGCGGTCTAATACTTGGCGTGCGTGGGGTAGATCTAACTGATCCTGACTGGTCACGCCCCAGGGTAGCGAGGTTAGCCAATCCAGGTAGTTGCGCGTGGTGCCGTACTCCGGCGAGCCGGTCTCAAGTACGCTGAGCTTATTAAGCTCATCGTCGATACGCACTTGAACGCGCTCGGGCACCACCAGCGATTCCAGCCGCGCTCTAAAGGTATCGACATCGTTTTCTCGGTCGTCTTTAGAAATACCTAGCTCACGCTGGATAACCTTGAGCTGCTCGCGCAGGAAAAACTCGCGCTGGCGATCCTGCATTTTCGCGTTGACCTGCTCGCTTATTTCACCCTGCAGCAGGGCGACATCGATCTCTTTACGCAGCAGCGGCAGCACTTTTTGCATCCGCTCTTCCACCGATAATGTGGCCAGCACATCCTGAAGCTCGGGGCCTTTGGCGGAGGTAATAGCGGCGGCAAAATCGGTCAACGGGCCAGGCTGATGCGGGCTAAAGCGGTTGAGATAGTGCTTGAGTTCTTCACCATACAGCGGATTAATCGGCAGCAGCTCTTTGATGCCGTTGATGATCGCCATGGCGTAGGCGCGGGTCTCTTCGTTCTCCGCGTCTACCGGCTCTTTAGGGTAGGTAACTTCGACCAAGTAAGGCGGCTCTTTGGAGAGCCAGCGGGTGATTTTAAAACGCTGAAGACCCTGGGCGATAAACTGAATTTGCTCGTCTTCACCTCTTAGCTTATGCACCTTAACCGCAGTACCGATCTCGGGAAAGCCTTCATGATCAAGGGAACTCACGCCCTGCTCGCCCACAAACGCCACACCCAGGGTGTGGTGTGGCGTGTTGCCGACGCGGCGCATGGTTTCTTCCCAGCGCTCACGATTAACCACCAGCGGCTGTACCTGGGCGGGGAAGAAAGGCCGATTATGAATAGGCAGGAGATAAATGCGCTCAGGCAGCATTTCGCTGGCAGGCACCAGCGAATTTACCCGCTCGCCGTCTGAGCGGTAATCTTGACTGCCCTGCTCTTCAGCGGTTGATGACTCGCCATCGTCACTTTGCCAGTCAAGATGTTCATCATCGCGTTCGTAATCCTGGTCGCTCATGCATCCTCCAATGAACCGATACCGACGGTGAAAACCGCCTAGTGTTGTCCATGGAATGCGGGCGCGCAGGTGAAACTTCAACCCTTGGTGCCTGTTTGTGGAAGGCAGATAGTACCAAAAGCTACTTGTGGGAGGCAGCTTTAGCTCGCGACGATTTAAGCTGCCAGCCTGAAATCTTGGGGCACTACATTGGTGTTGAGCCTGTTCTTAGCCCGCGATTAAAACTTCGGCATGGGGCGGCCATTAATGCGCCATACGCCGCGCACTACATCAAACTGCAGCTCACGGGTGCCAAGCGGCAACCCTAACCATAGCGCAGCGACGGTGGGGGCTTCATACCAGGTGAAGTCGCCATCAATGCGTTCAAGCCATTTCGCCTGTTCTTTTTCTGCGCGCAGGTTGACGACACTCAGCTCATCTAACTGGCGGGCATCAAAAAACAGCGCACCGTCCGCATCCACTCGAATGCCTAGCAAAGGGCTGTCTATAGCGACGGTGGTTACGTCTAAACGCGGCGAGTCACTCAGCATTTTGAGTAAATCAGGCTCAAGACGGCCCAATAACCCTTCGGCCATGGGCAGGCTTGCATCCCCCAAGGCGGCCTCCTGACGCAAGCGGCTGATCACCTGGCGGACGGCATCAGCGTTTAAGCGCGAAAGCTCCATCTCGATTCGGCCATTTAACAGCGGCGTTTCAGGTGCTTCTGAAGGCACCATGACATCACCGACCACTAGCTCGCCTTTAATACGCAGCTCGCGCTCATCAAGCACCATATAGCTATGCAGGTCTAACGGCGAAAGCTGCATGTCGTAAGACGGGTAATGCAGGTGAAGTGTTTCAATGTGCAAATGATCGCGCTGGGTAAAGTGATAGGCACCGTCGGTATAAGTGTAGCGACTTTCAAGCACCGTAGGCCCAAGCGATAGCTGAGCCATGCCGTCGGTCAAGGTGAGTTGGTCTAACAACGCACGCAAGCGCCAGTCGCCAAAGACACCTTCCAGGCGCAACCGGCCACCGCGAACGGCCAGTTCTCGGCCATTTTGTTGAATCACGAAGGGAGCAAGCGAGAGGCGCAGCTCGCTATGGCCGCTAAGGGTGTGATAACGGCCTTGCCAGCGTGGCACAGAAGGCGCGGTGACTTCACCGACAGCTTGCTGTAAGACGGTATCCAAGCGGGGTAACAGCGTGCCTTCAACATCGGTACTAAGAATGCCGTGGCGGGCGCTATACATCAGTTCAAGACGCCAAGGACGACCCAGTAACGGCGAAAGAATCAACCTCCCCTGAGAGCTTAACCAACCTTGGCGGCTTTCAGAACGGCTAACGCGCCACTCGCCTCGTGCTTCTAAGTCCTCCAACCCTTGGCGCAAGCTGCGTTCAAACAGCACACTTGAGAGAAGCTGCGCTGCCATCCATAACACGGCAAGTACCGCTAGGGTGGGAACAATAAGACGTTCCTTGCGCATGCTACCTCCTTGGAGTTAACGCACCAAAAGAGGGCTATTAACCCTCAGTGCTTGCACTCATACTTTTAGTGCAGCCAGAACCACAGGTGCATAGTACTCCAGGCATAAGCTCCTGCCATCACATCATCGATCATAATGCCAAAACCACCCGCCACACGGCGGTCCGCCCAGCGGATCGGCCACGGTTTAAACACATCGAAGATGCGAAATACAATAAACCCCCACAGCGCTGCTTCCCATGAAAAGGGCACCGCTGCCATGGTCAACCAATAGCCTACAAACTCATCCCACACGATGCCTGAGTGATCATGCACGCCTAAATCATGTGAGGTTTTATCGCATAGCCAAACGCCAATAACAAAGGCAACAAAGCAAATACTTAAGTACCACCCCAAAGGCAAATCGGCCATTATCCAATAAAAAGGAATGGCCGCCAGGGTGCCAAAGGTACCCGGTGCCCAGGGAACGGTACCGCTACCTAAGCCAAAGGCAAAAAAATGTGTTGGGCGGCGCCAGACACTTTTAGGTGCACGATTCATGGCGCTTCCCCACTAAAATGCTGCCAGCCGGCGTAGCCACTGACATAACCACCCAGGTCTTTACCACCCAGGTCTGTACCACCCAGATCTGTCTGGTCAGACACGCTAACGCCCAATGCCTCGCAACAGCGGCCAATGACGGTTAGCGCCAACCCTAGTGGCGCAAGCCGCTGCCTTGCTTGCGCCAAATTATCGCGGCTTAGCGTCACGAGCAGCTCATAATCATCACCGCCGGAAAGCGCTGCCTGCAAGGCCGCTTTTTGGCCTAACGCACTTTCAAGGCCCTCTGCCAACGGCAGCGCGGCGATATCAAGCACCGCCCCTACCTGAGACGCCTCGCGAAGGTGCGCCAAATCTGCCAGCAGGCCATCGGAAATATCCAGCGCGGCAGTGGCTAAGCCCCGCAGCGCAAGCCCGGCGGCTAAGCGCGGCTGCGGCAATAAATAGCGACTTAACAGCGGATGCGCCAAATCGCGCTCGCCCTGCTTCCATAGCGCAAGCCCGCCTGCCCCGCCGCCCAAAGCGCCGGTGACGGCAATCAGGTCGCCCGCGCGCGCACCGCCACGGGTGAGCGCTTTGCCCGCAGGCACTTCGCCCATCACGGTGACACCGATGGAAAGCGCGCCAGAGGTAACATCGCCACCTACCAGCGTTGTGGCGTGCTGCTGGTTGAGCGCGTGAAAACCACGCGCATAGTCCGCTAGCCAGCGGTGGGCGGCATCGTCACTGTCAAAATGACGTTGATCAAAGGTTAAGGCCATCAAACACCAGCGTGACGTAGCGCCCATGGCCGCTAAATCACTCAGCGCAACGGCCAGGGCACGATGACCCACCGCGAACGCTGGCGCTTCGCGGGGAAAGTGTACATCGACTACCGAGGTATCTACGCTCACGGCTAGCTGTTGGCCCGCCTGCGGTACCAATAGCGTGGCATCGTCTCCACATCCTAGTGCGACGCCATTTGACGCAGTCATCGCCTCCTGCGACGACATAAAATAGCGTCGAATCAGATCAAATTCGGCAAGCACAAAGGCCCCTTAAACGCATTGTCATACCGCTCGCGTTCAGAGACGACGAGCGCTGACCTCGGCACTGCGTAGGCGAATCGCCAGCTTATCAAGAATGCCGTTCACGTATTTATGGCCATCGGTGGCGCCAAATGACTTAGCCAACTCAACGCCTTCGTTAATCACCACACGATAAGGCACGTCCATACGGCGGGAAAGCTCGTAAGCGCCCAACCGCAGAATCGCCAGCTCTACCGCGTCAAGATCTTCCAGGCGGCGGTCTAGCAATGGCGAGATATCGCGATCCAGCTCTGCTTTGAACCGCACCGTGTTATGGAGAAGCTCATGGAACAGCGCCTTATCAGCGATCTCCATTACCTTCACCCAGTTTTCGTGATCTTCCAAATCGTCATCGGCGACTTGGCTACGAAACTCGGCTTCAATCGTGGTGATGGATTTACCCGTCATGTGCCACTGATAAAGCCCCTGCACCGTCAGCTCACGCGCTGCGTGACGGCTCTGCTGGGCTGCCGAGGGTTTGCGCTCGCTCATTGAGAGTCTCCCAGCGCACGCAGTAAAGACACCATTTCCATCGCTGCCATAGCCGCCTCGGTACCTTTATTGCCCGCTTTAGTGCCCGAACGCTCAATGGCTTGTTCGATATTTTCAACCGTTAGCACGCCATTGGCGACCGGGGTATCAAACTCAAGCTGCAAGTGATTAATCGCTGTATTGCAGCCGCCCGCCACATACTCAAAATGCGGAGTGCCTCCGCGAATAACCGCGCCCAAGGCGATGACGGCATCGGGTTTCATCACCTTCAAAACGCGCTTAACGGCCAGCGGCAGTTCCCAGGCACCCGGCACATGAACAATGTGAATATTTTCAGCGTCCACACCATGACGCGTCAAACTGTCGACAGCGCCTTCCACCAGGCTATCGACCACGTGATGGTTAAAACGACCTACAACGATGACATAGCGGCCATCGACATCAACAAACGTACCTTCAACTTGAGTGAGGGAGTGCATCTATTTATTCCTGCTCAACGGTTGACGCATACGCCGAGTCATTAGGACCCAGGCGCTCAACAACTTCGAGATCAAAACCAGAAAGCGCCGAGAACTTCCACGGCGAACTAAGTAAGCGCATTTTACCCACGCCTAAATAACGCAGGATCTGCGAGCCAGTACCAATGGTCAAATAGTTACCAGCACCATCGGAGTCGCTATTACGCGGCTGACGCACACGGTCTAAAAAGATATCCAGCTGATCTTTTAAGTCCTGATGCGGGCGACCGTCATCAATTAACACAAACACACCCGGCACCGAACCGGCAATCTCTTCAAGCGCCCGGTGCGCATCCCAGCGGCTCTGCGAGCCTTTCATCAAACCAATCACATCGCGCAGCGTATCGGTAAGATGGACACGTACCGTGGTGGCTTGCTCAGGCGTTGGCTGACCGTTGACCAGCGCTAAGTGGTGAGCGCCTTGAATACGGTCACGGAACACGTGCAGCGTTAGCTCGCCGTGGGAGGTCATCACCGTTGACGCTTCCAGGTGGTCGATCGTCTGCTCGTTGACAATACGGTAGTGAATCAAATCAGCAATGGTGCCGATTTTAATGCCGTGCTCTTGAGCAAACGCTTCAAGCTCTGGGCGGCGCGCCATGCTGCCGTCATCGTTCATGATTTCGCAGATCACACCGCTGGGGTCACAGCCTGCAAGTGCGGCCAGGTCACAGGCCGCTTCCGTGTGCCCTGCCCTGCGTAACACGCCGCCGGGCTCTGCCATCAGCGGAAAAATATGCCCCGGCTGAACGATATCAGAAGGCTTGGCATGAGGTGCTACGGCGGCTTGCACCGTTCGCGCTCGGTCCGCGGCGGAAATGCCGGTAGTAACGCCTTCGGTTGCTTCAATCGAAAGCGTAAACTTAGTGCCAAACCCCGAGCCATTATCACGCACCATTAACGGCAGGTTAAGCTGCTCGCAGCGGTCGCGGGTCATGGGCATGCAAATCAAACCGCGGGCAAAACGAGCCATAAAGTTGATATGCTCGGCCTGCACTTTTTCGGCGGCCATGATGATATCACCTTCGTTCTCACGATCCTCATCGTCCATGAGGATCACCATTTTGCCCTGGCGGATATCTTCCACCAGCTCGGCGATAGGGGCTAAGCCTCTAGAGGAGGGGTGCACCATGGAATCTCCAATAAGTGTTGTCACGAAAAGTTCGTTACAAAAAGCTCGTTACGAAAAGCTGCCGCGAAAGCGGCGATTTAGCGCGTCAGGTTACCTTGCTATCGCTAAATTCACCAGATGCGTCAGTTACGCTAGTCGGCAGAGGGGAAGCGATAATGCGCCAATCACGCCCCACCGCCCGCATGTCGTGAATCGCTAACCGCCGCTGATCGGCCATGCGCGACAGCCCAGGCAGGGCAAAAAGCGGCCGCGCTTCCCCGCCTAACAGGGTAGGAGCAACGAAGAGCTGCAGCTCATCAACCAGCGCTGCATCGAGCAGGGCACCTGCTAGCGTCGCGCCGGTTTCCACCAGCAGCTCGTTAACCTGTTCGTTTTCGGCCAACCACTGCAGCATCAGGGCTAAATCAATACGGCCATCGCTACCGGCGGGTAACACATACACTTCGGCACCTGCCTCGGTTAGCCGAGCACGTTTCTCCGCCGTGTGTGCCGGGGTGGTAATCACTAATGTGCGCCCTGGTTCGCTCAAACAGGCCGCCGCCAGGGGTAAACGCAGCCGCGTATCTAAAATCACCCGCAGGGGCTGGCGGCGAACGACGTCTTCGGCATTAGCAAGCTTTAGCTGCTCAGCACGCAGCGTAAGGCGCGCATCGTCCATAATCATGGATTCCACACCGCTTAAGATGGCGCTAGAGCGCGCCCGCAGCCGCTGCACCTGGCAGCGTGCTTCTGGCCCGGTAATCCACTGCGATTCGCCTGACCCCATCGCGGTGCGGCCATCTAAACTCATGGCCATTTTCAGGCGCACAAAAGGGCGCTGGGTGGTCATGCGGGCAATAAACCCAGGGTTAAGCGCTCGTGCGTCGTTTTCTAGCAAGCCAACCGCTACGTCAATACCGGCCTCTTTCAGCAGGGCAATACCGCGACCGCTCACCTGCGGGTTGGGGTCCATCATGGCAATCACCACCCGCGACACCTTGGCTTCCTTCAGCGCCAGCGCGCAGGGGCCAGTGCGCCCGGTGTGGGAACAAGGTTCAAGGGTGACGTAGGCGGTCGCGCCGTGTGCGGATTCACCTGCTGCCTTTAAAGCGTGAATTTCAGCATGGGGTTCACCGGCACGCAGATGAAAGCCTTCACCGACAATCTGCTCATCACGCACGAGCACGCAACCAACGCGGGGGTTAGGGTCGGTGGTGTACAGCCCTTTTTTGGCTAACTGTAGCGCCCGCGCCATATAACGGTGGTCGGCTTGGCTAAACACAGCACTCATTATAACGGCTCACTGTTTTGCTCGGGCTTTTGAGACGGCTCTTGAGAAAGCCGATCAATTTCGGCGCGAAATTCGTCTAAATCCTGAAACTTGCGATACACCGAGGCAAAGCGGATATAGGCCACATGATCAAGGGTTTTAAGCGCCTGCATCACCGATTCGCCGATATCCCGGGCGTTGATTTCACGATCGCCCCTGGCGCGCAATGTTTGTCGAATGCGCTCTACCGCCGCTTCGATGGCTTCCGCACTGACGGGGCGTTTCTCAAGCGCGCGCAACATGCCCGCTCGCAGCTTGGCTTCATTGAAGCTCTCGCGGGAGCCGTCGGACTTCACCACTCGCGGCATCACTAGCTCTGCGGTTTCGTAGGTGGTGAAGCGCTCTTGGCAGCTCGCGCACTGGCGACGCCGGCGCACCTGGTCGCCGTCGGCCACCAATCGCGAATCCGTCACTCGAGTATCGTTTGCACCACAAAATGGGCAATGCATGGCGGTCAACCTGTTGTCAGCCCGTGTCGGCAAGCCGCACGAATTAGCGTGTTATAACCTATCTTTAGTGTGTGCTATTCATGGCGTTTAAAGCAGCAATAAGTGCCAGAAGCTACTATCGCTTAACGTTTAAACGCGGTATCAACCTCGTATTGTAACGATTTGGCACACAAGCTGCAGCGTTTGTGGCAGATTGTTTATAAGGAGCCACCCATGCCCCCCTTCGAACAAACCGTTCACCACTACCTCACCCACCTGTATGGGCCGCGGGCAGACGAGGTACAACGGCGTTTAAATCAGCACCTTGAGCATTTTCTGTCACTTGCTCCGTTTTCGTCCACCCCCATCGCTGCTACCGGCAATAATGCACCTTCATGGAGCGAAAAAGATCAGTGGGTGATCACCTATGGCGACTCGATTATTGAAGAAGGCGTGGCGCCATTAGCCGTTTTGAGCGATTTTTTACAAACCCGCCTGGGGAATCGTATCAGTGGTGTACATGTACTGCCCTTCTTCCCGTGGAGCAGTGACGACGGCTTCTCGGTCATCCATTATCGCGAAGTTAATGCTGACTTAGGTGATTGGTCGCATATCCGTGAGCTTGCCGGACACTACGACTTAATGGCCGACCTGGTACTCAACCATGTCTCGCGGGAATCGCTCTGGTTTGTTGATTACCTGAGCGGCAGCCTGCCCGGTCGCGACTACTTTATTGAAGCCGCCCCAGAGACCGATGTCTCTCAGGTGGTTCGCCCGCGCAGCAGTCCTCTACTCGTACCTGTTTCGACCCGGCGCGGTACCCGTTACCTTTGGGCAACATTTTCTGAAGACCAGCTTGATTTAAATTTTGAAAATCCGGATGTGCTACTGGAATTCGTCGGCATCTTGCTTTTCTACCTGGAGCAAGGCACGCGGATTGTGCGTTTGGATGCAGTGGCTTTTTTATGGAAACGGCTGGGCACGCCCTGTATTCACCTTCCGGAAACCCACACCGTGGTGCGGCTACTCAGGGCGATTGTGGATCACGTGGCCCCTGGCACCCTGCTGATTACCGAAACCAATGTGCCCCACCAGGAAAATATCAGCTATTTTGGTTTAGATCGGCTACCCGCAGGCCCGCCCGACGAAGCCCATATGGTGTATCAGTTTGCCCTTCCTCCCCTTTTACTGCACACCCTCACCCGAGGTGAAGCCAGTACGCTGCAAAGCTGGCTTGCTAGCCTGCCAGTACTACCTGAGCAATGCACCTACCTCAATTTCACCGCCAGCCACGACGGTATCGGCGTGCGCCCGCTAGAAGGCTTACTGCCTGATCACGAAAGAGATGCGCTGCTGGAGTTAATGCACAAGTTCGGCGGATTCGTCAGTATGCGCAGCAACCCAGACGGAAGTGACACACCGTATGAGATCAATATCACTTGGTTCGAAGCCATGCGCGGCACCCGCCGTGGTCCAGACCCATGGCAGATCGCCCGCTTTCTATGTAGCCAAGCGATTATGCTCAGCTTGCAAGGCATCCCAGCGCTCTATATTCACACCCTCACTGGCACGCTCAATGATGTGGAAGGCGTTGAGCGCAGTGGGCGCCTGCGCTCAATTAACCGTCGGCGCTGGCAGCGCAACGAGTTAGATTTACTGCTAGACAGCCCCTCTACTCCCACCCACGATGTTTTCCATGCCTTAAATCGGCTGCTGGAGCAGCGCCGTCAAGAACCCTGCTTTCACCCCACCGCCGCTCAGCGGGTGTTGGTCTCTTCACCCGAACTGCTAGCTGTGGAGCGTGGCCCGCTGCACGATGGCCGTCGGCTGTTAGCGCTATACAACGTCACCGACCTACCACTTCCTTTAGACAACCTGAGTGAAGCGGTAACCCAGACACTTGAAAAGCATGCGTGGCAGGCACTGGACCCAAGTAATCCTTGGGCTGCTGAAGGCGCCCTTCCCCCTTATGCCATTCGTTGGTTAGTGGCACCTGAATAGCTCAACATAAATCCCTACACTTAACTTAATAGTTAAGTACGGCGCCTTGCGGCATAACGCCCCAGGCAGGCCACACGTAATCCCTAAATAATGTCGTGCTGAGATAATGGCAGCACATCATTATTTCAGGGATTGTGTTTGCTTATGTTGCAACAGAGTATTGCCCTTGGGCCGATGGGCTTTAGTATTCACCAACTGCTAATCGGCTTGGCTTTTTTATTAGCGCTGTTAGCCGGTGCTCTACTGGGAAGACGCCATCGCATTCCTGTCAGCGATACGCTTTTTACACTGCTGTTCGTTGCCTTTATTGGCGCGCGCTTCGTCTTCGTGGTGCGTTACTGGGGCGAATATGAAGGCGTGCTCGACCGCCTCGATATTCGCGATGGTGGTTTTGATATTATCGGCGGCATTGTAGTGGGGCTTGGGTATGCTGGCTGGACGCTATGGCGTTCACCGCGCCTGCGTGTTCCGCTAAGCGGCGCGCTATTGGTGGGCGGTTTGGCATGGGGTCTGACAGCAGGTAGCGCTATCTTAATAGAGCACCAATCACGCCCACTGCCAGACATTGCCCTGACCACCCGCGCCGGCGAACCCATCGATCTTCCGCAACTATCGCAAGACAGCCAACAGCCTATCGTTGTCAACCTGTGGGCGAGCTGGTGCCCGCCGTGTATTCGTGAAATGCCGGTGTTTGAGCAAGCGCAGCAGCAGGAAACCGAGATTACGTTTGTTTTCATCAACCAAGGGGAATCTCAGGCACATATTGATACGTTCATGAATGAGCACGGATTCTCGTTGGACAACGTATGGCTCGACCCCCGCAATGCCGTTGGCCAAGCCACCGGCGCGCATGCCATGCCAACCACCCTTTTTTATGATGCCAATGGCCAATTGGTCAACACCCACTTTGGTGAGCTTTCCCGTGCCACCTTGCAGCGTGGCCTTGAACGTTTGCGCTGAGTGATTCGCTTACTAAATAGTCGCATTTGTTTATTTTCAATGCCGTGTATTACTTAATCAGGACACTGTTATGCCTTTAAACCGTCAGCCTATTGTGAGTGGCATCTTCTTACTTGCAGGAATTTTCGGCACAGCGACCAGCTATGCCGAAGACCTTCCTGCGCCTATCCAAGCGTTAGCCAATCAAGGGTTGGAAATTCATGGCCAGTTTGACGCCCCCGGCGGTATGCGCGGCTATGGTGCCAGCGTGCAGGGTCGGGATATGGCGATTTACTTGACGCCCGATGGCGAGCACGCCGTGGTGGGCACGCTAATGAATAGCGAGGGTGACGACCTTACCGAGGCTCAGCTAGATGAGCATGTGCGCGCCCCGCTAGAAGCACAAACCTGGCAGCTATTAAACGAAAGCCATTGGATTCAAGATGGTGACGAGGATGCTCCACGGGTCATTTACACCTTCACCGATGCTAACTGCCCTTACTGCCGCCAGCTGTGGCAAGACGTTCGCCCCTGGGTAGAAGCAGGCGACGTGCAGCTACGGCATATCATGGTGGGTATTTTAGCGCCAGACAGCCCTGGCAAAGCAGCCGCTATACTGGGCGCTAACGACCCTGCTGCCACGCTGCATGAGCATAACCGCGGCGATGAAGTGGCTGCAAGCGCCCAACCGCGCGAGATTGAAGAGCAGGTATACGCCAATAACCAGCTGTTTGAAGAGCTTGGTTTATATGCCACGCCAACCAGTGCTTTTCAGCGGGAAGCGGAGAATGGCAGCATTCGCATAGATCGTATTCAGGGCTTACCCAGCGATGAGCGGTTGCTCGACATGATGGGCAGCGAAGCGCCATAACCCGTTGTTAGTACCGGATATCAAGTGCTGAGTATCAAACAAGAAGGGAGGCCGCGTTCGGCCTCCCTTCTTGCTAGCTTTTTTTTTCAAGCAACGCCTTTCAAGCACATTCTTTCAAGCGGCTTCTTTCAAGCTTGCTTTATTGCTCGTCAGCCAGGCTTTCAAACCGCGGCATACCAACGTTCCAGGGTTTAATGTCGCCTTTATCCCCGAAGTTGTCGTGATCACCGAGTACATGACCATCGTGTTCACGGGTTTGCCCGTACAGTGAACGGTCGTGGAAAGTGGGCCCAAACAGTTCAAGTGTTTCCGCTACATCACCCGTGTAGCGGGGATCTTGGGGGCGCTCTTGGTTGCTTATATAGTAAGCAATATCCCAAGACTCTTGATCACTCAGTGAACGCGGCTGACCAAGGGGCATGTTTTGGTAAATAAAGCCTGCCATGGTATCCACGCGAACGATGCCCGCCCCCCAGTTATTGGAACCATCACCCCAGGGCGCAGGGAACACATACTCGCCGTTTTCATAGTGCCCGGTACCGTCTTCCTGATGGCATATAGCACAGTTTTCCTGGTAGGCGGCCTCACCTCTGGCGTAATCGGGCTGTTCGGCTGGCTGGTCAGGCGCTGGGAAACCACGGCCATAGATCGGCTGGCTCGGATACATCGGCGCGCCGGTGGCCAACCACTGGTGGTAGGCACTCAATGCCAGCATTTCATCGCTGCCATATTCCGGCGGCGTGCCGTTCATGGAATAGGCAAAACAGCCAGCAATGCGTTCTTCAAGGTTGTTGACGTGCTGATTTTTACCGCGAAAATCAGGCAACGTTACCGCCGCCGCCCACACTGGCGCGCTAAATGGCTGACGCCCTTCGCCTAGGTGACAGCTAGAGCAGTTCATATCGTTATAAACGTACTCATCGCGCAGCTGCTGTGTATCGGTAAACAACTCGTAGCCGTAGCGGATAACTTTTTTAAGTTCCGGGTGAATATCGGCGTCTTCCAGGTCTGCCATTGTGGGTGGCACATGCACCAACTCACCTTCCTGGGGGGCGGGGTAACCAAGCTCAACAAGGGTTTGGTAAGGCATCTCATCGCCTTGCGCCGCTTCATTGGCAGCGTAGGCAGTCATCGTTAAACCGGTTGCCAGCGACATACCCGTGACCGCGAGCACCAGCGTGCGTTTACGCATCGTTATGGTGAGTGCCATGATTACTCCTCCCCTTCTTGATCTATATCCTGTTGGGCATACCACGCTGACACCGCCTGGATATCGTTGTCGCTCATACGCTTAGCAATAGCGCCCATTAAATTCTGTGGGTCGTTGCTACGCGTGTCGTTTTGCCAAGCGGTCAATTGAGCGCTGATATAACCCGCATGCTGGCTGGCAATACCGGGGAAATCACTGCCCACACCGGTGCCGCCCGGCCCATGGCAGCTCTTGCACGATACAATGTAGGCATCCCAGTCGCCGCGATTAGCCAGCTGTTCGCCGCGCTTTAGCAGCGCCTCATCGGCGTCATCGCCGCCTTGCCCTGGGGTTACCTCAAGCTGGCTGTAGTAAGCGGCAACATCGACAATCTGTTGGTCATTGAGCATGTTGGCAAATGGCATCATGCTGGCATTTTGCCGACGACCTTCTTTGAAGTCGTGCAACTGCTTGACGATATAGCCTGCATCAAGCCCGGCTAAGCGTGGCCATGACTCACCCCCTGGGATATTCATGCCACTGCCATCGGCCTGATGACAGGCAGTACAGGTAGCGGCGGCTGCCTGGCCTCGCTCAACATCACCTTCTTGCGCGATGGCACCTCCGGCGAACAAACTGGCCCCTACCAATAGGCCAAACCTGCTCAAGCGTGTTTTCTTCATAGCGGTTTCCCCTTGCGTTATGTTGTTGCTAATGCACGACGGCTCTTATTTGTTGCTTATATGCTTTGCCTATTTACTAGACGTGCTGATCATGCCTAATAGGCGTTACTTATATGTTTACATACTATGTTTACATTACTTACTCATATACCGCTGACACTTGGTCAGTGGGTGCCATCACAGGCACTTTTAGGCGGGCGATAAACCCACCTTCAGCAGGGCTGGCAAACGTGACCGCCCCACCAAAGCGTTCGGCAATCGCGGCCACAATCGCCAACCCCAGCCCGCTGCCTTGTTGCTTACTGGCGCGCCAAAA
Organism: Halomonas sp. 54_146; assembly: GCF_001507855.1. Taxonomy (GTDB): domain Bacteria; phylum Pseudomonadota; class Gammaproteobacteria; order Pseudomonadales; family Halomonadaceae; genus Vreelandella. The sequence continues at coordinate 90,875 of NZ_LGEN01000010.1, forward strand.
CCGTCGGGTGATCTGCTCTAGCGTGGCGCTGTCGACCCCTGGCCCTTGATCACTCACGCTAAACGTCAGGTGAGACTCCCCATGCTCCCACTGCGCCGTTAGCGTCACAGGCGTTTCTGGTGGCCCATGGTGCACGGCGTTATCCAATAAATTACGCAATGCGGTGATCGCCAGTTCACGGGGCATGGCAAGCGTGGCATCGGGCCATTGATCGGGCACCACAAAACGTTCTAGATGAGCATGGCTGTCTGCCAGCGCGCACTCAGCTACTTCCGCTACGTGGCTTGCCTCGCCATCATCAAAGCGCAAACGCCCCTCTACGCGAGCAAGCGTTAGCAGCTGGTCAAGGGTGGAGCTCAACCGTACCACGCCCTCTTCAGCGTAGTTGAGCGATGCCATCGCCGCCTGCCCTTCCACCCGGCGGGCAACTTGTAGGTGGGTTTTGATAGCAGTCAAAGGCGTGCGTAGCTCGTGAGCGGCGTCGTTGGTAAAGCGCTGCTCGCGGATAATGGTTTGCTGAATACGCGCAAGCAGCGCATTGAGGGTCTCGATTAGCGGCCGAATTTCTTTGGGTAAGCCATAGGTGGCAACAGGTGCCAGCGCGTCAGGATGACGATTCGCAAGCGATTCACGCAGCCGCGTGAGCGGTGCCAAACCACGCCAAATACCTAGCCATAGCGCCATCATGCTGCCCACCAGCGCCACCACGAAGGGCACCACCGCTATCCGAATCACGTCACTAAGCAGCATATCGCGCTCGTCCATCCGGTCTGCGGTGGTAATCACGATTCCACCACGCTCATAGGTGAACACTCGCCACGTGACATCGCCTGCCTGGCGATAGGTATGCCCGCTTTCTCCGGGTGCCAACACGGTGTCTAAATCAGCATGGGTGCGCGCCATGATTGCGCCTTGGGGCGAGTGCACCTGGCAGGCAAGGCCTTCGATGGGCGGAATAGACATGACGGGGTGTTCGGCATCTGCCCAGACCTCAAACGGCAGCTGTAAGACTAACCCCGCCACCATCCGCGCCGACTGCGCTAAACGCTGGTCCAGGGTTTCCACAAACTTATCTTCCAAATCGCGCATTAGCCACGCCGCTGCTACGCCCCATAGCAGCGCCAAGGTTAACCCCAGAGTGAGCAGTAAGCGCGAGCGTAAACTCATAGCGGTACCTTTAAACTCATAGCCGTACCTTTCCGTACTTTTACCTTTAAGCTCATAGCTGCCCCTTGAAGGGCGTGCCGGCTACATGCACTGCTTCTGGCTTGCCTAATCGGTAACCAAGCCCGCGCACCGTTTCAATCACGCCACTGCCTAACTTTCGGCGCAGATGGTGGATATGCACATTAAGGACGTTGCTGGCGACGTCATCATTCATGCCGTAAAGGCTATCTTTAAGCTGGTCGGCCGAAAGCACGCTGCGCGGTGACTGCAAAAACGCTTCTAGAAGCACTATTTCACGGCGTGACAGCATAATCAGCTGCTCATTGACATACACTTCGCGGGCGGTTGGATCTAACGCGAGGGCACCATGCGTAATAATGCCACTGCTGCGCCCTGCGGCTCGGCGCAATAAGGCATGTAACCGCGCTACCAGCTCGTCTAAGTCGAAAGGTTTTACCAGGTAGTCATCGGCACCACCCTGCAAGCCATCCACGCGGTCACGCACCGCATCTCTTGCCGTTAGCACCAGCACTGGTACGTCGATGCCCTGGTCACGCCACTCAGCCAACAGCTGTAAGCCATCACCATCGGGTAAGCCACGGTCAAGAATCACCACATCGCTGGAAACCGTTTTCAGCGCTTGGCGCGCAGCCTTCAGCGTAGAAACGTGGTCAACCACAAAATCAAAGGTTATTAACCCAGTGCGAATACCCGAAGCAACTAGCGGGTCATCTTCAATCAGCAAGACGTGCATAACGGTTTCCTTTTTATTACCTGTCATCATGGCTGCCAAGGATTAAAGCAGCGTTAAGCAAACAAAAAACGCCCTTGCTGTGACGGCAAGGGCGATAGCGTTTAGATCATTTAGGTGGGGTCTATTGAGCAAGGCGCTTCGCAGCGAACCACCCGATTACCATGGTGAACAACATGGCCGTTAGCGGCAGCGACAGCCCACCAATAGAAGCAATGGCCGGGCCTGGGCAGTAACCCGAAAGCCCCCAACCAATCCCGAACAAGGCAGCGCCTCCCAGTAGCTTGGCATCCAGCTCCCTCTTAGTCGGCCGTTGAAAAACGCCTCCCAGCACTGGAGCTGAGCGCCTGAACACCAGTCGATAGCCGATAAAGGTGGTCATAACGGCCCCGCCCAATACAAACATCAGCGTAGGATCCCAGGCACCCGCCACATCTAAAAAGCCCAGCACACGTGCCGGGTCGGTCATACCTGACACTGCCAATCCCAAGCCGAAAAGCAGTCCCGCGGCATAGCCCGCGCAGGTTTTCATTACACTGCTATTCATTAAGTTATTCATGGCAATACTCATTGAAGACCACCTATGCCTATCAAGTGACGCGAGATATAAACCGTGACAATTGCCATGATTAAAAACACACCGGTGGCTGCCATAGAGCGCGGCGCCAAACGCGCCAAGCCACAAACGCCATGGCCACTCGTACAGCCACTGCCCAGACCTGTGCCCACACCCACCAGCAGCCCGGCCACGAGCATTAGCCCGACACCACCAGCAGGTGCGCCAATCACTTCGCCAGGGCTACCCGCCACGTTTCCTAAGCCGCTGCCTAATAACATGATGACCAATGGCCCACTGATTAATCCCAACAAAAAGGCAAACCGCCAGGCGCTATCACCTTTGGGGCGTTGAGTGATTAGATTACCAACAATGCCACTAATGCCCGCGATGCGGCCCAACGTTGCCATCAGCCACGTAGCGGAAAGGCCGATTAACACGCCACCAGCTAACCCTTGCAGGCTTGCCATCCAGTCCATACCACTTCCCCTACTTAAATTTATTAATGGGTACTTTTAGATAAACGTCGCCATTGTCTTCAGCAGGCGGCATATGCCCCGCACGCATGTTGACTTGGACAGAGGGAATAATCAGCCTTGGCATGCCGAGCGTGGCATCCCGCTCGGTACGCATTTTCACGAATGCCTCTTCACTGATGCCCTCATGCACATGAACGTTAGCCTGCCGTTGTTCAGCCACGCTGGTTTCATGCTGGAAGGTATCGCGGTCAGGGGCTTTGTAGTCGTGGCACAAAAACAGTCGCGTTTGCTCAGGCAGCGCCAACACTTTTTGAATGGAGTGATACAGGGTGCGAGCATCACCCCCAGGGAAGTCGCAGCGAGCGGTGCCATAATCCGGCATAAAGAGCGTATCGCCTACGAAGGCAGCATCCCCAATAACATAGGTCAAGCAAGCGGGCGTGTGGCCCGGTGTATGCACCACCTTTCCCTGCAAACCACCAATACTGAACACATCGCCTTCATTGAACAGCGCATCAAATTGGCTACCGTCCCGGGCAAACTCGCTGCCCGCATTGAATGCTTTACCAAATATTTCCTGCACCTCCACTATCTTGGCGCCAATACCCGTTTTACCGCCCAGCTTTTCATGTAGATAAGGTGCCGCTGATAAATGATCGGCGTGAACATGGGTCTCCAAAATCCACGTAACATCAAGCTGGCGATGGTGAATGAAAGCGATGATTTCATCGGCTGAACGTACGTCCGTTCGCCCAGCGGCATAATCAAAATCGAGCACTGAATCTATAATTGCACAGGCAGTGCTGTCTGGATCTTGGACAACATAGCTGAAGGTATTGGTTGGCTCGTCAAAAAAGTGGGTAACGATTGGGCGCTGCATTGAAGCCTCCCGTGGGATGTGCATGTATCGATAGGTTACGTAAACATCATAGTACACAAAATGTTATATGTTTATATATTTTTAGAATATAAAAATGGGGATATGCGCAAAATAACGTCTATTAAGTATTTTGCTAATGTAGGGTGAAATTAAGCCGATATTAAAAAAGCTTAATTACAAAAATAAGGAAAACCGTGACTCAATTAACAACAACACAAAAGCTGTGGGGAACGCTGGGAATTATCTGGATCGCCATGCTGATTTTGGTTGGCTGGTTAGCCTGGGAGAATCGTTAGACGATTGTGAGCGAACGCCGCGACAGCATTCAGTACGTAGTTGAAAGCGTGCATAGCCAGCTACAAGCCCTGCAAGAACACGTTGCTGCTGGCGATCTAAGTCTTGAAGAGGCCCAACAGCGCGCCATTGACAACATGTCCAGCGTCAACTTCGGGGCTAACGAGTATATTTTCGCTTTTAACGACGACTTACTGATTATTTCCCACCCCAGCCGCACACCCGGCACCGACATGACCGATTATCAAGACGCCAGCGGTATGGCGCTTTATCCAGCGCTGTTAAGTACTTCCCAAGCAGGTGGTGGCCATGTTGGCTACTACACGACCCGAGCAGGTGGGGATGAACAAATACCGAAAATCAGCTATGTGGCACACCTTCCTGAGTGGCAGTGGTCACTGGCGGCAGGCGTTTATGTTGATGATATAAACGAAGCCTTTATTGCCGGTTTGATTCGCTCGATAATGATCCTGTTAATTATTGGCTTACCGGTAACGCTGCTAATGGGCTGGGTTATTCGTGATGTGGCCCGCCGCCTGGGTGGAGACCCACGCTATGCCGCCAGCGTTGTGCGCCATATCGCCGACGGGGATTTAACCCAAGCCACTCAGCTTTCAGCGAAAGATCAGAGCAGTTTGCTGTTTGATATTAACCGTATGCGCGAAACCCTGGCCGATACGATTGGCGATATTCATTTAGGAGCACACCAGGTCAACAGCGGCGTTGAACAGATTGTAGGCGTTAACGAAGAGCTTTCTACCCGTACCGAAGAGCAGGCGGCCTCGTTGGCCGAAACAGCCTCCAGCATGGAGCAGCTTACCGCTACGGTTCAGCAAAATGCCGAACACGCCGATCATGCGCGCTCGCTTGCCACACGCGCAGCCGACAGTGCACAGCGTGGCAGTGATGCCATGTCCACCGTCACCGCCACCATGGCGACGATTAACGAAAGCGCCAGCCAAATGAGCAGTATCGTCAACACCATTGACAGCATTGCTTTCCAAACCAATATTCTGGCCCTTAACGCCTCGGTGGAAGCGGCACGCGCCGGTGAACAAGGACGCGGGTTTGCCGTGGTCGCTAACGAAGTGCGTCAGTTAGCCAGCCGCTCTGCTTCTGCCGCCCAGGAGATCAAAACCCTGATCGGCACGTCGGATAGCAAGGTTACGGAAGGCAGCCGCCAAGTACGCGATACCGGCGATGTGATCAACGGCATGGTCGATGACATTAAACAGCTCAGCACGCTGGTTCAGGAAATTTCTGCGGCCACCATTGAGCAAAGTAGCGGCATTGAGCAGGTCAACCAAGCCGTGACACAAATGGATCAAATGACCCAGCAAAATGCCAGTCTGGTGCAAGAGAGTAACCATGCGACTCAATCCCTGGCGCAACTAAGCAATCAGTTGCGCCAATTGGTCACTCACTTCCGTATTAACCAGGGCGCCGGGCATGCACAGGTCAGCTTACCGGCGTCTGCTCCCATCCCACGGGTATCACCTCAGCACAGCGATTTTTAGTTTTTAGCATCGACTAACAATCAAGTATGAAAAGCTAAGGCCAGCTACTCTTGGGTAGCTGGCCTTTTTATCTAAATAACGAGTTTGAAACGTCTACACCTTCCCTTGATTATCGAGTTCTACCGCTTCATTCATGCGTGCGAGTAGGTCCGGCACGGCAGCCTGTACTCGGTTCCAGCTTGGAATAAAGGGCCGCTCTCGGGGGTTATCTATAAACAGATTACCCGCTTCGAGAAGATTACTGGCAAATAGCTCTACGGCTTGCTCTTCGGTGTGGCGGTCAAGGCTTAACCCGTTCATCGTGGCATCATGGTCATAGGCTTCAATCAAATCCAATGCAAAGCGGTAGTAAGTGGCCTTGAGCGTGCGGAAATCTTCGCTGCTAAAGGTGATGCCCTGGGTCGCTAATTTACGATAGAGCGCCTTCGATATATCCAGGCTCATGCGGTTTAAGCCGCCATCCGGATCCTCTTCACTAACCGGCTGATGCTTATGGTCATAGGCATCGGCAATATCCACCTGGCAAAGCTGACGCAGCGAGTAGTTCCGGTGCAATTCGGACAGTACGCCGATCTCTAACCCCCAATCCGCAGGCATACGAATGCCTTCAAGCACATCGCTGCGCATAGCGAACTCACCTGAAAGCGGATAACGAAAGCTATCCAGGTAGTCGAGATACGGCAGCGGCCCGCACACGGTTTTCAGCGCCCGTAGCAGCGGCGTGACGAGTAGTCGCGAAACACGGCCATTTAACTTACCCTCCGCAATACGCGGGTAATAGCCTTTACAGAAACTGTAGTTAAAGTTTGGGTGAGCCACCGGGTACATCAAGCGCGCCAGCAACCCACGCTCATAGGTCAAAATATCACAATCGTGCAGCCCTATGACTTTTGATCGGCCCGATGCCAGCACATAGCCTGCGCAGTACCACACATTACGACCTTTGCCAGGCTCCAAAGCTCCCAGCCCGTGATCTTCCAGCTCTGCATCCAGAGCACGCAGGCGTGGGCCATCGTTCCATAAAATGCGCGTATGCTGGGGCAAGCGTGAGAAAAACTCACGTGCGTATAAGAACTGTTCGCGATTCGCTCGATCCAGGCCAATCACAATCTCGTTCAGATAAGGCACTTTAACCAGCTCATCGACAATCGCCGATAACGCGGGCCCTTCCAATTCCGAAAATAGCGAAGGCAGTATCAATCCCATTGGGCGGCGGCGTGAAAACTGACACAGCTCCTGTTCAAGCGCGTCTACCGGGCGTCGAGTCAGGTTGTGAAAATCCGTAATAATACCGTTCTGATGAAAGTCACTCATTCGCTTACCTCCCTGGATTTACAGAACTGGCTTTTACACAGTTTTTTTACACAGCGACAACATCGCATGCTTCCGCCGCCTCTACACGGCGGTCATCTCGCCCCCACCAGTGGGCTACCCCCTCAGCCCAACCAGTCGGTCCTGTTGCCTGCGTGCGGTATAGCGAAGTGTTACTTGGCTCAACGATTAAGTCGTGACAGCCTCGAATAACGACAGCTTGATCAACTGTATTCAGCATGGTGATATCGTTCGGCCCATCCCCCAAACCAAGCGAGAGTGGCGTACGCCCTCTTAAGGCGGTAAAACGTTTGATCAACCACTCTACGGCGCTGCCTTTATCCGCCGAGCGCCCCATAACATGCCAAAACCGACCGCCTTGAGTGAGCTGAAGCCCATCTCCTTCTAAAGCGCTACGAAAGGTATCCAAAGCAGCGTCGGTGTCATGCCATATCAATGGCTCACTGCCTTCCCGTTGACGAGCATTTTTGGCACGCGCTTCATCTAGCCCGGTTAGCTCCATCACTTCTAGAACGCTCAACTCACCCATTCTCGAAAAACGGATACCCTGTCGTTCACGCCATACTTTCAATCGGGCACGGATAAAACCAATGTCCACACCAGGATGTTTAATAACAACGCCGTCCCTGCCACTGCCTGGGCGATCCAAGCGTGCATGGCACCATCCTGGCGGCAACCCAACAACAGCCCCATTTTCAGCAATAAACGGCGTACCCGTGAGGCCTAATGCCTCACGCAGAGGAAACAACTCGGCACGCGTTTTGCTGGTAACCGGAATGACAGGCACGCCCATCTGCTTTAGCCGAGCAAGCCAAGGCACAGCGGGACTGAAATCATAACTATGATGATCCAGCAATGAGCCATCTAAATCGGTCAAAACAAGACGCGGCTGCAACGCCGGGTCTGGCGAACAAAATGGCTGGGAGAGTGACACAGTAAGACGAGCGGATTCAGGCATGGCACTACCTCTTTTCGACCTCAGCACATAGCTAAGATGTCATGTCTGGACTAACTAGTGGCTATCAGTAACCTATTTATTAAATTACTCAGCAAATTGTAGGCCAAAAAAGAGAAGTCCTATTACAGCAGTACGTTACATCGTGCTTTAGAGATACAAAGCGCTATCCCCTTATTAGCACCAAAAAGAAGCGCCCTGCCTGCACCAAAAAAGAGCATGGAAAATAACGCAACATTTTAGAGCTACACGTATAAAAAAGTTTACCCAACCCCTTGGCAAAGCCTCAATAATAGCTATACTCAAATTGTACCCACTGGGAATCCTGTACACCCTCACCTGATACCAGTGGGCTGCAGTGAGCCAAGCCCTTTGTAGCCCGCCTCCCCCGGCGGGCTTTTTTATGAATAATACCGGGGTTATGAATAATACCGGGACATCAGATAATTAAATTAAGGAATACCTTAGACACCCTGTGCCGAATGATCGAACACCCGATACACTGGCATTACACTGCTGTCCTTTACTCTTTAAATATCGTTAGAGAAGCTTGGTCATGCTATTCTAAATTTGATAGGTTTTCTGAGGGTGTGTCATGTACGCCATCGAGTTTGAAGCAGATATCAAAAATGAATTCATTCGTCTGCCACATTTTGAAAAGCTGAAAAACCGCCATGTGAAAATTATAGTTTTAGCTGATGATAGCGCCGAGCCTGATCATGAAAAAATTGTTCAACGCCAACCAGCCAAGGTGCCACCAATTGCTTTCAAAGAAGAAATCATAGACACGGAACCTGACGCCAGTTGGGATCTAACCTGATGCAGGTGCTAGATACTCATGTGTGGTTATGGTGGATGTCTGGAGATGACAGGTTAAAGCCCCACTGGCGCAATGCGATTGAAACCGATGCAAATGTCGGGGTGAGTGCAATCAGCTTGTTTGAAGTGGCTTGGTTGGTTGAGCACAATCGCATTGACCTTGGTTGCACGCTGAACTGGTGGTTCGAACAAGCGCTTGACGCGTCAAACATAGCACTATTGCCCATTACTCCCGCCATTGCTGAGAAGGCTGTTTCGCTGCCCAAACACCACAGTGACCCACAAGATCGGATTATTATAGCAACAGCGCTGGTGCATCAGGCACAACTGTTATCGGCTGATTCGAAATTCAAATTTTATAAAGAACTAAGCAATCTTCTTATTCGCTGAAAATTAGCCAACCACCATCAACGTTAGACATGGAGGGAGCTTTAGCTCGCGATGATATAGGCGCATTTAATTACTCAACGTGAATCACGACTTCTACACGGCGATTTCGTGCGCGCCCCTCTAGCGTACTGTTGTCTTCCAAAGGCTGCGTGGCTGCCAAGCCTACGGCCCGCAATCTTTCTGGAGATACTCCCGCTGCCTCTAAGGCCTCAACGATAGCGATAGCGCGAGCACTGGAAAGCGCCCAGTTTGAAGAGTAATCGGGCGTGTTAATCGATTGACTATCGGAGTGCCCCTCTACCCACACCTCACCATCATAGCGCTGTATGGTTTCAAGCAGGCTGCCGACTAATGATGTGCCGTTTGTAGTGAGCTCTGCGGTTGCTGAAGGAAACAGCAACTGATCTTGTACCCGCAAGCTTATCCCTTCAGCCACCCGGGAAACTTCCACACCGTCTAAATCCGGCAAATAGGCCGATGAATCGACACGCTGAGAAAGTGCCTGCTCCAAGGCGACGGCCCCCGAGATAGACTCATCACTCACTGGCTGAACATTGACTGGGGGACGGTCAGTTAACACCACCATATAATCCGCGATAGGTGAAGAAAGATCATCGTTGCCCGCGGGCATCAGTAAGCGAGGCAAAGGAACGATCGCTTCAACGAGGGATGCACGTGTGGGAGCAGGAGCGGCTAACAATGGAGGCACACCGTACCTAATGCGCCAAGGCAAACCAGCGACGCCTAACGCAGCACTGATGGCCATTGGGCTTAATCCGGCTTCGCTCATTACCAGCATATCCTCACGCGGGGGGCGCGCCTGCAATAGTGAGGCAGGTAAGGGAACTTCCAATGCAGGCGAAGAGGGAAAAACATAGTCGCTGGGCGTATCCTCATCAAACCATTTCGGGCTAGACGACCCCGCGGCGGCAATAATGATAACAAAGAGAGCCACCAGCAAAGTCATGATATCCAGATAGCTAATCATCCAGCCACTATTGCTATCGCTTTCGTGATAGGCCGACATGAGCGAATCATGACGTGGACCGCTGCGGTAATCTTCAAGCATTACTATTATCGCTCATTAAAGTTTTGAACCTCGTGGCCGATGTAACCATTTAATACACGCCATGTATCACAAACTACATCATAGGCACTACATAACAGGTACCATAAAACCGGTACCACAAAACAAGTACGACCTAACAAGTCGGTACAACATGCCTTGTCATTAGGCATCCCAAAGTGGACATGGCAAACTAGTCTATCAAAAAGCCGTTTAGTAGCGAGAAGGAACCACTAGGTGCGCATGCCTCCCATATCAACACGCTTATCTTATTTCATACGGCCAGTTAGTTTGGGGCTGGCGAGCTTAATGCTTAGCGGCTGCTTCTATGCCAATACGTCCCAAGCACCCATCGCTACGACCTACCCCTATACTGAGCAGCAGCGCATGCAGGCGGCTCATCATTGGGACGTACTGGCTCGTCACGAAGCGAGCAACATCTTACAGCGCGAACGTGTTCGCAATCGCGACCTCTACATCACCCAAGAAGACAATGCCGCGCTACATGCTTACAGCGGTGGTGAATTCGGGCGTGGTTTTCGCACTCTGTTGACCAGCGAACTAGTCTCGCGGGGGGCCAACCTAACCACCGTGCCCACCCCTAACAGCGCCAATATCAGTATTGATGTAGAAGTGATAGAGCATCGCGACCGTGGCTTTATCCGCCCACCTGTGGGCGCTTTCACCGCACTTACCGCGGGCGTTGCCGTGGCCACTATACCCTTCAACCAATGGCGCGAGCCCGCGCTTGCCTTAATACCTGCGGGCATACTCGCCGATACCACTAGCGGCAGCTGGACCCACACCGGCAACGAAGAGATTATCGTCACCACACAGATTATCGATGGCGAACGAATTCTCTACTCGTCGTCCAATATTTACTACATTAATGCGGGCGACCGCCGCCACTATGCCCCGCACCGCGTGCCTCAACCGCCTGCCATCCCCTCTGTCTCCATCACCGATAATTGGTAACGCCATGCTTTCACCTTCAACCGTCACCCGCCCCTTGCTACTGATATGCATTACACTGTTATTGGCAGGATGCGCCAATTTTGGCAACACCAACACCCAAGCAGCGCCGCCTGAACCCGACCTTTCTGAACTGGTTCACACAGCCGCCGAGCAAATGGTGGCAAGTAATCCAGACATTACCCGCTACAGCCCAATGATTGCGGCCACGTTCGTGAGCATCGACAACCTGAGCCAATCTTCAACGTTTGGCCGAATTAGCTCTGAGATTATGGCCTCAGCGCTAGCGCGCCAGGGTATGCAGGTGCGCGAAGTAAAAATGCGCGACAGCATGTTTATCGAAGAAAGCGTGGGGGAATTAATTCTTTCCCGCCAGGTACAGCGCTTAAGTGCGCAGCATAATGCCCGTTCTATTCTTATGGGCACCTATGCGCAAGGGCAGGATTACGTTTATGTCAGCGCCCGAGTGGTCCGGGCAGGCGATGCCATGGTGCTCGGCAGCGCCGATTTCCGCCTACCGTTAAATAACAACACCCGCAGCTTGTTAGAAGGTCAAGGAGGCTGGTAAGGCCTCCAACATTGCGGTTCATGGTAAACAGTTAAGGGGGGTCATAGGGTTTTCTTCAGCAACTCTGCCATTAAATACCAGCGGTCACCTCCTTGCTGCATAAGAACTGCCAGCACAGACCCACCCTGACCCCTAGCGTTAACCATCAAATTCTCGGCCGCGCCAACCAGTGTGCCTGTCTTGCCCGACACGATTTCAATCGTGTCGGGCAATTCAATCGCTTTTAGCCGTGTTGTTACCGTTAAGGTACGTGGCTGCTGTCCTGTAATAGCAATGTCATGCATCTCCTTGCCAACGATGTCGGCAATCAGAGGGTAGCCAAGTGCTGCCTGAGAGATAAGCATGATATCGCTGGCAGTGGACCACATGTCCCGTTGATTCAACCCGCTAGGGTTGCTGAACGTGGATGCGGCCGCTCCTAGTTGCTGGGCTTTACGGTTCATGGCTGCGACAAACAAGGCCAAAGGGTCGCCCCCGCCGCCCTGTCTTTGCAAGATATCGAGGCCGGTCGTTCGAGCCAGCAACTGAGCCGAACGGTTCGAGGAAGGAATCAGCAGGTTGTGCAAAGCATCCAGCACGGAGAGCTGGTCATCGGTTTGTAGATTAGCCCCACTGCCTCCGACCAGATCACCAGGCTCCACCGTCAAGAGCAAAGAAAGGTCGTCAACATGATCCAACACCACCATCGCTGTGAGCAGCTTTACCAGGCTCCCCGGTCTGAAAGGCAGCTCACTTTGATGTGCTATCAACTGACGGCCAGCATCATCCACCACCAGATAGCTCAACTTCGCCATGCTCTTAAGCACGTCGCTGAGTTTGAATTTATTGGAGCCTTTGGCGACTAGCAGATCACCTAGCTGCAATATTTCTGTCAGTTGCAACCGAGCCTGCTCATTATTCTCGGGCAGCAGCACGGTGTTAATGCGGCTTTCAAGCGCCGGTGCCAGTGCCTGCATCTGCTCGCCCACTAGAATGACAGATTCCGCCCCAGCTGCGCATATCGACGGCACCAGTGCTCGATGATAGACGCCGCTTTCCTCGCCTAATTCGAGCATATCACCTAGTAGCAGATGCTTCCTGCCAGGCACAGAGCGCTCGGCCACTTGGGCCAGCATGGCTTCCATGGAGAGCGGGTTAGCGTTATAGGCATCGTCAACAAAGGTGACCGTTTTGCTGCCAAAAGATTGCCTCCATTCCTGGCCACGACCTTCTGGGGGCTCCAGTTTGCTCAGTGTTGCTATAATCTCTTGAAACGGTAATTCCCAAGCAACCATCACCCCAAACGCGGCCAGCACGTTCATGACAACATGAGCGCCCTGCCCGCCCAAGGGCAGAGTCAGTTGCTGGTCACCGACCTGTACGGTTGCACCGGTGCTCGGCACTAGGGCCGAGGGAGTGAGCCAGCGTATATCGCTATCAGGATGGGTGCCGAATGTCAGCAGCTTGAGTTTTTTACGCTTCGCAGCGTCCCGCACAATCGGCCATTCGTTCATATCTCGATTAATCACCGCGTGCTTTCCGGGCTCCATTGCGTCGAAGATGCGGCTCTTTTTAATGGCAACCTGCTCTGTGGTCTTGTGATATTCCAAGTGAGCCGGCCCGACGTTCAGAAACACCGCGACATCCGGCTTTGCGAGACCGGAATTCACCGACATACGGCCAATCGCCATTTCCACTACCTGAAAAGGAGCCTCCCAATCCATTGACGCAAGGTTCCAGGCTACCCCATGGGGCAAATTACCACTCAAACGGGAGGCACCGGTTTTCCCCCAATGACTCAACAAGGTCTGCAGCAATTTGACACTACTGGTTTTCCCGGCACTTCCGGTGACACCTACCACGCGCCCCTTAAACCTCTGCCGCGCATAGCGGCCAAAATCCAGGATAGCATCGCTCCGTGACCTTACCTGGTAGCACGGAATACCTGCCGGCAGGCCCTGCGGCTTTGTGCCTTCAAAGATCAACGCGCTCGGTTCGTGCGGCAACCGAGCAAGCCGCTCAACGGGAACCCCACGGCTACCTTCACCTTCACGAACCACCACCATATGCCCAGGCTGCAACGACAATGCTGTGAAACTAAGGCCGGTGGCCTGCCAATCGCCACTGGGTACCGACAACCATTGACCCGATGTCGCCTGAGCCACATGCCACCGATTCCAGCCCATGGCCTGGGCTTTGAGTTCAGCGTCATCAGCCGTTTGCACCTCTTTCCTTGGGGAGGTTAGCCAGTGCAGCGGCGACACTTGCTCTTTGGGTGGTGCGGCATTCAAGCGGGGGTGCTCAGTACGCCTTATTGCCGGCTGATAAGGTTGCGGCAAATAATGCTGCAAATACGCCACAAACCCAGACAGGTAGTGTTCTACGTCGTCAATTCTCACACGGAAACTATGATGGCGAATGAAGAAGCTACCTAGTATGCGCTGGGGGTTTTTAAAATAGATGGCGAACTCAGGCCAGAAAAAACCGTTGAGCAGATAACCGGCCCGAGTTTCAAGGGCGTAATAGAACTTGTCCAGATCCAACTGATCAAGCAGCTGACGATGCTCTTCACTGTTTTGAAGGCGCAGGATCATTTTATGCGCGGCCATCATCAGTTCGAGCAGCGTCGGGAAGGTCGTGATGCGCTCGATGACAAAATCCAGGTGCCCCGCCACATTCTGGATACCGAATTGATAGTAGCGCTGCTCCGGACGGTACAGGGTCAGCTCGTTCACACAGTAACTCAGCCAGTGGTCGTGAACCTGCCAATGCTTTTTAGCAATGAAGTAATCAAAGGCCTTAACTACGGCGTTGAGCCAGCGTTCGTCTCCAGTCAAGCCGTACAGACGCATCAGGCCGAAAGCGGCTTCACCGTCGTAGTAGATGATGCGAAATACTTCCTTGAGACTCAGGTCGTTGGCATTGAGCACATGCACCAGTTGGCCCGTTTCCGGGTTCTGCATTTGAACGATACCCAGAGCGAGTTGCTCCAGCAGTGGCAGGTAGCGTTCATCACCGGTGAGCTCGGTATATTTGACCAATGCCAACAGGCACACTGCATTTCCGCCCAGCTTGATTTCACCGTTCTCTTCCACCAAGTAGGCCAGGGTTTGGCCGGAGACATCGTGGTAGACGCGTATCAATTCGCTGGCAAGGTACTTCAGCGCACGATCTATGGCTTTTTTTAGCTCGGGCTTGCCGGTGACTTCCCAGGCTTCCAGCATGGCATAGGTGGTACTGGCGTGGCGCAGCGTGTTGTAGGTGTTAATCTCACGATCAAAACAGGGGTGAAGACCGTACACAAAACGACCGCTGTCATTCACCTGCTCTGCCAGAAACTGACTGGATTGCCCAATCAGGTTCTGCACCAATGGGGCTTCGAGTTCAGGAATCCATCGGCGGCCTGTATCTCTCCCTTCGCTGCCGCCGGTATAAGTGTTGATCATCGTCGGTGCCTGCTCAGCCTGAAGTAGCAGGGCAGCGGTAGTAAACACTACCACCGGCTGGTCCGGCGCGGGTTCGGGCAAGGCCTTACCAAAACGGGTTCGCGTATAACGCAGCACGTTACCAGCATTAAAGCAGGCGTGATTCACCTTGTTGCCACCATACAGCATTGCGTTAGCGTTAAGCTCCTGCTCTAGCAACGGGTGGTGGAAGTGGGCATCAAGCGAAATACCGTAGCGAAAATAATTACGCCGAGTTTCGTGCAACCGCGCCTGAACTTGTTGCCAACGGCAAGTTCGCGCGGCGTTTACCCAATCTACTCGCAAGAAGCGCACCTTTCGCCCAGCAAGGCGCTGTTTTACCAAGATTTGCTGAAGCGCCTGCCAAACTTGCGCCGTGGTGGTATGGCGTACATGCACCACCTGCGCGCGCTCGGTGCCATCGCTAAATGACAAAAACACCACCCGAGGTGCCTTTTCCGGCAGCTGGTCAAGCGCCTGACACAACGTCGTTTTTGCCTCTGCTAACAGCTCGTCTAGACGGGCCAGGCGGTAGCGCTTGAGATTCGCCGCTATGGCGGTTGCCGGCTGCTTACGTTGTTTGGGCAGCTGCGCTTTTTTCTTCTGCGCCTGCTGGGCACGCTGAGCCATAGAGAGGCTACGAGATTTCGTCATACGGGCTTTCCTGTTCTGCATGCGGGTGAATGCACCCACGAATCATGCTGGGCATTGATTCGGGGCTTCATCGCTCTTCCATAACGTGGAGAGCGTGACCGGCATCCTCGGCGAGTCAGGGGAA
>NZ_LGEN01000057.1 GCF_001507855.1 Halomonas sp. 54_146
ACGAATTGCTTTTCTTCTGACTCATGGCACACACCTTGATGGGCAGATAATATTATCTGCGTCTGTGTGTCCGGGAAACTATAACCACTTCAGACCATGTCATCGGAGTGAGCCACAGCAATTGCAAAGTCCGAGTCATCCAACTCAGCTTCCAGCTCATCCAACGCGTAGTTTGATGCTCGAAAGACGCCGTTTTTCCATGCCACCGCCAAGAACGGATCATGCGCGAATTGTTTGATAAGAGCGTCCACGACTGGAATTGCCTCCGCCGACGACGCTATGAAGACCCGGACCCGTTCTCGCGGGGAGGTTACCAAGTGATTCCGCTGTGCAAGCCTTCGCGCAAGTGTTGCCGCTATGCGCCTCCACATGTCAGGGTACTGTTCCGCCGCCGCCGAGAATTCGGCCTCGCTGACTTTTATCAAGACAGTTGTCTCGACAGAGACAACCGATGCCGAACGAGGCTGTGTGGGCTCAATTGCAGCCATTTCGCCGACGTGATCGCCCGAGAAGCGGTTCGCCACAAGCTTGCCATTTACCCGCACTTCGACCTTGCCGGTGATGATGAAGAAAACCTCCGAAGCCTGGTCTCCCTGATTGATAAAGGCAGTCCCCACAGGAGCCTCCATCAACTCTCCCGCGTCGACAAGCCGTTCCGCAAGCTCCCGTCGGTTTGCTATCAGCCTGTGTTCCTCGAGGCTCGCGACCAAGCGCCGCCGCCCCTCATCCCCTTGGAATCGCTCGATCATTAGGCCCCCTGTCCGCCTGTGTACGTTCAGTATGAATCGCTGCTAACTTCTTCAAGAAGCATGCCCGCTTCAAGTCTATCCCTTCGCCGCCTGCTGGATAGTATCGCAGTCGGCATGGATTAGCTGGGTGTGCTCGGCGGTATATACGTCGATAATGCATAATCCATTTGTAGTTGAATGGAATTTTTCAGTAACCGAGACAGATGGTCAGTTCGCGAGTAGCTGTACCTGACTCATTCCCATCAGGCGTTCTATAAGCACGCAGTGATGCGTGTATCCACAACTACCCTTGTGACATCGCAATCTTGAAATCTTCGTAATTCAAAATTTTCAGAGGCGTCGCTGCCGGATTCCCTTCGACATCGGGTACGTCGAGCCTCAGATTCTTTTCAAAGTAAAAGAGAAGTGCTTTTCTAATAGAGATGGACAATTTTCTGTCCACCATTGCATAGTCTTCCATAACCACTTGCTTCTGAGCCTCATTTAGCTTGGGGTTAGGGTGAAGCTGGACTTCAAACAACTCATTCCAAGCAACGTCGTTGGAGATGGCCCCTTCAGCTTCGCCAAATGCTCTGGTGGCGTCACAGCGAGACAGAAGGAAATCTCGGAAAGCGTACCTATTGTGGCAGAAGGCTCGGAGGTGCCATCGCGCACCATCATTTACAAGGGAATGGGGGGAAAGCCATCTCCACGCCTTATCCAGACTAGTACTATTCATCGATTGATACAGAACCTCAATCGACCGTTTTTCTCGTATCGCCCATATCAACTTTCGAAGCACATCCGACTTCACCCGCCTAGATGGAACAGGTATCAGTCCGGCACTCGGGACCTGGCCCATCCAAGAATCCAATAGACGAAAATTATTCCCCGACACATCGTGCAGGTGCGCTAGGTAGACGTCCGCCCTAAGATCTAGAAAGAGTGGTTGGAAGTGTTTTGTGATGACGTACTGCTTCTCACTAGCGTCATAGACCAGGTTACGAGGAGCAAGCTTTTGGTACAGGCCAAGGTCTGCAGATGCCTGAGGAGTGGAAATTCCAAATTTTTCCGTGATGTCCCCACGCCTAACGCCGCCTTCCCAATAGAGACGGAACTCAATGAACTCCAGGCGCCGTTCAGTGCCCCAGCGAATTTTTTCGACTTTAGTATTCATTAGTATAGTTAATTGACAGGTAAAAAAAGTATTCCCATAATAAAACTATACGCAATGGACTACTCCTTGTCCACGCTGGTTACATTGGGAGATTGCTATGAGCCACACTTGGAACCACGAACGCGCTAATAACCACATCGACAAGAAGATAGAAAATGTGGAGACCGTCACGATCAAGCAGTACGGGCGCGACATGTCGCTTGAGTCTATTGCAACCAATGTTGCGTACCGCGTTGATGGGGTTCATATGTATGCAGACATCCAGAACCTGCGTGAGATGCTGGATGTGACAGGTGTAGAAGGCCCTGAATGCCACAAGCGCGCACTGCAATTTCTTGACCAGCACTATCGTGCTGTCAATCGCATCCTCAATCGCGTTGACGCGCGACGGGTGGACTTCCACAACCAGCGTTTGCACTCTCTTTTCACAAAGCCGTACAACTCCGAGACTGATGCGGAAAAAAAACGCGTTCAACGGGCGGTGGCAACAGCGCAGCTGATGATTACTGTATTGAACGAGACCAAAGATACCAGTGCAAAGATTCCCGCAGCAGTCTTGCGTGTTGGCATCGATACTGGGGAGGTACTGGCTGTTAATAACGGACGCAACAGAAATCGCGAACCATTGTTCTTGGGTGATGCAGCAAACCATGCTGCAAAACTGGCCAGCAACCTTTCTAAAAAGGGTATCTACCTTACTAATGCTGCACGTTTGGCGATTGGCCTCAAGAAAGTCGATGCACCCCAAACGACGGTGTTGACGAGGGACGAAATCAAAGACTGCGAAGACGCTGCTGACCTTAATGTCACTGCCGATACCATCATCAAAGAGTGGAGCGAAGACCAGACAAAAACCCCCTTTGGAGGCATCGTTTTTAAGCGGCATACTCCTCCGTTTTCCACGATGGACATTCCTGCGCTGACTCCTGGCAACTCGCGCCGCCAGGAAGCCGTCAGTATTTACGCAGACATCGATGGCTTTACTGCCTACGTCGCGAACAGCATTGATCAGAATCCTGAGAATGTGGTCCGGGTGCTCCATGTGCTGCGTGCCGAACTTGAACGCGTGCTCTCCGCAGAATTCAAGGGACGGCGAATCCGCTTTATTGGGGACTGCGTCCATGGGCTGATTTGCGAAGGCACAGCTGCTACTACAGAAGTGCAAGAAACAATTTCCGAGGCTACGCGGCTGGCTGGGGCATTACGCAGCAGTTTTGATCTTGTTATCGAGAAGCTTGAAAAGAAGAAGTATTTTTCTGGAAAGTTGGGGCTCGCTATCGGCTTCGATTATGGCCCAATGACTGTAACCCGTCTTGGCGTGAAAGGAAGTCGTGTTCGCTGCTCGGTAAGCCGTGGTGTGCTTTCCTCCGAGAACGAACAGATCCGTTGCAATGGAACGGAAACGGCCATCGGCCAGAGCGCATACGACAAGGCATCAGACGCAGTAAGACAGGTGTTTGGCAGCAAGCGAATAGTTGCAAATTTCGACTACTTGGAGGCAACGGAAGCACTTGCAGATAGTGGTGACAAGGCTGCAAAAAGCGCCCGCTTGGCTGGTACGGCCGCGATAACGCCTGCGATCGTTAGAGCCCAAGAGCAGGCTGTGCGCCCCTATTGCGGTGTGAAGAGGGCGTGATGCCAACTGCCGTCGAGTTCATCGCGGCAGTTGCGCCCGCTTACAACGCGACCGCTGAACCCATATCTACGATAGGCGTAATTCTCCGGTTTGGCCTTACCATCAGTGATGGCCGGACTATTCCATACGAAATTGAAGTTGAACAGGTAGGGGGCAGGAGGGCGACTGCAAAGGAGCGCGAACCGATTAACTTGCCTCAGTTCTGCCCCCAACGCCATATCAACTATGATGGCTCCTTCTGCCTATACTGGCGGGAGGTGTCCGACTTAGATATCACAGATGAGAAGACGGCGCACACGTGGTGGAAAACCTTGTGGAAGTTCCTGACGCTCCAGGCAAGGGTAAAAAAAGCTCGACGTTGGCCAAACGAGAACGAGTGGGCCCATGGTACTGCTGCCGTCCACCAGCATAGAGCAGAGTTAGCGGCGCATAAGCTAGGGGGACGGTATGAGGTCGCATTGCGGGAAAGACGGCTTTCAGTTGTTAGGAATAGGCGTGTCTTGCAGCTTTTCAAAGATAAGAGACATCTTTACAGCGTTTGGTTCGACTCTAAAAAGGTTGTGAACCTTAAGCAGCGCTGCCTTTGCGGTACGACTGGAAAAAAGGGCGGCAAAAGACTTCGCCGATGTGGCTCTCATGCTTCCGATGCATCCCAACTGGTTGCAGCACTGTTTCTGTGGGAAGTTGAAGAAAAAGCATTCTGGGACTCATTTCGAGACAAGCAATGCTGTGGGACTTGTGATAACTGTCCGCTGCAACTTTCCGTGGTGCGGTCTTCTTGTGCGAACCTAGCTCTACTAGAAACAAGGGGGAGGCCAAATGACCCTACCATACGAAAGAACACGTGCGATTATCCAGACTGAAGCCTTTCTCATTGAACTGAGCAGGGATAAATCCCTTCCTGATGAGCAGCGACAAGAGGCCCGACGCTTGCTGCGCCATTACCCAAGCCGTAAAGAAGTGCTTATGGCTGGCGAGTTAGAAGAAAAGCTTACGTCAGGAACTGTTTTTCATCCTATGCTATCTAGCAAAGAAGAATAAGTGAATCTAAAACCTATACCACCGTGACTCATCTAACATTCGATTCCTCAAGAACTTACTAGTGGTGATGAGTCAGCTACGCCGTCACATGCAAACTTAACAGCTGAGCAGCTTGAACGTGCCTCCAACCTCTTGGGGATCTACCGGTCATTAACGTTCCTATTACCCCAAGTAGAACACCATCAGCGGTGGCTTCATGATTTGGTTGATAACGCCCATTTTGATGGTCTGTCCCCTATAGAGCTAATGCATCGCGATGGCTTACCGGCTTTGCGCTCGCTTCGGGCCTATCTTGATGCTCAACGACAAGGTGGATTTGCATGAATAGGAGCCAATTAATGAGTAGTTATGGTTCCCTAGACACTTCCAGCCCTTTCGAAGTCACCCCCTAACCGAATGCCGTACACGAAACAGTGCCTACCGCACTCATAGGGGTTTTATCATGATTTCGTGGTAGCTAGTGGTGTAACCGGATCAATCAATCCTTCAAGTCGTTGGGCCTGAGAGATAGATGATTGAATAATGCAGGAGAATTAAAATGAAAATTATTGAAAAGGTGGAAATCGATACCGTCACCGATGTGATGTGCGATGTATGCCTATGCTCCACTCGGGTAGCGAATGATGGGCTTGAATTTGCGACGCTCCAAGCTCATTGGGGATACGGGGCTAAGCACGATGGCGAGCGCTACGAGCTGCATCTATGTGAGAGTTGCTTTTTTAGCACAGTGGCGAACCTAAAACAGGAGCGACGTATACAAAATTTATTCAGTGACGAGTTTGGAATAGAGGCTTGCGAGCAAAACGAAAAATTTGGCCTAATTGCTACAGATGATTACTTTCGTGACGACCGCGGAAGCAACCTCTAACTGCTATCTAATGTGGCAGACACGGGGCCTATATAGATAGTATGGAGGAGTGAATGAGCAAATGTCGTAACGAGTGCAGTAATCTGCACGTAGGATCGGACTGCTACTAAATCAGAGAATAACGTCGACTCAAGAGCAATAAAAAGCATTTGTCGACGATCTATTGAATGATTTTCTTTTCATCGCATTTAATGCCCGTGCCTGCGGGCTTAATGTTTTTCAGTCGCATGAACATATGTCTACCTTAAATGAATAAAAACAATGCTACCAAAGTGAATATTATATCAATTTAAAAGATTATCAGCTGTTTGGAGATTACTATTTGGTCCTCAAAATTAATTGTGTCAGCAACTCTTCTTTGCTGGTTTGATGATGTTAATATTTTCAATATTTTAGAGCTTTGTAGTGTAAAAAGAGCTTCTTTATATTGCGAAAGAGTTGCAGGTGAGTTATTACATGTATCAAATATGAGATCTTGGACGCTTAAATCTTCGCGTCGTCCGATATATTTAGGTATTTCTTCCAACAGTGCTGCTATGACTCTTTTATTCGCATCATCATCAAAGTAAAAATCAAAAGTTTCTTGATTAGCAAGAGCCTCCAAAGTTGGATTATAGCCAAGCATCATATTTAGACCATCACCTCCGTGATGCTCAAATGCGTTTTGACTGTCCCAATGTGTCAGCAACATTTCATTTCGCGCCGTCGGGTGTGAAGATAAATGAATCAGCCAGTAAGATCGATTACTTTTTTGAGAAACTATAAAAAAAGGAGTCAGAAAGGATGCGCCGCACTGTTCTTTGATTTCCTCATAAAGTAATTGCTCAATAAGAAGTCTACTTTTTGACACATCATTTTTGCTTTGTAACTCTGGCTTTTCTAAAAGCCCTTCGAGATTAATTTTAGTTAGTGCAGATACATATCGAGGATCATGTGACATATAATTGATCAAGCTATCAGTCGAGAAAGTCAAAATAACTTCTGTACTTTTCGGAAACTCTTTAAATATTCCTCTTATCGTTTTAGTAGGAACATCTTTATAACCATACTGATCTAAAATGAAAATATTTCTTGGGCTTCTTTGACGCCTTTTAATATCAGTCATAATAACTGGCAGCGCATCAAGAAAACCTGTTTTAAGAGATTTTATTTTATCATGCGAACTATATCCATGCTCACTGAGCGCAAACTCAAGATGCCTAAAGGCCGCTTCATCAATTTCTACAAAATAATAATTTGCATCTATCTGAAAATGTTTCCGTCTACCTGATGCGTTAACCTCTGCCTCTGCTTCTTTCATCGTCTTAAGCAAGAGAAGCGGTGATCCAGGTACTATATCCGAGGTGTTAGGTAACCTATATCGGCCGCCACCAGCAAAACCATCTATCAAATTTATACGAAATTTCTCGATAGTAGGATTCTTTGTAAAAACTCTGATGTATCGCTTAAGGTAATCACAAATAACCTCATGCTTGGCAATACTATGCTGATCAATAATTGGAGGTAAATTAAAATCAGACCAGTCATATCCATTTTTTGATGGCATACGGTTCCTTAACTTATCCCGACGTCACACACTAAAAGATAGTTATTATAAATGTAATGCTGAAATTTTGGGCATTTCATCCCAAACTTTTCCTTGTAGCTCCCTGCCATTAGCCTTTTTATTTCTTTTTTTGCCGTCAGCTCCCCAAGTCCCCCACTGTTTAAAGAAAAAAGCGACGCCTTGATCTTCACACTGTTGACGAACTTGATTAACCCACTCTTCCTTAAGTGGGCGAGCATAGCGACCAGACTCACCTCCAACTATAACCCAATGTATATCGGTCAAATCAAGTGGCCCTACATCCTCTAGCAATGGCTCAACAGATAGAAAGCGGACGGTGGCAGCGACATCACGTAAGTGCTGAATTCTAGGTACCCCGTATTTTTTATCTTCTACTGATACGCCAATCCAGGCATTAGTAGGTGCTTCAATGGTTTCAAAATAACGACTCATACGCTCTGCGCGCTTGGTAAGTATTTGATAGGTGTGATGAGGCGTACGACGAATTACGTCAAACACCCGATCCAGAAACTCGACTGGAACAGCCTCGTGGAAGAGATCGCTCATAGAGTTTACAAAATATTTAGTAGGCTTTTTTCTGCGGAAAGGTTGTTCTAAACGCTCTTCCAAAAGACTTAACTCAAAGCCATTCTCATAACCCGGCGTCCCCATGGCCTGCAAGCGCTTCGCCATTTCTTCTGCATAGCAGTGTTTACATCCCGGTGAGACCTTGGTGCATCCCGTCATAGGGTTCCACGTATGCTCTGTCCACTCAATCGAACTCTTGCTACTCATAACCAATCCTCCCTCAGCGCAGTCCTTTGTATAAAAGACTAGGTACTGTTAAAGCAATATTTATTGTATCATAGCCAAATATTTAGATAAATGTAAATAAGTAAATAATTATGACCTATAGAGTAAAGCTGGCTGCGGCATTAAAAAATTATATGGATGTGAACTCGTTGACACAGTTTAGAATTGCAAAGGCCCTGGGTGTAAGTCAGTCTTTAATTAGCAGAATTTTGCGACAAGAGTGGACGCGAAAAACAGAAAGCATAAGAAAAATCGAGAATTTATTAGATATGCAGCCAGGGGTTGACCCCCGACAGTCGGAGGTCTTAATGAATGCACTTGCTGAAGTTTGGACTGGAGAGGAACGTGATGCTGAGTTGCTCGCAAACTGTATTATAGCGATAGGAAAAATTAGAAAGTAGAATTACTAAAAACTGAGTTTCATTTCAGAATTCAAAACCTAGTTTATTTTAAATCTTATATTATCTTTATACGTAAAACGACGTGCCCGCTTATTAACATCATCTGGATGTATAACAAGCAGGCCTTTCTCTTCAAGCGGTCTCAATGCATTTTTCTTATATTGAGATGAATGAAAAATAGTCTTATCAGACCCTACAAATGATTCAATTACTTTGGTTGTTACCCACTTTCCAGAAAACTCATTGCTAATAGCTTGGATTAAGGGTTGAAAATTTGGAACAGAAAGATCAAGTTCATTGCCAGCCCCACCTCGGTAAACAAAATCACCTTCCGGAGCAATTTTCCATATTGCCTGTTTCATTTTGTCCGTACCCATCCAGGAACCGGTAGCGAAAAATATACTGTATACGTGCCGGTCTCCCTTATTCAAATCAAAGTGAATTGCATTAGAGGCTCCTGACTCTTTAAGCTTTTTTTATATAAATCATACAAATACTCTTTTCTCTTCTTACGATCATCCAGCTCTTGAGCTTTTCTCCATTTTTCGCTGCCAAATAACCTATCTAGGTGTGGCTCAAATTCCTTTGAACGAAGAAAGCGATTTATATTTTCATACATCACCGAAATATAAACCTCCGACTTTGAGTTTTTCAGCAAACGGTTCAAGATTGACATTGGTGTATCCGACACGCCAAAAGGATCTACCATTGCAAAGCAAGGTGCTAGCCTAGCGTTTTGCTCTTCTATTAGTGACAAAAGCTCATCAATTGCCTCATCAAATTTACTGTTGGCATAATATATTGAAAACTTAGTGGGTAGCACAGGATATTTTTCAGCCACTAAATCTTTAAGATGTTGTAAACGGCTTTCATCATCTTCAACAAAATAGAATATTATTTCTTGATTCCGAACGTCTTTATGTGAGTGCAATAAAGCTGCTTCAAGAGCGATAAGTGGAGACCCTTTGTGCCCATTTGAATATTCTCCTGGGCCTGAAAAACCGTCAATAAATAGTAGTCTTTTATTATATTTTGATAATATTGGAAACCAAGCATCTAGGTAAGATTTTAAAACTAAATGCTTACCCTCAGAGTAAGCGCCATTAAACCGACCCACTTGCCCTAACCGTATTGAGCCGCTTTTTTTGAAGCTGGCAGCTCTGCATTCCAGGGTAAGAGAGCTTCCAGCTGTTCGAGGGTAACTGCATCGGCGATGTGCGTCAGCACATGATGGATGTAAGCCGACGGCTCCAGTCCGTTGGCCTTGGCCGTTTCGATCAGTGAGTAACAGGTGGCGCTGGCTTTCGCGCCCTGCGATGTATCCGCGAACAGCCAGGCTTTTCTTCCCAGAGCGAACGGGCGGATGGCATTCTCGGCACCCGCGTTGCTGATTTTCAGGTCGCCACGTTCGCAGTAGCCAATC
>NZ_LGEN01000058.1 GCF_001507855.1 Halomonas sp. 54_146
TGGGGGATAGGCGTTGGTTCGTCACCGTAAAAATCCCCACTGGGACTTTACGGCGATAACCAAGCCATTCCCTCGGGCAGTCGTCTTGGAAGCAGAAACTAGGAAGGTAACGACCTGGGAATCCGCCACTACCATCTCTGATTTAGTGGTCGGAGGATGTCAAGAGCATTAATAAGAACACATACAAAAACACCAACAACAGCATGAACAAGATCGCCTACTCCGCGTTCATCGCCTTCGTGGCGAGCGTGGCTACGCTGGTTTCGGTTAATGCGCTTTCCAGCGGGGAAGCTAGCCGCGAGCACGCCACGGCTGAAAATGAGGGCCTACAACCCATTACCTTAGCTGAGCTAGCCGAGCACAACGGCACCGAAAGCTGCTGGAAGGCTATTGATGGGCGGGTTTATGATATTACGGCGTATGTGCCGAACCACCCCACTGAAGAGTCGGTGATTTTAGCGTGGTGCGGTAAAGAGGCCAGCGAGGCCTGGCACAACAAGCGCCCAGGCGTGGCCCACAGCCCGCGCGCTGTGGGGATGCTCGAAAACTACCTGATCGGTTATTTGGTGGATAAATAGGGTAGGTGAAAGGAGTGGATGAAAGAGGTAGATGAAAGAGGTAGATGAATCTTGCTGCGCCTGTTGGGAAGCATATTGGCGTGTATTCGCCCTTTAGCGTTCGCTGAGTTCCGCTACCTTGCACAGGTGTTGAAGGGTGGCTTCTGCCATGTCACTCGCAATTTCACGATAGCACGACACCATTAATACCGGTGTTGGCAGGCCTTCAAACCCCAGCATATGGCGTAAAAGCTTGCTGTAGAAAGGTGCCATTATCACAACAATATTCATATCATCGCTATGTGTGTTATTGAGCGTTTCTAGCCACATCCGTTGGGCGTTAATCCATGGCTGGTACCAGAAAAAGAGCAGGTCAATACCACTCGTTGCGGTAAACGTGAGCGGGGTTTGGTCTTGGGAAAGCTCGGAAGTTGTCATTATATAAGGCTCCTGTGAAAATGCAGTTTAAGCGGCTGGCGATGGTCTTTTAACTGAGTTTTTTAACCAAGTCTTCTAGCCAAATAATGTTCTCTTGATAAAAAGCCGTTTTTGAAATAGCTGTCGTTAAAATAGCTGTCTTTGAAATAGCCGTGTTTTTAGTAACTGTCGCCAAAGCAGTATGGAAGACGAGCATGGAATAAGTTTGATGGGTGTCAATTTAATACTGAAATGCATCTTTTTTGTGAGCTTGCTTGTTTTTTATTGCTGTTTTTTGTGATCGTTTTAATGAGTTTTCTAATTTTTTTTTTAGGGTTTATTCCAGCCTATACTGTTTTGTTGTTGTTAACCGCTTAACGCTTGCTATTTGTTAAGCGTGCTTCACTTTTGTAAAGCGGTGCAGCCTGTACAACGTGTGGCATAAGGCAATGCTTTCAGGCGCTCTGGCGCAATAAGCCCGCCACATTCCTCGCAACACTCCCCCAGCTGCGCCGCCATGCGCGCTAAAGCGCGCTCTACCTGGGCTAGTTCAGCGCTAGCTTCATCTTCCAGCTGGTCGACCACTTCATCGTTTTGCGCCTGTGTTGCCTGCTCTTCAAGGTCTTTATCCAGTGCGCCACTTATCCGGTGCTGATGGTCTTGGTAGCGCTGAAGCCGCTCTTGAAGTTCCACCCGCAAACCTTCCAGCAAAGCCTTTCTATCTTGCGTGGCCGTTTTGTTATCCTGCGTCGCCATAATAAACCCCAACGGTGTGAGTCTCGGATTAACTCATCATAGATCAATTTCAAAAGACTACCTCTGCGCCTCACCTTTGTTGTGACGATAAGAGTACTTGCTCGAAATAGTCATGCCTGATGTACGTGGCGCTGATATGCTAAAAATCTTAATTCCACGCGCTAAAGGGAATGGTTACTCATGGTGGAGCAGGCACTTATACAAATGTTGCTGCTGTTGGGCGCGACAGTGGGTGTGGTGTTGATCTTTCAGAGGCTGTGCATACCGCCAAGCTTGGGTTACCTGCTGGTGGGGGTGTTGTTGGGTGCCCATACGGTAGGGCCGGTGGTGACCGATGAATATATTCGTGTGATCGCTGAGTTTGGTATCGTTTTCCTGCTCTTCACTATCGGCCTTAGCTTTTCAATGCCGCAGATCTATGCCTTGCGGCACACTATTCTCGGTTTGGGGACTGCCCAAGTTGCCCTGACGACCGCTGTGGTGGGCGTTCTCGCCTGGGCGCTAGGCATGCCTGGCCCTGCTGCCTTCGTTATTGGTGCCGTGTTTGCCCAATCATCTACCACGATTATTACCAAGCAGCTGATGGAGCAGGGTGAAAGCCAGACCCGCCATGGCCGGCTAGGTACCACCATGTCAGTC
This sequence comes from Halomonas sp. 54_146, assembly GCF_001507855.1. Classification (GTDB taxonomy): domain Bacteria; phylum Pseudomonadota; class Gammaproteobacteria; order Pseudomonadales; family Halomonadaceae; genus Vreelandella. Next base: position 2,370 of record NZ_LGEN01000058.1, read on the forward strand.
TTTCAGGACATCACCGCAGTGCCCTTTGTGGTGGTTATTCCTGTGCTGGGGGTAGCCGGTGCCCAGCAAATAGCCGGCGACCTGGGGTTTGCCTTGGCCAAGGCACTGCTGGCTTTTGTCATCGTATTGGTCTCAGGGCGGCTATTGCTGAAGCCGCTTTTTCACCTAGTGGCTGAAAGGCGTTCTGCGGAACTGTTCACCCTGACAGTGCTGTTTGTGTCACTGGTTTCTGCCTGGACCACCCAAGCCCTTGGGCTTTCCATGGCCTTTGGTGCCTTTCTGGCCGGTATGGTGCTCGCCGACACCGAGTTCCGCCATCAGGTGGAATCGACAATACGTCCTTTCCGCGACGTTCTGCTGGGGCTTTTTTTCGTCAGTATCGGCATGCTGGTGGAACCCGCCTTACTGCCTAGTATCTGGAAAGAAGCGTTGCTAGGTGCTTTTGCCCTACTAGGGGTCAAAATCGTACTGGTTACCTTGATTGTGCGTTTCTCGGGCGTGGAGATGCAGGCGGCATTTCGTACTGGCCTGCTGTTGGCCGTTGGTGGGGAGTTCGGCTTTGCGCTACTGGCTATTGGGCTTGAAGGCGGTGTCATCGATAATCACCCCGCCCAGATAGTGCTTACCTCGGTGCTATTTTCGATGATTCTGGCTCCTTTTCTCATTCGCTATAACCAATCATTGGCAACGTGGTTATTTAGGCACGCCCCACGCAAGCCCGATGAGCGTTCACCGGCACCACAGAGCCTTGAAGAGCAGAATCATGTGGTGATCTGTGGTTTTGGCCGCACCGGCCAAACGGTAGCGCGCTTTTTAGAAGCCGAAGGCGTGAGCTATGTGGCGCTGGACATGGATCCTGATATTGTCCGTGAAGCCCGGCTTGCCGGGCACCCTGTCTACTTTGGTGACGCTTCAGATGGCGCGGTTCTGGAAAACGTCGGGCTTGCCCACGCGAGGCTGCTGATTATCAGCCACGACGACCGGCCAGCTGCACTGATGACACTGCGTCATGCGGTGCCATTCAAATTGCCGGCGATAGTGCGTACTCGGGATGAATCGGCTGTGGCAGAACTGGTTAACGCAGGAGCCAGCGAGGTCATCCCCGAGGCTCTGGAAACCAGCATGATGCTGACCTCTCATGCCTTGCAGGCGTTGGGTGTTCCCCTCTACCGAGTCACCCGCCACTTACAGGAGCAGCGAGCCAGCCATTACCGCATGCTGCGTGAGCTGTTCCGTGGCAGCCTGGACAGCCTGGATAATCTTCGCCCACCAGGCGAGACAGAGAGGTTGCACGCGGTGGTGCTGCATGAGGGAAGCCCGGCTATTGGGCAGAGCCTGGCTCAGCTGGACACGGAAAAAGACCAGGTCTCTGTTACGGCGATGGTGCGAGAAGAGCAGAGAAACCGCTACCCCCCAGGGAACACCGAAGTTCAAGCCGACGATGTTCTGGTGTTACTGGGCACCCAAGATAACCTGGAGAAAGTGGAGCGGCGTTTGACCGGAAACGGCTTACCCTTGTCTCCGGAATAGCTTGTGTCTCGAGAATAGCTTGTGTCTTAGCAATAGCTTATGTCTTAGAGACAGGATGTTCTTTGCTGAGTGCCTTAATGTGCTCACTGAGCCCGAAGGCTTGACTGACTTCAAGCTCCAAAGCAATGCCTGTATCCAGGCTTTCATCCATTCCGCCCGCCTCAGTGACCGCTTTAAGCACCTCGGAAGATCGCCGTGCCTCTACAACAATCAGAATCACGCTTCGAGCCGCTAAAAATTCCAGCCCAAAAAAAGTCGGGTGTAGTTTGAGCCCTCTCCCTTGAGCAGAAGGAATAATAGTGGCACCCGTCGCCCCAGCCTCACGAGAAGCATCTAAGACGACGTCTGTTTTATCCTGATCCACAAACACCATCAGCAGCTTAAAGTTCATCGAAATCGTCCTTTCTAGTCGATTGGTAAATCTAGTCGATTGGCAAACAATTAGCATACTTTGGCAAAATCAGGCCGCAATTACCTTGTCGCAGGTCTAAGAAAAGATGGATATTTTTGAGGGCCTTCAACTGTGAATAGCAGGTACCGAACCGCTCCGCGAGACTGGGCTGGGAAACACATAGCCCACGCCCCGAACTGACTGGATGGGCAGCTTGAAGGCTGAAGTCGAGAATTTACGGCGCAGCCGGGAAACCAAAACATCCAGGCTGCGGTCGTCGGGGCCGCTCTGAGGCTTTTTCAACGCGACAAACAGATGGTCGCGCGAGACAGGCTCACCGGGTGCCTCTGTGAGCAGGGAAAGCACCCCGTATTCTGCCGCTGAGAGCCTAGCGCGCTCGCCGTCCGGGGAAATAAGCACCCACGCCTTGGCATCAAAAATCCACTGCTCGGCTATGGGTGCCATTAAGGCGATAGAGGACTCAGCGCCGCTGGTGGCCGTGGCGTTGCTTTCAATCCGCCGCCAAAGGCTGAGTACCACTGCCTCCAGTTCGCGCATGCTCATAGGTTTGCAAAGGTAACTGTCGGCGCCACGATCTAGACCCTCGATACGTTCTTCGAGTCCCCCGCGAGCGGTCACCATGATGACACCAGCGCCTGTTTCTTCACGTAGGCGCTGGACCGCATCCAGGCCGCTTTCGCCGGGCAGGCCGATATCAAGCAGGATGATGTGCGGCGCGATGTCTGAAAGTAAAGGCCACAGCTCTTCGACCGAGCCAGCCTCGTAGACCGTCATCCCTCGTTTGCGTAGGTAACGGGCTACCGGCTGGCGAAAGTCCGGCTCGTCATCCACAAGGGCAATGCGTATCGAGGGCATGAGAGCCTCCAGTCAAGTATCAAGCACGGGCAGTGTGACGCAAAATACCGTGCCATGGGTTTGCTCCAGCCTAACGCTACCATTGTGCAAGGCGACGATGCGTTGAACCAAATGCAGCCCCAGGCCTGCGCCTGGTTTATGCTGCGTGCGGCGCGCGCGATAAAACTTCTCGAATAGCCGTGAAACCTCGGAGGGGTCAACACCTGGCCCGTCGTCGCGTATGGCCACTTCCACTGTTTTTCCCTTCTGGCAGTACAGCAGCGTCACGCTCTCGGGTGTGTCGGCGTATTTGCAGGCGTTATCCAGCAGGGCGGAGAAAGCGATTGGCAGCAGATAGGGGTCGGCATCCACCCGGATCGGCTCTGCTGATCCATGCAGCACCACGCTGTACTCCGATGCAAGTTCGGTCAACACGTCGCCAATATCGAGCTCGCCCGAACGACGGCTCTGTGCAACGCTTTCCAGCCAGTCATCGGCTAGGCAGCCTTCCACCAGGTTCGCCAACCGCCTTGATGCTCTGTGGATACGGTCTAGCTCCTCCGCCGATTCCCGGTCATCCGCCGGTAGGTTGCAAGCGATAAGATCTGCTGAAGCCGCCATGATACCTAGTGGCGTGCGGAATTCGTGTGAGACCATGGTTAAGAAGTTACGCTGCTCTTGAAGGGCTTCTTCTGCTGCGCAACGGGCGGCGTTTTGCTCGGCTAGCCGGTCCTGCAGCATGTCGCGCAGCCGCTCTGTCACCATGACCGAAAGCCCTGCCGTCATGCCGAAGAAGAACAAGATCGCCCAGAGAAAGAAGGTATTCATGCTGGGGCCGACTTGCATGATGTCGGTGGTCAAAACTGGTTCCAACACGCCTTGGACTGCACGTGCCAAGTTGATTACCCCGTGTAGCGCAAGCAGCCCCGCCACCACTTGACGAGCGTTGGGTTGAAAGTGATTTTCATGTGCGATGGCCAAAGCACCAAGCAGTGCCAAGAAGCTCATCCCCAGACTGACACTTACCATGCGCAGCCCGAGTGCATCGGGAGCATCGTAAAAAATCATGATGGGTAAGCTGAACGCCCCCACAATAGCCGCTAACCAGCGCCACTCAACCGGCCGGCTGAGAAAGCGCCGAGCGCCCGCGACCAGAAAAGCATGGCCAACCAGTATCAGCGTGTTGGCAACCGCGATAGACAAAAACGATGGAATGACATTGCGCCCGTAGAGCAGCCCCACGCCGACGCTGATTGCGACCATGCCGATGGCCCAATCACGAGGGCCAGAGAGGCTTCGGTGCAGGCGATATAGCAGGACCAGCGCTAAGGAGGAAAGCGCCAGGGCCATGCACAGCACTGCTAGTAGCGTGCGGGTATCGAGTTCGGGTATCGCCATTGGGCACACTTCGAAACAAAGGTGGTTGTGACCACGACAGCCGTTTCAGGCACAGCGTGGGGTCAGCGTTAAATTAAGCCTTTGTAAAGTATAGAGAAGCGTGTATTGCGTCAAGTTCGCCGAAAATGCAAACAAATGTCACAAAAATGCTTTTGACTCTCCCTGGTGAGTTGTTTCTACTTAATACGTTTTGCTTAGCATTCTAGTGAAAAAAGACGGCAAAATAATGTAAGAAATTAGCGTTGACGACGTATGCGACGGGCGGCTCCCACCCCGGGAGTGATAACAATAGAATAGGTGGGGAATAAAGATGGCAGGCGATCTTTTACAACGTAGTAACGGCAAAGAAGTCATCTTCATCGATAAAGGAATTGATGACTGGCAATCCCTTGCTGACGGTGTTCCCCATGGAGCCGAGATCGTCACCCTCGACCCGGCCCGCGACGGCTTGGAGCAAATGGCAGAGTGGGCGGCAGGCCGCGAAGGTTATAGTGCCATTCATATTCTTTCCCACGGTAGCGCTGGGCAAGTGCAAATAGGCAGCGCTAGCCTGAATAACAATACCTTAGCTAGCTACTCTGAAGCCCTCGCGCAAATTGGCCAAAGCCTAAGCGAAGACGGCGATATTTTGCTTTACGGCTGCGAAGTGGCCTCTGACCAAACTGGTGTGGATTTTATAGGCAAGCTTGCTCAAGCGACGGAGGCGGATATTGCTGCATCGGATGATTTGACCGGTGCTGATGGTAAAGGTGGGGATTGGATGTTGGAGCAGCAGGTGGGTGAGATACAAACCCAAACACTGGCAGAGGGGCAGTACCAGCATGTGCTAGCTGCCCCTGCCGATCAAGACTTCACGGATATTCCTCCACACATGTTTTACCTATTACCTCATGCTTTCGGGGGAGCTGAAGGATTAATTTTTTCGGCGAGTCCGGAGTCTTATGCAGAGTTCTATATTACAGATGAGATGACCAGTTTCACGGCAGGCAATGCTGCGCGCTTCTGGGTTGATGCTGGCCCAACGGGAATAGGCAGTAGCTATATTGAATTTTCCTCGGTTGATCCGGATGGCAGTGGCCCTGAAACCAAGCCGCTCTTTGCCTTAAATCAGTTGGCGGCTGGGTATTCGCAATTTACCTTTCTAAGCACATACGAAGTTTCTGGATGGGCGGAGGGCAGCAAAGTTGTTTCGGTTGACGTTGACCTGGCACATGCCGGTAATTATGGGACCGATGCGTCGAGTGGGATCACCTATACGAAGTCCGCTCAGGACCATGGAGTGTATTCTGGTGGTACGCTAATTTTCGGGGACGCTTGGACCAATATTGATACCGTCAGGTTCACTGTTTCTGACATGATGTATCCCCAGGTCGAACTCTTGCTTGATACGATTGATTTCAGCGAGCCAGTTAGCAATAGTGCGCCCACCATTACCGACATACCCTCTGATTTAACCGTTACCGAAGACACTGTCTCTGATCTTGATCTGTCGGCTGCAATTTTTGCGGATGCAGAAGATGATGAGCTGACCGTTACCCTCTCGGTGGATAGCGGCACTTTCTCTGAGCCTGCTGATGGTGCAAGCAATGGTGTAACCGCCACAAAGGTTTCAGATACCCAAATCACATTAGCTGGTTCCGCTTCGGCTATAAACACTTACCTTGATACTGCCTCCAATATCCAATACACCGGCGCTCAAAACGTAAGCGGCGATAATGCCGCCTTGCTCACTATTAGCGTCACCGATGCAGGCGGCAATGCACTGGCTGAAAATGTCACTGTCAACCTCGACATTACCGATGTAAACGAAGCGCCCACTTATACGGGAAGTGGTCTCAATCCGACCTTTATTGAATTAGATGAAGGCAATATCAACTGGCAAAACTTGGCGTTTTTGTTTAGTGATAATGCTTTTGAAACGATTGAAGCTGGACAGGAAATTATCCAAGTTACTCTAACAGTGAGTAATGTTTCAGGCGCAAGTGATGAAGTCTTAGCGATTAAAAATGGCCCCGCCAGTGCTATTAAGATGCCCCTGATCAACGGTCAAACTGACACAGTGACTACTGATGCACTGAATTTCAGTTATGCGGTCTCTGTTGATGATCAAAATGTTGCAACCGTCATCATTGATAGCGCTGATACGGCAGAAATTTGGAACTTCTACGCGGATAATCTTTTTTACGCCAACCTGAGCGATAATCCTGTTGCGGGCGACCGTGTTGTCACCATTACCAGTGTGAAAGACGATGGAGGTACTGATAATGGTGGTGTAGATACCGGCAGTACTAATATTGCCTCCACGGTTACCATCAAAGCGGTCAACAACGCCCCCACTGGCAGTGTGACTATTACCGGTACCGCTGAGAAAGGTGCAACGCTCACCGCCAGCAACGACCTAGCCGATAGCGATGGCCTGGGCACGGTGAGCTACCAGTGGCTGCGCGATGGAGTGGAAATCACCGAAGCTACGGGCACCACCTACGTACTCACCCAAGCAGATGTCGGGACGGCCATCAGCGTTCGCGCTAGCTATGTCGATGAACTAGGTACAGCAGAAGCCGTTACCTCAAGCGCTACCGATACCGTGGCCAATGTCAACAACGCCCCCACCGGCAGCGTCACCATTACCGGCACTGCCAAGCAAGGCGAAACTCTCACCGCTAACAATGACCTTGCCGATGAAGACGGCATGGGCGACATAATCAGCTACCAGTGGTTACGCGACGGGGAAGTGATTGAAGATGCCATAGGTGATACATACACCTTAACCCAAGCGGATGTAGGTGCTGAGATCAGCGTTCGAGCCAGCTATACCGATGAACTAGGTACAGCAGAAGCCGTTACCTCAAGCGCTACCGATACCGTGGCCAATGTCAACGACGCGCCCACTGGCAGTGTCACTATTACCGGTACCGCCAAGCAAGGCGCGACCCTCACCGCCAACAACGATCTAAAAGACGCCGATGGCATGGGCGACATTATTAGCTACCAGTGGCTGCGC
>NZ_LGEN01000059.1 GCF_001507855.1 Halomonas sp. 54_146
TGGCTTCAAGCTTTACTACGAGCAGTACTGTGCCCGGGGTGACATGGAGAACCGGATCAAGGATCAACAACTGAGCCTGTTTGCTGACCGGACCTCCAGCACGCACTGGTGGGCCAATCAGTGGCGGCTGATCTTGTCGGGCTTCGCTTATACGCTGTTCGAGCGGTTACGGACTTATCTGAAGCACACGCCCTTCGCGCGCATGAGTCCGAGCAACCTGAGGCTCAAGCTCATCAAAGTAGGCGCGGTCATCATCCGCAATACGCGTCGAATCCGAGTACTCATGAGTGACAGCTACCCCTATAAAACGGCGCTATCCGATCTCGTCAGGCGGTTGGTTCCTAACTGACTGCGCGGGCGCCCCCGGCCCGAAGCAATGGGGGAAAGGGGGAAGTGTGTCTGAACGCCGGAAAGTGGTTAAAAAGTAGCCGATGTAAGTCGAGCCAGTAGGTGTTTAGCGGTGTTACAGCCTGAGTGCGGTACTGGCTGAGGTACTATGAGAAATCCAGGCTAGCCCACCAACAATTTGATACTCAACACCCTCAGCATCCAAGAGTCCTTTGAGCCATTTCAAGGCTACTTTCACTTTATCACTCATCTAGTCCCCTTAGCTGAATGCCCTGCGCCATAACGCTCGGCTCACGCGCCGGTTTGGAGCCGCGAAGCGGCGTAAAATCGGTCGCTGTGCAGCCGATTGTTAGACCTATTGCTTTAGTGTTGGTAGCGCACCAATGGATTGCAGGATAGCGAGAGTTATCTGTTCTCGCTTAGCAAGATCGCCGGTTCGGTTGGGGGTATCGATGTTAAGTGCAAAGAATACCGGTCCGGTCGGCCACTCAACCCAGCCAACCCACCAGCCCATTTTACCGTCCCAACCGGTCTTCCCACGTAGGATCCAGTCTCTTCCAGCCTCAACAATCATGACGTCTTTCACTAGGCGTTGATGGTCGGTTTGAAAGGGGAGATCGTTCTTGTATAGGCGCTTCAAGAATGCTATCTGCTCGTGCGCAGATATGCCGAGATTACCATAGATCCAGTAAGCACCTTCATCACTTGACGGGTCTGCGCTGCCATAGTCGATTCTTTTTAGGTAGTCCTCTGCCCTCTCCTCACCAATATCTTTGGCGAACTGTTGAAAAACCCATACAGCCGAGCTGCGCATCGCCGAACGAAGATCCTGGTCATGATTGTGACCAGCAAAGCTTCGTTCGACACCATCCCAATAAAAGATCTGAAACTCATCACGAACAGCGCCGGCATCCAGCGCAAACAGCGTATGCGGAATCTTAAATGTGGAGGCAGGCGGAAAGCGCTTGCTTGCCCGCTCCGGCCTATAAACTAGGACACTCGAGTCGTTCGCACGCTCATCGACCACCACGACAGTTCCCGTAGCATCAAACCCATCGAAGACTTTTCCCCAATCAGAATGATCTTGAGCGATGCTGTATATCGGAAATACAGCGATGAATAAAGGAAACAGAAAAGAGCGGATGAGCATGTTTTCTCCTAGGGTCTAACGAGACTGTAGAAAAACCGGATTCCGGGCCCGTTACCCACAGTCTTCCTGCTTGTTCATTTCACCAGCTCGGTCGCTGGTTGGTTCGGTATCCGGTTCCGACTTTCGGGCTTGTTGACCGGGAGTCTGCCGGAGGAAGCTTCTGGATGCCCGTAACGCCCCGGTTCTACCGACACATTCCCGCCTCGGTGCCTCATGCCGCTAACTGCCCATAGTTGGCCAGCTTCTCGATGTTGTGCACCAGGCAGTATAGCTGCCATTGGCCCTGGACCTTTCGCTTACCCCGAAGACTGAACCGGCTCAGTCGCTTTGCGGTGCCGATGTTTCCAAACACCGGTTCCACCACCGACATCCGGTGACTGTAGATGCGCTTGCCCTGAGGGCTGTCCACCCGGTGCTTCATCCAGTCCGTGTAGTTCGTTGGTCGGTTGTGCTGGATCGTAAACGACACTTGTCGTCCTACACAGTAGCGATGGTTTGTTGTAACCCTGGATCGTGCCCTTACCCGTGGTCATCTTGGCGCTTTCATTGTCCGTGATGTTGCTCTTCACTTCCTTGCTCCGCTTCCCCCAGCCCATCTGTGGGCGGTTCGTCTTTAGGAAGCGGTCCACTTTGTTCAGGGATTTATCCAGCGAGAGGATGGTTTTGGCCCGGCGGATATCGCGATCCAGTTCGGCTTCGGCATCCGGCTCGTCCTTTTTGTTTAGTGGTAGCTCATCACACAAGTGTCAGACCGCAGCCCACGACTTGGAGGGCTTGAATCAGACTATGTGCTGGCCGGGGGGCCGTTCATCAAGCGAAAGTTGTTTCTTTGACACTTGCACGCTCTGAAAATCTGGTTGCCCAGTCAGCCAGGAGTGGCTGGTCGTTCCCCCATTGCAGCTCCGGTAGTCGAAAATCGATATAGCTCAACGCAACGGCAGTAACAATCTGGCCAAGGTTGATGTCGGACCGCATAACGTCAGTGTTTACCATATCCTCCAGTCTTTGAAGGCATCTGGTGATGGCATTCTGTCGACGAATTCCAAGTACCGTGCTATCGCTCTCTTTCCCAAAGTGCTTCCGATTGATAACCGTCGTAAAAGCCGCATCGGTAAGACCCTGGCTCAGACCCGAGAGGGCAAGAACGTCGGTATAGTCGGGGGTATGAAGTAAGCTGTTGGTCGAGGAAAATCCGTCCAAGTATGACGCTATGAGAAGGGACTCTGAGATGGTCTCTCCCTCATTCGTTACCAGCACAGGAATCTTTCCGTTCGGGTTGGCGGTGAGCAAAGCCTTGTCGTCCGCCCAAGGATCTACCCAGATGAGATTCACATCCTTGCCCAGTTGCTTTTCGATCGCGCAGATTCGGGTGACTCTTGCGTATGGCGACGTTTTGTTCAGGTACAGTTCCATATCAGTTTTTCTCCATCTGTGTGGTTTTTCGAAATAACAGGTATCGGGTTGATAGTAAGAGTCCGCCGCTCATCAGAGTCACGGCACCAATGCTGAACAATGGTTCGTAGGTACCAAGAAACGCATAGACAGATGACAGTGCGTACCCGCCTGCTGCTTGAGACGCAGCAAACATGGCGGTCGCCACTCCCCATATCTTTTTATGACCAGCAGGTCCCACAATCTCTGAAAGTCGTCCAGCTGTGAGCGCCACAATTCCAGGGATCATGGCCCCAACGACAAAGGATGAAACTGTGACGCTGACCATGGAGACTGAAACAGCCGGCAATGCCGTTGCTATGGATTTTGCCATAAACCCTGACAGCAGAGCCCCATGCCAACCGAGCTTGTTGGCCGCCCGCCCGGCAATAAAGGGGCCGAGCACAGCCCCGACACCCAGAACAGCCCACTGGTAACTCGCTGTGGTCTGCCCCATACCAACTTCACGAGCAAGATAATCTACCCAGAAAACCGTATGGGGAACGAACCCGATTCCGTCCATCGCATAAGCCGCCATGACTATTCCGATACTCCATTTCTGTGCAGCGGTTAAGCCCCCTGCCCCATTTCCTGGCTGGGGAGCGGCTGGCAATGACTTCAAGCCTGCGAAAGCCCGATCGGCGATAAGGCCAGCCGCAGCAGCAAGTACGCCGAGTCCAATCCAGGCAAAAACAAGCCCTCCGTTAAGCAATAATGGAATGGCGGTGGCCGACAAAAAAGCTCCGATCCCGATACCGGTAAAAACCATTGCTCCGGTAGCTGGTCGTTGTGACTCTGGTGTACTTGAGAGTGCCAGAGACGGACCTACAACCATCAGGGTTGCACCGGCAAAACCAGACACAAATCGCCAGATAAAGAACCACAGGAAGCCGATCGGGCTCAGGCAAAGAAAGAAGCTCAACGCTACTGCGATATAAGCCCCCCCAAGCACATAACGGAGCTTGTACCGTTCAGAAAGGATGTGTGCGCCAATAGCTCCACCGAGATAGCCGAGCAGATTCGCGGCGCCCAGGTATGCAGCTTCCGTGGCTGTAAACCAGTTGGCTTCTACGAGTGCAGGAATAATTGGCGTGTAGGCAAACCGCGCCACGCCAATGCCCGCAAATGTTGCCATCGCCCCAACGAACAACGCAGAGAGATTGAATCTGCTCGCTATCATGGTGTTATGCCCCCATGGCGCTATGTTTGCCCGGCTCATGGCCTTGTTCAGACAGGGGCGGCCTCAGGCTCTGCCGGAACATGGTGGTAACGCTTCTTCCCGCATCTACCAATGCTGTCGAATTTACGCAGGGTCTGGGAACGATATAGGTGTAGAATTTCGAGCCCTCTGAAACGGTCCCAAGCGCCCAGGCATTTGGCACGCTCTCGCCAGAGCTCGTGACAAGGTTGAGCTGGTCATCCACCTCAATGCCACCAACATCGACGTTACCGTTTGTGAAGGGGCGTATCAGCCCCCGCTTCATGAGGTTCTGTATCAGGGCAGACCGATCCTGCGTCGGTGATGACTTGGGGATTTGAGCCTTGCACAAAACGTCAGCATAGATCGATTTCTTCTGCTCTTTGAATGTGGTACTGACTATCTGAAATTGTGCCGCACCTTCTGAGAGCGCCACTTTAGGATTCGGCCCAAACCCGATATCCAGGTATCCGGCCTTATACAACGCAATCATTTCCTCTAACCGTTGAACAGGTGGGCCAACAGCAAGCCGGTTCATAACGGGTATGAACCTTCTCAGGAACTGTTGGTGAGACTCTGGAGATAGCCAACCAAAGTCCACTGCGTTTCTCAGGTTGTCGCGTACATCCCTGAGCACATCACAGGCAGCTTTGTAGGGCCCAGAGACATTCCCCAACTGGGCCTCATGAAGATCCTGTTCCAGAAACGATATCAGCCACTTCCGATAGGCGTCCGGGTCACCCAAGGCTGAATCATCGATCGGATTAGCGATGTTTTCCCAACGGAATAGCTCGATACCGGGACAATCATTCACAATTAGATTCTCGGTGGCCTCAGCGCCAAGACGCACCAGCATCTCACCCAGAAGGTGTGCATAACTGTTTCCATACAGCTTGGTTGCCTGAGTGGTGTAAAAAACGTACTGCATGTCTTTCAGAAGCAGCGGGAATACGTCGTTGAAGAAGTCCAGTTCCCCCCTGTTCTTGGTCATTTTCCAATGCCTGACCTGGTCCGCCGTTAGAAAGCGAGCCTGATACTGATCCGATGCGCCTTTCTGGTTTATTGCCCGGCATGAGAGCGGGAGGCCACTCCTGCTGATGATAGCAAGGCAGGGCTCATCGCCAGATGGCTTGTAACACAGAGCGCCAGTCTCAGCATTCCGATGGAACCGACCACCTCGCCCGACAGTGAGGGACGCAATGGCGTCAATAGCGGTCAATCCCATTCCCTCTATAGCAACTGTTGCTCCAGGTGGAACGTCCTTGAAATGAGTATGGATAGGGGCTGGCCCTGGCATCACATATTGGAGGTATCGATTGCGAAAACGATTATTTTCTACAAACTGGATCCGGGCCCTATCACGCTCATCGGGGTAATTCTCAGAATGGCCTGTCGCCATGAACAGAAAATCTGCGTCGATCTCAGTTTGATCGTCACACAGGATGGAAAAGGTCTGGTCAGGCCTGTGAATTACTTCCTTCGCGGAGGTCTTGTGCAGGGTTACCTTACAGAAACGGTCCAGGCGGCGGCATAGGTACTGGTATACCCAGTGCAGATACTCTCCAAATAACCGTCTCGGCAAATAGCAATTGGGAGTGCACTGGTTATAACGGGGGTCATCCAACCCTGCGGCCCACTCATACATGTTCGGTCCAGGCAGCAGCGGCCCCGCATCCTTTACGGTTGGATCCATAAACATCGTTATCTGCGAAGCAACTGTATTCAGCAGCAAGTAGTCAGGCTGGTCGTCGTAGTGTATCCCGACGCCGGGAACACCTGGTTCAATCAGGTGGAGGTGTATCGGTTGTGAGCTATAGCCGTTGCAGACGTAGGCGGTAATGCGCTCTAAAACGTTCAGGCCACGAGGCCCTAACCCCAGGATAGCTATCGAAGTCACTGTTTCGCTCCTTGCAGATTTGGACGACCCCATCATTACGGCACACTTCGAACAGCGTAGGCCTCATCCCACCCCATCCCTGCTCGCAAGGTATGCAATCAGTGATTTCATTTGAAGTGATTTGTTATGATCTTGAATATCATCTATCGTGATAGTTCCTGCATGGAGGAGCATCAGATGCAACTGAAGTCGTTAAGGATATTTCGAGAAGTGGCCCGAACCGGAAGCTTTGTAGCTGCGGCTGAATTGCTGCATACGGTCCAGTCCAACGTCACCGCACATATCAAAAAGCTCGAAGAAGAGCTGGATGCCAAGCTGATAGATCGCCACGGAACAGTTCGACTGACCAGCGCTGGCCAGGCGTTGATTCAGTACGCAGAGAGCATATTGTCTGCCCACGACGAAGCGCTTTCACTTTTCCAGAAAAACGCCTCCCCCCGGGGGTACCTCCGGATCGGAGCAATGGAAACCACAACAGCCCTGAGGCTCCCACCCATCCTCGCAAAGTTCCACGAAATGCACCCAGAGGTCGATATAAAGCTTCAGACAGGGCCGACGGCGGATCTGATCAAGGGAATGATGGAAGGAAAGCATGACTGCATCTTTGTCGCCGGGAAGGTAAATCACCCCCGCCTTCATCTCTTCAAAGCGTTCGACGAGCAGTTGGTTCTTGTTGCAGGGCGGCACATGGATGAAATGCCAGAGCCCCATGAATTACAAACGGCTACGTTTCTCGCCTTTCGCCAGGGGTGCAGCTATCGCCAGCGAATTGAGCTGCTGATGGCGAACTACGGCGTCTATGCGACCCGGATATTCGAATTCGGCACTCTTGACGCTATGCTGGGGTGTGTCGCAGTTGGGATGGGATACGCCATATTACCTCGCAAGACGGTTGAGGCTCATCGGCACCGCTTCGATGTGCACAGCCACCCCCTGCCCAAGGAGATTGGGCAGGTAGCCACCTATTACGCAGCACCCGAAACCGACACCTGGACACCGGCAATGACGGCATTTGCAGATGTTCTCCGAAGAGCTGTGCTCCAGCCAGAGTCATGTGTAGATATCGGCAGTATCACTAAGAACGATACCGCAGTTCACACCTGATAATTGGACTGAAGGCGGCTAATGCGGGAACCTCCATGGCACCGTCAATCAAGGCAGTGCATGGCGTAAGTCGAGCCGGCTTACCAAGGGTTCCCAATGCTTTTTAAGTCTATCAGCGCCAATCAGGCGCCGCTAAAGCTTCGAACACGAAACCTGATAGTGAAATCTCAGCCCGTTGTAGGCTTTGCAGCATGTTGCTGGGTGGCACTATTGAGCATAGGGGTTTTGCCAGAAAGTGCCTGGGCGAATACCGTTACGTTGACTTCTGTGGGCGGCGGATTACTGCTAAGCCTATCCACCTGGATGAGGAAAAGCTCTGCTGGCTGGGGCATTGCGTTATTTGGGCTGGCTGCCATTTCCTACACCGTTCTGAACACCCCTTTCGACCCAGCTTCAGGTACCACCCGGTTTTCGTCGGTGATTCTCCTCTTGTTAGGCATCGGCATTCTTCGAAAGTACCTAGTCAGCCAGAATATTTCCCATGTCATAGAGCAAGTGTTAGGTCAGCCGAGGTTGAGAGAGTCCCCCTTCCCCCTTTTCCTTTTGTATTCATCGCTTACCTTCTTGCTGAGTTTGGCCGTAGTGCCACTTGTTGGTGCCCTTACGCGGAATACTCAGCTCGACCATCGGGAGCATGTTCGTATAGCCATGCGGTCAGTTGGCTCGACGATGTTTATCGCACCCACGACTGTTGGCGCCGCCGCCGTTGCTTTGATGTTTCCGGATCTAAACTGGGGCCAGGCTGTAGTGGTTGGTATGCCTTTGGCGACTGCGATGTTGGTGTTAACGTGTTTGCGTAGTGCTGGAGTCGGAGGTGAAAAGCAGCTTCCTTCATCCGGGCCAGCCGATCTTCGTTGGCTCTCCAGATTAATTGGCTTGTTCCTCGCCATCTTAATTGGCGCGAAATTCGTAGTCGGACTCACGACTGTTACGGCTGTAGCATTGGCAGTCTCCCTGTCCGGAGCTCTTTCAACGATTCACGCGCAAGGTCTGAGAGCACTAATAGCCAATGCCGGGGAGGCAGTTAATAACTCTAGTGCTGAAATAATGATGTTCATCGCCTGCGGCACGCTTTTTGTGGCGCTGAACTCACCTGAGGGCTCGCTGTTTCTGCAAGGTGCTGTTAAGGGAGCATCTGGCGTACTGTCGATAACGCCCGTTCAAGCGCTTGTGATTGTTTCAGCCCTCCCATTGCTATCAGTCTGTGGCGTCCACCCAATGGTATTGTTCACAGCCTTTTTCCCCATTTTTCACTCTGTTTCCACTGTCGGCAACGTCATTCAGTATCACTGGTGGATAGCCATGTTCGTGATTGCACAGCTCATATCGCCAGTTTCAATCAGCGCTATTGCAGCGGCTTCGTCAATCGGGCTGAGCCCTTCGAAAGTCAGCTTACGTCTCCATGCCGGCTTTGCTCTGCTGCTGTCAATTTGTTGCGTGGTGTATCTATCATGGGTTGGATATCTCCTTTAGCGGATTCCACACTTGGCTCCCTCTCTTTAAGTGCTAACGCTTGGCACACGTGCCGATTTGGAGCCGCAGCGCGGTGGAAAAGCGGTCACCGTGCTGCCACTGGTTATATCTCGTTTGCACGACAATAGGAAATATAGTCACGCCACTCCCCCAGAATTTGACGACGGGAATCCAACTCTTTTGCACGCTGTAATGCATGAAATGTTTCTATGTACTTGTTTCGAACGTTCGTGAAGAGTTCATCGTCGAACTGCTCTTTAAACCACTCCCGCTCCTGACTAGTTGGCCCTTCTAGGAGCTCTTCAATTTCCTCAATATTGAACCGTCCCGGCTTTACCGGAGACTCCATATCTTGAGAGGATGGAGTTATGAACTCACCAAAACGATATTCCCCAGAAGTCCGGGAGCGAGCTGTTCGATTAGTC
>NZ_LGEN01000060.1 GCF_001507855.1 Halomonas sp. 54_146
GCTGGGTATCCGGGGTAGCGAAGCGCAAACCTATCAATTGGCGCTGTTTAACGTGCTGCTGGAGCATGATATTGCGGGCTTAGAAACCCACCTCAAAGCCCTTTATGCCGGTTTACCCCACGACTGGTACCGCAACAACCCAATCGCTCAATATGAAGGTCATTATGCGAGTGTATTTTATAGCCATTTCGCCGCGTTGGGTGTAAACGTGACAGTAGAAGACGCCAGCCACCACGGCAAAGTGGATATGAGCGTCGACTTTAATGGCCACATATATTTGTTCGAGTTCAAAGTGGTAGAGCAACTACCAGAAGGTAAAGCGCTTGAGCAAATCAAAGCCAAAGGCTACGCCGACAAACACCGTGCCAGCGGCAAGCCCATTCACTTAGTAGGCGTGGAGTTTTCAAGCGCTCAACGGCAGATCGTAGCGTTTGAGGTGGAGACGCTGTAGCTCAAGCGCCGCCCAAATCGTCGCGAGCTAACGCTGCCTCCTACGGGCTGAACCGCCAGCATGCTAAACTGCCCAATGCTTGATCGGTTTTCGCCTTGGAGGCCAGCATGTCATCTGCTCATCGTCGTAAGTTGCCCATTGGCATTCAATCCTTTGAGAAACTGCGTTTGGGGCAGTACTACTACGTTGATAAAACGCCCTTTATGCATACGCTGGTCGAAACGGGTGGCTACTACTTCCTTTCCCGCCCCCGCCGCTTTGGCAAAAGCCTGCTGCTGGATACCCTAGGCTGCCTGTTTGAAGGCCGCGAAGCGCTATTTGAAGGGTTATATATTCACGATAAGTGGGACTGGCAGCAGCGCCACCCGGTGGTGCGCCTAAGTTTTGGCAATGGGGTAGCAACGGACCGTGAGGATCTAGACGCTAACATTCGGTATCAGCTACAGCAGCAGCGGGCACGCTTGCAGGTTACGTCAACGCCTCCTGAGCGCATTGCCGACGACTTTGCTAGTTTGATCGAACAGGCGCATCGTGTTCATGGCCAGCGCGTGGTGGTGCTGATCGACGAGTACGACAAACCCATTCTGGACAATATCCTCGACGGCGATAGAGCACGCGAGCTACGCGAGGGGCTAAAAAACCTCTATAGCGTGCTGAAAGATGCCGACCCGCACCTGCACTTTGTGCTGCTCACGGGTGTGTCGAAGTTCAGCAAAGTCAGCCTGTTTTCAGGGTTAAACAACCTGCGAGACATCACGCTTTCATCGGACTATGCGGCTATCTGTGGCTACACCGACCACGATGTGGATACAGTGTTTGCCCCTGAGCTGCCGGGGCTTGACCGTGAAGAGATTCGCCGCTGGTACAACGGCTACCGCTGGGGCGGGCAGGAAGTACCCAGCGTTTACAACCCGTTCGATGTGCTTTTACTGCTCGAAGAGCGCAAATTCAGCCCCTATTGGTTTGAGAGCGCCACGCCCACGTTTCTAGTGGAATTGCTCAAAAAACGCGGTGTGTTTACCCCTGCCTTGAGCCAACTGCAAACGGAAGCCGAGTTGTTAGGCCGCTTTGATGTCGACCATATCGCCACCGAAGCGCTGTTGTTCCAAACGGGCTACCTCACCGCACACGCCGTTGAGGAACCCATAACCGGTTACTGGCTCTACACCTTGGGCTATCCCAACCTTGAGGTGGAAACCAGCCTTAACCAAGCACTGTTACCCGTGCTTGGCGTGCAAGAACCACCCCGAGAGCGGCTAACGCTGTTTCGTACCTTGCAAGCGCACGACCTACCAGGCCTGGAAGCTCATCTAAAAGCGCTTTACGCCGGCCTGCCACACGATTGGTATCGCAACAATCCTATCGCTCAATATGAAGGTCATTATGCCAGCGTGTTTTACAGCCACTTCGCTGCACTCGGCGTAAATGTCACGGTGGAAGACGCCAGCCACCACGGCAAAGTGGATATGAGCGTCGATTTCGGCGGCCATATTTACCTCTTTGAGTTCAAAGTGGTGGAACAGCTGCCCGAGGGTAAAGCGCTGGAGCAAATCAAAGCCAAAGGCTACGCCGATAAACACCGTGCCAGCGGCAAGCCCATTCACTTAGTGGGCGTGGAGTTTTCAAGCGCTCAACGGCAGATCGTAGCGTTTGAGGTGGAGACGCTGTAGCGCATTGCTGTTTATCTTGACACCCTCCGATCACTCACTAAATAAACTCCTGCCGTTTGTCTGCTGTCACAATCAGACCACTGCGTCGTATTGCGACACGATACGTTGGCTCGTCGTTTCCATGACATGGTATGCCTAGCGTGCATACAACGCTGCCGGTGAGCCAGCTTTTCGTACAAAGCTTAAGTAAAATACCGTTGACTCCCAAAATGGGAGAGCCCACAATATCCCGAAATGGGAGAACTTATGCGGGTTATAGCCAAAAGTACGCTTCGCAAGTTTTGGGAGACGCCCATCTATCAGGATGCGCAAGGCCCGCTGGAGAGCTGGCACGATGAAGCGATAGTCGCAACATGGCGCACTCCGCATGAGGTTAAGGCTCAGTTTGGAAACGCTAGCATCTGTGGCAACAACCGCATCGTTTTTAATATCGCCGGGAACAAGTACCGATTAGTCGTGGAAATGCAGTATCGATGCGGCATTGCCTGGGTAAAGTTTATCGGTACCCATGCACAATACGATGAAATTGATGTGGAGACGGTCAGTCAACTACCTCGCCCTGAAGGGCGAGGCTTGTAAAACAAGCCAGGTTGACCAGGGAAAGCGGCTGTATCGTCGCTACGTTGATAACAGGTCGTTAAGACTCACCGCCGAATCCTTCCTCAGTTCGGCGCTCTGAAAGGTCGGCATCATGCTAGCGCAAGGTAAAACGCTGAAGGTGCTGATCGCTGCCAAAAGGCAGGAGCCGGTTATCGACATTCCCGAGGGGAGACGAGGCGTAAGCCCCGCGACACAAGACCCGTAAGGGTACGTTTTAGGAGGAAATCGCATGGCGGTTTTCGTACTGGATAAACAAAAGCAACCCTTGATGCCGTGCAGCGAAAAACGCGCACGGTTGCTGCTTCAGCGCGGTCACGCCGTGGTGCATAAGCGCTACCCGCTCACCCTACGTTTAAAAGATCGTATCGGCGGTGACACGCAGCCGTTACGCCTGGGCATCGATCCCGGCAGCAAGGTAACGGGGCTGGCCCTCATGCGGGAATCAGATGGCGAGCAGCGCCATGTGCTTTGCCTGTTTGAGCTGGCGCATCGCGGTTTTCAGATCAGGAAGGCACTGCAACAGCGCGCCGCCTTTCGGCGTCGTCGCCGCAGTGCAAACCTACGCTACCGCGCCCCGCGTTTTAACAACCGCACCAAGCCCAAGGGCTGGCTAGCGCCTTCGTTGCAGCATCGTGTCGATACCGTCATGGCTTGGGTGGTGCGGTTACGCAAGCTGGCTCCGATTACCGCGCTGGATCAAGAGTTGGTGCGTTTCGATACCCAAAAGCTCGAAAACCCCGAGATCAGCGGCATTGAGTATCAGCAAGGCACACTGCTGGGGTACGAAGTACGCGAGTACCTGCTGGAAAAATGGGGCCGTGAGTGTGCCTACTGTGGCGACACAGAGACACCACTGGAAATTGAGCATGTGGTGCCGCGTTCACGCGGCGGCTCAAACCGCGTCAGCAATTTAACCCTGAGTTGCCATGACTGTAACACCGAGAAGAATCGGCAATCACTGGCTGACTTCTTTGCTGCGTCAACAGGGTTGCGCCGTCGCCTGAAGGCCAACGGCCACACTGCCGACGCTCGCCTGGATCGCGTGCAGCGCCAGCTCAAGCAGCCATTAAGAGATGCCAGTGCGGTCAACGCCACGCGCTGGGCGTTGTTTAACGTACTCAAGGCGACCGGCTTGCCGGTAACCGTGGCCAGCGGTGGCCGCACCAAATACAACCGCCAGCGGCTTGGCATCCCTAAAACCCATGCCTTAGATGCGGCCTGTGTCGGTGCGTTTGACACGCTGAACGACTGGCAGGTGCCCACTTTAACCATCAAAGCGATGGGGCGCGGCAGTTACCAGCGCACACGGCTTAGTAAATTCGGTTTTCCACGCGGCTATCTAATGCGGCAAAAGCAAGTAAAAGGCTTTCAGACGGGCGATATGGTCAAAGCCATTGTGCCGACCGGCAAGAAGGCCGGCACCCATACCGGCCGTGTCGCGGTGCGTAAAACCGGCAGTTTCAACATCCAGACCGAACAGGGTGCAGTGCAAGGTATTTCGTACAAATACTGCACCGTAATCCAACGCGGTGATGGCTACGGCTATCACCTGACACCCACCATTCACCTAATAGGAGGCGCGGAGCAGGCGGTAGCGTAATCTCTGTCGCCCTGCGGGCGACGCGCTATCCCTCCCCGAACTAGAAGTACGGGGTATCTCGCGCAAAATCTGATGAACATTAAGCCAATCCGGTCTGACGATGACCTCCGTGCGGCATTCCAGCGTCTTGAGGCGATCTTCCAAGCGGAAGAGGGCACGCCAGAGGCTGATGAAATGGAGATTCTCGTCACTCTCATTGAAGCCTACGAAGAGAAGCACTACCCAATAGCGCCCCCTGACCCCATTGAAGCCATTAAATTTCGCATGGAGCAACAAGGTCTGACCAAACGTGACCTTGAGGCATATATCGGGCCTAGTGGCCGAGTGTCTGAAGTCTTAAGCGGCAAACGGAAGCTGAGCTTGCGTATGATCAAGAGGCTTCATGACGGGCTTAAAATTCCGTACGACAGCCTGATGAGCCAAGCGACCTAATCGCTGGATTTGAAGCTCCACTACGGTGGGCATTACCCAGAAATAGCGTGACCAAGCGTGTGACTCGTAGCGGCCAGTGGTCATCAAGAAGCAGGCGAGAGAGGAAGGTAGTTTTAAGAATGTGGCCACGATTTGGTCGCTGGGTGGTCACAGGCAAAAAATAAGGGCCTACGCGTTAACGTAAGCCCTTGAAAACTAATGTTTTAGAAACTGTGGCGCGCCCGGCAGGAATTGAACCTGCGACCCTCGGCTTCGGAGGCCGATACTCTATCCAACTGAGCTACGGGCGCTCGCAGGTGCGTATCCTAACCGCGCGGGGGCGCTGTGTCCAGCCGCGAAGCGGTTTTGCGGGCAGGTTCGATTGATCGTTTCCTATCTCTGGTGCATGCTTTGCGGGCACTTCTGCACCTCGCATCCACTCCTAGAACATTGGGAACACAATAAAATGAAAACTTTTGCACGTAGCACGCTGGCTCTGGGCATCTCACTGGCGCTGGTTAGCGCCGCAAACGCCGCTGATTTTGCTGATATGGACCCCATCACCCTGCGCTTGGCCCACGTGGTCAATGAACAAGATGGCTTCCACATCGCCGCCACCAAATTTGAAGAGCTGGTGGAAGCGCGCACCGAAGGCAAGGTGGGTATCGAGATTTTCCCCAACGCCACCCTGGGTGACGAACGCACGCTGTTAGAAGGTATGCAGATCGGCACCGTCGATATGGGCTTAATTACCAACGGGCCTGTAGCCAACTTTGTCGAAGAGATGGCGGTATTTGAATTGCCGTTTTTGTTCCCTTCCCCGGAAGCCGCTTACGAGGTGCTCGATGGCCCGATTGGCCAGGAGCTGCTCGACAAGCTGGCAGACGTAAACCTGAAAGGCATGGCCTACGCCGAGCGCGGTTTCCGCAACCTGACCAACAGCGAGCGGGCGATTAATACGCCGGAAGATTTGGACGGCTTGCGCATTCGCGTGATGGAAAATCCGGTTTACACCGATACCTTCCGCGAGCTGGGTGCCAACGCGATTCCTATGGCGTGGACCGAAGCGCTCACCGCCATGCAGCAAGGCACCATCGATGGCCAGGAAAACCCGGTGAACGTAATTCACTCGTTCAACCTGGATGAAACCCAGAACTACATGACCCTTTCGCGCCACACCTACGCGCCGGCGATTTTTGTGATGGGCATGCCGGCTTGGAACCAGCTGCCAGAACACGCCCAAGAGGTTCTGCTTGAAGCAGCGCAAGAAGCCGCAGAGCACGAGCGCCAGGTGAACGCAGAAATGGAAAGCGAACAGCTGCAAGCCCTGCGCGATGCAGGCATGGAGATCAACGAAACGCCCGATATGGAAGCCTTCCAAGCCGCCGTTGCGCCCGTGTATGAGAAGTACGGTGAGCAGTTTGGTGATTACCTGCCGCGCATCCAGGAGGCGCTCAAGTAAGTGACCACACTGACTCAACCGCTGTTAAAGCTGCTACGGCGAATTGAGCGCGGGCTGGATGCCATCATCCAGCCCGTGGTCTTTGCGGGCATGGCGGCGCTGATTGGAGTGATTACCCTGCAAATTGTCTCGCGGGTACTGTTTACCGCGGTGGGCTGGACGGAAGAAGTCGCCCGCTTTTTGCTGGTGTGGATCACCTTTTTGGCCGGCACGCTGGCCTTCCAGCGCGGGCGGCATATCGCCGTCACTTTTATGGTAGATGCCCTGCCCGGCCGCCTGCGCCAAATTGCGCGGCTTGCTGCTCTGCTAATTGTGCTGGCGTTTATGATTGCGCTGATTGTTATCGGCTACCGCTATATGCAGGTGCAGAGCTTTCAGAAATCTGCTTCGCTGCGGCTGTCGATGACCTACGTTTACGCAGTTATTCCCATCTGCGCGGCTATTATGGCGTGGTACGCACTGGTCGACATTCTGGAGCTGCTAATTAACGGTGAAACGAGCCACTCCCAGGAGGAGCCGCTATGACGCTGCTGCTGTTCGGGCTGTTCTTCCTGTTTATGCTGCTCGGCGTGCCGATTGCCTTTGCGATTGGTGCCAGCACGCTGTATGCCCTGCATCAATCCGGCGTGCCGCTGATGGTAGTCACTCAGCAGATGTTCCAAGGCATTAACTCTTTCGCACTGGTCGCCATCCCGATGTTTATTCTGGCCGGTGATTTAATGGCCCAGGGCAAGGTCAGCGAAAAGCTGGTCAGCTTTGCCGATTCGTTAGTCGGCTTTATGCGCGGCGGGCTTTCGGTGGTCTCGGTGATGGCGGGCATGTTCTTTGCGGCCATTTCCGGCTCAGGTGCGGCCACCACGGCGGCGGTGGGTTCAAGCCTGGTGCCAGAGCTTAAGCGCAAGGGCTACGACCCAGCGTCGGCGGCCAGTTTAATCGCTGCCAGCGGCACCATTGGCGTGGTGATTCCGCCCTCGGTGCCGATGATTATCTACGCCGTTATCGCCCAGCAGTCGGTCTCCAAGCTGTTTTTAAACGGCTTTTTGCCAGGTTTGGCGATGGGGCTAGGATTAATGGCCATTGCCATTGCTCAGGCGTACAAGCGCCAATACCCCAAGGGCACGCCGCTGTCGCTTTCGACTATCTGGACGACCTTTAAAGATGCCAGTTGGGGGTTAATGACGCCGGTGATTATCCTCGGCGGTATCTTCTCAGGCATCTTCACGCCTTCTGAGGCGGCAGTGGTGGCGGTGAACTACGCCATGCTGGTGTCGCTGTTTGTGTATCGTGATTTAACGCTGCCGCAGGTGTATAAGCTGCTGATCCGTTCGGCGATGACCACCGCGGTGATTATGCTGGTGATTGCCATGTCGGCGGTGTTGAGCTGGACACTCTCTAGCTGGCAGGTGCCGGGGGCGATTGCCCAAGCCGTGCTGTCGCTTTCCACCAACCCTTACGTGATTATGCTGCTAATCGTCGGGATTATTCTGCTCACCGGGGTGTTTATCGAGACCGCCAGTGCGCTGATTATTCTCACCCCGGTGCTGTTGCCACTGGTACTGCAACTGGGCATTGACCCGATACACTTTGGGCTGATTATCGTGGTGGGGCTTTCGATTGGCATGATTACCCCGCCGGTGGCGATTAATCTCTATGTGGCCTCTTCTATCACCCAACTGCCGCTGGAGCGCATCACTCGCGCGATTATTCCTTACTTGCTGGGGCTGATCGGGGTACTGCTGCTGGTGGTTTACGTGCCGATTATGTTGGGCTGGTCGGGCAGTTAGCCGCTCTTGCTTACTATCGCGAGCTAGAACGCAATGGGGCTTGCCACTTGGCAAGCCCCGCTTCTTTTCATGCCGCCATGTGTCGATGCGCTTCTTCTAGGTCGTAAGCGTTTTGCAGCCTCAACCAGTAGCCTTCTGTTGTTCCAAAGTAGCGCGAAAGCCGTATATCAGTATCAGCAGTGATACCACGGCGCCCGAGCGTAATGTCACCAACGCGCGTAGAAGGCACGCCGATAGCTTCAGCTAAAGCGCGCTTGGTTAGCCCTTTCGGCTCCATAAAATCTTCCCAGAGTATTTCGCCAGGATGAATATTGGGTAGTCGCTTAGCCATGTGTCACCTCTTTAGTGGTAATCGATGATCTCAACGTCAAAAGCATTGCCGCTCTCGAACCGAAAGCACAGCCGCCACTGATCATTAATACGGATGCTGTGCTGCCCTTCACGGTCGCCTTTCAGGGCTTCGAGACGGTTACCGGGCGGTATGCGCAGATCATCCAGAGTAGCGGCGGCCCCAAGCTGCCTCAGTTTTTTACGAGCGTTTCGTTGCATATCCTGCGGTAGCTTGCGCGATACGTTACCCTGGTCGATGGTTTCGGCCTGCTGATCTTTGAAGCTCTTAATCACTTACGTTCCCCGACCAAAACACTGCATTAAGAATAACGCATAACGTTTTACGTTGCATAGTGGGATGCACTAGCCCGATAAACTACCGCCTTAGTGTCTTGGGAGCGCCCACTATTAGTAGTGCCCTTACTCAGTTTCGCAATGTTAAACGACGTTCTGGCGCACAAACCTAACGCAGCGGGGCTTGCCGTTTGGCAAGCCCCGTTTTTTATCGAAAAGCGCGGAATACCCCACCCAATCCACGTATTGGGTGGGGATGGATAGCGCGGCATCCACCGGATGCCCTTGCTGTTGATTTGCGGCTATGTTGGCATCTGTTGTTGGCGTGTTTCAAAAATACTGTATAAACTACTGTATATCCAGTTTGAATCTGGAGCACGCCATGAAAAAAGCAGACCT
>NZ_LGEN01000011.1 GCF_001507855.1 Halomonas sp. 54_146
TCGTGAACAACGTCCAGTTCAAGGACGGCGAACCCTTGACCGATCAGTCAGACAGGACTGCCGCCTGACCGGCCATACACAGAATTTGACAATAACTCGTGACTACCTGGTCGCCATCGCAAAGCACTGGCACTTTGTCATAGTCGGCAAATTCCAGCGCTTGTTTATCGAGAAACCGCCACGCCACGGTGGTGAATTCCAAACCTTTGTGGGCGAGCGCCATGCGTACCCGCCAGCAATAAGGTGAAAAGCGTAATTGTTCGTCTCGGCCACACAAGTCATAGAGCTTTAAAGCCATTAGTAGCGCCTTTTGGTAGAGAAAATGGTTGGTGAGATCGCTGGTGACACTTGTTAAAAAAGCGCTAAAAAAGCGGTGAATAACGGTGCCTGACGCATTTAGCGTACTCAGACAATGAGCTTAAGAAACTCACTGCGCAAGCGTCACTGAATGGGCACTGTCTATTAGTCTAATGGGCGCGCATGCTTAATTTTTCTTTATAATCATTATAAACACTTAAAAAACAGATAGTTAATCGATAAAAAGCGGTAAAAAAGCACTTACCCAGCAAACATTCAACTGGTAAGACCAATTTTCCAATGTAGTCATCTTGTTAGCCTGAACGTATCTTTCACCTACACCCGACTGGCGACACTATAACCAGACGGTAATTGCGGAGCATACCAAATCAATAACAAGGGGCAGTTCCTTCCATGAATGAAACGACACTTGCACTTCTGGCTTTTTTGCCGCTGTTGCTGGCCGGTATTTTGCTCATAGGGTTTAAAATACCTGCCAAAATAGCGATGCCTCTCGTCTTTTTGACAGCCGCCATTATTGGCTTAACCGCTTGGGATATGTCTTTTAGCCGCGTCGCGGCTTCAACTATTCAAGGCCTGATTCAAACTGCGGGTCTTTTATGGATCATCTTCGGTGCCATCTTGCTGCTTAACACGCTTAAGCATTCCGGTGGTATTACCGCTATCCGTAACGGCTTTTCAGATATTAGCCCAGACCGCCGCGTACAAGCATTGATTGTAGCGTGGCTGTTTGGCTGCTTTATCGAAGGCGCTTCGGGCTTCGGTACGCCCGCCGCGGTGGCGGCACCGCTGATGGTGGCGTTAGGTTTCCCGGCGCTTGCGGCGGTGGTGGTCGGCATGATGATTCAGTCAACGCCGGTTTCCTTCGGTGCAGTGGGCACGCCTATTGTGGTCGGGGTCGGTAGCGGCTTGGATCGTGCGGGCATCACCACGGAACTTGAGTCGGTTGGCTCTAGCTGGGATGTGTTTTTCCAGCTAATCACCAGCGAAGTGGCGATTACGCACGGCATTGTGGGTATTTTAATGCCGCTGATTCTGGTCACTGTGATGGTGCGCTTCTTTGGTGCCAATAAATCGTGGAAAGAAGGTCTGTCGATTACGCCTTTCGCTATTTTTACCGGCATTGCCTTCTCGGTACCTTACATGCTGGTAGGCGTTCTGTTGGGGCCTGAATTCCCCTCTATGATTGGTGCCATGGTGGGCTTGGCCATTGTTGTACCGGCCGCCAAACGTGGTTTCCTGCTACCGAAAGACACGTGGGATTTCCCCGAAGAAAGTTCATGGCCTGACGAGTGGATCGGCAACCTGAAGATCAAGCTGGATGATGTGGCGGGTAAAGCACCTATGTCCACCTTCAAAGGCTGGATCCCCTATGTGCTGCTGGCCCTGTTCCTGGTGGCTTCACGCACTATCGAACCACTACGCGCTGCGCTGACGTCTATCAACCTCAGCTGGACGAATATTCTTGGTGAGGCGGGCGTTAGCGGCGGCGTGCAGCCGCTGTATCTGCCGGGCGGTATCATTCTGGCCGTGGTCATTGTTACCTACTTCTTGCACCGTATGAACCCACAAAAAATCAGTGCAGCGGTGTCGGAATCCACCAAAACGATTTTTGGTGCGGGTTTCGTGTTGATCTTTACCGTGCCGATGGTACGCATATTGATCAACTCAGGCGTTAACGGCGCGGACCTTGTCTCAATGCCGGTGATGATGGCGCAAGCGGTGGCCGACAGCGTTGGCGGCATCTACCCTCTGTTTGCACCAGCAGTAGGTGCAATGGGTGCCTTTATTGCGGGGTCCAATACGGTGTCTAACCTGATGCTGGCAGAGTTCCAGTTCAGCGTTGCCCAGACGCTAGGCCTCTCCACGGCCATGATGGTCGCACTTCAAGCAGTGGGCGCGGCGGCAGGTAATATGATTGCCATTCACAACGTGGTGGCGGCCTCGGCAACGGTGGGGCTGTTAGGCCGTGAAGGCGCGACAATCCGTAAGACGATTCTGCCAACGATCTACTATCTTGTCTTTACCGGTATTATCGCGATGGTGGCGTTCTATGTGATTGGGGTAACCGACCCGCTGATGTAAAGGGAGTCGTTTTCTCAGTGTCATCACCTGCTGGGTAGCCCTAGGGCTACCCAGCACTGCATCAAACGATCCAGCCGCGTAAACCCTCCTCATCCACAGGAGTTACCGTCAACTACCTCTCCCTGAAGGGAGAGGCTTGTGACAACAAGCCCGGTTGACCAGGGAGAGCGGTAGCCAACCCGCTACGTTGATAACAGGTCGTTAAAACTCACCGGCAAGTGCTTCCTCAGCTTGCCGCTCTGAAAGGTTAGGATCATGCTGGCGCAAGGTAAAACGCCGAAGGTTCTAACCGCTGCCACAAGGCAGGAGCCGGTTATCGACCTTCCCGAGGGGAGATGGGGCGCAAGCCCCGCGACACAAGACCCGTAAGGGTATTCACACAGGAGAAAATCGCATGGCGGTTTTCGTAATGGGAAAGAATCAGCAGCCGCTGATGCCGTGCAGTGAAAAACGCGCTCGGTTGCTGCTACAGCGCGGGCGTGCCGTGGCGCATAAGCGTTACCCGTTCACGATTCGGCTGAAAGATCGGGTTGGCGGAAACACGCAGCCGCTACGCCTCGGCATCGACCCCGGCAGCAGGATTACCGGGCTGGCGCTGATACGTGAATCGGTCGGTGAACAGCGGCATGTGCTGCGTCTGTTTGAGCTGGCGCATCGGGGCTTTCAGATCAAAAAAGCGCTGGAACAGCGTGCCGCCTTTCGGCGTCGTCGCCGGTCGAAGAATCTGCGCTACCGCGCCCCGCGCTTTAACAACCGCACCAAGCCCAAAGGTTGGCTGGCACCCAGCTTGCAACATCGCGTTGACACCGTGATGGCCTGGGTAAATCGGCTCAGTCGCTTGGCACCGATCACCGCCATCAGCCAGGAGTTGGTGCGCTTTGACACGCAGAAGCTGGAAAACCCAGAGATCAGCGGCATCGAATACCAGCAGGGTACCCTGCTAGGCTACGAGGTGCGCGAATACTTGCTGGAAAAATGGGGGCGTGAGTGTGCTTACTGCGGCGATACAGACACACCTCTTGAAATCGAGCATGTGGTGCCACGCTCACGCGGCGGTACTAACCGCGTCAGCAACTTAGCGCTGAGTTGCCATCCCTGCAATCAGGCCAAGGACAACGGCACGCTGGACGACTTCTTTGCTACCGACAAAGGGCTGAAAAAACGACTGAAAACCAATGGCCACACCGCTGACGCTCGTTTAGAACGCGTACAGCGCCAGCTCAAGCAGCCGTTGCGCGATGCCAGTGCGGTCAATGCCACGCGCTGGGCGCTATTTAATGCCCTCAAAGCGACTGGCTTGCCGGTGGCTGTCAGCAGCGGGGGGCGCACCAAATACAACCGGCAGCGACTGGGCATTCCTAAAACCCATGCCCTAGACGCTGCCTGTGTCGGTGCGTTTGACATGCTGCACGATTGGGCGGTGCCGACATTAACCATTAAGGCGATGGGGCGTGGCAGCTATCAGCGCACGCGCCTGACCCAATACGGGTTTCCGCGTGGCTATTTAATGCGGCAAAAGCAGGTACACGGCTTTCAGACCGGCGACATGGTGAAAGCCGTGGTGCCGACCGGCAAGAAAGCAGGCACCCATATGGGACGTGTCGCGGTGCGTAAAACCGGCAGTTTCAACATCCAGACCGAGCAGGGTACCGTGCAAGGCATCTCGCACAAACACTGCACCGTCATCCAGCGCGGTGATGGCTACGGCTATCACTTACACCCTTCACCAACCTAACAGGAGGAGCGGGACAGGCGGTGGCGTGATCCACGTCGCCCTGCGGGCGACGCGCTATTCCTCCCGGCACTAGAAGTACCGGGTATCCCGCGCAAAATCTGATGAATATCCTCTTTGATGAGCGCCTAGACGGCGACATTACTCGTCGTGATAAAACCGAGGTTTTAACCGACTTGCAGCAAGCCGTGCCTGAGATGACGCTGCTGCATCGCGAGGAAGACCTGCGCCCTTTTGAGTGCGACGGGCTGGCGGCCTATCGCGTGCTGCCGATGCTGGTGGCGCTGCCTGAAACGCTGCAACAGGTTGAAGGGCTACTCAAGCGCTGCCACGCACTAGGTGTGCCCGTGGTCACCCGCGGCGCAGGCACCGGGCTTTCTGGCGGCGCACTGCCGTTGGAACATGGCGTGCTGCTGGTGATGTCGCGCTTTAATCAGATTCTGAAGGTCGACCCTGATGCCCGCTTAGCACGCGTTCAGCCCGGTGTACGCAACCTGGCGATTTCCGAAGCCGCGGCACCTTACGGGCTTTATTATGCGCCCGACCCCTCGTCGCAAATTGCCTGCTCGATCGGCGGCAACGTGGCTGAAAACGCCGGTGGCGTGCACTGCTTAAAATATGGCCTTACTGTGCATAACGTCATGCGCGTTGATGTGCTCACCATTGAAGGCGAGCATATGACGCTGGGCGCGGAATCACTCGATGCGCCAGGCTTTGACCTATTAGCGCTGATGAACGGCTCAGAAGGCATGCTGGGTGTGGTCACGGAGATCACCGTCAAGCTGCTACCTAAGCCGGAAACCGCCAAAGTGTTGATGGCAAGTTTTGACGATATCGAAAAAGCCGGTCGCGCCGTCGGCGATATCATTGCAGCGGGCATTATTCCTGGCGGCCTGGAAATGATGGATAAACTCGCCATCAAAGCCGCTGAAGATTTTATCAAAGCAGGCTACCCCGTTGATGCAGAAGCGATTCTGCTCTGCGAGCTGGATGGCGTTGAAGCCGATGTAGACGACGACTGCGAAACCGTGCGCCGAGTGTTAGAAAAAGCCGGCGCGACGGATATTCAGCAGGCTCGCGATGAGGCTGAGCACGCCAAGTTCTGGGCGGGGCGCAAAAACGCCTTCCCCGCCGTGGGGCGTATGTCGCCTGATTATTACTGTATGGATGGCACCATTCCGCGCCGCGAACTTCCCCGTGTATTAAAAGGCATTGCCGCGCTTTCTGAACAGAGCGGTTTAGCCGTGGCCAATGTGTTCCACGCCGGCGACGGCAATATGCACCCGCTGATTCTGTTTGATGCCAATAAAGAAGGCGAGCTTGCGCTTGCCGAAGAGGTGGGCGGCAAGATTCTTGAGCTGTGCGTCGCTGCGGGCGGTTCGATCACCGGTGAGCATGGCGTTGGGCGCGAAAAAATTAATCAAATGTGCAGCCAGTTCCAGCCGGACGAAATCAGTGTGTTCCACGCCTTGAAAGCCGCCTTTGATCCACAGCGTCTTCTCAACCCAGGCAAGAACATTCCAACGCTGGCACGCTGTGCGGAGTTTGGCGCCATGCACGTGCATAACAACGAATTACCGCACCCGGAACTGCCGCGCTTCTAGGGCGGCGCCTAGTTTTCATATCACTAGGGAAATAATCACTAGGTAAATAATCATTAGGAATCACTATGACCGAACTAGCGATTAACGCTGCCGACCGGGATATCGCTGAAGAATTGTGCGAACAGGTGCGCAGCGCGTATGACGCACGCACTCCGCTACGCATTGTGGGCGGCGATACACGCGCTTTTTATGGCCGCCCGGTGGAAGGCCAAGCGCTGCAGTTAGCCGAACACAGCGGGATAGTGTCTTACGACCCGGTTGAGCTTGTCGTCACTGCGCGTGCAGGCACGCGTTTAAGTGCACTCAACGCCGCATTGGCTGAACATCATCAGATGTTAGCGTTTGAGCCGCCCATGTTTGGCGAGAACAGTACGATTGGCGGCGCTGTCGCCACCGGCCTTTCCGGCCCGCGCCGCCCCTGGGTGGGTGCTGCGCGTGACTTTGTGCTCGGCACGCGGGTGATCACCCAGGAAGGCAAGCTGTTACGCTTTGGCGGCGAAGTGATGAAAAATGTCGCCGGTTACGATCTATCGCGCTTAATGGCCGGTGCTCAGGGTACGCTTGGCGTGTTGACCGATATCTCCTTTAAAGTGCTGCCTATTCCCACGGCCACACACAGCCTGCGCTTAACCATTGGGCTGGATGAAGCGTTGAAAAAGCTTGCCGAGCTAGGCCGCAAGCCGCTGCCGATTACCGCGGCTGCTTGGCATCACGGCGAATTATTTCTGCGCTTGGAAGGGGGCAAAAGCTCCGTTAGCGCGACCCAGGCAAGCCTAGGCGGCGAGCCGCTTGATGCCAGCTTCTGGCGCGAGCTGCGCGACCACACTCACGCCTTTTTCGCCTGTAACGACGGCCAGGCACTATGGCGGCTTTCGCTGCCGCCCAACACGGCTCCACTGGCGCTGGATATACCCGAAAGCGATATTTTCTACGACTGGGGCGGTAGCCAACGCTGGGTAAAAACCGCTGTGGATGCCGACACACTGCGCGCCGCTTGCGCAGCAGCAGGGGGGCACGCCACCTGCTACACGCCCCATGCTCAGGGCGGTGCCGCCGAGCCCTTCACACCACTTAACTCGGTAGTGGAAAAATATCATCGTAACCTGAAGGCGGAGCTGGATGCCCATGGCATATTTAACCCCGGTCGTCTTTATGCGGCGTTTTAATCAGGAGAGCTGACATGCAGACGCACTTTACCGACGCCGACCGTCAGAAGCCGCATATTCAAGAAGCAGAGCGCATTTTGCGCACCTGCGTACACTGCGGATTCTGCAATGCCACCTGCCCGACTTACCAGCTGTTGGGCGATGAGCGCGATGGCCCACGCGGGCGCATCTATTTAATGAAAGAGCTGCTTGAGAGCCGCGATAACGATGACCAGGTCACCGAAGAGACGCGCCTGCACCTTGACCGCTGCCTAACGTGCCGCAGCTGTGAAACCACCTGCCCTTCCGGCGTGGAGTACCACAAGCTGCTAGATATTGGCCGCGCGGAAATTGACCGCCGCGTGCCTCGCCCCGCGGCTGAACGCGCCCAACGTTACGCACTGCGTAAAATGCTGGTCGACCCCAAGCGCTTTCAAGCCTTGCTGAAACTGGGGCAAACTTTCAAACCGTTGGTGCCCGGCAAACTGCGCAGCAAAATGCCACCCGCGCCGGTCGATGCGGGCAAGCGCCCTGATAGCCAACGCCACTCCCGTAAGGTTTTGATATTAGAAGGCTGCGTACAGCCGGGGCTTTCCCCCAACACCAATGCTGCCACCGCCCGCCTGCTTGACCGCTTGGGCATTAGCGTGACGCCGATTAGCGAAGCAGGCTGCTGTGGTGCCATTGATTTCCACCTCAATGCCCAAGATGCCGGCCGTGCGCGTATGCGCGCCAATATTGATGCTTGGTGGCCGCACATTGAACAAGGCGCGGAAGCGATCGTGCAAACCGCTAGCGGCTGCGGCGCTTTTGTTAAAGAGTATGGCGACATGCTCAAAGATGACCCTGACTACGCCGTTAAGGCACAAAAAGTCAGCGCTCTGGCAAAAGATATTGTCGAGATTCTGCGCGACGAGCCGCTAGAGGCGTTAACCATCAACGCAACCAAACGACTGGCGTTCCACTGCCCCTGCACGCTGCAGCACGCCCAACAGCTGAACGGCGCGGTTGAAAGCGTACTCAGCAAGCTCGGTTTTGCGTTAACTCCAGTTCAGAATGCTCATCTTTGCTGCGGCTCGGCGGGCACCTATTCAATCACCCAGCCTGAACTTGCCACTCAGCTGCGCGACAACAAGCTCGATGCGCTGGAAGCAGGTAACCCAGAGGTTATCGTGACTGCTAATATCGGCTGCCAAACGCACTTGGCAGGCGCTAACCGCACGCCGGTACGCCACTGGGTAGAAATTGTCGATGCCGCCCTGACGTAAGCACTGCTCTTATAGTGAGCCTTGTAGTGAGCCGTGTTGTTTTATGTTGTATCGCGTCGCGCCGCTTATTGGCGGCGCGACACCCCACCCTTCCCTAAGCCCTAACGTAAAAAAGGATCTAACCATGCAAACGAAAGCCATTCTTGGGCAAGCCGATGTGATTAATGTGCTCGATGCCGCGCAGAAAGAAGCTGACAGCAACGGCTGGCCGGTGACGATTGCAGTGACTGACGACGGCGGCCACCTGCTGGCGCTACGCCGTTTAGATGGTGCCGCCCCTTTCAGTGCCGACGTTGCTACGCAAAAAGCGCGCAGCGCAGCGCTTGGCCGTAAAGAAACGCAAGTGTTTGAAGAAATGATCAACGGTGGCCGCACAGCGTTTATTTCTGCGCCGCTGCAGGGTCTGTTATCAGGCGGCGTGCCAATTATAGTTGACGGCCATGTAGTGGGCGCTGTGGGTATTTCTGGCGTAAAACCCGATCAGGACGTGCAGATTGCTAAAGCAGGCGTTAGCGCTGTTGCTTAAGGCCTGAGCTGGCGAGAGCAAGCGTGCAGTTTAGGCTGCACGCAATAAAAAAGCCCGGATCAGTGATCCGGGCTTTTTTGAATTCGTTCGGCTTATGCCGATATGTCCATTACAGCTACAGCAAATATTGATAATATCAGTAATTTACTACATACAAGCTAGTTCTTAACTACTTTTACAAGTTCTTAACTATTTATACATGTTCTTAACTACTTATGAGTGCTTAATGGCGGACCGGACGAGACTCGAACTCGCGACCTCCGGCGTGACAGGCCGGCATTCTAACCAACTGAACTACCGGTCCACATCAAGGCACTAAAACCATTTAATTACACAAGTGCTTTTAAATGGTGGGCGGTACTGGGTTCGAACCAGTGACCCCCAGCTTGTAAGGCTGGTGCTCTCCCAACTGAGCTAACCGCCCAAAATATTTAGGTAACAAATACCCAATATTTTAACTTCTTGCGTTATCGTGGCGGACCGGACGAGACTCGAACTCGCGACCTCCGGCGTGACAGGCCGGCATTCTAACCAACTGAACTACCGGTCCACATACGACAACTAAGAACAATAAAAACTGATGATGGCGGACCGGACGAGACTCGAACTCGCGACCTCCGGCGTGACAGGCCGGCATTCTAACCAACTGAACTACCGGTCCACTACTGCATCAATTAGTACTGCTTTACGCTTCCAGTCACCATTTGAATGGTGGGTGGTACTGGGTTCGAACCAGTGACCCCCAGCTTGTAAGGCTGGTGCTCTCCCAACTGAGCTAACCACCCGTCTGGTCACGTGGCGCTGCATTCTACAGAAGCCTGACTGGATGTCAATACATCGTGTTTAAATCTTTTAATTCAAACCAATACGTTGCTCACCCTGCCGCTACCGTGTGGTGAGCGCGGACGAAGGATGCCGCAATCTGGGTGGCCTCGTCAATCAAAACCGTTTGATTCAGCCCAGAAAAACGCCGTGGCTTGAAATCGTGATCGCCATCTTTAAGCCAGGCAAGCTGTGCATTAGCGGGCAGCGTATAGCCAGCTACCTCGTCACGGGAACCAAACGGGTCGCGTTCGCCCTGCAGAATCAGCATAGGGCAATCAATCGCGGGCCAGTGGTCAAGGCGCAGCTTATGAGGCGCTTTGGTGGGGTGAAACGGGTAGCCTGCCACCACCACACCGGGTACCGCGCGAATAAACGGCTGTTCACTGGCAAATTGAGCACTGGCAAACAAGGTCGCTACACGGCCACCCATTGATTTACCACCGACCCACAGCGGCATGACAGAAAGCGCGCTTAGTAACGCGTACCACTCGCAAAACTGAGCAAGCGTGTGGGCAATGGGCGGCGGCGGGCGGCGCTTGCCGGTTTCCTGTATCTGCTGCATATAAGGAAAATCGATACATAGAACCTGAACCCCGCGGCCAGCCAGAGAGGTGACAAATTGACGCATGAAAGGGGAGTGATGACCGGCACCCGCTCCATGAGCAAACAGCAAGCGGCCTTGCTTAGCCTCACCAAAAACCGCTAGCGGCCCCATGCCCTGCACCAGGAAACACCCATTTGGCTGGTGCTTAAGCGCGGTTTTTAATGCCTCAGGCGACACCTCGATATATCCAGACAAAGCGTAATTCGACACTCACCGCTCCTGATAATTCAGTCTTTAACCAATTGGTGTGTTCAGGTTAAGCCTCTGCTGCGCTAGAATCTTGGTCGGATCTTGACCTGCATCATCAAGCGGGTGGCCGCACCCGTGCAAGATGCCACGGGTTACCCCCTAACCGCGTTCGATGGGAACATGATATGAGCACAGCATTTGAACACCCGACCTACAACTACAAGGTGGTTCGGCAGTTCGCGATTATGACCGTTGTGTGGGGCATCGTAGGAATGACACTAGGTGTCATTCTCGCCTCGCAACTGGTTTGGCCGCAACTGAATCTTGGCCTACCTTGGACTAGCTTTGGGCGCCTGCGTCCATTACACACTAACGCCGTTATTTTCGCCTTTGGCGGTTCGGCGCTTTTTGCCACGTCTTACTACGTTGTGCAGCGCACCTGTCAGACACGGCTTTTCTCTGACAAGTTGGCGGCTTTTACGTTCTGGGGCTGGCAAGCAGTCATTATCTCAGCAGTTGTGACGCTACCTATGGGTCACACCACGACCAAAGAGTACGCTGAGCTGGAGTGGCCGATTAATATTTTGCTCGCGATCGTATGGATCAGCTATGCCATCGTGTTCCTAATGACGATTAAAAAGCGCACCACGTCGCACATTTATGTGGCGAACTGGTTCTACGCCGCGTTTATTTTGACCATTGCGGTGCTGCACATCGTCAATAACGCGGCTATTCCCGTGACACCGATGTACTCCACCTCGATTTACGCCGGCGCTGTGGATGCCATGGTGCAGTGGTGGTATGGCCACAACGCGGTAGGTTTCTTCCTGACGGCTGGCTTCTTAGGAATGATGTACTACTTCGTTCCTAAGCAGGCAGAGCGCCCGATTTACTCTTATCGTCTGTCAATCGTCCACTTCTGGGCGTTGATCATGATCTACATGTGGGCAGGTCCTCACCACCTGCACTACACAGCACTGCCTAACTGGGCACAGTCGCTAGGCATGGTCATGTCCATCATCCTGCTGGCACCTTCCTGGGGCGGCATGATCAACGGCATGATGACGCTGTCAGGCGCGTGGCATAAGCTTCGCACCGATCCCACGCTGCGCTTCCTGGTGGTTGCCTTGTCCTTCTACGGCATGTCCACTTTCGAAGGCCCGATGATGGCTATCAAAACCGTCAACGCGCTGTCGCATTACACCGACTGGACCATCGGCCACGTTCACTCCGGCGCACTTGGCTGGGTAGCGATGATCACCATCGGCTCCATGTACCACTTGATTCCACGCGTTTTCGGGCGCACCGAGATGTACTCCATCAATATGATTGCCGTGCATTTCTGGTTGGCAACGATTGGCACCGTGCTGTACATCGCCTCCATGTGGGTTAACGGCATTCTTCAAGGCCTAATGTGGCGTGCTATCAACCCTGACGGCACCTTGATGTACACCTTCGTTGAATCCGTTGAAGCTAGTGCACCGGGCTACTTTGTACGCCTAATCGGCGGCCTCTTCTGGGTCACCGGTATGCTGATCATGGCGTTCAACGTTTACATGACGGTCAAACGTCGTGAGGCCATCAGCCATCCAGCGCCGCAAGCCGCTTAAACCGGGGAAGTTGAGACCAATGAAACACGAGATTGTTGAAAAGAACGTTGGCCTACTTGCTGTGTTGATCCTGGTTGTGATCAGTTTCGGCGGGTTGGCTGAGGTTGTCCCACTGTTTTTCCAGAAGCAGACCACCGAGCCGGTTGAAGGGTTAGAGCCTCTATCTGCGCTAGAGCTGGAAGGCCGGGATATCTACCGCCGCGAAGGCTGCGTGGGCTGTCACTCACAAATGGTGCGCCCTTTCCGCGCGGAAACCGAGCGCTATGGCCACTACAATGTGGCCGGCGAGCAGGTTTACGAGCATAACTTCCTGTGGGGTTCCAAGCGTACCGGGCCAGACCTGGCACGCGTTGGCGGCCGCTATAGTGACGACTGGCACCGCGCGCACATGTACAACCCGCGTGATGTGGTTCCCGAGTCTATTATGCCCGCTTACCCCTGGCTGTTTGAAAACACCCTCGACGGTGAAGCCACGCCCAACAAGATGCGCACACTGCGTCAGTTAGGCGTGCCGTATACCGACGAAGATATCGCCAACGCCACTGCAGATGTACGCGGCACCCAGGAAATTACCGCCTTGGTCGCTTACCTGCAGCAGCTCGGAACCGTGCTCGAAGGCACTCGTTAAGTTATGGATACGGGAACTTTTCGCGGCCTCATCACGCTGATCTTGATTATTGCGTTTATCGGTATCGCCCTCTGGGCATACTCAAAACGACGTAAACCAGATTTCGACGAAGCGGCTAATTTGCCCTTTGCCGACGATGATGAGCAACCGACCAGTGATAAGCGCGCTTTGCGTGAACGCGACAGCGAAGCGGATTCCCGCAAAGACAGGGGAGATAAGAAGTTATGAATAATTTATGGGGTGACTCCCTATCCGGCTTCTGGAGCGCCTGGATCATTATCATTACGCTTGGCACGATTGCGCTAAGCGTCTGGATACTGCTTGCCAACCGCCGCACCGATAAAACGCCTGATGCTGAAGGCAACGTGGAAACAACAGGCCACGCTGCAGACGGCATCGAAGAGTATGACAACCCGCTGCCCAAATGGTGGTTCCAGCTATTCGTCCTGACGGTAGTGTTTGCCTTAGGTTACCTCGTTCTTTACCCAGGCCTGGGTAACTACGCGGGCATACTGGGCTGGTCGCAAGAGGGGCAATGGGAAGAAGAAGTCGCCCAGGCTGAAGAGCGCTTCACACCGATCTTTGCCCAATATCAGGAAGTACCTATTCCTGAGCTTGCCGAAGACCCAGAAGCAATGCAGGTTGCCGAGCGCATTTACCAGAACAACTGTGCGGTGTGCCACGGTTCCAATGCTCAGGGCGGCTACGGCTTCCCCAACCTGACCGACGACGACTGGCTATACGGCGGTGAGCCGGAAAATATTTTGGCCACCCTGAACAATGGCCGTAACGGTCTGATGCCTTCCTGGCAGCAGCTGGGTGCCAGCAATATTGAAAACCTCACTCAGTATGTTCTCTCGCTTTCTGAGCAAGAGCATGACGAAGCGCTAGCCGAACAGGGCGAAAGCACCTTCCTCGCTGTTTGTGCTGCCTGCCACGGCCCCACCGGCACCGGTAACACAGCACTTGGCGCGCCGAATTTGACCAATGATGTTTGGCTCTACCTAGCGCCGGGGCAAAGCATCGCTGATTCTATCCGGCAAACGCTGCGCAATGGCCGCAACGGTCATATGCCTGCGCAGGCGGCTTATATTGGTGAAGAGCGTGTTCACCTAGTGGCTGCTTACGTGTATAGCCTGCGTTTAGCGGACTGATTTAGCGCTGCAAGATAGCGATAAATTTCAGCAACGCTAGCCAAGAAGGGTG
Source organism: Halomonas sp. 54_146 (assembly GCF_001507855.1). Taxonomy (GTDB): domain Bacteria; phylum Pseudomonadota; class Gammaproteobacteria; order Pseudomonadales; family Halomonadaceae; genus Vreelandella. The sequence continues at coordinate 13,741 of NZ_LGEN01000011.1, forward strand.
CGGCCCCAAGCCGCACCCTTTCTTTATACTCAAACCGATACACTATTGCTCAACCCGATACACTATTACTCAATCCGACATACTATGAGCCGTGCACCTAGACCAGCCATGCACTTAGCGTATCTAAGCAACTCATTTAAATAAACAACCCGTTTGAACAAGCAGCTCGTTTGATTAAGCATATCGCTTAAATTGAGCATACAGTCTGATTAAGCACCCAGGTGCAATCTCTCCTGCCTTCTGAGCCGGGAATACCGCCATGGAAAAAATACCGAGCCAAGACGTCACACCGAACCCGGTGGGGCATCATACCCCCCCACGAGAAACGGTCAGCCAGGAAATGTACGCCAAGCGGCGGCACATTTATGTGCGTGAAATAAAAGGGGTTTTCCAGAAACTGCGCCGCAGCGCCAATTGGGCATTAATGCTGCTGTTTTTTCTATTGCCATGGATCAACATCGGTGACCGGCCGTTAATTCTGTTCGACTTGCCCAACCGTGAATTCCATATCTTTACCGCCACGTTTTACCCACAAGAGTTCATATTGCTCTCGTGGCTACTGATCATCTGCGCTTTTGGGCTGTTTTTTATTACCGTCTTTGCTGGACGGGTATGGTGCGGCTACACCTGCCCGCAAAGCGTTTGGACTTTTCTGTTTATCTGGCTTGAGCACCGTATTGAAGGCTCGCGCAATCGGCGCATTAAGCTCGACAACCAGCCAATGACCACTGAAAAAGCGCTGCGTAAGGGTGCCAAGCATACCGCCTGGCTACTGATTGCCTTGGCAACCGGCATTACCTTCGTGGGCTATTTCACGCCCATTCGCAACTTAGTGGTGGAACTGCCCACGCTTGAAGCCCACGGCTGGTCTTATTTCTGGGTTGGCTTTTTCTTAGTGTTTACCTACCTAAATGCCGGCTGGCTGCGCGAGCAGGTGTGCATTTACATGTGCCCCTACGCACGTTTTCAATCCGTTATGTTTGACCGCGACACGCTGATTGTCTCTTACGACGAGACTCGCGGCGAACCTCGCGGGCATCGCAAAAAAGGGCTTAGCCACACACAGGCTCGTGAAGCGGGTTATGGCGACTGTATCGATTGTGATCTGTGCGTGCAGGTCTGCCCCACCGGCATCGACATCCGCGACGGCTTGCAATATGAATGCATCACTTGCGCTGCGTGTATCGACGCCTGCGACAGCGTGATGGATAAAATGGGCTACCCACGAGGCTTGGTGCGCTACACCACCGAAAACGCTCTTGAGGGCAAAAAGAGCCACCTGCTGCGCCCACGCCTGCTAGGTTACTTCGCCGCTTTGGTACTGATGATGGGCACCTTTGCCTGGGCCATTAACGACCGCATGCCGCTCAACTTTGATGCCGAACGCGAACGCACCCAGCTCTATCAAATGACCCGTGATGGTCAAATTAGCAACGTCTATAGCCTAACGATCCGCAACTTGGATGATCGGGACCACACTTACCAGTTAAGCGTTACTGGTTTGCCTAGCCTAACTCTCGATAGCAGTACGATTAACGTACCCGCCGGCGAGTCGCGCTTTGAAGCCGTTACCGTGACCGCCGACCCTGACGACTTACAGCAGCCCAGCCACCCCATTGTGTTCACTTTGCAGGCTCAGCAAGATGCGGATATTCGCCTTGAGCGCGAGACTAGCTTCCTGGGCAATATTAGGAGATAACGATTATGTCACCCCCCTTGTCACCCACTGAAGTTAAGGTAACCCCGTGGTACAAGCAGTTTTGGCCGTGGTTTTTAATTGGCATTCTGTTTTCTTCGATTATTGTCAGCTCCACCTTTGCGGTAATGTCGGTGAAAAGCTTCGACGGCATGGTGGTGCAGGAAGATTATTACGAGCACGGCAAAGCCATTAACATGGTGCTTGCCAAGCAGGAGCAGGCACGCGAGCTGAACTTGAGTGCAGAGCTGCGTCTTGATCCGCTGACCAGCGATTTTGTGGTTGATTTAAGCGGCGATGCGCGCCCCGACGCGCTCTATCTCGACCTCATCTTCCCCACCGAGGATGATCGTGACCAATCCTTCGTACTTGAGCATGTGCGTGACGGCCGCTATATCACTCAAGGCCCTGATAATTTGCGTTACCGCTGGTATCTGCAGATTCAGCCTGCCCTAGAAGATGCCGACTGGCGCCTCACAGGCGAGGCAACATTCCCCAGTGAACGCAGCGTTGCGCTACTACCAGGAGGACGTACAGAAAGCGAATGAGCATCACCGCACCTGACTCCACCTGCTACCACTGCGGTAATCCGGTGCCCGCTAGCGCGCCCTGGACCATCACGCTAGATGAACACACCCACCCGCTTTGCTGCCCAGGCTGCGAAGCGGTGGCGCATGCCATCGTTGACGGGGGCTTAGAGAGTTACTACCGCTACCGAACCGAGCTACCCGAACGCCCGGATGAACGCCAGGCTGCCAAGGCCGACACCTGGACGGTATTTGACGACCCCGGCCTACAAGCCCAGTTCGTTCACCCCGACGGCGATGATGGCAACGTAAAAGCCACTCTCGCCATTGAAGGCATTACCTGCGCTGCCTGCGCCTGGCTGATCGAACATCGCTTAAATGCCTTGCCGGGCATCACCTCCAGCGCGGTGAATTTAACCCATCATCGCCTGCGAGTGAGTTGGGACCCGCAACAGCTTAAACTCTCCCAGCTACTGGCTGAGCTGACAGCAATTGGCTACGACGCCCAGCCTTATGAGCCCGATCTAGCCCAAGCGCGCCTGCAGCATGAAGAGCGCATGAACGTGCGGCGGCTAATTATTGCCGCGGTCGGCATGATGCAGGTGATGATGTTCTCAATCCCTATTTATGTCTCCGGCCCCGGTGAAATGAGCGACGACTTCTATGCGCTTTTTCACTGGCTCTCCTTTGCACTGGCAACGCCGGTGGTGTTTTTCTCTGCCCAGCCGTTTTTCCGCAACGCCCTGCGCGACCTACGCACGGGGGTGCTGGGCATGGATGTGCCCGTGTCACTAGCCATTGGCGGTGCCTACCTGGCCAGCAGCTATACAGTGCTGTTTGGCGTTGGGGAGGTCTATTTCGACTCAGTGGCGATGTTCACCTTCTTTTTGCTGTTTGGGCGCTATGTGGAAGGTCGCGCCAGACGCCGCAACGGGCATAGCGGCAACGCGCTGAGCGGGGTACTGCCTATCTCTGCCACGCGATTGGAAAGCGACGGCAGCGAACGGATTCTACCCGCCAGCGAACTCGCCACAGGCGACCGTGTATTGATCAAACCTGGCCACGGCGTGCCTGCTGATGGCGTGATTGAAGAGGGCGAATCAAGCCTTGATGAATCAATGCTCACCGGTGAATACCTCCCGGTGACTCGCCGCGTCGGCGACAGCATTACTGGCGGCAGCCAAAACATGGAAAACCCCTTGGTAATCAGGGTTACCCATGCAGGGCGCGATGCCCGAGTAGCGGGTATTGTCGACCTTACCGACCGCGCTTTTGCCAGCCGCCCGCGGCTGGCCCAGATGGCGGCTCGCATGGCGCACTTATTTGTACTGCGCCTGTTATTAGTAACCGCCTGCGTGGCGGCCGTCTGGTGGTTTATTGACCCATCCCGCATGCTCTGGGTATTGCTTTCGGTGCTGGTGGTTACCTGCCCCTGCGCGTTGGCGCTTGCAACGCCGGCGGCATTAACGGCAGGTCACGGCCAGCTGCGTAAACGCGGCGTCTTGATTACCCGCGCTGACGCCATCGAGTCGCTTTCCAACGTCACCCGAGTGATCTTTGATAAAACCGGCACGCTAACCCGCGGCGAAATGCACCTCACGCAAACCCAGCCACTAGGCGAACTTTCTGCCCAACGTGCCCAGGCGATTGCGGCTGCCTTAGAAGCCCACTCAGAGCACCCTATCGCCCGCGCCTTTCGCCCGTTCCGGGATGCTACGCTGCAGGCTAGAGATATCCATAGCCACACTGGGCAAGGACTTGAAGGCACCTTAAACGGTGCCCGCTGGCGATTGGGCAAGCCCGAATTTGCGATGGGTAACGCGCTGGACAGCGCCGCTGATGAACCTATCGCAGCGCCTGCCAAGGGCCAGTGGCTGCTGCTTAGCGAAAACGGCGCGCCCCGCGCGTGGTTTGGGTTACACGATGGCGTGCGTGATGATGCTGCTGACACCATCGCCGCGCTGCAAGCCAAAGGGTTAACTGTGGAGCTGCTTTCTGGCGATACCGCCGATGCAGTGGAAACCCTGGCCAATCAGCTCAACATCACCATTTGGCATGCCGGCACCAGCCCGGAAGGAAAATTGGCGCGGCTGCGTGAGTTACAGGCCGCGGGCGAAACCGTGGTGATGATTGGCGACGGCATTAACGACGTACCCGTGTTAGCCGGTGCCGATGTGGCGATTGCCATGAATGGCGCGACCGATTTAGCCCGCACCCGCGCTGACGCGGTACTGCTCAGCCCACGCCTGATGCGGGTGTATGAAGCCATTGAGATTTCACGCGCGACGAGGCGTATCATGCGTCAGAATATGACCTGGTCAGTATGCTATAACTTTTCGGCGCTGCCGCTGGCAGCCATGGGCTGGGTGCCCCCTTGGCTAGCCGCCATCGGCATGTCACTCAGCTCACTGGTGGTCGTTGGTAACGCCTTACGACTTTCCCGCTGGCGTGACCAACCGGCGACATCACCAAGCGCTCCACGACCGGTGACCGTATGACGATTCTGTATCTGCTGATTCCACTCTCGCTGATTTTACTAGGCCTCGCTGTCTGGGCATTTTTCTGGGCAGTAAAAAATGATCAGTTTGACGACTTGGAAGGCCCCGCACACCGCATTCTGTTTGATGAAGATGACAATGACCTCAGCCTGGAGCAGCGGCGCAAGCATCAGACTCCTGATGACCAGGTTCCTGACGACCAAGAGCCCCGGCCATGAACCCAACAGGCCTTGATCTACCGCCGCTGCTGGCGGCGTTGGTGTTTGGCTTGATGGGCGGCGCTCACTGCATCGGTATGTGTGGCGGCATTATGAGCGCACTCACTTTTGCAGTGCCCCCCAGCATGCGCCATCCAGCCCGCATGGGCGGCCTGCTGCTCAGCTATAACACAGGGCGTATTATTAGCTATATGGCCGCAGGCGCACTGGTTGCACTGTTAGGCACGTTATTTTCTCTCTCCGACACAGCGCGCATGCTGCTTCAAGTGTTTGCCGCGCTAATGCTCATTATGATGGCGCTGTATATCGCTAACTGGTGGAAAGGGTTACTCAAAGTGGAAGCGGTAGGCCGTCGTCTGTGGCGTTTTGTTGAACCCGTGGGGCGGCGATTAATGCCGGTTGTTCATTTACCCCAAGCCTTCGCGCTAGGTGCCATTTGGGGCTGGCTGCCCTGCGGTCTGGTATACGCCATGCTGGCCTGGAGTTTAGCGATTGCTGACCCGCTACAAGGCGCGTTGCTGATGGGGGCTTTTGGCGTTGGCACCCTGCCCGCCCTGCTTGCCACCGGCCTTGCCGCGCGCCAGCTAAGCCATTTGATCCGCCACCCAGCAACGCGCAGCGTGGCGGCGCTAACGATTATCGCCTTTGCTCTTTGGCAGCTCTGGGCGCTCACCGCACACACTTTCTAATAGCATGATATGGCTCAATCTTTACTTCTTCACTAAAGAGTAGGCTAGCGGCAATCCCTAACATCGGAGCGCCTTTTTATGCCCGTTCATGCCCCCGCTGCCTTACCTTTCACACCCGCTGTCGCGGCAGCACCCACGCAGCCGGTATGGGATGAAGCGTTAATACGCCGCTACGACACCAGCGGCCCGCGCTACACGTCTTACCCTACCGCGCTGTCGTTTCATGAGCAGTTTACCCCCAGCGACCTAACCCAGGCCTTAGAGCGCAGCAATGCAAGCAGCCGCCCGCTCTCGCTGTACGTGCATATCCCCTTCTGCCGGAAAATCTGTTTTTACTGCGCCTGTAATAAAATCGCCACTAAAAATACCGGCTTGGCTGAGCCTTATCTAACACGGCTCGACCGGGAAATGGTGCTTACCGCCCGACACCTTGAAACCTCGCGGCCCGTGAAACAGCTACATTGGGGCGGCGGTACGCCCACGTTTCTCAGCTTGAACCAAATGGGCGACCTGATTGACCGCTTGGATGCTCGCTTCGGCCTGTCATCGTCTCCTGATCGCGATTACGCGATTGAAATAGACCCTCGCGAAGCGGATGTATTTACTCTGCGTCATCTCCAATCCCTCGGCTTTAACCGCATAAGCCTGGGTGTGCAGGATTTAAGCCCGCAGGTACAAAAAGCCATCAATCGTATACAGCCCCGCGGGCTCACTGAAACCCTGATGGAAGAAGCCCACCGCTTAGGCTTTCGGTCGCTCAATCTTGATTTGATTTACGGCTTGCCGTTTCAAACTGAAAAAAGCTTTGCAGACACTCTGCGCCAAGTGATTGAACTCAACCCCGCTCGCCTTTCGGTGTTTAATTACGCGCACATGCCTGAACGTTTTACCCCGCAGCGGCGCATCAATGAAGATGACCTGCCCGGCCGCGAAGAGAAACTGGCGATTCTACGCACCAGCATTGAAATGCTGACAGCGGCAGGCTATGTGCATATCGGCATGGATCACTTTGCCCGCCCTGACGACAGCCTGGCCATTGCCCAGCGTGAAGGCACCCTGCAGCGCAATTTCCAGGGCTACTCCAGCCACGCCCAGTGCGATTTAATAGGGCTTGGCGTGTCGGCAATTTCACGTGTAGAAGATGTCTATGCGCAAAACCCTAGCGACCTTTCCCGCTACGAAGCGGCACTCGATCAAGGCCAGCTCGCCACCGTGCGCGGCCTGCGCTTAAGCCACGACGATTTAATTCGCCGGGACGTGATTGAACGGCTAATGTGCGACATGCGCATTGACCTTGCCGAGGTGAGCCAGCGCTGGCATATTGATGCACCGCGCTATTTTGCACCCGCCTTGGCACGTTTGCAGAACGCCGAGAAAGATGGCTTACTCAGCTATGAGGGTGAACAACTTATCGCAACGCCGATGGGTCGGCTGCTGATTCGTCATTTAGCCATGGCATTTGATGCGCATTTACCTGGGCAATCAGGCCAACGTTATTCTAAGATTGTTTAATCGCTCGGAGGAAGGCATGCTAGAGTTCTTATATAAGTGATGATATTTGCATGATCAGCGCGATCTAAAGATGCGTAATTAAAGATGCGCGATTAAAGATAGGAGCAACGCATGCTGGAACCCATGAGCTATCGGCGCTCGCTACTCCATGAGGCTCGTTGTCAAACCTGCAGTTTAAGTTCACTCTGCCTGCCTCTGGCGCTTGAACTAGACGACATCGGGCAGTTTGACGCCATTATCCGTCGCCGTGCACCTTTAAAAAAAGGTGAGCCTTTGTTTCGCCAGGGCGACACCTTCACCAGCGTGTACGCAGTGCGCTCAGGCAGCCTGAAACAGATCACCGCTGAAGGTAACGGTAGCGAGCAACTGACCAACTTTTACCTACCCAGCGAGCTGGTCGGGCTAGATGGCATTGATGAAGAACAGTACCCCGGCAGCGTTATCGCCCTGGAAACCACGACGATCTGTGAGATTCCGTTTGATCGCTTGGATTTACTTTCCGAAGAGCTACCTGAACTACGTTCCCAGCTATATCGCAGCATGAGCAAGGAGCTGCGCGATGATCGGCGCATGATGCGCCTGCTGTCGCGCAAAACCGCCGACCAACGCCTCGCCACCTTTTTGATTAATCTTTCGGATCGTTTTCGACGCAGGGGCTACTCGCCCTACAGCTTTCGCCTTTCAATGCCCAGAGCCGACATCGGCAATTATCTTGGCTTAGCCGTTGAAACCGTCAGCCGCATTTTAAGCCGCTTCCAACAGCAAGATGTTGTGGCGGTCTCTGGGCGCGAGGTCAATATTCTTGATATGCAGCGCTTAACAACGCTTGCTGAAGAGGAAGAACAGCCCGTTAGCTCACGTTAAACGCCTGTATACGCCCGGCCAGCAGCTCCGCCTGTTTGGCCTCTAAGCCTTCAAAATCGAACAAGCGGCGGTCTGCTAGCTGTGAAGGCGCAATATTGGTGACGGCCTTAAACATGCTTTCCAAACGTCCCGGATATTTTCTGTCCCACTCGGCCAGCATTTCTTTCACTACCTGGCGCTGCATATTGGGCTGGGAGCCGCACAGGTTGCAGGGAATAATCGGGAACTCCATCAGCCGCGAAAATTCGGCGATATCCGCCTCTTTGCAGTAGGCCAAAGGCCGAATGACCATATTTTTACCATCATCGGACAGCAGCTTCGGCGGCATCGCTTTTAAACTGCCACCGAAAAACATATTGAGAAACAGGGTTTCGAGAATATCTTCGCGATGATGGCCGAGGGCAATTTTATTGGCACCGATCTCTTCGGCAAAGCCATACAGCGAGCCGCGCCGCAGACGCGAACAGAGCGCACAAGTGGTTTTACCCTCAGGGGTTTTCTCTTTCACTACGGAGTAAGTGTCGCGCTCGACAATGTGATACTCGATGCCTTGCTTGTCCAGGTAATCAGGCAGCACGTGCTCGGGAAAACCCGGCTGTTTTTGGTCCAGATTGACCGCGACCAATGAAAAATTCACCGGCGCATTGCGCTGCAAGTTACGCAGAATTTCCAGCATCGTGTAGCTGTCTTTGCCACCGGAAAGGCATACCATCACCCGATCGCCTTCATTGATCATCTGATAATCAATAATCGCATTGCCCACTTCCCGGCGCAGACGCTTTTGCAGCTTGTTAAATTCACGTTTCTGCTTGGCATCGGCCAGCGCTAATTGCTCCTGCTCAACGTCGGCGGGAGTAGACTGAATGGTTTCAACGTCAGTAGGGTCAAAGTAATCAAGAGATTGCATGGGATAAGCACTGCCGGGTGGAAGGCGCTGATAGTGAAAAGCGCTGAAGAGGGAAAGTTGGCGTTATTCTACCAACACTCACCGCCTGACCCAAACACTCGTCAAGCCCGATGCCGAGGGGGAGGTTTCCGCGAGGGCGCTGTGAACCCTTCCATGGGCGCTACTTTCGCCATCCTTGGCGAAAGACCCTCGCTTCAACCTCCCCTCGCATCTCGCCATTACTCGTTTAGCATACCCATACTTCCTAAGCTGCTTGCGCCATCATGCGCTGCAAACGCATATACAGCAGCGCGCTGGCCGTTGCCTCACCCAGCACGCTCTGCACGCCCATTGCGGGCACTTGCCAGCACGCCAACGCCTGAGCAAAGCTGCTTGTTGCCTCAACCTCGGGGTGCAAGCGCCGCAGCTGGCGCTGATGCAGTTTTGCCACATCGACCTGGGCATTGGGCAAGGCAAAATGCAGCTGTTTTCTAAGCAGTGAATTTAGCGCGCCCATCCGCTGCTCTAGCTGCCAGCCAATAATGGGGCGATTACCGATAAATTCTACTAACGCGCCTAAATTGTCACTGTTTGGCGGCTGAACGGCACCGGCCTCGCATAGCAAATGATGACGGCGCAGCCCCGCATTCTCCTCAGGTGGCTTCACGCCGCCTAGCGTTATCACAAACGCGCGGCTGGTATACACCTGATGCTGGCTCAGCACCACTGCCGCCACGCTAATGACCGATGATGGCGATGCAGGCGTTTCGTAGCAGGCAAGCGCCACCAACTCTTCGCCCATATAAGGCTGAAATAGCCACGCATAAGGGGAATCTGCACAGCGCCGCCGGTCGCTTTCACGGCGTAGCAAGGTACGCAGCGAGCCACTAAATAGCGTCACATGCCGATCTAACAGCCGCATTCCGCTCACGAATACTCCAGGTGGTAACGGTGGGAAAGCCGCTGCTTGAAGTCTTTGACAATGTGCATCGCTTCACGCAGTAGGTCGCGCTCTAGGGAAGAAAGATTTTGCACCACAACACGATTCGCGCGGCTGCTGCTTTGAGCGCTAGCCTCTTGCGTGCCAGTTTGGGCACCGGCAGGCGTCTCCAGCGCGCTTAGCTGCTGTTTAAGGCGCAGCTCGGAAAACAGTGCTAGCGCCTCGCCCAAGTCATCGGCAAAGCGGCGGTCCAGGCGGCCGTCTTCGGCCAGGGCGTCTAGCCTGTCAAACGTCGAGGTGGCTTTGATACGCCGCTCAAGCGCCATGGTACGAACGCCATGAACAATGGGGAAAATGCCGCCTTTCTTGATATCAATACCGTGCTGGGGCTTTTTCAGCGAGCCAAACAGCGTCAGCGGCGTCGAAAAGCGCAGCGCCGTGCGGGCAAAATAGGAGAGCAGCAGCTCATCGCCAGAGCAGCGCTCAAACAGTTCATCACGCACGCTTTCAAGCAGGCTTGAATTTCCCGCAACGGCGTGAGCATCAAGCATAATGGCCAGCTTCATTAGGCTGTCGCCGTCGCGCTCCCTGGCCCACTTGGCAATATTGCCTTTCCACTGCGATACCGTGGCCACCCACTCGGGGTTAGAGACCATAATATTGCCGGGGCACGGCGGGTAGCCCAGCTGAATCAGGGTATCAGTGAGCGTTTGCATATGGCTGGCAAGGTCAGGCCACTGGGTTTCATCGGCAAGAATCAGGCCGTTATCCTGATCGGTTTTTAGAATTTGCTCGCCGCGCCCTTCGCTGCCCATCACCATCATGCAGCTCTGCTCGTGGTAGCGCTCATCAATGGTGAACTCCCACGCCTTGCTCATAATGCGGCCATTCAGTGCAGCGAGCAGATCCATCGCAAAGCGCAGCTTAACGCCCTGAGCCATTAGCGCTTTGACCAGCTCCGGCGTGCGCTGGCTGGCCGCCGAAAGCGCCTCTAAATTGGTTGCCTGCTCAACCTGCAGGCTCACCACGTAGCTGCGGCTAGAGAAGTAGCTGAGTACGTCGGTAAGCTCAACCACGCCTTTTAAAGCGTTTTTCTCCATCACCACCACCCGCGCCACTTTATGGCGGGTCATCAGCACCAACACTTCAAATAAGTATTGATCGGGTGCTGCGGTCACAAGCGTGAAGTGAGCAATCTCATCAACGGGGGATGGCACGCCACGGTTACCTAGCACCAACCCATTGAGCAGGTCAGTTTTGGTCACCATGCCAAACTTGCCCTGGGTTTCTACCAGCAGGCTATCGGCGTGGCTTTCGTTTAGCTGCTTTACGGCGCTAGCAATGTCGGTTGATGCCGCCATCAGCAGCGGTTCGCGCATGCACTCGCTTACCTTGGCCAGCATAAAACCTGCCATGGTGACGCCACCTTCGGCACGTTTCTCTGTCAGCAAGTGCGCCTTGTGCGTTAACGACTGGCGAAAGAAGTTGCTGAAATCAGGATAATGCCGGCACAGCTGCTGAAAGAGCGCTTTGGGCAGCAGGTAGCATAGGCACTCCTGCTCTGCCTTAAAACGGTAGCGGCTTTTACCGTTGAGAATGCTGATCGCACCAAACAGATCGCCCGCGGTATAGTGCCCAATACGCGAGGAAGCCGAGGGTAGCGTGGGGTCTATTTCCGCTACCTCGCCTTTGTGAATAAGGAAAACAAACTCGCCCGCCTGCCCGGTCTCTAGAATAATTTCATCACGGTCGAAATACGCAAGGTCAATGCCACGGCGAATGTGGTCACGCCCTTCCTCATCTAAAAGCGTAAACGGCAGTTGGGACAAATCCACATCGACCATGGTGTATGACCTCATTAAACGGAGCCGGGACTAATCAGCCTTTGCCTTAATGCAAGCGAGCGAACATAAGATAAAACAAATAAATATCGTGACTGAGTGCCGCTTCACATAGACTCTCCCACTCCAGTGCATCAAAAAGCAATTATCAATTATTGTATGAAGGAGGTGGTATGGGTATAAGGATTCACTTCAAAAGTAGCAAGTAGATCTTTGTTATACCTTTAGCTATAACGCTAACGTCGAAGCGACTTTTGATACACGACCAAAGTATCTGTTTTCACAAACTGAGCTTAGCTAGATAGACAAGAGCACTATTTAAAGTAGCAAATAATACGCTTTACTGACTTACTAGACTATCGTCCCATAACGCTATAAACGCCTACCAACATCGCTTAACAGGCAATCAAAATCACCTATTTTCAACAACATGGAGAAAAATATTCACTCTTCTTACGTTTATTGATACCAAAGTATGGGATTTATTTTTTTGTATTTATTGCCCACTATTAGCAGTGAGTCATGTGGGGTAATCTCACGTCACTAACTAACTCGACACTCCGTCGCGGATAATGATAATAAAGGTGGCGCTCTGACAAACAGTTGATTCATCACCTATCAGTTCGAGTGGTTTCCGACGTGCGATTACCCATAATGGATCACACGCTATTCCTCGTGAACTTTCCCAACCTTAAAAATCACAAGTGGAGAGAAACACAATGGCAGACGACAAAACCAATGCTGCTGAATACTGGAAAGCAAACGTCCGCTTAATTTTCGGATGCCTAGCCGTTTGGGCATTTGTTTCTTACGGATGCGCTATCCTCTTTCGCCCGCTGCTCGCCGGCATTCCGGTTGGCGGTACTGACCTCGGCTTCTGGTTTGCACAACAGGGCTCTATTTTGACTTTCATTGTCTTGATCTTCTTCTACGCCTGGAAGATGAACAAGCTTGATGAAAAATTTGGCCTTGGGGAGTAAGCCAGCATGAGCCAGTTTGCAATCAACTTACTGTTCGTCGGCGCCTCCTTTGCCCTATATATAGGCATTGCGATTTGGGCGCGCGCCGGCTCAACGAAAGACTTCTATGTCGCAGGCGGCGGGGTTCACCCCATCACCAACGGGATGGCCACTGCGGCAGACTGGATGTCAGCGGCGTCGTTTATTTCCATGGCGGGTCTGCTGGCCTCCGGTGGCTACGCTAACTCCTCCTTCCTGATGGGCTGGACCGGCGGCTACGTTATCCTAGCGATGCTGCTAGCCCCTTACCTGCGTAAGTTTGGTAAGTTCACCGTGCCCGACTTTATCGGTGACCGCTTCTACAGCAACACTGCTCGCCTCGTGGCGATTGTGTGCTTGATTATTGCCTCCGTTACTTACGTTATCGGTCAGATGACCGGTGCAGGCGTTGCCTTCTCCCGCTTTTTGGAAGTCAGCAACACCTGGGGTATCTGGTTAGCCGCGCTGATCGTTTTCCTCTACGCCGTATTCGGCGGTATGAAAGGCATCACCTACACCCAGGTGGCGCAGTATGTCGTGCTGATTATCGCTTACACCATTCCAGCGGTGTTCATTGCGTTCCAGTTGACCGGCAACCCAATTCCTATGTTCGGTATGTTTAGCACGCACACGGAATCAGGCATTCCGCTGCTGGCTAAACTGGACGACGTGGTTAACGCACTTGGCTTCCAGGATTACACCGCCGATGTGGACAACAAGCTCAACATGGTGCTGTTCACCCTGTCGCTGATGGTCGGTACTGCCGGTCTTCCCCACGTTATCATTCGCTTTTTCACCGTACCGAAAGTGGCCGACGCACGCTGGTCTGCTGGCTGGGCATTGGTGTTCATCGCACTGCTGTACCTCACCGCGCCTGCGGTAGGCTCCATGGCTCGCTTGAACTTGGCGACCACCGTGTATCCAGAAATGGCGGGGCAGGTAGAGAACTATGAAGATGCGGCGCAAAACCCAATTCTGTACGAAGAGCGTCCTGACTGGTTCCGCACCTGGGAAGAAACAGGCCTTATTACCTTCAACGATCTTAACAATGATGGCCGTATCCAGATGTACAATGATGCGGTTGACTACACCAACCGTGGCTGGGAAGGCAACGAGCTAATCGTCAACAACGATATTCTGGTACTTGCTAACCCGGAAATTGCCAACCTACCCAGCTGGGTAATTGGTTTGATCGCAGCAGGGGGTATCGCAGCGGCGCTATCAACCGCAGCAGGTTTGCTACTGGCGATCTCTTCAGCGATCAGTCATGACTTGATCAAAACCATGATCAATCCGAAGATTTCTGAAAAAGGCGAAATGCTGGCCGCACGGATCTCAATGGGCGGTGCTATCTTGCTGGCCACGTATCTGGGGCTTAATCCGCCTGGGTTTGCGGCACAAACGGTGGCGTTGGCCTTTGGTATCGCCGGTGCATCGCTCTTCCCTGCGCTGATGATGGGTATCTTCTCCAAGCGGATGAACAACTCAGGTGCCATTGCCGGTATGCTGGCGGGCTTGATCTGTACCCTGCTTTACATCTTCACCTACCTGGGCTGGTTCTTCGTGCCGGGCACCAACATGCTGGCCAACACGCCTGACAACTGGATCCTGGGCATCTCTCCGCTTTCCTTCGGGGCAGTGGGTGCGATGATCAACTTCGCGGTTGCCTTTGCAGTCTCCAGCGTAACTAAAGCACCGCCGGTTGAAATTCAGGAACTGGTGGAAAGCGTTCGTTACCCGAAAGGAGCTGGTATGGCGGTAGATCACTAAGTCATAATCCCTCTGGGCGTATGCTGCATTGATGTACTAGCGCAATGCTGCGATAACGCTTAGGAATCGACCTCACCATCGGGCTTCCTTAGGGAGGCCCGATGGCTTTTATAGATGGCGGTTATACATCGCTTTTAGAAAGAAAGGATATTTTATGATTTGGCATTTGATCGCCGCCGTTTTTGCCGGCCTTGCAGCGGCAGGGATTGGTCTGATACTTCGCACTCTAAGCGGTAAGCGGCTACCTAAGTGGATCGTACCCGTGTGCGGCGGGCTAGGCATGTTGGGCTATCAAATACAGGTGGAGTACAGCTGGTTTGAACACAAGCAGGCGCAGCTGCCCGAAACGGCAACCGTCATTTCAACAGAAACCAGTACGGCGGTATGGCGCCCATGGACGTTTGCTATTCCGATGACGACCAAATTCAGCGTGGTCGACAGTGAAAGTATTCGCACCAGCGAGCAAGATGGCGTCCGCCTGGTGGAATTTATTCTTTACCAGCTTGAACGTCATCACACCGATATTATTATCACCCAATCCTATTTGCTGAACTGCGAAAACCGTGAGCTAGTACCGCTAGACACGGAGTCCCGCGAGCCTATTCTCGAAGAAATTCGTACACTACGCGAAACGTCACCGCTACTTAGCAACGTATGCGCTTAGTCAATTAAAGCCCAGGCTTTAACGACTACGGCATGAACACGCCTAGGTAATGGTCGTACACAGCCGCTTATTTCGCCTAGAATGAAGCCTTTTTTTAATAGCACACGTTGTCGCACACGCTAGCGGGGAGAAAGGCATGTTTCACGGCGGGCTACTGGTTGCGGTATCGCTACTCTATATTGCCGTTTTGTTCGGCATTGCCTGGTACGGTGACCGTCATGCGCGCACCCACGGCGCTACTCGGCGGCGGCCGATTATTTATAGCTTGGCGCTGGCGATTTACTGCACCTCGTGGACCTTTTATGGTGCCGTTGGTCAGGCAGCCACCGCTGGCTGGTCGTTTGCGAGCATCTTCGTCGGCCCGATATTGACGTTTTTACTCTTTTGGCCCGTCCTGGCTAAAATGATCCGCGTTGCCAAGCACCAAAACGTGACCTCCATTGCCGATTTTATCGCCTCCCGCTACGGCAAAACCCAGTCGTTGGCTGCCTTTGCCAGCCTTGTCGCGCTGGTTGGCACCCTGCCCTACATTGCTCTGCAGCTAAAAGCGGTTTCAACCAGCTTTAGCGTGCTTACCGATGCCACCGATGTCACCCATACGCCGCTGTTTGGCGATACGGCGTTCTACGTGGCGATTGTCATGGCTATCTTCGCGATTCTGTTTGGCACCCGCCACACCGATGCCACCGAGCACCATGAAGGGCTCATTCACGCGGTGGCATTTGAATCGTTGGTCAAGCTACTGGCTTTCGTAATACTCGGCGCCTTTGTTACCTGGGGAATGTTTGATGGCCTGGGCGAGTTAATGGGCCACGCCGAGAGCCAGCTGGAGCTTCAGCGTCAGCTGGCCAATCAGGATTTTGGCCAGAGTTTCTGGGCACAAACGCTGCTGGCGATGTTGGCGATTATCTGTTTGCCCCGCCAATTCCACGTCGCGGTGGTTGAGAACATTCATCCTGACGACGCTACCAAAGCACGCTGGCTGTTCCCGCTTTACCTGCTGGCGATTGCCTTTTTCGTGGTGCCACTGGCCGCCGCTGGCCTGCTGCTGTTTTCCGAAAGCGGCGTAGAGCCTGACACTTACGTGCTGGCGCTTTCGATGGCATCGGGCCAGCAATGGCTCACGCTGCTGACCTTTATTGGCGGTTTCTCAGCGGCGACAGGCATGGTGATTGTGGCCGCAGTGGCGGTATCGATCATGATCTCCAATGAAATTGTCATTCCAGCGCTATTCCGGCTGCGCTGGTTTGACACCAAGGCTCGCGATTATGGCCGTTTAGTACTGCGCACGCGCCGCTTAACGATTGTTGCCGTGCTGGCCATGGCCTACGGCTTCTACCAACTGATTGCCGAGTTCACGTCGCTGGCGTCTATCGGCATGCTGTCGTTTGCCGCCGCCGCGCAGTTTGCGCCAGCGCTGATTGGCGGGCTTTATTGGAAGCGTGGTAACCGGCTGGGGGTTATCGTCGGCATGAATGCGGGCTTCGCTATCTGGGCGTATAGCCTGCTACTGCCCGCCATGATTAATGCCGGCGTACTGCCAACCATGTGGCTTGAGGGTGGCCCGCTCGGGTTTAACTGGCTTTCCCCCACGGCGCTGTTTGGCCTTAATTTAGGCGATAGCTTTACCCACGGCGTGATGCTGTCACTCGGGGTTAACCTGTTCTGCTATATCTTTGTCTCTCAGATTACTTCCCAGCGGGTCGTTGAACGCATTCAAGCATCGCTCTTTGTGGACAGCGTGGAAACGCGCCAAACCTCGGTCAACCGCCCCTGGACAGGCGCGACCACCGTCGGTGATTTAAAAGTCCTCTGCGAGCGCTTTTTGGGTGCCGGCCAAGTGGATCGCGCATTTGAAGACTACGCCCGGCGCACGGGCAAGCCCTTGGATGACGGCACCCGCGCATCGATAGACATTATTCAGTTTACCGAACGCTTTTTGGCCTCGGTGTTAGGCGCTTCATCGGCACGTATTGTGGTTAACTCGGCGCTTCAGGGGCGCGGCATCGGCATCTCGGACGTGATTTCGATTGTCGATGAAGCTTCCCAGGTATTGGAGTTCAACCGCGCGCTGCTGCAGGCCACCATCGAAAACATTAATCAGGGCATTAGCGTGGTTGACCAGAACCTGCGCCTGGTGGTCTGGAACCAGCGCTACCTGGAGCTATTCCGCTTCCCTGACCACCTGATTCGGGTGGGTGCGCCTATTGATAAAATTTTCCGCTACAACGCGCACAACGGCGAGTACGGCCCGGGCGACCCAGAAGAACACGTGCAGCTGTTGCTCGACAATATTCGTGAAGGCCAGCCCCACCGCTACGTACGCTATCGCCAGGATGGCAGCGTGCTAGAGGTGCAGGGTAACCCCATGCCCGGCGGCGGCTTTGTTTACACTTATCAGGATATTACCCAGCAAAAGCGTATCGAAGAGGCGCTTATACGCTCGGAAAATAATATTCGGATTTATACCGACAATGTGCCCGCGCTGATTGCCTATTTCGACAAAGAATGCCGCTATTTATTTACCAACCGCGCCTACGAACAGGCGTTTAATATTGATCGCAATGCGGTGATTGGCCGCCGTTTTGAAGACGTGCTGCAGATTAAACAGGCCGAGGAGCGCGCCCCCTGGGTCACGCGGGCGCTAAACGGTGAGCGGGTCAGCTTTGAAGTCTCGCTGCGGGTGAATGACGCCATGCGCTACATGCTGGTGACCTATACACCGCACTTTGGCGACAGCCAGGCCATTCTCGGCTTCTTTGCGCTTTATCAGGATATAACTGAGCGCCGCCAGGCGGAAATTGCCCTCAAAGAAACCAACGAAACCCTTGAGGAACGCGTGCGCGAACGCACCCAGGCGCTTTCTGAAGTCAACGCGGCGCTGCGCCAGGAAAACCGCGTGCGCGCCGAGGCAGAACTTGCCCTGCGCCAAGCCAAACAATTAGCGGAAGATGCCAATGCGTCGAAAACACGCTTTTTGGCCGCGGCCAGCCACGACCTGCTGCAGCCGCTCAATGCCGCCAGGCTGTTCACATCGGCGCTGATGCAGAACGTCACCACGACAGATACCCAGCGCATTGTTGGCCATATCGATAACTCGCTGCAGGCCGCCGAGGAGCTGCTGAGCACCCTGCTGGATATCTCCAAGCTGGACGCAGGCGCGCTAACGCCACGCCGTAGCCACTTCGCTCTGGCCGACATTTTCCGCCCGCTACGCGCTGAATTTGAAGTGATGGCGGACGATCGCGGGCTGGATTTAGAGGTTGTTCCCACCCAGCTTTGGGTGGATTCAGACCCTCAGATGCTGCGCCGTATTGTGCAGAATTTCTTATCCAACGCTATCCGTTACACCCAAGAAGGCCGTGTGCTGCTGGGCTGCCGCCGCCAGGGTGGCTGGCTCTCCATCGAAGTGTGGGACAGCGGCCCGGGCATTCCTGAATCCAAACTGACCGAGATATTCCAGGAATTCCGCAGGCTGGATCAGGTATCTCGCCACAAGGAGAGCGAGAAAGGCCTAGGGCTGGGGCTGTCTATTGCCGACCGCATGAGCCGCGTGCTGGCTCACCCCATCAAAGTACGCTCGACGGTAGGCAAAGGCGCGGTTTTCTCGGTGAGCGTACCCATCGTCGCCGCACGCGAAGCCAACCGTAGCGATATCGAGCCACAGGCACGACGCAGCAGCCACAAACTGAGCGGCACGCGGATTGTGTGTATCGACAATGAAACGCTGATCTTGGAAGGCATGACCGCCATGTTGAGCGGCTGGGGCTGCGAGGTATTCACCGCTACCAGCATTGGCGGGGCCAAATCGATTTTGCGCAATATGGATGGCGACCCAGACGCGATTCTAGCCGACTACCACTTGGATAACGAAGTGACCGGGTTAATGGCGCTGGAAGCGATCAGCGAGCGCTTTGAGGGGGCGGTGCCAGGGATAGTGATTACCGCAGACCGAACGGAAGCCGTGGCCGAAGAGATTAAGCGGGCAGGGTATCAGCTGCTGTTAAAACCGGTGAAACCCGCCGCGCTGCGAGCGCTACTGACACGCACGTTACAGGCCAATCGCGCGGCGCGTTAAGCGCCGCAGCTGGTTTCACTTAGTTTTTCGCACGTGCTTTTTATGCGTGCTTATGAGGCTACTTTCGGCGGTTCGACTTCCAGTTTCTGAGCGGCAATGACCGCTTGGGTACGGGAATGCACGCCAAGCTTACGCAGAATGGCTGTCACGTGAGCCTTGATGGTCGCTTCAGAAACGCTCAGTTCATAAGCGATCTGTTTGTTTAGCAGGCCTTCGGTCAGCATGTTCAAAACGCGGAACTGCTGGGGCGTTAGCGATGCAATCGCCTCGGCAAAGCGCGACTCTTCTTCGCTGGTCTCTTCTAGCACGTTGGCGAGCGCCTCGGGCAGCCACACTTCGCCCTGCAGGATTTCGCCGACGGCCTCAGCAATGAGCTGTAGCGAGGACGATTTAGGGATAAAGCCTGATGCGCCGTAGTCAATAGCACGCCGAACCACATAGGGTTCATCACTGCCAGAGACGACTGCCACGGGGATATCGGGCATCTGGCCGCGCAGTTGGATCAAGCCTGAAAAGCCGTGGGCTCCCGGCATATGCAAATCGAGAAGAATTAAATCGGCATCTGGGTGGCGATTTACCACATCGGTAGTGGCTGCCATGGTATCCGCTTCGACAATTTCCGCCTGTGGGGCCAACTGGCGTAACGCTTGGGTTAGCGCTGCACGAAACAGTGGGTGATCGTCAGCGACGATAAACTTATGAGCTACTGCCATGGATATTCCTCCGGTTCCTTGAGCAGCGGGGTTGTCTGCCGCCGCGACGCTAGGCTCTTACGGTTGTGAAGCATGGTACCCCATGGGCTTCATCATGCCCAAGCATCACATGCATAATTTGTCATAGATAGTTCTTAAAGCAGTGCTTGTAATGGTTCTTAAAGTAATGCTTGTAATCGACAGATCACACAAACAAAAAAACAGTGCCGGCACTCAGGCCGGCACTGTTCACACTAGGCTAAAAAGCCTACAGCGGTGTCGCCATCACTTATTCGCGCGATGCTCAATCAGTTCATCTACCACTGACGGGTCGGCCAGTGTGCTGGTATCGCCCAATCCATCGCACTCGTTAGCCGCAATTTTGCGCAGGATACGGCGCATGATTTTGCCCGAGCGTGTTTTCGGCAAGCCTGGCGCCCACTGGATGATATCGGGTGAGGCAATGGGCCCAATATCTTTACGAACCCACTGTGTGAGCTCTTTTTTGAGCTCATCAGACGCCTCAACACCGTCATTCAGGGTGACATAAATATAGATGCCTTGACCCTTAATATCATGGGGGAAGCCAACCACAGCCGCTTCAGCGACGGCACTGTGGGCAACCAGTGACGATTCAATCTCAGCGGTGCCCATGCGGTGCCCTGAAACGTTGAGCACGTCATCAACGCGGCCGGTAATCCAGTAATAGCCATCTTCATCGCGGCGACAGCCATCGCCGGTAAAGTACATGCCGTCGTAAGTCGAAAAGTACGTTTGAACAAAGCGCTCGTGGTCACCCCAAATAGAGCGAGCCTGCCCCGGCCAAGAGTCGAGAATAACCAGGTTACCTTCGGCCTCACCCTCTAACAGCGTGCCTTCATTGTCGACCAGCCCCGGTTTTACACCGAAAAACGCGGTGGTCGCAGAACCAGGCTTGAGCGCGGTAGCCCCCGGCAGCGGTGCAATCATGAAACCGCCGGTTTCAGTTTGCCACCAGGTATCCACAATAGGGCACTTTTCGTTGCCGATAACGCGGTAGAACCACTCCCACGCTTCCGGGTTAATCGGCTCGCCCACTGAACCCAGCAAACGCAGGCTATCGCGCTTGCTTGAATCCATAACGTTTTCGCCATGGGCCATTAGCGCACGGATAGCCGTTGGCGCAGTATAAAGGATATTTACGTTGTGCTTATCAACGATTTCGCCCATGCGGCCATGGGTGGGGTAGCTAGGCACACCTTCGAACATTAACGTGGTTGCACCGTTCGCCAGAGGGCCGTAAACGATGTAGCTATGGCCGGTTACCCAGCCAACGTCGGCGGTACACCAGTAGATATCACCGTCGTGATAGTCAAACACGTACTGGTGGGTCATGGCCGCGTAGGTCAGGTAACCGCCCGTAGTGTGCTTCAAGCCTTTGGGCGCACCGGTCGAGCCTGACGTGTAAAGAATGAACAGTGGGTCTTCAGCGCCCATTACTTCAGCGTCACACTCGCCAGACTGCTTGTCGACGAGTTCATCAAACCAGATATCGCGGCCTTCGCTCCAGTCGATTTCACCGCCGGTACGCTTGACGACCAGTACGTTTTTACAGATGTCGGTGCCTTCACGCTTGAGCGCAGAATCAACGTTTTCTTTCAGCGGCACGTGCTTGCCACCGCGCACCGATTCATCGGCGGTAATGACGAGTTTGGAATCAGAACCAATTACCCGCTGCGCCACGGCATCCGGTGAGAAGCCACCAAACACCACCGAGTGCACTGCACCGATACGCGCACAGGCGAGCATTGCCATGGCAGCTTCAGGAATCATCGGCATGTAGAGAGTAACGGTGTCACCTTTGCCGATACCCAGCTCTTTCAGCGCGTTGGCCAGCTGATTCGTGCGCGTATACAGCTCGCGGTAGGTAATGTGCTTAGAGTCGTTAGGGTTATCGCCTTCCCAAATAATCGCCGTTTGATCGCCGCGCTTGTCTAAGTGGCGATCAAGGCAGTTAGCGCTCACGTTAAGCAAGCCATCCTCAAACCAGCGAATATCGACGTTGTCACGCGCAAAGGAGGTATTTTTGATTTTGGTAGGGGCTTTAATCCAATCAAGGCGCTTGGCCTGCTCGGCCCAGAAGCCTTCCGGATCGTCCATCGACTGCTGATACATGGCCTCATACTTGGCTTTGTCGGCCCACGCATTGGCGGCGAAATCGTCGCGCACCGGATAGATCTTCTGTTGATCGCTCATGAAATTGCCTCTGTCCGTGAAAATGCACTCTTAAATAAAGTGCAATCTAAAGAAACTGTAGTCGATACCATTATTGACGGCATTATTATTGAAGGCAGTGTTGAGGAGTTAAAAGCCAGGCGTTATGGGCCGTTATCAGGGTATCGACGTCTATGAATGTTCCCCTAGCATAAACCTCCTCGCACGGGCTTCCCTTTAGACATTGGTATTATCATTTTTTTCTTAAAAAACAGCTATTTATAAACACACAAAGATTAAACTTCGGGAGTGTATACCAAGGTCTTAGCGCAGTGTCGGCACCGATAATGACGCCCGCTCACTACTAACGCATGACGCCGGGCGGTAAACCGATGAATTTGGCAATCACATTGATAACCATAAGGGGTCGGCTGAGCCTGCTGAATATCAAAACGGTGGGTCACACGAGGGGCTAAACCAAACAGCTCACGCATCACCGTTTTCCACTCACGGCCATGGGGTTTCAAGCGTGGGCCATCCTTTAAGTGAAAGACGAGCCAGTGCGCCATTTCGTGAGGGATGACCTCATCAAAAAACGCCCTTCTATTCTCACCCAGCAGGATAGGATTGAGGCGCAAACCGCCACGCCCTAGGTGCGCCTGCCCTGCTGCTGCGCCCCGCAAATCAAGCCATACTTTTGGGCGCGGTAACGATGGGCTAACCTCAAGGCAACGCTGCCAGGCCTGTTCCACACGAACCTGCGCGGCCTTATGCAACTCATCATCGCTCATAGCGGCCAGCTCAGCGGCTGGCCATTGGGGCAGTGGTGTTGTCTTCATAGTGATAAACTAGCCATTATAGATAACCATTGCTTACCGATTCGCATTGACGAGGCTTTACTCATGGCAGAGCGCAGCGACACGCCTGAAACCAACACGCCACCGCAGCCACTGCTCGAAGATGAGCAGCTAGATAGATTGGACGACTTTCTCGATTCTGATCAAGTCGGCGAAGACGCCCTGGACCTCATTTCCGCACACGGTTTTTTAGTCGCACTTGCGGTGGCACCAAGTGAGCTGCCGCCTACCCAGTGGCTGGAAGAGCTGTTTCAGGGCGAGCCCCGCTATGCCGATGACGCCGAGCGCGATGAGATTATCACGCTGCTTACGCTATTGCGTGACAACGCGGTGGCGGTGCTGGAACAAGGCGGCTTACCGGAACTGCCGTTTGAGCTAACGCTGGGGGGCGAACCCGCTGAAGAAACGCCCATTGGCGACTGGTGCGCAGGCTTTATGGAAGGTGTCTTCAGCGACGAAAGCGCCTGGTTCCAAGACGATGAAGAAGCCGCCGCCACCCTGCTGCTGCCGTTTATGCTGCTTTCCGGGTTATTCGACGATGAGCCGGATATGGCCGAGCTGGCTAAAGACCAAGAGCGCCAAGAGTCGCTGGTGGTACAGCTGCCGGAATTAGTGCTCGACCTTTACCTGCATTACCGCGTGCCGCCGGAAACACCCAAACCCAAGCCGCGCAAAAAGACACCGTCTAAAGGCAAGAAGCGCTAACCGCTATTTATTTAAGCCGCGTCGCTATTTAAGTTAATCCGCGTCGCTATTTAAGCCGCGTCATGATGGCATCCAACATCCCATACAACCACTCTTTAGCGCGCTGCCCCCAGGGGCGCGCTGCCCAGGCCGCTGCGTCTACCTCCTGGCTGGCGGCGAAGTTACGCTCAAACAGCTCGTGTACCTCGGTTGCTAGCTGGGGGTCGCAGACCTCCTGATTGGCCTCTAGGTTCCAGTGCAAATTCCAGTGATCAAAATTACACGAACCAATACTCACCCACTCATCGGCGAGCACAAATTTGGCATGAATAAAGGTTGGCTGGAACTCAAAAATGCGCACGCCCGCTTTAAGCAGAGCGTGATAAAAGCGCTGACCCGCAAAGCGCACGCTGGGGTGGTCGTGCTTCGCTCCTGGCAACAATAAGCGCACATCAATCCCGCGACGGGCAGCCCGAATCAAGCGGCGGCGTAGGGCAAAGGTGGGCACGAAATAGGGCGTGCATAGCCATAGCCGGGTTTGGGCGTGGTTAACGCGCTCATGCAGCGAATGACGAATCGCCTGATAACGATAGCCACGCGCTGACATCACGCGGCCAGGCACGCCATTGGCATGCGTTGGCGGCTCACGCTGTTCTGGCAGGGGGCTCGTGTTGCGATGCCCTTTTTCAACGCCGGTCAGCCGCGAGCGCCACAGCCGCCGAAATAGCCGCTCCCAATCAGCCACCACGGGCCCTTCTATCCGCAGCGCAATCTCATACCAGGCGTTCAAAAACTCATCCACTGCGCCGAAGCCACCGGTGAACGCCAGCTCACCATCAATGACAACAATTTTGCGATGATCGCGGCTTAGGTTGCGCGCCAACGATTGAAAACCAATCGGGTTGAAAAAGCGCAGTTGAACACCGCCTTGCTCTAAGCGCTGGCGGTCATCGCTTGATAGCTCCATAGCGCCGTAACCATCAAGCAAAAGGCATACGCAAACCCCACGCTGGGCAGCGTTAATCAACGCCTCACTCACTTGGTCGGCAAGCTCGCCTGATTCCATCAGATAAAGCTCTACCAACACATAGTGCTGAGCGTTATTAACCGCCTCGAACATCGCCGGTAAAAAGCGCGAGGCTTCCGGCAGCAGCATAAAGTGATTATTTTCTCGCCACACGTTTCGCATGGTGGCTCCTTGCCTTACCGCTGATGAACGCATTAACGCTATCGTGCTAATGAACGATGTACATACACATCATAGCGGCTGGTTTTACCTTCTAACGTATGCTGCGGCGCTGGGCCCGCAATAGGCGGTGCCTTGCGGGGGCGCTTTACCACTACCCGGTGAGTAGCAACCTCCAGCGCTGCCTCAAGCAAGCGCGGGGCATCGTTATCGTCACCGGCCAGCTCGCGAAACAGGCGCATCTCTTTTTTTACCAGCGCTGATTTCTCGCGGTGGGGAAACATGGGGTCCAGGTGTATCACCTGCGGCATAAAGTGAGCGCTTGCCACCAGTTCGGCCAGCGATTGAGCCGCATCACCGTGGCGCAGCATCATGCGGGCGGCAATCTCTGCCGTGTCGCTATGCCTGGCAGCCCGTTGCAGGCCGTCCTGCAATAGCGCTGCAATGGCGGCTACCCGCTCAATTAACAGCACCTGAGCGCCTAAACCGGCGAGCACAAACGCATCGCGGCCCAGCCCCGCAGTAGCATCAACAATGCTAGGCGTCACGCCTTTGGCAAGCCCGCACGCTTTGGCAACTAGCTGGCCACGCCCACCGCCAAAGCGACGCCGATGGGCGGCCTTGCCCGCCACAAAATCAACGCTGAGCGGTTTACCGTAACGTTTCTCGTCACCGACCAGCGCCAACCTCTTATCGCCCTGCACGACATCGTCGACCTGCACCAAGCGCAGGCCGTCTGGCAGAGCAATTTTATCAATATCGCTTTCAATGCCGCTCTCAACATCGCTCATGCGGGCTTTTTCCAGGCGACATCATTGCGCAGGTACACCGGCTGAACCAGGTGCGCCGGTTGGCCTAGCCCTGCGGCAAAATCCCCTGCCGCTAGCCAGGCCATTTCTTCGGCGCGCGGCTCCAGATCGCTGAAATGTTGGGACATGCTGAGCTGCACATCGGTAGTAAAACGCTCCCACAGGGTAAAACCGCTGCCCACGCCCACCCAGTCAGTTTCTTTGCTGGGTAGGCGCAGCGCTTCTGGGGCTAACACCGCCTCTGCGCTCATCGGCGTGATGGTATCGTTCAGGCAGTGCCATGTGGCGGCGTACACTTCGTTCATACGAGCATCTAAGGCGGTAACAACGTGGCGAAGATGGTAGCGACGATGCGCCTGAAGCGCGAGCGCCGAAAGCGTCGAAACACCCAGCAGCGGGCGATCCAGGCCAAACGCGAGCCCTTGGGCGGCACCTGCCGCTATACGCAGCCCGGTAAACGAACCGGGCCCACGGCCAAACGCCACGGCATCCAGCTGTGCTGGCGTTATCTGCGCCTCGGCAAGCACTTCGTCAACCAGTGGCATTAGCCGGCGCGTATGGGCGCGTGGGGTCATCTCAAAACGCGCCAAACACTCAGTTCCCGAACCGCCTTGGCGCAGTAGGGCTGCGGAGCAGGCGCTTGAAGACGCGTCAAGGGCAAGCAGATGTAACGGCATAGCAATGGGCCACTCGAAAGAAAGGTTGCAGCATTATACCTTGGTCACGCTAACACGACGATGGCCCGCATTAAGCGGGCCATCGGCAAAGGGTCAAGCGATTAGCATGGGGCGCTTGTTAGCAAAAGGCTTCTAGCAAAGCGCTTCTTTCACCTGACGGGTAATATCCGTCACGCTGCCCACGCCTTCAATGCGGTGGTACTGAGGCGCGTTCTGCGCGTCCTGCTTGGCCCACTGCTGATAGTAATCAACCAGCGGGGCAGTTTGATCGTGATAAACCGAGAGACGATTACGCACCGTGGACTCTTGATCATCTTCACGCTGAATAAGTGTTTCACCGGTCACGTCATCTTTGCCCGGCTCTTTGGGCGGATTGTGCTCAACGTGATAAACCCGACCCGAGGCTTGGTGGACGCGACGACCCGCCAAGCGGCTGACGATTTCTTCATCCGGCACGGCGATTTCCACCACGTGGTCAAGCTTTACGCCCGCTTCTTTCATGGCGTCGGCCTGGGGAATCGTGCGCGGAAAGCCATCAAACAGAAAACCGTTTTCGCAGTCTGGCTGGCTGATGCGCTCTTTCACCAAATCAATGATGATGTCGTCAGACACCAAGCCACCGCTGTTCATAATTTCTTTTACTTTCAAGCCCAACTCGGTGCCATCCTTAATGGCCGTGCGCAGCATATCCCCGGTGGAAATCTGAGGAATCTTAAATTGCTCGCAAATAAACTGAGCTTGAGTCCCCTTCCCGGCGCCGGGGGCACCCAACAGGATTAAACGCATGGCACTGCTCCTTGAGTATTAAACTATGAAAAATTCTATAACCCGACAATAACCGCGCCACTCAAGCGACACAACTCTCCAAAAGCCTGAGAGACCCACTTTTATTTCATTTTTTTTAAATTAAAACAGTCAGGTAATACAAAACTACCACTTTAGTCGCCCTACTATAGACCGAACAAACGCAAGCGGCGCCCCGAAGAGCGCCGCTTGTGAGACGATTATAGTGCTGCCAATAACAGCTACCGCCGATAACAGCTGCAGCCAATAACAGCAAAAGCTTTCCCGATTACAGCAACATTCGACGAATGTCGGTCAGCACATCCGCCAGGAAGGCAGTAAAGCGCGCCGCATCGGCACCGTTAATCGCTCGGTGATCGTAAGAGAGCGAAAGCGGCATCATCAAACGCGGTTGGAAGGCGCTGCCATCCCATACCGGCTTCATTTGTGCTTTCGATACACCTAAGATCGCCACTTCCGGCGCGTTAACGATCGGCGTAAACGCCGTGCCACCGATCGAGCCGAGGCTCGAAATAGTAAAGCAGCCACCGGTCATCTCATCGCGCTTGAGCTTCTTGGTTTGCGCTTTTTTGCCTAGCTCCGCCATTTCCTTGGCAATCTCGATCAAGGATTTTTTATCGGCGTTGCGAACCACCGGCACCATCAGGCCATCTGGCGTGTCCACGGCGATACCGATATGCACGTAGTTTTTCCACACCATGGTTTCACCGTCGCCCTTTAAGCTTACGTTGAACTGGGGGAATTTACGCAGCGCAAAGGCACAGGCTTTGACCATAAACGGCAGCGGCGTGAGTTTCGCGCCCTGGGCTTCGGCTTCGGCCTTCATGGCTTTGCGGAAGGTTTCAAGCTCGGTGATGTCTGCTTCGTCAAACTGGGTCACGTGGGGCACGTTGAGCCAGCTGCGGTGCAGGTTGGTCGCGCCCATCTTGAGCAGGCGACCCATCGGCTTCTCTTCCACTTCACCAAACTGGCTGAAGTCGACTTCCGGAATCGGCGGAATACCCGCACCGCCCGTCGCTGCAGCAGCAACGCCAGACTGCGCTTTACCCTGGTTGGCAATCGCTTGCTTCACGTAGGACTGCACGTCTTCTTTAAGCACGCGGTCTTTCGGGCCGCTGGGTTTTACCAGCTCTAAATCGACACCCAGCTCGCGGGCCAGCATGCGTACCGCAGGGCCAGCGTGCACCAGCTTGCCATCGCGGGGCTTATGCGCGGCCATTTGCGCTTCTGGGCTGGGGGTTCCCGCCGGAGATTCAGCGGCCTTAATCGGCTTATCTTTTTTAGGCTCAGATTTTTCGGGAGCCGCTTTTTTCGGTGCCGCTTTTTTAGCACCCGCGACTTCCATATAGCCAATCACATCGCCTTCAGAGACGGTGTCGCCCTCTTTGACGGTAAGCTCCAACAGCTTGCCTTTGTAAGGGCTAGGCACATCCATGGAGGCTTTATCAGACTCTAGCGTGATCAGCGGGTCTTCTTCGTTGATCTCGTCACCGGCCGCCACGCCAATTTCGATAATCGGCACATCAGAAGAGCCTGAAAGATCCGGCACGCGAATCTCTTTACGCTCTAGTTCGCCGCTGCCGCTCTCTTCTTCAGCCGCGTCTTCTTCAGCAGGCTCGCTGGCGGCCGCCGGCGCGTCTGCTTGGGCAGGTGCGTCTTCTTCAGCGTTAGCGTCGCCTTCACCGGCGATTTCCATCTGGCCGATCACATCGCCCTCGGAAACCGTGTCGCCTTCTTTGACGGTGAAGCTGACGATCTTGCCGCTGTACGGGCTCGGCACGTCCATGGAGGCTTTGTCGGATTCCAGGGTGATCAGGGTGTCTTCAGCCTCGACCTCATCGCCTTCGCTGACCGCGACTTCGATGATTTCAACGCTATCAGAGCCGCCAAGATCAGGCACTTTAATATCAACCGTTTGCTTGCCGCCGCTGGCTGACTTTTTAGCGGCAGGGGCAGGCGCTTGTTCTTGAGATCGTTCTTGAGATCGTTCTTGAGACGCTTCTTTCGGCTTGTCTTCTTTCGCTGGCGCGTCTTCTTGCGCGTCGTTTCCACCAGCATCGCTGCCGCCTTCCACTTCCAGCTCGACGATGTCGTCGCCTTCCGAGACGGTGTCGCCTTCTTTGACCAGCACTTTAAGCACCTTGCCGCCTTTCGGGGCAGGCACATCCATGCTGGCTTTGTCGGATTCCAGGGTGATTAGGGTGTCTTCCGCTTCAATGACATCGCCTTCTGACACCGCAATCTCGATGATTTCGACATCGGTATCGCCACCGATGTCGGGAACTTTGATAATTTCGCTACTCAAGGTCGCGCTCCTTCCAAATCGGATCGAGCCGGTGGGCAACCGCCCACCGGACAGCGGTTTAGCTAGTCAGCGGGTTGGGCTTGTTGGCATCGATGCCGTACTTCTTCAACGCTTCGCCGACATGCTTGCGATCAATTTCACCACGCTCAGCCAGCGCGCGCAGCGCCGCCACGGTGACGAAGTAGCGGTCTACTTCAAAGAAGTAGCGCAGCTTCTCGCGGGTATCAGAACGGCCAAAGCCATCGGTACCTAGTACAGTGTAGTCACCGGGCACCCACGCACGCACCTGATCGGCATACAGCTTCATGTAGTCGGTGGAGGCAATCACCGGGCCATCACGGCCTTCCAGACACTGAGTGACGTGGGGATTGGTGGCTTCATCGTCTGGGTTCAAGAAGGCTTCACGCTCAAGCAACAGCGCTTCGCGGCGCAGCTCGTTAAAGCTGGTGACGCTCCAGATATCCGCGCCAATGCCCCAATCGTTGGCCAGCAGCTCAGCGGCAGCTTCGACTTCGCGCAGGATGGTGCCGGAGCCCATCAGCTGCACGCGGCCTTTGTCGCCCTGGGTTTCTTTGAGCAGGTACATACCCTTGACGATGTCGTCGACGGGTACGTTTTCCAGCGCCGGGTGCTCGTAGTTTTCGTTCATCACCGTCAGGTAGTAGAAGCAGTTCTCTTTATCGCTGAACATGCGCTTCAAACCATCCTGCAGGATGACCGCCACTTCGTGAGCGTAGGTGGGGTCGTAGCTGCGGCAGTTGGGGATGGTGGAGGCTTGAATCAAGCTGTGGCCATCCTGGTGCTGCAGGCCTTCGCCGTTGAGCGTGGTGCGCCCCGCCGTACCGCCGACCATAAAGCCACGCGCCTGCAGGTCACCGGCAGCCCAGGCTAAATCGCCAATGCGCTGGAAGCCAAACATCGAGTAGTAGATGTAGAACGGCAGCAGCGTAACGTTGTTGTTGCTGTAGGAGGTCGCCGCGGCGATCCACGCCGACATGGCACCGGCTTCGGTAATGCCCTCTTCGAGAATCTGGCCTTTCTGATCCTCGCGGTAGAACATGATCTGGCCTTTATCGACCGGCTCGTACTTCTGGCCTTCCGAGGTGTAGATCCCGAGCTGGCGGAACATGCCTTCCATACCGAAAGTACGCGCTTCATCAGGGATGATCGGCACGACTTTCTGGCCCAGCTTTTTATCTTTTACCAAGCCGTTAAGCACCCGGACAAACGCCATGGTGGTGGAGACTTCACGCCCTTTGGAGCCACCCATTTGCGAGGCAAAGGTTTTATCTTCAAGGCTGGGGATCTCCAGCGCCTCAAAGTCGCTCTGGCGGCTGGGCAGGTAACCGCCCAAACGTTCCCGCTGCAGGTGCATGTACTTAAGCTCGGGGGAGTCTTCTTCGGGCTTGTAGTACGGCACGTCTTTGAGCTGTTCATCGGTGATCGGAATGCCGAAACGGTCGCGGAAAGTCTTCAGCGCTTCGTATTCCATGCTCTTGACCTGGTGCGCTTCGTTGGCGGCTTCGCCATCGCCGCTGCCCATGCCATAGCCTTTAATGGTATGCGCCAGAATAACCGTAGGCTTACCGTTGGTTTGGTGAACCGCTTCGTGGTAGGCCGCGTAGACCTTGAACGGGTCGTGGCCACCGCGGTTAAGCTTCCAGATGTCGTCATCGGAAAGGTCTTTAACCATCGCTTCGGTTTCAGGGTACTTACCGAAGAAGTGCTCGCGGGTGTACGCACCGCCGTTGGCCTTGTAGTTCTGGTATTCGCCGTCGACCGCTTCATCCATGCGTTTTTGCAGAATGCCTTTCTTGTCCTTCTCGAACAATGGATCCCAGTGGCGGCCCCAGACGACCTTGATCACGTTCCAATCAGCGCCACGGAACACGCCTTCGAGCTCGTCCATAACGCGGGAGTTGCCGCGCACAGGGCCGTCAAGGCGCTGCAGGTTGCAGTTGATAACGAAGATCAGGTTGTCGAGATTTTCGCGGCCGGCCAGAGAAATCGCGCCCAGGGATTCCGGCTCGTCACACTCGCCGTCGCCCATAAAGCACCAGATCTTACGGTCGTACATGTCTTTCAGCTCACGGTGATGCAGGTACTTCATCACGTGCGCTTGGTAAATCGCCTGAATAGGCCCAAGCCCCATGGACACCGTGGGGAACTGCCAGTAATCCGGCATTAGCCACGGGTGCGGGTAGGAAGACAAACCGCCGCCATCCACTTCTTGGCGGAATTTATCCATCTGTTCTTCAGATAGACGGCCTTCCAGGTAGGAGCGGGCATAAATACCCGGTGCCACATGGCCCTGGATGTACACCAAATCTCCGGCAAAATCGCCCTGGGGCGCGCGGAAGAAGTGATTGAAGCCCACATCGTACAGCGTTGCCGACGACATGAAGCTGGCAATATGGCCGCCCAGGCCTGGCTTGGCGCGGTTATTGCGAATCACCTGAGCAATAGCGTTGTAACGAATCAACGAGCGAATCCGGCGTTCCATAAACAGATCGCCGGGCATCGGTGCTTCGCGGTGAACCGGGATCGTATTACGGTGCGGGGTTGTCACCGAGAAGGGCACCTTCATGCCGTCCCGGCGCAGGCGATCCGCCAGGCGGGTCATCAGGTAGCGGGCACGATCTTCGCCCTCACGATCCAATACCGATTCTAGGGAATCAATCCATTCCGTAGTTTCGATCGGATCGAGATCTTCTCTTGTCTCCAGACTCATAGAGGTCTCTCCGAATGACGATAAATGACAATAATCCCCGCTACCCTGAAGGGCCTGGGGAGACGGCGGTGACAGCCTATTACCGCGCGCCAATATAACGCCGGCGAATGAACGCCGGATAAGGGTTTTCTTCCTACATTCAACAAGCTACGCATGCTCGCTTGTAGTAAAGCTACACAAATATCATAAAAATTAGCTTTTCGTATACGTGAAGATACCGCAAAGTCGCCACGCTGCCAATTCTGCAGCAGCCAAAAAGCCTATCGAAAACAAACTACTGCACCGCAACATAAGCAATTACTAGCCCCTTGGTGGTTCCGACTAAATGCCATCGTTCTGTAATTAAACTACCGTTTTATTTACTCGCCAAAGAAGCACTTACATAATGCAACAACCGCCCTAAGTGCTTAATTAGCCGCTAGCCGCTGTTCAAAATATGCCCAATCAAACGTTGGCCCTGGGTCAGTTTTACGCCATGGCGCTACGTGAGCGTGGCTAGTCATTCGGCGGCGGTTCAGCTGCGGGTAGCGCGCTACTAGCCACCTCACCGCGCCGACCAAAGCGTCATACTGCGCCCTGGTGAAGGGCGTTTTTTCATCACCTTCTAGCTCAATGCCTACTGAAAAGTCATTGAGCGCCCGACGCCACTCCCTTTGGTGCGCATCCCACCAACAAGAACGCCCCGCGTGCCAAGCGCGCTGGTCGGTATCAACAAACTGCACGCACTCGCCATCGCGACGTATCAGCAGATGGGCGGATACTCTCAAATGGGCAATGTCAGCGAAAAATGGGTGTTCGTCTACCGCCAGCTGATTGGTGAACAGCGCTTCAATGGCGGTACCGCTAAACTGCCCAGGCGGCAGGCTGATGGCATGCAGCAGTAGCAGCGATACTTCACCGCTGGGTCGAGTGTCACAGTTGGGGGATACCACCTTTCGAGCACTTTCCCACCAGCCGCTCAGGGGTTGTTTATTTTCCACGCGCAAGGCCTCCTCTGCGTTAGCGCTTTCTTGCAACTTTTCGCTGCTCTCTTTGACAGCTGTTGTTGACGGCTCTCTTTCACTGCTTTTTTTCACTACAATGCCGAACACACTCGACGATATTCAGAGAACTCACCGTGATGCATTACCAATCTGCTCTTGCTGAAGAAATCCGCGCCAGCGCTGCTCGCCTGCTAGCAGAAGATGTTGGCCCGGGAGATATTACCGCGCAACTGATTCCTGAAGACCAGTGGGCCACTGCGGACGTGATTACCCGCGAAGCCGCCGTGCTATGCGGCGCTGCCTGGGTGGATGAATTGTTTCGCCGCTTAGATAGCCGAGTAAGCCTAAGCTGGCACGCAACCGATGGCGACAAGCTTGAGGCTGGCCAGTGTTTTTTGACCCTAGAGGGCCCTGCCCGCATTCTGCTTACCGGCGAGCGCGCGGCGCTCAACGTGCTGCAAACCTTGTCGGCCACGGCCACGGCCACCCGCGCTTATGTTGATCTTATTGAAGGCACCGGCGTGCGCCTGCTTGATACGCGTAAAACGTTGCCCGGC
The DNA here is from genome assembly GCF_001507855.1 of Halomonas sp. 54_146. GTDB lineage: Bacteria > Pseudomonadota > Gammaproteobacteria > Pseudomonadales > Halomonadaceae > Vreelandella. The sequence continues at coordinate 47,400 of NZ_LGEN01000011.1, forward strand.
ATGCGCTTGGCGCAAAAATACGCCGTTACCTGCGGCGGTGGGCACAACCACCGTATCGGCCTGTGGGATGCTTTTTTAATCAAAGAGAACCACATTGCGGCCTGCGGGGGGATTCAAGCAGCGGTTGCCCAGGCGCGCAAACTGGCAAGCGAGCTGCCTGTGGAAGTCGAGGTCGAAACCTTTGAGGAACTGGATCAGGCGCTGGCAGCAGGTGCCGATATTATTATGCTCGACAACTTTGCCCTTGAGGACCTGCATGTTGCCGTCGAAATCAACGGCGGCCGCGCCACCCTTGAAGCTTCCGGTAACGTAAGCGCCGCTACGCTGCGGGCGATTGCCGATACTGGCGTTGACTGTATCTCTAGCGGCGCGCTCACCAAGGACATCGCCTCAATCGATCTTTCCATGCGCATCACCCGCAGTTATAGCGTGTAAACAAAGCCTGAGCGTGTAAACAAAGCCTGGAAGCCTAGGTTTCAACAGCATTTAGCGCCTTGGAAAGCCGATACCGCTTAAGCGACTCACCGCTGCGTTCAACCCACTGCTCGCCGTGGTTTTCCCAGCCACGGCGCGTTAGGCGCTCATAGAGCATCGAACTGGCCTCTATTTCCACCCGCCCAAGCCCTTGCTCAAGCAGCATACGTTCAGCGTGAACCAGCAAGGTGGTGCCAATACCGCGCCCAGCCAACGAAGGCCATACATAGAGCGTTTCAATCCGTCCGGCGTCTAAGTCTACTTCCAAAAACCCCACACAGCGGCCATCACAAGTGGCAACTAACGTGGTGTAAAGCGCTTGCCGCACCGCCCAGGCACTACCTTCCCGGGGCAGGGCATTGGCCCACGCACGCCGTTCATCCAGCGTGTAATGAGCGGCAGCGCCTTGCATCACCGCGTGATAAAACACCTCCGCCTGATCGGCAGCGTCCCGCGCCAGCGCAGCGCGATAAATAATGCGTGCACGTGTGGGTACCGGCGTCAGTTGCTCCTCAGTATTCGTCATACTTTACCCCTGAGCTGTTCAACAGTTATGCACTAATGCGTTATTCACTTGCGCGGTATTTGCCCACGCCTCATTCGGTCACGCCTTGCCTATCAGCCTGCTTTATACTGGTCAGATCAACCCTACGCGGATCAACCTAAAAAAGGCAGTGTGATGGACGATGCCCCCAACAGCGAGCACTTTACGCTGACCCCCATTGGTTATGTGGTGAGCGACTACCCGGATAAGTTCGGCATTCCGCGCCAGCCAGGATTAGCCCCCGCTGCCAATGCGCGCCTGGTGTTAACCGCCCCCTACAATGACCCCCTCGCCGTGCGCGGCCTGGAGGCATTCAGCCATCTATGGTTGAGCTTTATTTTTCATCAAAGCCCCGAGCGCTGGTCGCCGTTAGTGCGGCCGCCGCGTTTGGGTGGCAACCGCAAGATAGGCGTTTTTGCCAGCCGCAGTACCCATCGGCCTAATCGTCTGGGGCTATCGCTGGTGAAAATAGCGGGCATTGATACCCAGCACGGCGTTACGCTTCAGCTCCAGGGCTGCGATTTGGTTAGCGGTACGCCGGTAGTCGACATAAAGCCCTACCTTCCCTGGGCTGAATCTCACCCCCATGCACAGGCAGGCTTTGCCCCGCACGCCCCCACGCTGATGGACGTTGTTTTTCATCCACAGGCACTAGAGACACTTACCAAACGCCAAGATAGCGCCACGCTGTATGCCTTAATCGAGCAGGTTCTGGGCCAAGACCCAAGACCCGCCTACAAGCAAAAAGAGACCCATTCTGAGCGACTTTACGGCGTTCGGCTGCGTGATGTGGACGTTAAGTTTCGCCCCTATCCAAACAATGAAGCCACCACCTTGGAGGTGATGGCTGTCGAGCCTTACGCAGAATAAAGAGACCACCGGGGCGGTTTAAGCGGGAAAGGTAATGCCCAAACGGCGGCCGACTTCCTCATACGCTTCAATTACGCCGCCCAACCCCTGGCGGAAACGGTCTTTATCGAGTTTTTCGCGGGTGTTGGCATCCCACAAACGGCAGCCGTCAGGCGAGAACTCATCGCCCAGCACTACTTCGCCTTTGAATACACCAAACTCCAGCTTGTAATCCACCAGCAGCATATCGGCTTGGGCGAACAGCGCCTTGAGAATATGGTTAACCTTGAAGGTTAATACCTTCATTTTGGCTAACTGCTCGGGCGTTGCCCAACCAAACGTTTCCGCCAGCGACTCGTTAATCATCGGGTCGCCCTTCTCATCGTTTTTCAAGAACAGCTCAAACGTGGGTGGCGTCAGTTCAATACCCTCTTCTACGCCAAGCCGTTTTACCAAGCCACCGGCAGCGATGTTACGCACCACGCACTCCACCGGGATCATCTGCATCTTTTTGACCAGGCTTTCCGTCTCAGAGAGCTGCTTTACAAAGTGGGTGGGAATCCCCCCTTCCTGCAGACGCTCCATAATGAAGGCGTTAAAGATGTTATTGACCATTCCCTTACGGGCCAGCGACTCCACTTTTTTGCCATCGAAGGCGCTGGTGTCATCACGAAAATTAAGCACCAACAAATCCGGATCGTCGGTGGTATACACAGATTTCGCCTTACCGGCGTAAAGTTCTTGGCGCTTTTCCATGGGGGCTCCGTAAGGGGTCAAAGGGTCAACAAATTAACGTAAATAGCCGGAAACGCGCTCAAGCAGCTCGCGCTGATCATCGGCGCTGAAGGCTCGCTCACTGGCGTTAATCGCACGTAGAATCGTCTGGTCGCCATTAGGCTGCAGGGCAAGCCGAATCTCTTGCGACATCTTGCGCACGTCCGCGCTGAACACGATTTGCAACGGGTTGCGGTTGCGCTCAGTTTCGGTCATGTATTCGACCAGGAACTCGTAACCATTGGGGTCAGTGGCCAGTAAATCTCGCTGCCCTTCTTGAGCAAAATCAAGCTCAAGGTAGTGGTTGAGTTCGGCCCACACGCGATCAATTGGCTGTGGAATAACCGCTTCCCACTCATCGCCCTGTTGGCGAATTTGCAGCGTTTGTTGAGCAGTTAAGCGCTGGGCGGTCCATGAAGAGGAAGCACTGGCAGAGGCGCTACGTGAACTCAGGTGGCTTTCCAACGCATCCAGGCAGCTGGCCATGGTTTGCCCACCGCGCTCACAGCGTACTTCACTGCTGCCTGCGCGCAGCGCACTTTGCAGCCGTATATCTGCCTGAGAAGTGACGATAATGCCCTGGGCAGCGCTGCTCTGCTGCACCGCCAATTGACGGCTACGCACGAACTCTTCCAGCTGCGGCCAAACCGTACCGGTGTCGGCTGCCACCACCAGCCACGTTTGATCGCCTACTTCACGGCGCTCAACATACTCGGGTTCCAACCCACTGCCGATGGTCAACAGCTGCGGAGGCCGAACCTCTGCCGCTTCGTCAAGCCGTACCCCTTGGGCAGCAGCTTGAGGAACCGGCAGCGCATCGCGGTAACGCTGGGTATTGCGGGTTTCCGGCAGCACTAAAGGCGGCGACGGCGCGGCCTCGGTATAGTCCAGGTTGCGGTCATGGTAAAAACCACCCCGTGCACAACCGGAGAGCGCGACAGCCGCGGCGAGTGCCAGCGGCACCCATTTAAGCGCACGTTTATTAAGCACAGAGCTCATCAAGCCACCTTTAGTCAACAAAACAGGTATCCAGCCCAACGGTGAGTGAGCTGGATAACAAAGGGTTCGCGCCGGGCTATTCTTCGATCACACCCGCCAACTGCAGTGCTTCACTCACCGTGGCGTGGTATTTATCCGACAGCCACGTCAGCGGCAAGCGAGTACCCGCTTCCATGTAACCCATGCGGTGCAGCGCCCACTTCACCGGGATAGGGTTCGACTCTATGCCCAGGTTGGTATGCAGCGGCATCAAGCGCGTATTAATTTGGTGCGCCTTTTCGGAATCACCGGCCACAGCGGCGGCACACAGTTCGTGCATCGCCCGTGGGGCAACGTTGGCGGTTACCGAAATATCGCCGTGCCCACCCATCAACATAAAGTCACAGGCGGTTGCATCGTCACCGGAGTAGAGCATAAAGCCACTGCCCTTGAGGCGAGTGATTAGATCCTCGGCACGCTCCAGGTTCCCCGTGGCGTCTTTCAAACCGATAATATTATCCACCTCGGCCAAGCGTAAAACGGTTTCATTATATAAATCAGAGCAGGTACGGCTCGGCACGTTATAAAGAATTACCGGCAGCTTGCTGCCCTCAGCAACCGCTTTAAAGTGCTGATAAAGGCCTTCTTGGGTCGGCTTGTTGTAGTAAGGGCAGACCGACAAGCAGTAATCGGCCCCCACTTCACCCGCGTATCGCGCCAGCTCAACCGCTTCAGAAGTAGCGTTGGCCCCAGTGCCTGCAATAACGGGGATACGACCGTTCACTTCTTCTACCACGCTGCGGATCACATCAAAGTGCTCAGCAAACGACATGGTGGTAGGTTCACCCGTGGTACCAGCGGCCACAATGGCATCGGTGCCATTTTCGAGATGGAAGTTCACCAGACGGCGAAGCGCCTCCCAGTCGATGTCGCCATTGACCTTCATAGGCGTCGCCAGGGCGACTATGCTGCCTGTGATCATCCGTTTATTCCTCACCTGCTAAATTGTGGTATCAATTATCTATGTGTTTTTCACGCTACATATTTGCCGAAACCGAGCGCCATTGCGACACCTTGTATTAGGCGCTAGCCTTCCACAGAGGGCAAATGGTACTCAGGCGATTAGAGCCTGTACAGCGTAAAGCGATGAGAGTTTGCACCAGGGTGATGTCGGCTTTGACAACGGTGCCCAGCTTACGTGTAATCGGGCATAACGCTCAATCTTAACACCCACCCCTAATAAGGACGCATTATGTCTGTTGAAATTGGCCAGCCCGTGACTGATTTTTCCGCGACCGCCACTGGCGACACCACGGTAACGCTGTCAGAACTGCGCGGCAAACACGTGGTCATTTACTTCTACCCTAAAGCCAGCACCCCCGGCTGCACCACCGAGGGCGGTGACTTCCGCGACCGCAAGCCGGCCTTTGATGCCGCGAATACGGTGATTCTTGGCGTCTCTCGCGACGGCCTGCGCGCCCAGGAGAACTTTAAAGCCAAGCAGGATTTCAACTTTGACCTGATCTCCGACAAAGATGAACATCTCTGCACGCTGTTTGACGTTATCAAACTCAAGAAAATGTACGGCAAAGAACACCTGGGCATCGAGCGCAGCACGTTCTTAATTGATAAAGACGGCAAGCTGGCAAAAGAGTGGCGCGGCGTTAAGGTGCCTGGCCACGTTGATGAAGTGCTTGCGGCGGCTGAAACACTTAACGCCGCTAGCTAGCCCTCATACCCGTACTGGCCTGTTTGTGCTGATGTACCCGCGCTGGCGATGCCTTGGCCAGCGCGGGCAGTGGCGGAGTATCACTCACACTCGTTTGCCGTGGCTTGCCGAACCCGCTTTTCTTCTATCTCATGAATACCTCGCGGCCAGGCGTAAACCAGCGCTTTCAGCAGCGTTGCCAAGGGAATGGCAAAGAAAATCCCCCAGAATCCCCAAATACCACCGAAGAACAGCACCGCCACAATGATAGACACCGGATGAATATTGTTGGTTTCAGAGAACAACACCGGGGCTAATACATTGCCATCCAGCGCCTGAATCACGCCATAAGCCACTAATACATATACAAATTCTTCACCAAGGCCGAAGTGAAACCCTGCGACGGCGGCCACGGGCAGCGTTGCCACCGCCGCCCCGATATACGGCACCAACACTGAAAACCCGACCAGCACCGCCAGCAACGCCGTATAGGGCAAGCCAAAGAAAGCAAAGGTTAAGAAAGCCACCGTGCCCACAATGATAATTTCGATGAACTTACCGCGGATATAGTTGGCAATTTGATGATCCATTTCGCGCCAAATCTGCGATAGCAGCGTACGCTTTTGCGGCAGCAGCGAAAGTATAAAGCCTACCAATACGTCACGGTCTTTGAGCATAAAAAAGACCAGAATCGGCACCAGTACCAAGTAAATAATCAGTGACATAACATTACCCAGCGACGCCAGCGACAGTGTGATGGCACGCTGCCCTAGCTGACTGATTTCACGGCTTGCCACACCGATCCAGCCCTGCATTTGGTCGGGGGTAATGATGTTCGGATAGCGCGCTTGAAGATCATCCAACCAATCCTGCCCGCTGGCAAACATACGCGGCGTTTCCTGAACCAGTGCCGCCATTTGGTTCCAAATAAGCGGCATCAGAATAAACGCCAGGGTTAGCAACACGCTGATGAAGGCTAAAAATATCAAGATCACTGAAAGCAAATGCGGCACGCCGCGCCGGGTAAGCGCGCCCACGACCCCCTGGAGCAAGAAGGCAATCACCAGCGCGGTAAAAAACGGTGCCAGCATGCGCCCAAACCAAATAATGGCCGCAAAGCCTGCCACCAGCACCACCAGCATGATCAGCGCCTCCTCATCCGAGAAGTAACGCTCCACCCAGCTTTTCAGAATTGTGCGCAGAGTCATGAGCGCGCATCTCCCGCTTTTCGTATCCAGTAAATATAACGATCACCGCGCTGCTCACGCCCTTCCAGCGTATGCGCGCTCTGCTCGGTAAATGACGCCATATCACGCCATGAACCTGCATCGGTTGAATGCACTTCAAGCAGCTGACCTGCCGCCAAACCCGCCAAGGCCTGCTTCGCTTTCAGTAACGGCAACGGGCAATGCAGCCCACTAGTGTCAAGCACCGTGTCGGGCTGAAAGCCCCCAGTTTGCTCAGACATACACTCCCCCTCAAAATGCCCTGCCTATTCACGGCATCGATTTAAAAATCATGCGTCATCACCGATTTTGCATAATCGATATTGCGCAAACGATGCTGTCTAGTCATTGTTTACTATCTGGTCATTGTGTAACAAACCCAGCGGCATAGACTGTTTTTATGGACCGTCTCTATAGACCGTCTCTATAGACGGCCTATTTAGCGACTGATTTCACCAGGCTGTCGATTTAACGGCACTTCCCTGTCTTTATCAATGTCACAGCGTCTGTTCACGCCACACGGCGAACGCTGTGCCTAACCATTACTCATGAGGATGCCATGCTGCCCTTTCGTACCGCTTACCCAGGTTGGATATGTGCGTTGGCTTGCGCCTGCGGCAGCTTACTGTATAGCCCGCCAAGCGACGCCATGAACGATTACGGCCTGCCCAGCCTAGGCACTGCTTCCATGTCGGTCAGCAATGAAGAGCACCGGCTAGGTCGCGCATGGCTGCGCCAATTTCGTGCCCAAGCACCTCAGTGGCATGACCCTATCGTTAGCGATTATTTAGACAGCCTGCTGGCCCGGCTAGCGCCGCATAGCCAAATTAACGGCCTGCAAACGATTACCGTAATGGTCGACAACCGCTCGCTTAACGCCTTTGCCGTTCCCGGCGGCGTGGTGGGGATTAACTCGGGGCTGTTCGCCTTTGCCGAGGATGAAGGTGCTTTTGTCTCAGTGCTGGCACACGAACTAGGCCACCTCTCGCAGCGCCACTACGCCCGGGGCAGCGCCCGCGCAGCACAGACCCAACTGCCCGCCATGGCGGCAATGCTCGCAGGCATGTTAATTGCGGCCAGTGGCGGCGGGGAAGCGGGCATAGCGGCCGCCATGGGTTCACAAGCAGCGTTAATTCAAGACCAACTCAGCTACTCACGCCTGTTTGAACGAGAAGCCGATAACATCGGCCTGCAAGCCATGGCCAATGCAGGCTACGACCCCAAGGCGATGGTCCGCATGTTCACAGCTATGCAGCGCATGGCACGCCTACAGGGTGACGCGCCGCCGGAATTCTTGCTCACCCACCCGGTGACTGACAGCCGTTTGAGCGCAGCACAGGATCGCGCCGCCCAGCTTAACATCGCCGATGCTTACACCAGCGACACCCTTTACGACATGATGCGCGGCCGTGCGCTGCTGAGTATCTATGCCAATACGCCACGCCAAGCTGCTGCGCGCCTTGCCCAGGAAGACGCCGAACAGGCCGCCCAGGACTATTTGGCAGCGTTGATCGCCGCGCGTAACGGCCAAACCGACAGCGCCCTACAGCGCCTAGACCAGCTTGCCCGCGAACAGCCCGACTTTGCCATGCTGCCCGCCTCTGCGGCGAGTGTCGCGCTGGAAGCCAGTCGCTACGATGAGGCGATTCAGCGCAGCCAGCGGCTGCTTCGCCTGATGCCTAACTACCTACCAGCTCAGCTGATATTGGCCGAAGCGCAGCTTCAGCGCGACCCTCAAGCGGCGTATAACCTGCTGCGCGACATTACCGCCCAGCACCCGGAAAACCCACAGGGCTTTAACCTGCTGGCGGAAGCGGCTGGCCGCAGCGGGCATGATGGCTGGGGCCACTTAGCGCTTGCCGAACACCTTCAACTGACTGGCCGCGTCGATCGCGGCATTAGGCAGCTCTCTATCGCCAGGGATGCCGCTGAGCGGGAAAATGACCAGCAGGCGCTGGCACGAATTGAACAGCGCCGCGAGGCCTTTATTGAGTACCGTGAGGCGCTCGAAAAATTCTAACGCCGGCGCTTAATGTGTGCTGTATACAAAACCCGAGCTGGCTAAGCTCGGGTGCTTTTAAACAATGCTGCCTACCTGCGCCTCAACCCCGAACGTCAAGAATTGAAATTAAGCATGCGCTCTAAGGGCTTTAAGGCTTTCAGGCGCAGCGCCTCATCAACAAAAATTTCACCGCTGCCATCTCGCAGCGCCCCGGCCAGGTTATCCAGGGCGTTCATGGCCATCCAAGGGCAGTGCGCGCAGCTGCGGCAGGTAGCGCCATTGCCTGCTGTCGGCGCTTCAAACAGGGTTTTGCCGGGCACCGCCTGCTGCATCTTGAAAAAGATGCCTCGGTCCGTTGCGACAATCAGCTTATCGTTGGGCAGTTCTTTCGCTGCCTTGATCAACTGCGAGGTGGAGCCTGCCACGTCTGCAAGCTTCACCACCGGCTCAGGCGACTCTGGATGCACCAGTACCGCGGCATCAGGGTAGAGGCGCTTAAGGTCTTCAACGCCTTTGGCTTTAAACTCTTCGTGAACGATACAGGCACCATCCCACATCAGCATATCAGCGCCGGTTTTTTTCTGGATATAGCCGCCCAAATGCTTGTCGGGTGCCCAAAGAATTTTCTCGCCCTTCGCCTGCAGGTGCTCAATCACCTCAACCGCAATCGAAGAGGTCACCACCCAATCCGCCCGCGCTTTAACGGCAGCCGAGGTGTTGGCATACACCACCACGGTGCGGTCAGGGTGCGCATCGCAGAACGCGGAGAACTCATCAACGGGGCAGCCAATATCCAGCGAACAGGTCGCTTCCAGCGTCGGCATCAGCACACGCTTTTCAGGCGAGAGGATCTTGGCGGTTTCGCCCATAAAGCGGACACCGGCGACAACCAGCGTGGTGGCGTCGTGGCGGGCACCAAAGCGCGCCATTTCCAATGAATCCGCGACACAGCCGCCGGATTCTTCCGCTAGCTGCTGAATGGCATCATCGGTGTAGTAGTGTGCTACCAAAACGGCGTTATGGGCTTTCAGCAGCCGTTTGATTTCTTCAACACGGGCCTGATCTTCCGCTGGAATGCGGGTCGGGCAATAGGCTGTGGGCAGCGAAGCATCAAGCTGAGCTTGCGTAGTCATAATAGTCATTGTGTCTACCACTGTGACGAACAGGGAATCCCCCTGTTAAACACTGGGCCACGGCGTAGGTAAGTATCGTTCTATACCTAAGGTTTTATACCTATAGTTTTATACCTACGCCGCTCGTGTGTGCGCTAGGCCGATGCGTCTCTCGCGGTGGCCTAACGCTAAAAAATCCCTTCTGGACAGATTTATTCTAAACCATTTTGGCGGGAAATAGCGCTTGACTGCAAACAGATTGACACACACAGAGTGCTTTCCATGCATATATGAAACGTCTGATTAGCATACTGATGAGTCATAGCAAAACGCCCCTGGCAGCTAGGCTGCCAGGGGCGTTGAATCTGGTGGGTCGTGCAGGATTCGAACCTGCGACCAATTGATTAAAAGTCAACTGCTCTACCAACTGAGCTAACGACCCAAATTTTTTGCTGCACTTACTTTTTACGCTTCAACCGTTCGCGATTAATAGCTTGGCTATTAAAAAACATTTTATGGTGGGTCGTGCAGGATTCGAACCTGCGACCAATTGATTAAAAGTCAACTGCTCTACCAACTGAGCTAACGACCCGCCTGAACGGATGCATATCTTACGCGCGCACTACTTTCATGACAAGCGTTTTTTAACCCTAAATGACATAAATGCCACTTTTTCGTGCCTGGCATTTCACTCTATACAGTCGGTATACAGCCATTACCGCCAGGCACGCTTACTCATTTATCTATTCACTTACCTACTTGCTTCTTACCTATTTACGCCAAAAAGCCTAGCGCGCTTTGCTTTTGGGTTTACGCATTGCCTGCACCGGCTTGCGTTTGTGCTTATCGCGGTTCCAACGGTTCTTCTCATCCGGCGTTAGCGCGGGCACTTTACGGGCTTCTAAGTTAGCCAGAGTGGCTAAGTCGTCCACCTCGTCTTGGGTAAGCTCGACCCATTCACCGGCTTTCGCCCGCTTATCGAGGAAGATATTGCCATAACGCACGCGTTTCAGGCGGCTAACCGTCAGCGCTTGAGACTCCCACAGGCGGCGCACTTCACGGTTGCGGCCTTCCAAAATCACCACGTGGAACCAGGTGTTAATGCCTTCGCCACCAAACTCCTGCACATCGGTAAAGCGCGCCGGGCCATCTTCCAGCATGACCCCATCGACCATCGCCACAATATGCTCACGCTTCACTTCGCCCATCACGCGAACCGCGTACTCGCGCTCCACCTGGGTAGAGGGGTGCATCAAGCGGTTGGCCAGCTCACCATCGGTGGTGAACAGCAGCAAACCGCTGGTGTTGATATCCAAACGGCCAATGGCAATCCAGCGTTCGCCTTTCAGGCGCGGCAAGCGTTCAAAAACGGTGCGTCGCCCTTCCGGGTCTTTACGGGTGCACAGCTCGCCTTCCGGCTTGTTGTACATAATCACCCGGCGTGGCACTTCTTCTTCCGGGCGCAGTGCCACTGGTCGATCATCAAAGCTGACTTTATCGCGCGCTTCAACGCGATCACCCAGCTTGGCCACTTGGCTGTTCACTTTTACGCGGCCAGCGGAAATTGCTGTTTCCATCTCACGCCGCGAGCCAAGGCCTGCACGGGCCAAGACTTTTTGCAGCTTTTCACTGGTAGGGGGCGTGGTGGTGTTATTACTCTGACTCATGGTCGTCTGACCTCACATCGGTAGTCTCCGTGCCGGCGCCGTCATCTTGTTGGCGCTTGGCACGTGCCGCGAGCCTGGCTTCTAAATCGGCAAAGCTCAGCGGCTGGGTTAACGCCGTCTCGGCGTGCGTATCGGCTATCTCAACCTTAGGTATCTCAGCCGTGGGTATCTGTTCTTTCTGGGGAGGCGCATCCTGCACCGTTTTGGCCGTTTCGTCCAGTCCTTCAGTCGCCGTTTCAGTCAGCGCCTCGGGGGCTGCTTCAGAAGATGCATCGTCCTCCCAGCTTGCCAGGGTGTGCATGGGCGGCAGTGCATCGAGGGTTTTTAACCCAAAATCGTCTAAAAAGCCTCGTGTAGTGGCGTACACCGCCGGCCGGCCGGGAACATCGCGATGACCGACCACCCGAATCCAGCCGCGCTCTGCCAACGTGCGCATAATCGAGCTACTCACGCTGACCCCGCGCACTTCTTCAATATCGCCCCGGGTAACCGGCTGGCGGTAGGCGATTAACGCCAGCGTTTCCAGCAGCGCCCGTGAGTAGCGCTGGGGGCGCTCGTCCCACAGCCGCGACACCCACTGGGAAAGCCGTGGGCGAATGCGCAGCTGATAGCCCGAGACGGTTTCCAGCAGTTCCAGCGCACCCGCGGAATGGCGCTGCTGTAAACGCTCTAAGACTTGGCGAAACTCATGCCGAGAGGGGCACTCATCAACAAGAAAGAGTGTTTCCAAGCGCTCAAGAGGCAGCGGCTCACCGGCAGCCAACAGCGCTGCTTCAATAATGTCATCCAATCCAGTGGCGGCGTTACTCATGGCGTCTCCTTGCCGGGTTCGAAGGCAGGCTCACCGTAGGCGTCATCGTCTATTTCGCCCTCATCAAAAGCACCCTCTTCAAAAGTGCCCTCTTCATCGTCAGCAAGGGCAGCACGCCGCGCGCGCACATGGATCGGCGACAGCGGCGCATTCTGGACAATTTCAATCATGGCTTCTTTGGCGAGCTCTAAAATGGCCATAAACGTCACCACGACGCCTGCGCGCCCTTCTTCCAAGCTAAACAGCGCCTCAAAAGGGGTATAACGCTGATGGGCATCATCATGACTGAGCTGTTCCATTATCTTGAGCATGCGCTCGCGGGTAGACAGCACCTCGCGACTGACCTGGTGAGCCTGCACCAGCTCGGCGCGCTTCAGAATGTCGGAAAGCGCGCTGAGCAATTCATCCAGTTCCACCTCGGGGTGAATCACTCGGGATTCCAGCGGAGGTAAGCCTACCTGCACGCTAAACCAGTCGCGCCCCATGCGTGGTAGCGTATCCAGCGTTTCTGCCGCCTCTTTAAGGCGTTCGTACTCTTGCAAGCGACGGATAAGCTCAGCGCGCGGGTCTTCTTCCTCGTCCCCTTCCACCTTCGGCGGGCGGGGCAGCAGCGTGCGCGATTTTATCTCAGCCAGCATGGCGGCCATCAGCAGGTACTCACCCGCCAGCTCGATCTCCATGGCCTTCATTAGCTCCACGTACTCGATGTACTGGTGGGTAATGGTCGCCACGTTGATGGTCAGAATATCCAGGTTTTGGCGACGAATCAGATAGAGCAGCAGGTCCAGCGGGCCTTCAAAGGTTTCCAAAAACACACGCAGCGCTTCCGGGGGAATATACAAATCCTCCGGCATTTGCGTAATCGGCTCGTTGAACAAACGCCCAAACGAAACCGCCACTGGCTCAGCGGTTTCAGCATCAGGGCTTTCTAGGACAGCGGTATCACTTGGCGTCTCGCTCACGCGGGTCGGTTCTCTTGGTGAAGGGTAATCGGCACAGTGAACCAGTTTAGCAAAGTCGGTAGCATTCGCGTCGCTCTATTCAAGAGTAAGCACCAGCACGCTACCCCGCCTCCACCGCTTTGCGGTAGCGCCCGGCATAGTCAAATAGCTTGTCGCGGATTTGGAAATGGCGACCCACTTTTCGGCCTACGACAAAATCTGGGTGGCGTAGGCGGCGCTGTTCGGCAACGACTTCCTCAGCGCTTAGCGGCTGCCACTTACCCCCCGGTGCGCGCAGGTGATAGCGCAGAAAAGCGGCATAGAAGGCGCGCCGCTGAGCGGGCGTTTCCAGCGCAAACCACTCAGAAAGATGGCTGCCATCTTCGTCGTGATAGGTGACTTTTAAGCGTGGCAGGCCACGACCGTTGGTGGTCGCTTCCAGCTGCATACCGCTTACCCGTAGCACCTTGGCATCTTTCAGTTTCAGGGCATCTTTGAGCTTATCATCTGCATCCACCAACAGCTTTTCACAGCCGTGGCAGCGGCGGGCGGCGATGTCATTTTCAGCGCCGCACTCATCGCAGACTTTAAAGCGAAATCTAAACTCACATTGATGGCGCTTTCCTTGATCATCTTCAATTAGCCCCTGGCAACGGCGGCCAAAGTGCTCGATCACCAGATCACCGTCGCGCTTTCCCCAGTAAAGGTTGGCATGGCCGCAGGCGGGGCACTCCACCTGAACCGGTTCGCTGTCGCTATCAGGCTTCGGCTCGCCCACTTCTGGGGCATAGATATCCCAAGGGTTACCGGCGTAATCCAGAATCAAACAGTCGCTCTTGCCCGGCGATAAGCGCAGCCCTCTACCCACCATCTGCTGATAAAGGCTCACCGATTCGGTGGGCCGCAAAATAGCGATCAAATCCACGTGGGGCGCATCGAAGCCGGTGGTCAACACCGCGACGTTAACCAGGTATTTCAGCTGCCGCGCTTTAAACGCATCAATCAGCGCCGTGCGCTCTTGTGAAGGCGTGGCACCGGTAATTAAAGCAGCCTCTGCCCTGGGTAAATAGCCGATAATTTCTTCGGCGTGGGCCACGGTGGCGGCAAAAATCATCACCCCTTGGCGATCAACCGCGCGTTCGATGATTTGCCCGATAATACCCGGCGTCGCCCGGTGGCCCGCCACCACACGATTAAGCGTCTCCTCCTGAAACAGGCCGCTTGAAGAGGGTTTGAGCGCTGCGAAGTCGTAGCCCTCAATGGCCATATCCAAACGCTTTGGCTCAGCAAGATAGCCTTGTTTCACCATTAAGCGCAGCGGCTGCTCGAACACGCAGTCGCGGAAAAAACTCTCTTCGCTGCCGCGCACCATGCCGTGGTGGTGGCGATAATAGATAAACCCCTGCCCCAAACGGTAAGGCGTCGCGGTGAGGCCGAGTATTTTAAGCTGTGAATTGTGTTGGCGCAGGTGCTCAATCACCTGGCGGTAGCTGGCATCTTCGTTGAGCGACACGCGATGGCTCTCATCGATCACCAGCAGGGTAAAGTTAGCGTCGTTGAAGCTCGCTAAGTTACGCACCACCGACTGCACCGAGCCAAATACCACTTGGCGGTTGGCCTCTTTGCGCTTTAAACCGGCGCTAAAAATATCCGCCTCAAGGCCATAGGCTTGATACTTGGCATGATTCTGTTCCACCAGCTCACGCACGTGAGCCAGCACCAGCACGCGCCCACGCGCCAAGCGCGCCAGCTCAGCAATCACCAGGGATTTACCGCTGCCGGTAGGCAGTACCACCAGCGCTGGCTCGCTGGAGGCACGAAAATGCACCACCACGCGTTTGACCGCCTCTTTCTGGTAGGGGCGCAGCTGGGGCGTCGCGACGGTATGAGACGTAGCATGAGACGTAGCGACGTTAGCGACAAAAGGCGGCCCGGAGGCCGCCTTGGGGTGTTGCGTCATCAATCACCTATGCTTGGAACTTCTAGCCTAACCAAACGCGGGCATTGCGGAATAGGCGCAGCCAAGCGCCGTCTTCGGTCCACTCCGCTGGCCGCCAGGAGTTAGTGACCGCACGGGCAACCCGCTCCGGGTGGGGCATCATAATGGTCACTCGGCCATCCGGCGTGGTTAGGCCGGTAATTCCCGAGGGCGAGCCGTTCGGGTTAGCCGGGTAACGCGTGGTCGCCTGGCCGTAGTTGTCGATGTAGCGCAGCGCGATTTGGCTACTCGACTGCATGCTGCGCAGGTGAGCGCTGTCGCGGAACTCTGCCCGCCCTTCGCCATGGGCCACGGCAATGGGCAGCTGTGAGCCTTCCATACCGGCAAGCAGAATCGAGGGGCTCTTTTCAACCCGCACCATGGAAACCCTAGCCTCAAACTGCTCGGATTCGTTGCGTACAAAGGTCGGCCAGTTTTCAGCCCCAGGAATCAGCGACTTCAACTGCGAGAGCATTTGGCAACCGTTACATACGCCCAGTGAAAAGCTGTCTTCACGGGCGAAGAAGGCCGCAAACTGCTCCCGGGCTCGCTCGTTAAACAGCACCGACTTGGCCCAGCCACCGCCAGCGCCGAGCACGTCGCCGTAGGAGAAGCCGCCGCAGGCCACAAGCCCTTTGAACTCATCCAGCGAAACGCGCCCTTCGAGGATGTCGCTCATATGCACATCGACGGCCTCAAACCCGGCCTTATCAAACGCCCAGGCCATCTCCACCTGGCCGTTGACGCCCTGCTCGCGCAGTACGGCCATGGCAGGCTTGGCAGTATTCACAAACGGCGCGCTGATATCGTCGTTGATATCAAAGGTTGGCGTGGCGGAGAGCCCCGGATCGCGGCTATCGAGCAGATTATCGAATTCGTTTTTAGCGCATTCAGGATTATCGCGTAGCGCCTGCATGCGGTAACTGGTTTCAGCCCAGGTACGCTGCGTGAGCAGGCGCGTGGTTTCCAGTAGCGGCTCTTCAAACAGCGTGACGCGCACCTGATCGTCGTAACGCGGGCGAGCGATGACTCCGCAGGTTTCGATACCAGCCACGGCAAACTGCGCCAGCACTTCCTCAGTGTCTTGGCGGTTAACCTGGATAACCGCCCCCAGCTCTTCGGAGAACAGCGCGTTAAACGCTTCCACCGGCTCATCAATCAGCCAATCGAGCTTGATCTCAAGCCCGGCGCGGGCAGCAAAGGCCATTTCCAGCAGCGTAACCAGCAGGCCGCCGTCGCTGCGGTCGTGGTAGGCCAACAGTTTGCCGTCGCGGTTGAGCCCCTGAATAACCTCAAAAAACGCTTTGATGTCTTCCGGGTCGTCCACATCGGGGCAGTCGTTGCCCACCTGGCCATAAACCTGCGCCAAGGCAGAGCCGCCCAAACGGTTTTGGCCGTTGCCCAAATCGATCAAGATCAGATCGGATTCATCTTGATCCAGGTTGATCTGCGGCGTGAGCGTTGCCAGGGCATTGGTGACCGGCGCAAAGCCGGTGACAACGAGCGAGAGCGGCGAGGTCACGCTCTTATCTTCGTGTTCGCCCTGCTCGCTCTCATCAACCCAGGAAGTGCGCATCGACATCGAGTCTTTGCCCACCGGAATGGCAATGCCTAACGCCGGGCACATTTCCATGCCCACCGCATAAACGGCATCAAACAGCGCCTGGTTCTCGCCGGGGTGGTCGGCCGCGCTCATCCAGTTGGCGGAAAGTTTGATATCGCTAAGCTTGGCAATCGGTGCCGCCGCCAGGTTAGTAATCGCTTCAGCCACCGCTAAACGAGCGCTGGCCGCAGGGTTAATCAACGCCACCGGCGGGCGCTCGCCCATGGCCATGGCTTCGCCGACATGGCTATCAAAGCTTGCCGTGGTCACCGCCACATCTGCCACCGGCACCTGCCAAGGGCCGACCATTTGGTCGCGCGCCACTTGGCCGGTAATCGAGCGGTCGCCAATGGTAATCAGGAAGCTTTTTGAGGCCACAGTAGGCAGGCGCAACACGCGATCAAGCGCTTCGCGCAGGTCGAGGTTATCCAGCATTACGCCGGAAAGCGCGGGCTCTTGGCGCTCAAATTCGCGCTGCATTTTGGGCGCTTTGCCGAACAGCACGCTCATCGGCAAATCCACCGGCTTGCTGTCAAAGTGGCCGTCGCGCACTTCAAGGTGGTGCGCTTCGGTCGCTTCGCCCACCACCGCATAGGGGCAGCGTTCGCGCTTGCACAGCGCATCAAAGGTGTCTAAGTCTTCTGGCGCGACCGCGAGCACGTAGCGCTCTTGGGCTTCGTTACACCAGATTTCCAGCGGGCTCATGCCCGGCTCGGCGTTTGGCACCGCGCGTAGATCAAAGCGGCCGCCGCGATTGCCGTCTTTCACCAGTTCCGGCAGCGCGTTGGAAAGCCCGCCCGCACCCACGTCGTGAATAAAGCGAATGGGGTTGTGATCGCCCATCGCCCAGCAGCGGTCGATGACTTCTTGGGCGCGACGTTCGATCTCGGGGTTTTCACGCTGCACCGAGGCGAAATCCAAATCGGCGCTAGAAGCGCCAGACGCCATGCTGGAGGCCGCGCCGCCACCCAGGCCAATCAGCATCGCTGGGCCGCCCATCACAATTAGCTTGCCGCCAACCGGAATATCGCCCTTTTGCACGTGATGAGCACGAATATTGCCGTAGCCGCCAGCGAGCATAATCGGCTTATGGAAACCGCGCCGCTCGATGCCGCCGTCGTTGAGCGACTCCTGCTCGTAAGCGCGGAAATAGCCGGTTAGGTTGGGGCGACCAAACTCATTGTTAAACGCCGCGCCGCCAATCGGGCCTTCAAGCATGATGTTAAGCGCTGACTGCATACGCTCAGGCTTGCCGTAATCAAACGCTTCCCAGGGCTGCACAAACTCAGGGATGCGCAGGTTGGAAACCGTATAGCCCGAAAGGCCCGCTTTGGGCTTGCCGCCAATACCGGTCGCGCCCTCATCGCGAATTTCACCACCGGAGCCGGTGGCCGCGCCGGGGAAGGGGGCAATCGCGGTGGGGTGGTTGTGGGTTTCGACCTTCATCAGGATATGAATGGGTTCCTGATGCGTGGCATACAGCGCACGCTCGTTATCCGCGCCGGTCAGCGGCGTGGCAAAAAAGCGCCCCGCTTGGCTGCCCTTAATTACGGCGGCGTTGTCGCTGTAGGCTGAGAGCACGTTGTCTGGCGATGAGGCAAAGGTGTTCTTGATCATCTTAAACAGCGAGAGGTTTTGTGGCTCGCCGTCGATCACCCAATCGGCATTGAAGATTTTGTGACGGCAGTGCTCAGAGTTGGCCTGGGCAAACATCATCAGCTCAACGTCGCTGGGGTTACGCCCCAACTCATTGAAGGCGTCGACAAGATAGTCGATTTCGTCTTCTGCCAGCGCCAGCCCCAGCGCCTGATTGGCGGCAGACAGCGCTTCCCGGCCGCCTTCTAGAATATCCACGCTGCCCAACGGTGCCGGGTCGTGGTGGGCAAACAGCTTAGCGGCGTCCGAGGCATCTGCCAGCACGGTTTCAGTCATGCGGTCGTGCAGCAATGCCGCCAGCGCATCCAAACCTTCTGCGTCCGGCATAGCGCTAAAGCTTACGCGGTAATCAATGCCACGCTCGATGCGGCTAATTTGGCTCAACCCACAGTTATGGGCGATATCGGTGGCTTTAGACGACCAGGGCGATTGGGTGCCTAAACGTGGCACCACCAAAAAGCGCTGGGCGTTTTCGGGAACGTCTACCTTCGCCTGTGTGCCGTAATCCAGAAGCTGCGCCAAACGCTCGTGGGCAACCTCATCAAGCGTTCCGTCGCGGTCGTGGGAGTGAGCATCGTGCACATCAACAAAATGAACATAGTGGGCAGAGAGCGCTTCCACTTCGGGAACACGTTCACGCAGCACCGTTAACAGCCGAGCATGACGGAAGGCAGAAAGGGCGGGCGCGCCTCGCAGTTCGAGCATATCCTGAAGCCTCTAGAGCAGGGAAATTCGAGCAGGGAAGATACTGGCAAACGCGTATGATACTGGAAATCAGCCGCCACACGAAATCAACAAGGTGACAGCCTGCCCATGGCTGGGTATCGTGACGGCTTGTTTCATGCCGACAAGACGCCATGCTGCCGTTGATTTGCCGACATTTTATAGCCCGTGCCAGCGCCTATTATGCGTTAACTGCCATTACGCTTTTGGTCATGGTGCCCACTCTCTCTCTGGTTCCCCCCGGCGAGCATTTGGCGCGTATCGCTGAAAAAGATTTTATTACCGTTCACACGCGCAATACGCCCACGACCTACTATGAAGGCCGCCATGGCCCTACCGGCTTTGAGTACGAACTCATGCGCCGCTTTGCCGACTACCTGGGGGTGAGCCTGAATCTTAATGCCAGCCACCACCCGGAAAGCGTGCTTCCCGCTGTGCGCGAAAGCGGCGACCTGGGTGCCGCGGCGTTACCGCTGCTGCCTGATACGCCCGGCGTTCATTACACCCGCCCGATTATCCAAATGCAGCCGCTGGTGGTGTACCGCCGCGGCCTTAACGGCCTTCAGGCACCTAGCGATCTTGTCGGCCTAGAGCTTGGCACGCTCAGCCAAGCCGGTACCGGCGAGGCACTGCGCGATTTACAGCGCCTTCACCCTGCCTTGAGCTGGAAAGAATCCCATGAGCTGGAAGTCGCCGAGCTGCTCGCCCGGGTCGAGAACGGCACGCTAGACGCCGCGGTTATTTTTGACCATCAGTTTCGCTTGAACCGGCTGTTTTTCCCTAACGTTGAACGCGGCTTTACGCTGGGTGACCCGCTTTCCATGGCGTGGGCGGTACCCAGCGGCCGCGGTTTGGGGCTGCTGGAAGCCGCTAATCGCTTCCTGCAAGATTTACAGGAAAGCGGCACGCTGGACCAGCTGGTCAGCCGTTACTTTGGCCATGATGACTACTTGGAGTACGTCGGCACCCGCACATTTTTAGACCACCTTGATACACGCCTACCCCGCTACAGCGAGCTGTTTAAGCAATCAGCCAGAGAAACCGGCTTTGATTGGAAGCTACTGGCGGCGGTGGGCTATCAAGAGTCACACTGGAACCCGGACGCTGTCTCGCCCACGGGAGTGCGTGGGTTAATGATGCTCACCAACCCCACCGCTGGCGAAATGGGCATTAGCGACCGCACCGACCCGGCCCAGAGCATTGATGGTGGCGCCCGCTATCTACGCAGCATTAAAGACCGCCTACCCGACACTATTACCGGCGAAGACCGCCTGTATATGGCCATGGCCGCCTACAACGTAGGGCTTGGCCATTTATATGATGCCCGCAGCATTGTCGAAATGCGTGGCGGCGACCCCAACAGCTGGAACGATGTGCGCGCCGCGCTGCCGCTTTTACAGCAGCGCGAATGGCACAGCCAGACGCGCTACGGCTACGCCCGCGGTGGCGAGCCGGTGATTTATGTGCGCAACATTCGCCGCTATTACGAAATGATTCAGTACGTGGAGCGCAGCCGCCAGCAGTTTTTCCAACTAGAGCAAACGGCTGTCAACGATGATCCGCTGCTGCTGTTTGAGCTGGTGCCGCCGCTGGATTAGGCAAGGATTGAAACCGCTACGTTAACCGTCATCCTTGGCAGCCCGCCGAGCAGCAAAAAAGCGTTTTAGCAATTTTTGCGAAGCCGCAGCCAGCACACCGCCGGTGACCGCTATCTGATGGTTAAACCACGGCTGTGCCAACAGGTTCGCTTTTGATTCGACCATGCCCGCACGGGGCTCAGCGGTGCCATAGACCAGCCGGCTAAGGCGCGCATGAACCATAGCGCCCGCACACATCATGCACGGCTCTAAGGTGACAAACAGCGTGCAGCCTTCAAGGCGGTAGTTACCCTGATGCTTGCCTGCCTCGCGCAGGGCGCGAATTTCCGCATGGCCGCTGGGGTCGCAGCTAGCGACCGGGGCATTATAGGCCGCGCCAATAATCTCCCCTAACGCATCCACGACCACCGCGCCCACGGGCACCTCCCCCGCAGCAGCAGCCAAGTGCGCTTGGTCTAGCGCCCGGTGCATGTAAAATTCATCGCTGCACATAAACGTAAACTCCGCTAAGGTAGCAAAACGACCGTATGAAAAATTTACCCGCCTCAAAGGAAGCGGGGGCCATTGCTAATCGTATCGCTATTAATATAAACAGCTAGAAACAGACAGCAACAGATAGAGAGCATCAAGGATACCGATAATGACAGACGCGCTGAACACGTTGGTGGAGTTACTAGAGCTAGAGCCTTTGGAAGAGACGCTCTTTCGCGGCCAAAGCCAAGATTTAGGCTTTCCTCAGCTCTATGGTGGCCAAGTGCTTGGTCAGTCGCTTGCGGCGGCGGCTCGCACCGTACCCGATGAGCGCCGCCCGCATTCCCAGCACGGCTATTTTCTGCGCCCCGGCGACCCGCACCGGCCGGTTGTCTATCAGGTGGACACCATTCGCGACGGCGGCAGTTTTACCACTCGCCGCGTCACGGCTATCCAGAAGGGTCGGCCGATCTTTTTCTGCAGCGCGTCCTTTCAAAGCAAAGAGGCAAGCTTTGGCCACCAGCGCGCCATGCCGGATGTGCCCTCACCCGAGGCGTTAATACAGAACGGCAACGCCAAACACGACCGCTTTCCCGGCCACCCGATTGAGTTTCTGCACCTTTCTGGCAACCCCGACAACGGCACACCGGCAGGCCAATGCCTATGGTTTCGCCTCTCGGGCACGCTGCCAGATGACCCAGCGCTGCACCGCCATCTGCTTTCTTACGTCTCTGATTTTAACCTGCTAACCACCAGCCTGATCCCCCACGACATTGCCTACCGGGACCCAAAGCTGCGCATCGCAAGCCTTGACCACGCGCTGTGGCTGCACCAGGACACGCGCCTCGACGAGTGGCTGCTGTACGTTATCGACTCCCCTTGGGCGGGCGGCGCTCGCAGCCTGGCGCGGGGGCATATTTACAGCCGCGATGGCCGCTTAGTGGCTTCCACCGCACAGGAAGGACTAACGCGCTATGCGCAGGGCTAGTACCTGAAAGTTAGTACATGAAAAATAGCCTAGGCCAGGTTGCCGCAAGGGCGCTGTGAACCCATCCGTGGGCGCTACTTTCGCCATCCCTGGGCGAAAGACCCTTGCTTAAACCTGCCCTAGGCACATTGATCGCATCGTTATATTTTCAATCACTGCCCCTAAAACACCTACGCCCGCTAAGCAGCGGGCGTAGGTGGAAGATAGATGGCAGATCAAACTAAACCCGTGCGGGTCAGGGCCATTAACCGCCGTAAACGTCATTGATTGACGTCAGCGGGTAGTGCGCCGGGAACGGCTTACGCGCCACACCAGAGTCGACAGCCGCTTGAGCAACCGCCGAGGAAACCCGCGCCAGCAGGCGGATATCGACAGGCGTAGGAATGATGTACTCGCGGCCAAAGCTCATTTCAGTGCGCTCGTAGGCATCGAGCACTTCTTGAGGCACCGGCTCGCGAGCCAGGTCTTTCAGCGCATGCACGGCGGCCAGTTTCATCTCTTCATTAATGCGAGTAGCGCGAACATCCAGAGCGCCACGGAAGATAAACGGGAAGCCCAGCACGTTGTTAACCTGGTTCGGGAAATCCGAACGGCCGGTCGCCATGATCACATCCGGGCGCGCTTGACGAGCAACCTCGGGGTGAATTTCCGGGTCTGGGTTGGTGCAGGCAAAAATTACCGGGTCCGGTGCCATTTTCTTGACCTGCTCAGCAGAAAGCAGCCCAGGCCCAGAAAGGCCTATAAACACATCAGCGTTATCGATTGCGTCATCTAAAGTGCGCATCTCGGTATCGCGGGCGAATTCGGCTTTATATTCGTTAATACCTTCGCGATCGGTATGGATAACGCCACGACGATCCAGCATGACCAAGTTGTCTTTGCTAGCACCACACGATACCAGCAACCGCATGCAGGCAATCGCCGCTGCACCGGCACCCATGCAAACAATCTTAACGTCTTCAATGCGTTTGCCCGCGATATCCAGCGCGTTCAGCATGCCTGCCGCGGTAACAATCGCGGTGCCGTGCTGGTCATCGTGAAAGACGGGGATGTTGCAGCGCTCAATCAGCGCTTTTTCAATCTCAAAGCACTCGGGCGCTTTAATATCTTCCAGGTTGATGCCGCCCCAGGTGTCGGCAATTCGCGCGACCGTATCGATAAATGCCTGCGGGCTTTCCGCATCCACTTCGATATCCACCGAGTTGATGCCGGCAAAGCACTTAAACAACACGCCTTTGCCTTCCATGACCGGCTTACTCGCCAGCGGCCCCAAATTACCCAAGCCAAGAATTGCGGTGCCATCAGAAATAACCGCCACCAGGTTGCCCTTGCCGGTATAGCGATAGGCATTTTCTGGCTCGCGGGCGATTTCACGCACTGGCTCAGCCACGCCTGGGCTATACGCCAGCGCCAAATCCCGTGCGGTCGCGGTGGGTTTAGTCAACTCCACCGACAGCTTACCGGGAATCGGTTTCGCGTGATAATCCAAAGCAGCCTGCTTATTTGCATCCATCATGGTCAGAGTCCAGTTAGCATAAAGTAGATAAGTCATTTCAGAATATAGAAAAAACCTATGCGCCTCAAGCACGCTATCAACTCATATCAAAACGCCCGTTTAACTGAATTTTACCTTCACATTCGTTACATTTCGCAGATATTTGCTGAAACTTATGCAACACCGGTTTATCTATAACGATTTACTTATCACTGATGCCATAAATTTATGGAAAAAATTTCCACAAATCGCTTTTAATTATTCAAGCAATGATTCAAGAAATTATTTTAAAAAAACAAAAAACCCACGCCGAGGCGTGGGTTTCGCGCAAACACAGAACGCGCTTGCGATATGGCTATCCGCGTGGGGATTAACCGCGCTTAACAGCAGCACCAAAACGCTTGTTGAAGCGCTCTACGCGGCCACCAGTGGTCGCTTGCTTCTGCTTACCGGTGTAGAACGGGTGGCAGTTAGAGCACACATCCAAAGAGAAGTCCTGACCAGAGGTAGAACCTACTTGGAAAGTGGCGCCGCAAGAACAGTTGGCGGTGACCGTGTTGTAATTCGGGTGAATACCTTGTCTCATTTCGAGCCTCGCGAAGCTATATGCCGCCACCTGATCGCGTGCCAGGCACCGCATACGGGTTTGGAAAACGACTAACCGGTTAGTCGCTCTGTCGATATGACCTACCGCTACGCCATGTGCTGTTAAGGCGCGTGGTGACGATAGGTCGTCAAGATGAAGAGCGGCCGCGTATACTAGCAAACCTTACGCCGGAGGCCAATTGCCTGATTCTGTTTCTTTGCGGGAAGCTGCCCACGTGCCTATTCATCAAGCAACCTCTCAAGCGTGTCAAGCACCCTCACAAGCGTGCGCTCACATCCCCCTTCAAGTGCTCAACGTGGCGCTGCCTTCACCGCTGCGCCGACTGTTCGACTACTTGCCGTGTCGCACCACGCCCACCGGCGGGTGGCAGCCGGGGCTGCGGGTGCGGGTGCCCTTTGGGCGGCGCGAGGTGGTTGGGGTTATCGTTGCCCTGGCCGACCACAGTGAGCTGCCAACCAGCCAGCTGCGGGCAATTAGCGAAACCCTAGATGACGCCCCGCTGCCAGCTGACTGGCTCTGGCTGTGCCGCTTTGCCGCCCGCTACTATCAGCACAGCTTAGGCGACACCCTGCACCACGCCATGCCTGCACGGCTGCGCCAGGGGCACCCGATGGCGGGTCGCACTCAAACCCTGTGGCGTGCCCAGGGCGAAGATGTTCGAGAAACGCTTAGCCGAGCGCCTAAACAAGCAGCGCTATATGCGCTGCTGCGCCAACACCCCCACGGGCTGCCCAGCCGTGCGGTTAGCGCCCACGGCTTCGCTCGCGACCAGCTATTAGCATTAGAGAAGAAAGGCCTCGCATCCAGCCAAGAGCACATCCTCACTGCTCCAACGCCACCAAGCGGCAGTTTACTGGCAACGCCTGCCCTGCCGCTTAACCGCGAACAAGCCACGGCGCTCGCAGCGCTGCATGAAAAGCTTGATGGCTATCACCCTTGCTTGCTTGAAGGCGTTACCGGCAGCGGTAAAACCGAAGTTTATCTTCAGCTTATTGAAGCCGTGGCCGCCAAAGGCAAACAATCGCTGGTACTGGTGCCGGAAATTGGCCTAACGCCACAAACGCTCGCCCGCTTTAGAAGCCGCTTTCGCGTTCCCGTGGTAGCGCTGCATTCAGGCCTCACCGACCCCGAGCGGCTAGACGTGTGGGAAGCCGCCGCCAGCGGCCGAGCGCTGATTATTATCGGCACTCGCTCGGCGATTTTTACTCCGCTGGCCAACCCCGGCGCGATTATTGTCGATGAAGAGCATGACGGCTCTTACAAACAGCACGATGGCTTGCGCTACCACGCCCGCGACTTAGCCGTGGCACGCGCTCACTACCATAAAATTCCGCTGCTGATGGGTAGCGCCACGCCGTCACTGGAAAGCCTGCATCAGGCACTTTCCGGCACTTATCGCCATTTGCGCCTCACTCAGCGCCCCAGCCGCCATCCACCGGCCAAGCTGGAGCTAATCGATTTACGCCACCAACGCCGCCAGGGCGGTTTGTTGCCCAACGCTATCAAGGCCATTAAAAGCACCTTGAACGCTGGCAAGCAGGTGCTGATTTTCATCAACCGCCGCGGCTTTGCCCCAACGCTTGCCTGCCACGCCTGCGGCTGGATGGCCGAATGCGACCAGTGCGATGCACGCATGACGCTGCACCGCCAGCCGCCCTTACTGGCGTGCCACCACTGCGATAGCCGCCGCGCCCTGCCGGACGCCTGCCCCGAGTGCGGCAGCGGCGACCTGCGCGCCTTGGGTAGCGGCACGGAACGCACTGAAGAAACGCTGCAAACGCTGTTGCCAAAAACCACTATCCACCGCATTGACCGCGACAGCACCCGGCGCAAGGACAGCTTCGAGCAGGTGCTCAAAGAGATTCAGCGCGGTGAACCTTGTGTGTTGGTCGGCACGCAAATGCTCGCCAAAGGCCACCACCTTCCCCACGTGACATTGGTGGTGGTGATTAATGCCGACGGCGGCCTCTACGCCGCTGATTTTCGCGCCCTGGAACACAGCGCCCAGCTGCTTGAACAGGTGGCGGGCCGTGCCGGTCGAGCCGCCCACCCAGGCCGGGTGCTGGTGCAAACTCTGCACCCCGACGACCCGCATCTCGGCCAGCTGGCTGAACACGGCTACGGGGCGCTGGCGCGCAATATGCTAGAGGAGCGGCGTATCGCCCATCTGCCACCGTTTTGCTTTATGGCACTGCTACGCATTGAAAGCCCCAAGGAAGAGGCTGCCTTGGCCATGGCGCAACAGGCCGCCCAGGCGCTGCGCCAGTGGCTAAAAGAATCAGGCGTGGCGACCCGCTGCTTGGGGCCGGTGCCCGCCCCCATGGAGCGCCGCCAAAACCGCTACCATTTACACGTAATGCTAGCGGCAGATAAACGCAGCCAATTACACCCGGCCGTGAACTGGCTGGTGCAATGGCTGGAAGCCAACCGCGAGGCGCGCAAGGTGCGCTGGTCGATCGATATCGACCCGCAAACGCTTGCTTAGCGCTTGTTTGGCAACACCGCTTTGAAACTGCGGCTCAATTGCTGATAATAGCCGCCTTACCGACGCACCTATTTTTAAGCACTTCTCAGGTGCGCGATAGCACACGCCGCCACTGACGACACCGGATACCTACATGAAAGACACCATAGTTTCACTGCTCGAAGGCGCGGTAACCGCGCTTAAGCACCAAGGCGTGCTGCCCAATGACCTACAGCCCACCATCAAAGTGGACCCTACCAAAGACAAAGCCCACGGCGATTACGCCACCAACTTAGCGCTGATGCTGGCCAAACCGGCAGGCAAAAATCCGCGTGAATTGGCCAACATGCTGGTGGCGGCGCTACCGGAAAGCGACGCTATCCAAAACACCGAGATAGCAGGCCCTGGGTTTATCAACTTTTTCGCCGCCGCCGATGCCGCCGCGCAAATCGTTGCCCAGGTACTCGATTGCGGCGACACCTTTGGCCGCAGCCTGATCGGCAAAGGCGAAAAAGTGCAGGTTGAGTTCGTGTCCGCCAACCCCACGGGGCCGCTGCACGTAGGCCATGGCCGTGGCGCAGCCATTGGCGATTGCCTATGCCGCCTGCTTGAAGCCACCGGCTATGAAGTTACCCGCGAGTTCTACTACAACGATGCCGGCGCACAGATCGCCAACCTGGCGCGTTCAGTGCAGGCACGGGTAAAAGGCTTGGGCCCTGACGATGCCAGCTGGCCGGAAGACGGCTATCGCGGTGAGTACATTACCGATGTCGCCAACGACTACCTGGCAGGCAAAACGGTGACCGCTGACGACCGTGAAGTCACCGCAAAAACCGACCCCAACGATCTAGACGCCATTCAAGAATTCGCCGTCGCGTGGCTGCGTCGCGAGCAGGATTTAGACCTCAAAGCCTTTGGCGTTGAGTTTGATGTCTATTTCTTAGAGTCCTCGCTGTATGAAGATGGCAAGGTCGATGCCACCGTCGAGAAACTGGTCGCCAACGGGCACACCTATGAAGAAGACGGTGCCATGTGGCTACGCACCACCGATTTTGGTGATGATAAAGATCGCGTCATGCGCAAACGCGACGGCGGCTACACCTACTTCCTGCCCGACGTGGCCTACCACCTGGACAAGTGGCAGCGCGGCTTCAAAACCGTGATTAACGAACAGGGTGCCGACCACCACTCCACCGTCACCCGCGTGCGCGCCGGCTTACAGGCGCTGGAAGTTGGCATTCCCAAAGGCTGGCCCGACTACGTGCTTCACCAGATGGTGATGGTCACCCGCTCAGGCGTTGAGGTGAAACTCTCCAAACGCGCTGGCAGCTACGTCACCGTGCGCGATTTGATCGACGAAGTGGGCCGCGATGCCACGCGCTTCTTCCTCGCCGCTCGCCGCGCTGACTCCCAGCTCACCTTTGATATCGACCTTGCGCGCTCGCAGTCCAACGACAACCCGGTGTATTACATTCAGTACGCCCACGCGCGGGTATGCAGCATGTTGCGCAAGGCGCAGGATGCCGATCAACCGTTTGATCACGCCCTGGCGATGGCCAATCTAGCGCTGCTGGATAGCGACCAAGAGAAAGCCGTGCTGAACCGGCTAGCGCGCTTCCCTGAAGTGGTGGAAACCGCCGCCAAGAACCGCGAGCCACAGCAAGTTGCCCAGTATTTGCTCGATCTTTCCGGCGATTTCCACACCTGTTACAACGCCGTCAAAGTGATGGTGGAAGACGACACGCTGCGCAATACGCGCCTGGCACTCGGCCTTGCTACCCGCCAGGTGCTGCGCAATGGGCTAGATTTAATGGGGGTTAGCGCCCCAGAGGAGATGTAACCCATGGCCACCCCGCGTAAAAAGCCCGCCCCCCGCCGAGGAGCCACGTCGCAGCGCAAAGCTGCCCGCCGTTCCGGCGGTGGTTTGCGCATTCCTGGCTGGCTGTGGGGCATTGCTGGCATGGCAGCGGGTTTCTTTCTTGCTCAGCACCAGCACGGCACCGCGCCCTGGCAAGAGCAAAGCGAAGCCCCCCAGGCCACTGTTTTACCGAAGCCCGCTGGCAGTGAAGACCGCGCTGCCGCTCGGGAAACCGAGCAGGCCGCCGAGCCTTCAATGCCTACCTTTGAGTTTTATACGCTGCTGCCGGAAACCGAAGTGATCGCCCCCGGCGTCACGCTGCCGTCAAGCGTTGTTCGCCCGGAAGTTCCTGAGCAAGCCGCCGCCAGCGATTCTGCTGCAGGCGCGGCAAGCAACGACCCCATCGCTCAGGTGATTGCGGCGAATACCCGCCCTGAAGACCAGGTCTCGGCGGCGCGCGAAAATGAAGCGGCCACCAACACCCCAAGCCGTTATATGCTTCAGGCGGCCTCATTTCGTGAAGCCAGTGACGCCGAGCAGCTACGCGGCCGATTGCGTAACCTAAGCCTGCTGGCGGAAATCAGCGAAGTACAGGCCGATGGCAATACCTGGCACCGCGTTCAAGTGGGGCCTTATGAAGACACCCGCGAGTTAAACCGTGCCCAGGATTTAATGAACACCCAAGGTATCGAGCCGCTGCTCATTCAACTGCAAAACTAATCATTCATACCGGTAATTCATACCAGCGACGCATACCAGCAGTTCATAACGACGATTCATACTAACAACTCACTTCTGAATATCGTGCAGGCGGTTGATTTTTTACTCGCCGCCCGCATTTTGTTGTCAGTGCTTACACAATGGTCGCTTGCAAGTGCAATTTACTCATACGCAAGTGACCAGCCAGTCATCGGGAGCACGTCTCCCCCAAGGAGTTATCTCCATGACCACTATTGTCTCCGTTCGTCGTGGCAACCAGGTTGCCCTCGCTGGCGACGGCCAAGTATCGCTGGGCAATACCGTAATGAAGGGCAACGCCAGCAAAGTTCGCCGCCTCTACCGTGGCAAAGTATTGGCCGGGTTTGCCGGTGGCACCGCCGATGCGTTTACGCTATTTGAGCGCTTTGAAGCGCAGCTGGAAAAATACCAGGGTCATTTGACCAAGGCTGCCGTGGAACTGGCGAAAGACTGGCGCACCGACCGCGCCCTGCGCCGTTTAGAAGCGCTATTGGCCGTTGCCGACCATAGCGCCTCGCTGATCATTACCGGCAACGGCGATGTGGTTGAACCCGAGCGCGGCATTATTGCCATTGGTTCTGGCGGCAACTTCGCCCAAGCCAGCGCCCGGGCGCTGCTGGAAAACACTGAACTTTCAGCACGTGAAATTACCGAGAAGTCGCTGGCGATCGCTGGTGATATCTGCGTATTTACCAACCACCACGTGACGCTTGAAGAGCTGTCGATTGACGGTCGCTAGTCAGCCCCTGCGAACCCCAACGCCGCTCAACGCACTCAAAGGTTACTTTTTTATGACACAGATGACTCCCCGCGAAATTGTTCACGCGCTAGATCAGTACATTATTGGCCAGCAAGATGCTAAACGCGCCGTTGCCATCGCCCTGCGTAATCGCTGGCGGCGCATGCAGCTCGATGACGACCTGCGCCCTGAAGTTACCCCCAAAAATATTTTGATGATTGGCCCCACCGGCGTGGGTAAAACCGAAATTGCCCGGCGTCTTGCCAAGTTGGCGAAAGCACCGTTTATCAAAGTAGAAGCCACCAAGTTTACCGAAGTTGGCTATGTAGGCCGCGATGTGGAATCGATTATTCGCGACTTGATGGAAGCCGCGATCAAAATGGTACGCGAACAGGCCAAAGAGGAAGTTAGCCACCGCGCCGCCGATGCCGCCGAAGACCGCGTGCTAGACGCGCTGCTTCCGCCGCCGCGCGGCCAGGAAGAAAAGCCGCGGGAAGAGAGCGGCACTCGCCAAATCTTCCGTAAAAAGCTCCGCGAGGGGGAGCTGGACGATAAAGAAATCGATATCGAAATCGCTTCCCATGGCCAAGGCATCGACATCATGACCCCGCCAGGCATGGAAGAAATGACCAGCCAGCTGCAGAGCATGTTCTCCAACATGGGTCAGCAGAAGCGCGAAAACCGCCGCGTCACGGTTAAAGAAGCACTGGTACTGCTGGGCGATGAAGAAGCAGGCAAGCTGGTCAATGAAGAAGAAATCAAGGCTCGCGCGGTCTACTCGGTTGAACAGCACGGCATCGTGTTCTTGGATGAAATCGATAAAGTGGCCAAGGGCAGCGGGCAATCCAGCGGTGGCGAAGTCTCCCGCGAGGGCGTTCAGCGCGATTTACTGCCGCTGATTGAAGGCTCCACCGTCTCCACCAAGTACGGCATGGTGAAAACCGACCATATTCTGTTTATCGCCTCCGGTGCTTTCCACCTGTCGCGCCCCTCGGATCTAATTCCCGAGCTGCAGGGTCGTCTGCCGATTCGCGTTGAGCTAGATGCGCTAACACCCAACGACTTCAAGCGCATTCTCACCGAGCCCTCCGCCTCGCTGACCAAGCAATATCAAGCGCTGCTGGCCACCGAAGGGCTCGACGTTGAGTTCACCCCTGACGGTATCGAGCGCATCGCGCAGATCTCCTGGCAGGTCAACGAAGGCACGGAAAATATCGGTGCCCGCCGTTTACACACGGTGATGGAGCGGCTGTTGGAAGAAGCCTCTTTCAAAGGCGGTGATATGGACAGCCCGCTGGTGATTGACGGCGATTACGTCAATGCCCAGCTTGGCGAACTGGCGGTCGATGAAGACTTGTCGCGCTATATTTTATAAGCTGCGCCTACCGTTTATCAGCATTGGCATCGTCAGCAACAGCAAGCCCGCTTTTTGCGGGCTTGCTGCTATGTTGGTAAGCCATGGACACTTAGCGATGAGGTCTCTTCATGAATGCCCCTACCCCCACTCGGGTTCACTACCATAAGCAGGCCCGCGAGCTGGAACTTGGCTACGCCAATGGTGAAAGTTACCGGCTGCCGGTGGAGTTTTTACGCGTTTATTCACCTTCCGCTGAAGTACGCGGTCACGGCGGTGACACGGCGGTGCTACAAGTAGGTAAAAAAGATGTCGGCCTGCAAAATATCACCCAAGCGGGCAACTACGCGCTGAAGCTGCACTTTGACGACGGCCACGACAGCGGCCTGTTTAGCTGGAACTATCTGTATGACCTTGCTACTCACCAAGAAGCCTACTGGAACAACTACTTGCAGCGCTTAAAAGAGGCCGGTGCCTCACGCGAGCCCGCCAGCATTCAATTCAAGCAACTGTGACGACCTGACTCAGGCTTTCTATTTAACAAAGCAGGCCGAAAATGCATCAGGTCAACAAGCCAGGCAGACAAGCCAGGGCGGACAAGGCTACAATGGCACCAACCTTTTAATCGCGTCGACCCCTCGTCGAAAGACCACCGGTCGATTTGCCATCGCCTCGAATTCGGGAGCTAAAGCCCCATGAGCCCCACAGAAAAACGCACCACTGACGGTTCTCAAACCATCGGTTCTCAAACCACCGACTTTGGCTTTCAAGAAGTACCGGTAAACGAAAAAGCGTCTCGGGTGGCCGATGTTTTCCACTCTGTCGCCGCTCGCTACGACGTCATGAACGACCTGATGTCGATGGGCATCCACCGGATTTGGAAACGCATGACCATTGAGCGTGCTGGCGTTCGCCCTGGTCACCACGTGCTGGATATCGCCGGCGGCACGGGCGATTTAACCCTTAAATTCTCCCGTTTGGTGGGCCCCCGGGGCAAAGTGGTGCTGGCCGATATCAACGCCTCTATGCTCAAAGTGGGCCGCGACAAGCTGATGGACAACGGCGTGGGCGGCAACGTTGAGTACGTTCAAGCCAACGCCGAAAGCCTGCCGTTTCCCGACAACAGCTTCGACTGCATCACCATTGCCTTTGGCCTGCGCAACGTCACCGATAAAGACGCCGCGCTGCGCTCGATGGCTCGCGTGCTGAAGCCGGGCGGGCGGCTGTTGGTGCTTGAGTTCTCCAAGCCCAACAACCCGCTGCTTTCAAAAGCCTATGATGAGTACTCTTTCCGCCTGCTGCCCAAAATGGGTGAGCTAGTGGCGGGGGACAGCGAAAGCTACCGCTACTTGGCAGAGTCGATTCGCATGCACCCGGATCAGGAAACGCTCAAAGCCATGATGGAAGATGCAGGCCTTGAGCGGGTTGAGTACACCAACCTGACCGGCGGTATCGTTGCCCTGCACCGCGGCATTAAGTTATGAACCGTACGACACAGCGCCCCATGACGCTAGCCACCAAGAGGTCAGCATGCTGGTAACCCCGACCCTGCTGCTGGCCGGTTGTGAACGCACGCTCAATGCCCTACTCGCCCGTGACCCGGCGGCTCCTGCACGGCTGGCCAAGCTTTCGGGCAGCCGTTTGTTAATACGCCTTGAACAGCCGCATCTTGAACTGGTGATTCACTACCACCACGCCGGGCTAGACCTGATGCGCGGTGATGGTGTTGATGAAGCCGATGTGGACGCGGTGGTGGAGCTCACCCCCGAAACGTTTTCACAGTGGGTCAGTGGCGCTTCAGTTGAACGGCTTATGTTTGAGGGCAAACTCGCCATTCGTGGGCATATCCACCTGCTTGAAGCGACACGCGAGCTGCTCTTCGACCTGGACATCGATTGGGAGAGTGAGCTGGCCCATTGGCTTGGCGACACCCCCGCTCATTCCCTGGCTGAAGGGCTGCGCCGCGCCGCTCGTTGGGGGCTGCGCGCCAAGGATGAGCTGATGCAGGATGTCTCTGAATACGTGTTTGAAGAGGCGCGCCTGCTGCCAGGAAAGCAGCAGCGCAACGTGCTACGCGAGCATTTGACCGAGTTAGAAATCGCCACCGACCGCCTAGAAGCGCGCTTTAATCGCTTGCAGCGAATGCTGACGCAAGCGCAGAACGCCACTCAGGAGCCGCGCCCATGAGTTTGCGTCTGCTGCGCATTAGCTGGGTGGTCACTCGCCACCGATTAGATACGCTACTGCCGTTAGAACGCCTACCCTGGTGGCTGCGGACACTGCTGTGGTTTTCGCCGCTACGTTTAGTGCCCATTGGCAAGCGCTCTCGGGGCGAACGGCTGCGCTTGGCGCTGGAAGCCTTGGGGCCAATCTTCATTAAGTTCGGCCAAATGCTGTCAACACGCCGCGATTTGTTGCCCGCGGATATCGCCAATGAGCTAAAACGGCTACAAGACCAAGTTCCCCCCTTCCCTGGCGATCTTGCCGCCGCCCGGGTTGAGAAAGAGCTGGAAATGTCGCTGGAAGAGGCCTTTGCCGAATTTGACCGCGTTCCGCTGGCGTCGGCGTCTATTGCTCAAGTTCACGCTGCAAGGCTGCATAGCGGTGAAGATGTGGTGGTCAAGATCATCCGCCCAAGCATCGACCGTGTGATGCGCCAGGATATGGCGCTGATGTACCAAGTCGCCAAGCTGCTCTCTGCCGTACCCGAAGCGCGCCGCCTTCGACCCGTGGAAGTCATCCGCGACTATGAAGCCACGCTTTTCGATGAGCTGGATCTGCGTAAAGAAGCCGCCAATACTTCGCAGCTCAAGCGTAATTTCAAAGACTCACCGCTGCTGTTTGTGCCGACTATTCACTGGCCCTTCACTCACCGCAACGTTATTGTTCAAGAGCGCATTCGCGGCGTTCCGGTGGCCGACTTAGATACCCTGATTGCCCGGGGCACTAACCTGAAAAAGTTGGCCGAACGCGGCGTCGAGCTATTTTTTACCCAGGTGTTTCGGGATAACTTTTTTCACGCCGACATGCACCCCGGCAATATTTTTGTTAACTGCGATAACCCCGAAGACCCCCAGTACATCGCCATCGACTGTGGCATTGTGGGCAGCCTTACCCGTGAAGACCAGGACTACTTAGCCCGCAACCTGCTAGCGTTTTTCCACCAGGACTACTACGAAGTCGCCGCGCTGCATATTGAGTCAGGCTGGGTGGGTGAGAATACCCGCGCTAATGAGTTCGCGGCAGCGATTCGTACGGTTTGTGAACCGATTTTAGAAAAGCCGTTAAAGGATATTTCCTTCGGCCAAGTGCTCTTGGGGCTATTTCAAACGGCACGGCGTTTTAATATGGAAGTGCAGCCGCAGTTAGTGTTGCTGCAGAAAACGCTGCTTAATATTGAAGGGCTGGGTCGCCAACTTTACCCCGAACTAGATTTATGGAGCACCGCCAAGCCCTACTTAGAGAAGTGGATGAAAGAGCGCGCAGGCGTCGCTGGCTTGTGGAAGTCGCTGAAGCGCCAAGCGCCGGAGCTTTCTCATCAGCTACCCGAACTGCCTGCATTAGCACACCAAGCGCTCAGCCGCATGGAACACGAGCACCGGCAGCGAAATCAGCAGGTCGAGTCAATCAACGCCATGCGCGTGCAAATGACGCGCCAGGGCAAACGCCTCTACCGCCTGCGCCTTGGTTTGATTTTGCTGGCGCTGGCGCTAGCCTGGCAGCCATTAAGCGGCTGGATTGCGCTTCAGGAGTGGCCGATACTGGCCGCTGCGGGCATTGGTTTATTGCTGCTAGTGTGGCAATAGGCAAAAACCGAGTAGCGCACTAAACGTTTACAAGGATTTCCATGGACAGCAACTCATTACCGCCTGACAATTTACCGACCGGTACTGTTTCAACCAATACCGCTTCAACAAGCACGGCCAATGTACTGGATACGCTCGCTGACGTTCTCAAACAGCGGCGTCATGCGGCACCGGAAGATTCTTACGTTGCCTCCTTGCATCATAAGGGTTTGAACAAGATACTCGAAAAGGTGGGCGAGGAAGCCACGGAAACCCTGCTTGCCGCCAAAGATGCTGAGCACGGTGGCGAGTCTGAGCGGCAGGCGTTGATTTCTGAAACTGCCGACTTGTGGTTTCATAGTTTAGTGATGTTGTCCCACTTGGATATGAACCATCAAGGTGTCCTTGATGAACTAGCACGGCGTTTCGGCATTTCTGGTCATGATGAGAAAGCCGCGCGCAAGCAATAACAACCGTGTAATGACACGCGCCTCGCAACTCAGCGGTCATTACAGAGTCTGAATCACAACCAACGCAAACCTGCACCCATGAGGAAACGCATATGTTAGGTGGTATCAGTATTTGGCAGTTGCTGATTGTTCTGGGCATCATCATCCTGGTTTTCGGCACCAAAAAACTGCGCAACGTGGGCACCGACCTTGGCGGGGCGGTTAAGGGCTTCAAGAAAGCCATGCACGACGAAGAGAAAAATAAAGAGGATAATGACGAAGACACCAACCAGCCTCAGGCCAAAGTAACTCATGAAGAGCCGGGCAACACGTATGATGTTCAAGCCGAAGAGAAACGGGCTGCGAATAGCCACACCGCAGATAGCCGCCCCGCTGAACCCAACGAAGAGCGCAAGTAACCCATGCTGGATATCGGCTTTCTTGAATTAATGCTCATTGGCATCGTCGGGCTGTTGGTACTTGGCCCAGAACGCCTGCCGCGCGCTGCCCGCACGGCAGGTATGTGGATCGGCAAAATCAAGCGCACGGTATCCGGTATGCAGCGCGAAATTAGTGCTCAGCTGGAAGCGGAAGAACTGCGCCAAAAGCTTAACGAACAGCAGAAAAATCTCGACGAAAGCTTGCAGAAAGTGAAGCGAGACGTAGAGAGCATTGCCGACACCCCCGCTGCTAC
The DNA here is from genome assembly GCF_001507855.1 of Halomonas sp. 54_146. Lineage (GTDB taxonomy): Bacteria > Pseudomonadota > Gammaproteobacteria > Pseudomonadales > Halomonadaceae > Vreelandella. Next base: position 83,686 of record NZ_LGEN01000011.1, read on the forward strand.
CGCTTCAACACCGGCCAATACAGCAGCGCAGAACAAAACGGAGCAGCGCGTCGCCAAGGCCAGCGCTCGCCTGGATGACGCGCTGCAAACCGTGCGTGAAGCAACGCCCGATTCACCAGCGCCCGATTCATCAACGCCCGATTCATCAACGCCCCACCGCACGGCTGAACCTGAGCCAGCTGAACCTGAAAAGGCGGCATTCAATAAGGACCGTAATCACCAATGAGTATGTCTGGCGATTCAAAGGAGCCTCAGCAAGATCAACAACAGGCACCGCTGATTGAACACCTAATCGAGCTCCGCACACGGCTAATGCGTGCGGTGATCTTGATTCTGGTTATTTTTTTGGGCCTTTATTCCTTTGCCAACGACATCTACACCTTTGTCGCTGAACCGTTAATGGCGCTGCTGCCGGAAGGCTCGCAGATGATTGCCACCGAAGTGGCATCGCCCTTTTTAGCGCCGTTTAAACTGACCTTGGTGGTGGCCGTTTTTATCGCCATTCCCTTTGTATTGCATCAGGCCTGGGCGTTTATTGCGCCGGGACTTTACGACAATGAAAAGGCACTGGCGATCCCTATTCTGGTCTCTAGCATTGCGCTTTTTTACGGCGGTGCGGCGTTTGCCTACTATGTGGTTTTCCCGCTGCTATTTGAGTTTTTCACGCAAACAGGGCCTGAAAATGTCGCGGTAATGACCGACATTAACCAATATTTAAACTTCGTACTTAAGCTGTTTTTTGCCTTCGGCGTGGCGTTTGAAATTCCTATTGCCACTTTCTTGCTGATCCTTTCAGGTGCCACTACGGTAGAAAGCCTGTCTAAAAAGCGCCCCTACATCCTTTTGGGCTGTTTCGTGGTGGGCATGCTGCTAACGCCACCGGATGTGATCTCCCAGAGCCTTCTGGCGGTTCCTATGTACCTGCTTTACGAAGTTGGGCTGTTGTTTGGTCGGCTGGTGCGCAAACGCAACGCTGAAAAAGAAGCAGCCGAAGAGCAATGAAACTGACGTGTTGCAAAGCGCTGGGCTAGCTATCTGTTCTACTGGCTATCTGTTCTATTGGCCATCTGCTCTACTGGCCATCTAAAAAAGCCGCCGCCATTAACCATGGCAGCGGCTTTTTTTATCGACAGCATGATGTTGTGTTTAATCCATCATTTCTTCGATTCGGTCCACCAGCTTAAAGATACCGGTGGCCGCTTCGCTAATCCGTGTTGCCAGCATATACGCAGGCGTAGTGACCACGCGGTGTTCAAGATCCACCACTATGTCTTCCACGCCACAGCTGCGGTGCAGCCCGCCCATCGCACTGATTGCCCCAGAAACCGCGGGGTCATTGCCAACGGTAACCGCAATGCCTTCACCTAGCAGCCTTGGCACCATAACGGGGGCAATGCACATTAAGCCTATCGGCTTGGCCTCATCGCGAAACCCCGACAACGCCTCTTTTAAAGCGTCTAACACCTGCATATTGTCGCTGGCAGTGGCAAAGTCCGACAGATTTTTAGCCACCCCAAAACCACCGGGCACAATCACGGCATCAAACTCATCTGCGACTAATTCGTTGAGCGCGCTAATTTCCCCACGCGCCAGGCGGGCAGACTCCTGCAGCACGTTACGCACGTCACCTTCGACCACCTCTTGATTGAGATGGTTAACCACCTGCTGCTGCTCTATATCAGGGGCAAAACAGCGGTAACCAATGCCCAACTGATCCAAGCGCAGCAGCGTCAGCGTGGTCTCATAAATCTCTGAGCCATCGTAAACACCGCAGCCGGCTAAAATTACTGCCACCTGTTTGGTCATGCCTATCTCCTTATCCCGGGGTCTGCCTAACGCAGTACCGCAAAGCAATTGCTCACTTTAGTCAGTCTGCCTTGTAGCCACAAGGCGGCTTTCGCCGCAGGGTATGACTGATATACTCACCCGAAGCCTACGGGCAGCCTTATTTGTGATCACCAATGGAGATACCCCTTGAGTACACCGACTCCCCGCCACTTCCCTGCCACGCGGCTGCGCCGCATGCGACGTGATGATTTTTCGCGCCGCTTAATGCAGGAAAATAGCCTGAGCCCATCAGATCTGATTCTTCCCGTGTTTGTGTTAGAGGGTGAAAATCAGCGTGAAGCCGTCGCCTCCATGCCCGGCGTTGAGCGGCTCTCTATTGATTTATTGATCGAGCAAGCCCGCGAAGCCTATGCGCTTGGCATCCCGGCGCTGGCACTTTTCCCGGTGATCGGCGCTGAGCAGAAAAGTGAGCTCGCCGAAGAAGCCTATAGCGCCAGCGGCTTAGTTCAGCGCAGCGTGCGCGCCCTCAAAGCGGCGCTGCCCGAACTAGGTATCATCACGGATGTAGCGCTCGACCCCTACACCAGCCACGGCCAGGACGGCATTCTCGATGAGCACGGCTACGTGCAGAACGACCGCACGGTGGACACCCTGCTTAAGCAAGCGCTTTCCCATGCCGAAGCAGGTGCCGATATTGTCGCCCCTTCCGACATGATGGACGGACGCATAGGCGCTATTCGCCAAGTGCTAGAGCAAGAACACCTGCACAATGTGCGCATTATGGCCTACAGCGCCAAGTATGCCTCACACTACTACGGGCCTTTTCGTGATGCGGTAGGCTCTGCTGCCAACTTGGGCAAAGCAGACAAGCGCACCTATCAAATGGACCCCGCCAACAGCGATGAAGCCCTGCATGAAGTGGCGATGGACATTGCCGAAGGTGCCGATATGGTGATGGTCAAGCCTGGCATGCCCTACTTAGACGTGGTTCGTCGGGTAAAAGCCGAGTTAAAGGTCCCCACGTTTGCCTATCAAGTTAGCGGTGAATACGCCATGCACCGCGCCGCCTTTGATAACGGCTGGTTGGAAGCAGAACCAGTGATTTTGGAATCACTGCTATGCTTTAAGCGTGCTGGTGCGGACGGGATTTTGACTTATTTTGCCCTTGACGCCGCGCGCTTACTTCAGCGACGTTAGAATATTAAGCAGCTATGACAAAGATGACAACTAGGTGACACCTGTTTGTCATCTTCTCCCCGCATACTGGCGTCATTTGACATTATCAAGCTGTACTACTTTTGAGCCAACGCGGGGAGATCCACTATGGACGAGCAAGCGACTGATTCCTTAACATTTTCGTCTACTGATCACACCAGCAGCGAAGGCGATACGCCACTACGCATTAATCGCACCCCCACGGGGGTTCAGGCACGTGAAGCGCTGCCGGAAACCGACCTTGACGACACCCAGCTCTACTTCAACCGCGAGCTGTCGCATCTGCAGTTTAATATTCGTGTTTTAGAGCAGGCGCTAGACGACGCCCACCCGCTGCTGAATAGACTGATGTTTCTGCTGATTTTCTCTTCCAATATGGATGAGTTCTTCGAAATTCGCGTGGCAGGCTTGAAGCATCAAATTGCTCTAGGCGACGACACCACTGCCGCCGATGGCCGTTTGCCCAAAGCGGTATTGGCAGAAATCTCCCAGATTGCCCACACGCAAATTGAACGCCAATATCAAATTCTCAATGATACGTTGCTGCCCGCGCTGGAAGCCCAAGGGCTGCGTTTTCGTCGCCGCGACCAGTGGACCGATGACCAGAAAGCCTGGGCGCGGGCGTTTTTTGATAACGAAATTATGCCGGTTATCAGCCCAATCGGCCTCGACCCTTCTCACCCCTTTCCGCGCCTGGTCAATAAGAGCCTCAATTTTATTGTTGAGCTAGAAGGCAAGGATGCCTTTGGCCGCGCCGGCGGTATGGCGATTCTACCCGCCCCGCGCTCGCTGCCGCGCCTAATGGCACTGCCCAAGGAGCTATGCGAAGAAGGGTTTTCCGAGTATGTGTTTTTATCATCAATGATCCATGCCCACGCCGAGGAGCTATTTCCCGGCATGCGCGTGCGTGGCTGCTACCAGTTCCGGCTGACCCGCAACGCGGATATGATCGTTGACCCTGAGGAAATCTCTGACCTTGCCTCAGCGCTGCGCGGTGAGCTGCTGGCACGCCGCTATGGTAGCGGCGTGCGGTTGGAGGTGGCCGATAACTGCCCGGATGATCTATCCAACTTTCTGTTGCGCCAGTTTGAGCTAGAAAGCGACGATTTATACCGTGTCAAAGGGCCGGTGAATTTAACCCGCATGATGTCCGTGCTGGGCGACGTTGACCGCCCTGAGCTGCTTTATCGCCCGTTTACGCCCAGCATTCCCAAAGCACTCAAAGCGGGCAGCCTGTTTGACGCCATCGCCAAGAACGACATTCTGCTGCATCACCCTTTCCAGTCGTTTACTCCGATTGAGGACCTGCTGCGTGAGGCCGCTCGCGACCCACAGGTATTGGCAATAAAACAGACTCTCTACCGCACGGGGGCAGATTCCGCCATCGTCAACGCGTTGGTAGAGGCCGCCAGCCAAGGCAAAGAAGTCACGGTAGTCATTGAGCTGCGCGCACGCTTTGATGAAGCCGATAATCTGCAGCTTGCATCACGCTTGCAGGAAGCCGGTGCCATCGTTGTGTACGGCATTATGGCGTATAAAACCCATGCCAAAATGTTGCATATTGTGCGCCGTGAAAAGGGCGAGCTGTGCTACTACGCACACCTGGGCACCGGCAATTATCACGCCAAAACCGCCAAGCTTTACACCGATTACAGCCTGCTAACCGCCAACAAGGCGCTGTGTGCCGATGTGCACAAAGTGTTTCAGCAGCTTTCAGGAATGGGGCGCGCGCGGAAGATCGACACGCTGCTCCACGCACCGTTCACATTGCATGAGCGGCTAGTGCAAATGATTGAGCGTGAAGCGGAAATTGCGCGCAAAGGCAAACGCGGGCATATCATTATTAAGTGCAACTCGCTAACCGAGCCTAAGCTTATCAAGGCGCTCTACCGTGCTTCCCAGGCGGGGGTTGAGTGCGACTTAATCATTCGCGGTATGTGCTGTTTGAAGCCGGGCGTACCCGGCGTTTCCGACAACATTCGCGTGCGCTCGATTATCGGCCGGCTGTTGGAACACACTCGGGTATTCCATTTCCATAATGATGGCAAGTCAGAAACCTGGTGCTCCAGCGCTGATTTCATGTCGCGCAATATGTTCCACCGCGTGGAGACCTGCTTCCCGCTGCTGGATAAAAAGCTCGCCACCCGTGTACGCAAGGACCTTGAAACCTACTTGGTGGATAACTGCCAAAGCTGGCTGCTGCAGACCGACGGCAGCTATCGGCTCCAAGACCCAGGCGAAAGCGATGCTATCAGCGCCCAGGAAACCCTGCTCTACGCCTATGCGTCGAAAAGCTAGCACTCAAACCCAATTTCGCTGCTAGTGCAGCGGAATTGATGCTGACAAAAAAGCTTCATCAGCGTGCTCACGGCCAGAACAACCCTTGGCGGGGGCGCTGTGAACCCCTCCCTGGGCGCTACTTTCGCCATCCATGGCGAAAGACCCCCGCTACGGGTTGATTCTGACCTCTAGCTATTTATGCATAGCGTTGGCGCAGCACCTTAGCGGCTTTTACCATGTTGGCCAGCGCTGGCTCTACTTCCGCCCAGCCGCGGGTTTTTAGGCCGCAGTCCGGGTTTACCCACAGCCGTTCGGCGGGAATCTTCTCCAGGGCTTTCTCCATTAACTCGACCATCCAGCTCACCTCGGGAATATTGGGGGTGTGGATATCGTAAACCCCTGGGCCGATGTCGTTGGGATAAGCGAAGTCCTGGAAGGCATCTAACAGGTGCATATCCGAGCGCGACGTTTCGATGGTGATCACATCGGCATCCAGCGCGGCAATCGCGCCAATGATGTCATTGAACTCCGAGTAGCACATATGGGTATGAATTTGCGTGGTATTAGCCACGCCCGCTGCACTCAGCTGGAAGCTTTCCACCGCCCAATCAAGGTATGACTGCCACGCATGCTGGCGCAGCGGCAGCCCTTCGCGCAGCGCCGGCTCATCGATTTGAATAATGTTGATGCCGGCTTTTTCCAGATCCAACACCTCATCGCGCAGTGCCAAGGCAATCTGGCGGCAGGTGGTTTCCCGCGGCTGGTCATCGCGCACAAACGACCACTGCAGAATCGTTACCGGGCCGGTCAACATACCCTTCATGGGTTTGTCGGTCAGGGTTTGGGCGTACTCGCTCCAACGTACCGTCATCGGCACAGGCCGCGATACATCACCAAAAATCACCGGTGGCTTAACACAGCGTGAACCGTAGCTTTGCACCCAGCCAAAGCGGGTAAAAGCAAAGCCTTCAAGCTGTTCGCCAAAGTACTCCACCATGTCGTTACGTTCGGCTTCGCCGTGCACCGGCACGTCAATATCCAGCGCTTGCTGGCGCTCAACCGCGTAGGCAATCTCGGCCTGCATACGGGCTTCGTAGTCAGCTAACGCCAGCTCACCGGCTTTAAACGCGCGCCGGGCGGCACGTATCTCATCAGTTTGAGGGAAAGAGCCGATGGTCGTGGTGGGGAATAGCGGCAGTTTAAGCGCCCGCCGCTGAGCCTCAGCACGCACGGTGTAAGGCGCTTGGCGCTGGCTATCGGCAGGGCTAATCGCCGCCAAGCGTGCGCTGACCGCTGGCTGATGAATGCGGGTTGATTCACGCCGAGCATCCAGCGCCCGAGTGGCCTGGTCCAGGCGCTGCTCGTCGGCGGGCGTGGCGCGGTTATCAATCAAGCGCGCCAGGGTGACCACTTCATCAAGCTTCTGCCGGGCAAAGGCCAGCCAGCTGATTAGCTCATCGCCCAGCTCAGTTTCCTGCGCTAAATCCACCGGCACATGCAGCAGCGAGCAGCTCGGTGCCAGCCACAGGCGCTGGCCAAGGCGTACTTTTAACGGCAGCAGGCGTTCGCGTAATGCAGCCAAGTCGGCTCGCCAGATATTGCGGCCATCGACAAAGCCAATCGAGAGCACCTGATGGGGACCCAAGCGGTCGATCACGCTTTCTACCTGCTGGGGCGCGCGCACGGCGTCAATATGCAACCCCGCCACGGGCAAACGGGTCGCCAGCGAGAGGTTATCGCCCAGCCCGCCGAAGTAGCTGGCCACCAACAGCTTCAGCGGCGCAGACTGCAGGCGATGATAAGCACGCTCATAGGCTTGCTGCCACGCCAGCGGTAAATCCTGCACCAGCGCGGGTTCGTCTAATTGCACCCACTCAACGCCTTGGGTAGCCAGGCGCGTGAGTATCTCGCCATACACGTTAAGTACGCCATCGAGCAACGTCAGGCGGTCAAAATCAGCGCCTTTGGTTTTACCCAGCCACAGCCAGGTTAGCGGCCCGGTTAGCGTTACTTTCGGGGTAAAGCCTGCGCGTAGTGCTTCATCGACTTCATCAAACAGACGGTTCGATGCCAGGGTGAACGTTTGCCCTTCGTGCAGCTCAGGAACGAGGTAGTGGTAGTTGGTATCGAAGTATTTGGTCATTTCACAAGCGGCGGCGGGTTCACCGCTGGGCGCTCGACCGCGCGCCATGCGAAAGGCGGTATCCAGGTCAACTTCACCGCCGGCAATCTCCGCTTGGGCATTAAAGCGTGCAGGCACCGCACCTAACGCCACTGAAACGTTAAGCACTTGATCATAAAAGGCGAAGTCGCCCACGCTAACGAAATCCAAACCTGCATCCTGCTGTGTTTGCCAGTGACGTAAACGCAGCTCGCGCCCAGTGCTTTCGAGTTCGCTACGCGAGCACTCGCCTTTCCAGTACGCTTCAGTGGCTTTTTTCAGCTCGCGCTGAGCGCCAATGCGGGGATAGCCGAGAATATGAGAAACTGTCATGATAAACCCTACCAACGTGAATGATTTCACACAGTCTGGGCATAGCCAAAAAATGAATCAAACTAAAGTTTTTAATATCAAACATGAAAATTATTCACCATGATTGAGCCACTACATGATTGAGCCACTATTATGATTGAACTGCGCCACCTCCGTACGCTGCTGGCGCTGCGCGAAACCGGCTCGCTGGTCGATGCCGCCGAACGCGTACATTTGACCCAGTCAGCGCTTTCGCACCAGCTCAAAGATCTGGAAAGCCGTGTGGATAGCCCGCTGTTCGTGCGTAAAACCCGCCCAGTGGAATTTACCCGCGCAGGGCTGCGGCTGCTTGCCCTGGCCGACCAGGTGCTGCCAGAGGTACGCAAGGCAGAGCGGGATTTGGCACGCCTAGCAGGCACCGAACAGGGGCGTTTGCATATGGCCATCGAGTGCCACAGCTGTTTCCAGTGGTTGATGCCCACGGTGGATTATTTTCGCGACCACTGGCCGGAAGTGGAAATCGATATTCCCAGCGGCCACCACTTTGACCCACTCCCGGCGCTTGCCCGCGAGCAGCTTGACCTGGTGATCACCGCCGACCCTCAGCCGCTTGAAGGTATTCACTACGCCCCGCTGTTTCGCTATGAGGGATTACTGGCCGTTGCCCGCCAGCACCCTTTTGCAGGCAGGGGATTTATTACCCCCCAAGCGCTGGCCGAAGAAACGCTGATTACCTACCCCGTTGAGCAGTCGCGGCTGGATGTATTTACCCAGTTTTTGCAGCCAGCGAACGTGCGGCCGAAAGAAATCCGCACTGCTGAATTGACGATCATGATGATGCAGCTGGTGGCCAGCGGGCGCGGCGTTTGCTCACTGCCCAACTGGGCGCTCACCGAGTATTTGGAGCGCGATTACGTATGCGCGGTGAAACTAGGCGAGCATGGGGTATGGAGCACGCTGTATGCGGCCATTCGCGAAGAAACGCGAGAAGCGCCGTGGATGCAGGATTTTTTACGCACTGCGCGGGAAACCTCCTTTGCAGTGCTATCGGGGGTTAAGCCGGCGGATCGCGACGCGGAACCAGCAGCGTAAAGCGCGCACCGCCCAACGTGGGGCTGGTATCGATGGTCACGCTGCCACCGTGGCCGACCATAATTTTCTGCACAATCGATAGTCCCAACCCATAGCCGCCAGAGCTGCGGGCGCGGCTGTCGTCCAACCGGGCAAAGGGTTTGAAAATATCGCTCCGCGCTTCGGGGGGAATGCCGGGGCCGTCGTCTTCAACATCAATGCGCACCAGATTGGGTTCATCCCATAGCCGAATCACCACGTTGGCTTTGGCATGGCGGCAGGCGTTGCCGACTAGATTCTGTAGCGCCCGCTGCAGGTAGCGCGGCTCTGCCAGCAGTTCAATTTCAGGGCCGGGGGCAAGCGAGAGCGTTAAGCCTTTGTGCAGCGTTGAGAGCGTGTCAATCACCCGCTCGGCCATGGCACGGCATTCCACCAGCGCCGTTTCAAGTTCGGCACCGTTCACCGTTTCACCGCCCAGCCGCGCATAGGTGAGAATTTCATCGACCAACTCATCAAGTTCGACAATATCGGCATCAATGCCCTGCAGCTGGCGTCGAATGGCGGGCTGGTCGGTCATGTCTTCGACCATTTGCACGGCAAACCGAATGCGTGCCACCGGTGTGCGCAGCTCGTGGGAAACCGCCCGAATCATCTCTTGCTGGCCGCGCAGCAGGCTTTGTACCTGATTGGCCATGCCGTTAAAGGCCATCCCTAACCGGCCTAAAAAGTCGCCGCTTTCTACCTTTACGCGGGTTTCCATGCGGCCGCTGGCAATGCGCGTGGCGGCCAGCTCCAGCCGCGCCATGCGGGCTTCAATGCTGCGCATAATCAAATAGATAATCAGGCTGAGCACAATCATCAACCCGACCAGTAGCGGAAGGTGTAAATTCAGCGGCAGGGTGTCGCCGCGGGAAATTGGCCCGGCGACCAGCCATTGTGCCTCGCCTGGCAACTGCTCGCCAGGCAGCTGATAAAGCAGCGTAATCGACAGCCTGTCGGAAACCAACTGAGTGACCACGCCGCCGCTGGCCAGCTGTGTTTGCTGCTCTGCGGTTAGCCCAGCGGGTAGCGTGGCCAGCAGTTGCAGCGGCCAGCTGCCGGGGCGCAGCTCAGCCAGGCGGCTGGAACGCTCTGCTATAGGTTGTTCAGCCAGCCAATCGCCCAGCAGCGCGATGCTGCCGTGCCACTGATGCTCGCTCCAATCATCCAACCTTGCTTGCAGCAGCCACGTGTCGTTGGGTAGGCGCTGCTGCAATAACCAGGGGCGCTCAGCAACCAGCAGTTTGCCGCGCTCCAACCGCGAGCGTTCAAAATAGCCGAGCTCCGCTTCACTAATAGGCAGTAAGGAGAGCTGCAGGCTCAGCCGTTCAGCCAGGCGTTCAAGCAGCGGCTCGCGCTCGGCCACGGGCGTGTCGGCAAGCCGTTGTGTCATCAGCGACATAGGCAACGCCGCGAGCTGTTCGCGGTAGTCTTCGCGGCGCACCTGTTCAATAAAGGAACGCCCAGCGAGCGCAATCACAAACATGACCAACAGCGCTGCACCCAGCAACACATAAAAACGCAAAAACGAGCCGTTACTGAGCACTCGTCGCATGATGCCGACCCTCTGAATAATCAACTATCTTTAACGAACAGATAGCCTTTACTGCGCACGGTTTTGATTCGATGAGGCTGATTAGGGTCATCGCCAATTTTGGGTCGAATACGTGAGACACGGACATCAATAGAGCGATCTTGCCCGTCGTATTTAATCCCCCGTAAATCGCTGAATATCTCTTCACGGGTAAGCACGCGCCCTGCATTGCGCGCCAGAAGCCAAAGCAGATCAAACTCGGCGCTGGTGAGGTCAATTCGCTCGCCCGCCAGCCATGCTTCGCGAGTAGCGTTGTCTATTTCTAGATTCTCAAAGCGCAGGCGCATTTCGCCATCAGGCGCTGGCCCATCAGCACGCCGCAGCAGTGCCCGCATTCGGGCAAGCAGCACCCGCGGCTGCACGGGCTTGGGTACGTAATCGTCGGCACCCATTTCCAGACCCAAGACTTGGTCCAAATCATCGGTACGCGCCGTTAGCATCATGATCGGGCCTGCAAAATTGGGCCTTACGCGGCGACAAATCGCCAGACCGTCCTCACCGGGTAGCATTAAATCTAAAATCACCAGGTCGGGCTGCAGGGTTAAGATACGATCAACCCCTTTGGCACCGTCCGCTTCCAGGGTGACTTGGAAGCCATTTGCTTCCAAGTAATCACGGGTAAGCTCGGCCAGACGCTGATCATCTTCGATGATCAGGACATGATCTTGATCGGGATAGTCAGGCATTGCAGGCTCTTGCGGCTCAAGTGCCTGAAATTGCTGTTCCAAATGATCTACCATCCTTTTTATGCACTCCGCTTAGGTAGTTTGTCTTGTCGCTTGCCCATGACCAACACAGGTAGCGTTATTGACTCCCAGGATAACCCAAAACCATCAAAACACCCGCTTCTGTCGTTACCATTGCGATTATTCATCGCAGTTGACCCCATTCGGGCGCTTGATTGTCAGCTTAGCGAGGATTAATGTAGAAATATTAGCTGTCGACAATTTGACAGGAGGAACCTGCCATGGGAAATCGCAAAACGAGAAGTGTGATTAAACGTATTTATGTGCCCACCCACGTGCGTGACCTGCCCAACGGGGAGAAACTAAAAATTCCTGGGCATTATAAAGCGCCACCTGGGGAAGGAAGCGACACGGTTGAGTAACGATTTATTGAGTAACGAATGCTTAATTTACTAAAAAACGACAATTTACTAAAAAACCTACTAAAAAGGCAGGCCAAAGGTGGCCTGCCTTTTTGCGCTATTATTCAGCCGCTATCCCTTTGGGCCAAACAGAAACCACGCTATCAGGCCGACCAGCGGGAAGAACAATAACACCAGAATCCATACCAGCTTAGCGACGCCGCCTGCGCCGCTTTTGGCGACTTTAACAATGGCCCAAATGACGATGATGAGCCAAATTAGCCCTAACAGACCACCTATTTCAATGCCCATTGTAACTCCTTTTAGCATGTTGGCACTTACGGCTGTTCAGCTAAGCATATCAACCGCGCGTTCACAAGCAGAACTCATTGCTCGGGAAGGCTCAGCACCATCTCGCCGGCCTGCATCTCGATGGTCAGCAAGTTCAAAAAACTCATGCCCAGCAGCACCGTATCGCTCTCCATTCCTGGGCTAATAGAGCCCCGAACATTGCGTACTTTTAGCCCGCCCAGCGAAACTTCGTCTAGCTCGGTTAACGTCCCTTCCACTCGGCCATTAGCGGTATTAAACCAAGCACTTCGGCCGGCTTCCAAGCCTAGTTCCGCCGCTAAATCGGCGGGCACTGCGACATAAGTAGCGCCGGTATCAAGCAAAAATGTCACCGGTTTTCCGTTAATTCGCCCCGGTGCCTCATAATGCCCGGCACGATTACGCTGTAACGTGACCGGCTCACCCGCGGGAAGGGTATGCACCACATTGGCATTAGGCCGCATCATGTCTTCAAGGCCGCCGTGCAGCCACCAGGTACCCACGGCCATTAACAGTACCCAAAAAAGCAGCATCATCACGATGCCGCCACGCTGCGCTGCTGGCGTTGCTTCATGCCTAGCCACGTGCCTGGCCATGTTCCACCTCACTGAGGTAAGCGTACCTGTTAAGCGTTATTGTGGTTGATATGACTATTGTTGGTATGACTGCCGGCTTCCCAGGTGAGCGCTGCCTCTCGGCCACGGCGTTCATTGACCCTGAGGCAAATCAGCATCGCGGTCACAAAAAGGGCGACACACAATAGAATAGATGCTTGTAAGCCAATCAGCGTTTGCAATACGCCCAGCATGACAATCCCGAACACGCCCGCCAGTTTGTTGGCCAGCCCCCAAAACCCGAAAAATTCAGCCGCTTTCTCTAACGGTGAAAACAAGCCTACCAAGGCTCTGCTCGCTGACTGGCTAGAACCGAGGCTGAGCCCTGCCAAACAACCCACTACCAAAAACACATATTGCGCCTGCCACTGCACGTCAAAACGCCCGTTTACCCACTGAGTAACCTCTGGCGTTGCCCAAATAGCAATAATAGCCAGCACCCAAAGCGCCAGCGTCATTTGGTAAGTCCGCTTGGCACCTAGCTGGTCCTGTAACCAGCCAAAACCCAACGCCCCTGCTGCAGCGGTCACCTGAACAATAATGAACATGATATTGCGCACGCCTTCGTCCCAGCCAATCACTTGAGCGCCATAAATAAACGCAAAAGCAATAATGATGTAGACACCCGCCATGGAGAACAGCAGCGAAACCAGAAACACCGTTAAGTCTTTAAAATGACGCAATTCGTGCAGGGTGGTGGTAACACGGTTCAAGGCGATATGGCGATAAGAAACGCCGCGGGGCTGAGCCGTACCCCGCTCTTTTAGCCATAAAAACGTGGGAATAGCGGTAATCAGGAAAAAGCCCGCGGCAAAGGGGCCAACCCAACGGATTCTTTCAAAGTTGTCCACGCTCGCCTCGCCCAGCATCACCAGCGTGAACCCCGCAGCGAATAACCCACCGATGTAGCCTAACGCCCACCCAAAGCCGGAAATTTTACCCAGTGATTCAGGCGGGCCTAGCTCTGGTAGGAAAGCAGCGATAAATGACTCGCCCATGGAATAGGCATAATTAGACAGCACAATTAACAGCAGGCCAATAATGACGTAGCCCGGCTCTACAAAGTAGAGCATTGCTGTCGTGACCACGGTGGCTAAGTAGCTCACCAGCAAAAAGCGCTTTTTCTCTGCTCGATAATCCATCACAGCGCCACAAAGCGGCGCTGTTACCACCACCATCAGATAACTAATCGCCAGCGCCAGGCTCCATAAAAAGTTGGCAAGCCGAAAGTCATCGCCACGGTCCCCCACAATCACGGTCGTAAATAGCTCGCCAAACACCACCGTAATAATCAGTAACGTGTATGCCTGATTGGCAAAATCAAACATCGCCCAGCCAAAGATTTCTCGGCGCGATGCGTAGGCATTAGGTGCCTTGGCAGGGTTAGCAGGCAGCATTAGTTTTCTCTCATAGGGGAAGCCGTAAGCCTAGCAGGTGGAACAGCCAAAACGCCACGGCTTGCGTTGACAGATTAAAGGTGACAGCCGACCAAGCTTGGGCTAAGTTTGATTGATTGAAAAAACCATACGAGTAGACCGCGATGGTAGTAGCCAAACTAACACCACGGGCAGTAGGAAGGTTCATAGCCTTGCTCGGCGTTTGGCTTATGACAACTCCATCTACTCAGCTTGCATCTGCCGATACGCTCACCTCACTTACGTTCATCACCGAAGAATATCCCCCCTACAACTATTTAATTAACCAACAGTTAGCCGGGTTCTCGATTGATTTATTAGAGGCTATCTTTGCCGAGACCGAGACGCCATTGAGCCGCGATGATATCCATTACTACCCTTGGGTACGCGGCTATGAGATCGCCTTAAGCCAACCCAATACCGTGCTATTTTCAACAACACGAAACGCCACGCGGGAAGCGCAATTTCATTGGGTGGGGCCGATTGCTCAAGACCACGTTGTCCTGCTTGCCCATCGCGACGCACCGATTACGATTGATTCTTTGTCACAAGCCATTAAGCGCAAGCTGACGGTGGCGGTCATTCGGGAGGATATTGGTGCCCAGGCATTACAGGAAGCAGGCTACCCTGAAAGCTTGATGATACCCGCCATTGATAACCGCAGCGCGCTACACATGCTGACCCGTGGGCGCGTGGATTTATGGGCCTACAGTGCGGATGTCGCGGCCTGGATTGCCGAATCAGAAGGCCATCCTAGCAACAGCTTGATACCGGTTCACACGCTCAGCGACTCTTATTTATATTTTGCCATTAACCAAACCACCGACCCGCGCTTGATATCACGGATGCAGCAAGCGCTGGACAACGTGCTTGCAGAGCTTCCTCAGAGGTAGTCAACGATGGTTAAAAATTCAACGCGCCGCTGGCGGGCTCAAGTGGCGGCCGCTCTGTTCACCACTTTTAGCAGCGGTTTTCTATTACTTCACGCCCTGCCACTCCACGCCCTGCCGCTAACCATCAATACTGAAGAGTACCCACCGTTTAACTATGCCGGCGAGCAAGGACAAATTATCGGCAGTGCAACCGAGCAGCTGCGAAAAGCACTGCGGCAAACCGATACTGACGCTTATTTTCGGCTATTGCCGTGGGCACGCGCTTACACCGAGGCACGGCTGCGCGATCACTACTGCGTTTATTCCACCGCCCGCACCCGTGAGCGTGAAGCGTTATTTCAGTGGGTAGGGCCGCTTGCGGTTAATGAATGGGCAGCCTTCAGTTTAGCGGAACGCGGCCTGAACATTACCGAACTGTCGGAACTGCGCGCTTGGCGTGTGGGCAGTTATCGTGAAGATGCCATCGGCGATTATGTTGCCGCTTTAGGCATTACTGTTCTGCGCGCCCCCACCGAGAGAGAAAATATAGCGCGCCTAAAAGCCGGCCTGATTGATGTCATTGTGACGGGCAAAGCCACCGGTGAATTTATGGCCGCAGAACAAAACATCGGGTTAGCGCATTTATTTACCTTCGCCCGTTCACCGCTTTATCTGGCTTGTCACCCTAGCGTGTCAGAAGCGCTATTAGTGCGCCTACAAAGCCAGCTAGATGCCTTGCATACTGATGTTCAAGACGACGCTCAAAACGTTCAAGACGTTAAAAACACTCAAAAGGATAAGCCGTAATGGGTAATCACTACCGGCTACCCTTGCCCAAAAAGGCAGCCTGACGACCAAACAAGCGCTTTTAACGCTGTTGATTGCCCTCGTGATTGGCACCATCGCCGGCAGCGCTGAGCTATTCAGCCACGCATCCAATATGCGCCAAGAGGTACAGTTGCGCATTGCCCAGCAGATGGCGATCGTCAATGGCGCGGCAGCAGAAGCCGCCTTCCAGCTTAATCCTGTGCTCGCCCATCAAATAGCTCACGGGCTGTTTAGCGATGAGGTGGTGGCCTGGGTAATCATTCGCGATGACTTTGGTCGACCGCTAGCGGAGTTTAATACCGCAGAGCAGGTTAACTCGACATGGCTTAGCCAGTATTTGTTTAGCGATATGCTGCACCACCAGGCAGCCCTGGAATATTTTATTGGCAGCGATATGCCAGAGGCGATTGTGGGCGAGATCGAGCTATTTCTGGCGGAAGATTACTTGGCACAGCAATTCCTGGCGCGCATTTATTCAGTAGTGGGGGTCAGTGTCTTAGAGGCGTTTATTTTAAGCCTGTTGGTCATCGCTTTTTTCCACGTATTCATTACTCGCCCACTGCTCAAAGTACATGAAGCCATTACCCATACCGACCCCACGCGGCCTGGGCAGTGGCCCAAGCCAAGCTTACGCGGCCACCGGCATGATGAACTGGGGCATTTAGTCGATAGCCTGGACCACCTTTTAAAGGCATTTCAGCAGGGGTTAGAACAACGCGACCAGCTTCATCACCTTTCCACTATGGATGGCTTGACCGGCGTAGCCAACCGCCGCCACTTTGATGAGTTCTATCAGCGCCACTGGGAGCTCGCGCAGCAAACCCAGCAGCCGCTCTCGGTTATTTTTATCGATATCGATAACTTTAAAGAATTCAACGACCACTATGGCCACGCCATGGGTGACGACGCACTGCGAGCAGTCTCGAACGCACTCAACCAGTGCCTTGACCCCACGCGGGATTTACTGGCCCGCTATGGGGGCGAAGAGTTTGTCTGTGTGTTGCTCGGCAAACACCACGATAACGCGGTGCAGGTCGCTAACTGCCTACGCGAAGCCGTACTGTCATTGGCCATTCCCCATGCCTATTCAAGCACCCACGCCAACTTGACCGTTAGCATGGGCGTTTCCAGCATGTCGCCTGGCTTACCGGTTAGCGCTGATGCGTTGATTCAACATGCCGACCAGCACCTATACCATGCCAAACGGCTTGGCCGAAACCGAGTCGAGACATGCAAACGCCCGGCATAGCGCCGGGCGTCACAGAAAAACAGCGTGCCGAACAAGAGCGCTAGAGCAACCAGTGCGCAACAACAGCAGCAAGGCCAACCACTATCGCCGTTACCACGGCAACGGTCACCACGCGGTCAAGCCAGCGGTCAAAGGCAGCCCCTTTGGACCGCCTTCGGGTTGCCCCATGGCGTCCTTGCCGAGCCATTAGCATCCTCGCTCCATGTGTCGTGCTCCTGAAAATAACCGCTAGCTATTAATGCGCCGGTTAACCACGTTGGGCGCACGACGCAGGCGTTCTTCTTCACCCAATAGCTCGGCTTCAAAGGCGTCAGCACCCACCGGCGTTTCACCATGGCGACGATAAAGCTGCGTTAGCATAGCCTTGCGGTCTGCGCGCAGTTCCTGCATTAACACAAACACCATCATATACAGAATAAAAGTGAACGGCAGTGCCGACAGCACCGATGCCGATTGCAGCCCCGTTAAGCCACCCGATGCAATCAGCGTCAGGCAGATAGCCGCGATCAGCACACCCCAAATAATGCGCTTATATAACGGCGGATTAATCGAACCGTTGTCGGTCATTTGCGCCACGATATACGACGCCGAATCTGCAGACGTCACCAGGAAAATAAAGATCAGTACCATCGCCACGACCGACAGCACGCCGGTAAAGGGCATCAGCTCAAACATTTCAAAAAGCGCCACGGTAATATTATTTTGCGTCGCGGCGGCCAGGCCGATATCGCTGCCATTTAGCTCCATATGCAGCGCCGCACCGCCGAACACACCGATCCACAAACAGGCCAGCAGCGGCGGCACAAACAGCACCCCAAACACATATTCCTTGATAGTACGGCCACGGGATACGCGAGCAATAAAGGTGCCGACAAAGGGCGACCAGGCAATCACCCACGCCCAGTAGAAAATCGTCCAGCTGCTGGCCCACTCATTATCGCTATAGGGCGAAATACGCAGGCTCATGCCGATAAAATTCTGCAGGTAGTCGCCAATCCCTACCGTAATGGTTTCCAATATAGCCAGCGTCGGGCCCGTAAAGAGGACATATAGCATCAGCCCGATGCATAAAATCATATTGAGGTTAGAGAGCCGTTTAATGCCTTTATCCAAACCCGACCACGTAGAAGCCATATAGGCACAGAACATCACGAAGAGAATAATAAACTGCCAAAGGCCATTTTCAGGCAGCCCAAACACAGCGTTCAACCCGCCGTTCATTTGCAGCACGCCCAAACCCAGCGAGGTGGCGACACCCATCACCGTGGCAACCACGGCAAAGACATCCAGCCAAGAGGCATAAGGGCGAATGTTAGGGTTTTTAGCCGTGATCGACGACAGCACCGAAGAGACCAGCCCCGCCTGCCCTTTACGAAACTGAAAGTAGGCAATGATCAGCCCGACAATCGAAAACGCCGCCCACTGGTGAATACCCCAGTTAAAGTAGCTGTACTGGATAGCGTAGCGGGCGGCGGCTTCTGTCTCGGCGGGCATATCGCCATAAGGGGGGTCAATGTAGTGAAACATGGGTTCGGCCATGCCATAAAACACCAGCCCAACACCAAAACCTGCGGCTAGCAACATGCTGACCCACGAAAAAAAGCTGTAGTTAGGCCGGCTGTCCTGGGGGCCTAAGCGCACTTTACCGTACTTGCTCAGCGCCAATCCAAACAGGAAAATGACAAACCCGAAAACTGAAAACAGGTAGAACCAACCAAATAGTTCCGTCACCGTTGTTAGCGCCCCTTCTGCCGCGTTAGCAAACCCTTCTGGAAATGCTGCGCCGACAACCACCAAGCCGAAAATAATCACGACGGATGCAATGAAAACCGACTTGCCTCCATGATTGGCCATATAACCTCCTGCTGGATAAGCATTATGCACTGTCAATGCGCTTGTATAGTTAAACTTGTACGGCCAAATAGTAACAGCTGAAAAACCTAACCGCATTTATCGAAAAGCGCGGAATACTCCATCCAAGCCACCGCATTGGGTGGGGATGGATAGCGCGGCACCCGCCAGGGTGCCTAGCTGGCACTTGCACTTGAGAACTTACATGACACGAGCTACGCTGTAAGCCATGAA